>NZ_SCVH01000106.1 GCF_004296935.1 Reyranella sp.
CCTGGTCACCGGCATCAAGGTCATCGACCTGCTCGCGCCCTACGCCAAGGGCGGCAAGATCGGCCTGTTCGGCGGCGCCGGCGTCGGCAAGACCGTGACGATCATGGAGCTGATCAACAATGTCGCCAAGGCGCACGGCGGCGTGTCGGTGTTCGCCGGAGTGGGCGAGCGTACCCGCGAAGGCAACGACCTCTATCACGAGATGATCGAGGGCGGCGTCATCAAGCTCGACGGTCCGGGTTCCAAAGTGGCGCTGGTGTACGGCCAGATGAACGAGCCGCCGGGCGCCCGCGCCCGCGTCGGCCTGTCGGGCCTCACCGTCGCCGAATATTTCCGCGATGTCGAAGGCCAGGACGTGCTGTTCTTCGTCGACAACATCTTCCGCTTCACCCAGGCGGGCTCCGAGGTATCGGCGCTGCTCGGCCGCATCCCGTCGGCGGTGGGCTATCAGCCGACTCTGTCGACCGACATGGGCGCGCTGCAGGAGCGCATCACCTCGACCAAGAAGGGCTCGATCACCTCGGTGCAGGCCATCTATGTGCCCGCCGACGACTTGACCGACCCGGCGCCGGCCACGTCGTTCGCCCATCTGGACGCGACCACGGTGCTCAGCCGCTCGATCGCCGAGCAGGCGATCTTCCCGGCGGTCGATCCGCTCGATTCGACCTCGCGCATGCTCGATCCGCGCATCGTCGGCCAGGAGCACTACGACGTCGCGCGCTCGGTGCAGCGCGTGCTGCAGCAGTACAAGTCGCTGCAGGACATCATCGCCATCCTGGGCATGGACGAGCTTTCCGAAGAGGACAAGCTGGTCGTGACCCGCGCCCGCAAGATGCAGCGCTTCCTCAGCCAGCCGTTCCACGTCGCCGAGGTCTTCACCGGCACCCCGGGCGTGTTCGTGAAGCTCGAGGACACGATCAAGGCTTTCAAGGCGATCGTCGCGGGCGAGTACGACGACCTGCCGGAGTCGGCCTTCTACATGGTCGGCACCATCGACGAGGCCGTTGCCAAGGCCAAGAAGCTCGCGGCCGAGGCGGCCTAAGCCGATGGCCAAGGTCAACTTCCGCCTGGTCATGCCCGAGCGCGAACTGCTCGCGACCGAGGCCGACATGGTCGTGGTGCCGGGCAGCGAAGGTGACTTCGGCGTCCTTCACGGCCACGCGCCCCTGATCTCGACCGTCCGTCCCGGCGTGCTGGAAGTTTTCCAGGGCAGCAAGGCCGAACAGCGCTTCCTCGTGGTCGGCGGTTTCGCCGAAGTAACGCCGGAGCGCTGCACGGTACTGGCCGATGAGGCGCTGCCGTTCGAGACGGTCACGCCCGAGCAGCTGGCCGAGCGCGAGCGCGCCGCCGAGCGGGAGCTGACCGACGCCTCGACCGACGCCGAAAAGGCCACGGCCCAGAAAAACCTGGCCGTTGCCAAGGACTTGCGGCGCGCCCAAGCCTACTACGCCAGCCGCTGACCTCCGGGTCTTCTGAGGGCCATCCGCGCAATTTTCTGTCGAGATGTGCACCGACCGGCCCTTGAAGGCCGGGCCGGAGGCCGCTTTATTACGCTTGAGCGTCAGAATGCCGAGGGTTCTCGATCATGGGTAACTGGACACTCGAAACGATCGCTTGGGATCGGTTCGACGCGTCGAAGGTCGATCCGGAGATCCTGCGCAACATCAAGGCCGCGGCCCTGGTGGAGCGGAACGGCAGCGATTACGGCGTCTATCTCGCCCGTGTCTTCGCCGACGACCCGCAGTTCATCGAAGCTGTCGACACCTGGGTCGTGGAAGAGGTCCAGCACGGCATGGCACTCGGCCGCTGGGCCAGGCTCGCCGACCCGGCCTGGGATTTCGACGCCGCCTTCCAGCGCTTCCGCGACGGCTACAAGCTTCCGCTCGATGCCAACGACTCGGTACGCGGCAGCCAGGCCGGCGAGATGATGGCGCGCTGCATCGTCGAGACCGGCACCAGCTCGTATTACAGCGCCCTCAAGGACGCGACCGCCGAACCGGTGCTGAAGCAGGTCTGTGCCAAGATCGCCGCCGATGAGTTCCGCCACTACAAGCTCTTCTACGGTCACCTGCGGCGCTGCCTGCAGCGCGATCGCCTGAGCCGTTGGGGCCGGCTCCGCATCGGCTGGGGCCGCCTCAAGGAAAGCGAGGACGACGAACTCGCCTATGCCTATTTTGCGGCCAACGAATCCATCGAGGCTGTCTACGACCGCAAGCGCTACATGCGCGCCTACGCCCGACGCGCCTATCCGCTCTATCGCCAAACCCATATCCAACGCGCCATGGCGATGATCCTGAAAGCCGTCGGGCTGCAGCCGCAGGGCTGGCTGAACGCCCTGCTGACCCGGGTCGGCCTGTGGTTCCTGCGCCGCAACGCAAGCCGTCTCGCCGCCTCGGGCGCCTAGGCTTCTACGCCACCAGATCGGCGAACTCCTTCAGCACGGCCTCGTACACCGGCCGCTTGAAGGGCACGATCAGCGCCGGCAGGTCGCGCGCCGGGACCCACTGCCACGCCTCGAATTCCCGGTCGTGCGCGTCGATGTCGATGTCGGCGTCGGTCCCGGTGAAGGCGAGGGCAAACCATTTCTGCGCCTGGCCATGCCAGCGGCCCTTCCAATGGGCCGGCCGTTGGTCCTCCGGCACGTCGTAGGCAAGCCACTTGGCGCTTTCGCGCAGCAGCAGTGCCTTGGTCGTGCCGACTTCCTCCTTGAGCTCGCGGCAGGCGGCTTCGACCGCTGATTCGCCGTCATCGACGCCACCTTGAGGCATTTGCCAGGCGTCGGGCTGCTTTGCGCGGCGGCCGACGAACACGCGGCGGTCCGAGGCGATCAGCATCAGCCCGACGTTGGGGCGGTAGAACTCGGGGCGGTGGCGCATCATGGGCGCAACTGCGCCGGCTGGGCGCCCAGGCGTGTCATGCAGGCCTCCCGGCATTCGAAATGGCCGATGATCGGGACCAGCGAAACGGTCGTCGGCGCCAACTGTTGCCGGCGCCAGGCCACGATGGCATCGATCGCCTCGTTGTCCGGTTGCATCACGCCGAAGGCATGCCGCGGCGAGCGATCAGGTCCGCTTTCCCCGATCCAGCCGACGAGACGGTCGAGGGAGCCGGCGACGCCGTCGCTTGCCAGCCTGTAGTCGAGGATGTTGGTGCTGCGCGCGTACCCCACGCCGAATTCTACGGCCAGGCGGTGGAGGATCGCCGTATCCGGGGTCGGATTGATCTCAACCAAGGCAAGGCCGCGATCGGCGATCTCCCTGATAAGCGGCCGTACGGTCGACTCCGACCGCGGAACGGGGCCCGGAGAGCGGACGACGAAGCCGACATAACCTTCGCCACGCGACATCGCGATGCGCAGGCGGCGCAGGTTTTCTGCCACGTCGGCCGAGGTCTCGATCGGCTTGAGGCCGCGTTCGGCGATACCGCCGGGGTCCTCGGCCGGCAGCATGAGATAGGTTTCGTGGCCGCGTTCCCGCGCCCGTGCAAGCCAGCGCGGGAGGTCCGGGGTGCCGGGCAGGAAGGCAAGGCTCACCTCGCCCGGCAACTCGTCGATGGCGCGCAGCATCAGCGGTTCGCTGGCGCCGACATTGATCACAAGCAGTCCAATGCGGGCGGGTGGACCGGCGGGATCGAAGCGCCGTGAGTTGGCGATCCAGGGCATCCAGCCACCGGACGAAATCCGCGGCAAGCGCAGTCCGTCGCCGGTCACTTCGATCATCTCGGCAGCTTCGGCCGGCGCCAGGGTTCGAAAGCCCGATGGCGGCTTGGGCGGCAGCTTGAGCGAAACGACCTTGCGCGGCGTCGCGGTCTCGGCGGCTTTCGGCGCGCCGCTGCCGACACCGAAAGCCAGCAGGGCGGAAACGACGACCAGCCCGAGAACGAGCGCGTAGGCGGCAATCAGGCCGCCGCGCGCCCGCTGTTTTCCACTCCTCAGCCTGGCGGTCGACACGGCGTCATTCCGCCGCCGGCCGCTCAGTTGCCGCGGTTGCTGTAGAGCGAGATGCCACGGATCAGGTCGGCCGCACGCAGCAGCTGATAGTCGGCCACGGCTTCCTTCGGCGGCTCGTCGGGATCGCCCGACGGCGCCGGCGTGGTGCTGGCAGCCGGCTTTTCGTCCTTCTTGTCCGCCGGCTTGGTGTCGGCAGGCTTGTCCGCGGGTTTGGCGGCTTCAGGCTTCGCGTCGCCCGGCTTGTCGTTCGGATTGGTGATCGAGCGGCGCAGGTTCTCCTCGCGGAAGCTGCTGCGCTGTTGGATCGCCTCGATCTTGGCCTGTTCGACGTCGATGTCGGGCTTGATGCCTTCCTTCTGGATCGACCGTCCCGACGGCGTGAAATAGAGCGCGGTCGTGAGGCGGATGGCGCCCCCGCCTGTTACCTGCATGATCGTCTGCACCGAGCCCTTGCCGAAGGTGCGGGTGCCGAGAATGATCGCGCGCTTGTGGTCCTGCAGGGCACCGGCCACGATTTCCGAGGCAGACGCCGAGCCGCCATTCACCAGCACGACGATGGGCAGGCCGCCCGCGACGTCGCCTGGCTTGGCGTTCCAACGCTGCACGTCCTCGCTCTTGCGCGCCTTGACCGAGACGATCTCGCCCTTGTCGAGGAAGGCGTCGGACATGGCGATCGCCTGGTCGAGCAACCCACCAGGATTGTTGCGCAGGTCGAGGATGAAGCCCTTGAGCTTGCCGCCGGCCTCCTTCTTGAGCTTCTCGACGGCGTCGAGCACGCCCGACGTGCTCTGCTCGGTGAAGGAGGTGACGCGGATATAGCCGATGTCGCCGCCTTCGAGGCGATAGCGGACCGACTTCACCTTGATGGTCTCGCGGGTGAGCGAGACGTCGAACGGATCCTTGCCGGCGCGACGGATCGAAATCTTGATCGGCGTACCGACCTTGCCGCGCATCTTCTCGACCGCTTCCTGCAGCGTCAGCCCCTGCACCGGCTCGCCATTGAGGGCGAAGATCAGGTCGCCCGGCAGAATGCCGGCCCGGGACGCAGGCGTATCGTCGATCGGCGAGACCACCTTGATGACCCCGTTCTCCATCGTGACCTCGATGCCCAGCCCGCCGAACTCACCCTTGGTCTGGACCTGCATGTCCTTGTAGGTCTTGGGGTTCATGTAGCTCGAGTGCGGATCGAGTGCCGACAGCATCCCGTTGATGGCGTTTTCGATCAGCGTCTTTTCATCGGCCGGTTCGACATAGTCGCGGCGGACGCGCTCCAGCACGTCGCCGAAAAGGTTGAGCTGCTGGTAGAGCTCGCTCTTGTCGCCGCCGGCGGGCTTGGGGGCAGCCTTGTCCTGGGACCATGCCGGCAGGGCGATGGGAACGGCCAGGAAAGCCAGGATCGCGGCGGCGGAAGCGAAGCGCAAACGGGTCATTGGACTGCTTTCAGGGAATGTCGCTGGCCGGCATCGGACAGGCGACTCGGGGGTTCGGGTGTTGGGACCAAGATACAGGTCGGTATTTGGCAGGATCAAGGCGCAGACGGGTCACGACGCTTCACAAATCAGGCCGAGGCCGCGACCGCGGGACGGGGCGTCGCCAGGACGGCCGGGCGCGAAGCCTCGGAAAGGAGCGATTTTCCGGTCATTTCCGCGGGTTGAGGCACGCCCATCAGGGAGAGCAGCGTGGGGGCGACATCGGCCAGCTTGCCGTCGGCGAGCGAATGGATGGTCGCGGGGGCATTGAACAGCAACGCCGGCACCCGATTCAAAGTGTGCTGTGTGTGCTTCTGGTGCGAATTCTCGTCGAACATCTGTTCGGCGTTGCCGTGGTCGGCCGTGACGAACAGCACGCCGCCTGCCTTCTTGACCGCGGTCATCAGCCTGCCGAGACAGGCATCGACCGCCTCCACCGCTTTTATGGCGGCGGGAAGAATACCCGAGTGACCGACCATGTCGGTGTTGGCGTAGTTCACCACGATCAGGTCGAATTTGCCCGAGCCGATCGCCTCGACGAGCTTGTCCGTCACCTCGGGGGCGCTCATCTCGGGCTTCAGGTCGTAGGTCTGGACCTTGGGCGAGGGCACGAGGATCCGCTCCTCGCCGTCGAACACGCGCTCCTCGCCGCCGTTGAAGAAGAACGTGACGTGCGCGTACTTCTCGGTCTCGGCGATCCGCAACTGCTTCAGGCCGGCTTTCGAGATCGTCTCGCCCAAGCCCATCTTGATCACAACAGGCGGAAACAGCGTCTTGAGAAAGGGGTTGAGTGCGGCCGAGTACTCGACCATGCCGGCCGCCGTCGCGAACTTCACGAATCTGGAGCGCTTGAAGCCGTCGAACATCGGATCGAGCAATGCCGTCAGGATCTCGCGGGCGCGGTCGGAGCGGTAGTTGAACATCAGGATGCCGTCGCCGTCCTTCATGCCGGCGTAACCTTCGATCACCGTCGGCTTGACGAATTCATCGTCGAGGCCGGCCGCGTAGCCCTTGTCGATCGCTTCCCCGGACTTCCTGGCCGACTCTCCCTTGCCGTTCACCATGGCATCGTAAGCCAACGCCACACGATCCCAGCGCTTGTCGCGATCCATGGGATAGAAGCGCCCGGAGACGGTCGCAAAGCGGATCGGCAGGCCGGGCTTGAGGCCCGCTTCGATATGCGCCACGCACTCGAGCGCGCTGCGCGGGGGCATGTCGCGGCCGTCGAGGAAAGCATGGATCGCCACCGGCACGCCGCTGCCGGCGATCAGGTTGGCGAGGACGATCAGGTGATCCTGATGCGCATGCACGCCACCCGGCGAGGCGAGACCCATCAGATGGCAGGTACCGCCGGTCTTCTTCAACGTGGCCATGAGGTCGGCGAGCGCCGGGTTCCCGGCGAGCGATCCATCCTCGATGGCGTTGTCGATTCGCGGCAGGTCCGGCACGGCGACGCGACCGGCGCCGAGATTCATGTGGCCGACCTCGGAGTTGCCCATCTGGCCCTTGGGCAGTCCGACGAAGGTCTCCGACGCGTCGATCAGGCCCTGCGGGCAGGTGGCGATCAACCGGTCGTAGTTGGGCGTGCGCGCATCGAGGATGGCGTTGTCCCTGGGATCGGTGCGATGGCCCCAGCCGTCGAGGATGCAGAGGACGGCGGGTCGCGGACGCGAGGAAGCAGCCATCAGGAGGGCTTGCCGGCGCGCGGGCGCTCGCGCTCGACCGCGTTGAACTTGTTGGGGCAGTTGAGGTCGCGCGGATCGGTGTTGGGATTTTGGTCCGGTACCTCGATGGCGCAGAACACGAACTCGCCGCGGGGTTCGCCGTCGATGCTGATGTCGTAGGTGTAGGTTCCCGGCGGATCGCCTGGAATGATGCACCACGAGCGCTGCAGCACGCCATCCTGGACGGTCTCCAGCATGCGCGTCGTCGCCCGGGTCTTGTCGGCGCTCACCTCTGTCTCGGGGCCGGCGATCACCTGCTCGGCCGGCTGCGAGGTCGTCAGCACCTCGGTCAGCGACACGATGCGGTTCGGCCCACCGAGGTACATCCGCCAGCCGAAGCAGGCGCGGTTGAACAGCAGCGGGATGGCGTTGGTCTCGTAGTGGCGCTGCTTGCCGTCCTCGCCCGAGATCGACACGTAGGGAACATTGCGCACCGGCTTGAACGCCGGCTTCGCAGACGGCGTGGTCTGAGCCAGGGCGGCGGCGGAAACGACGGCCAGGGCGACAGCGGCGATGGCGGCGGCGGGCCACCGGGAACGGGTGTGCATGGGGGCCAATGTAGCCTCGGTTTTTCGTCAGAACAGAGGCAAAATCGACGCCATTCCAGCCCTCAATTCACACCCGGTGATAGGGGTGTCCGGCGAGGAGCTGCTGGGCGCGGTAGATCTGCTCGGCCAGCATCGCCCGGGCGAGCAGGTGGGGCCAGGTCATGGCGCCAAAGGACAGCACCAGGGCGGCTCGCTTCAGCAACGATTCGGGGTGCCCATCGGCGCCGCCGATCAGGAAGGCGACATCGGGCACGGACTCGTCGCGCCAGCGCCCAAGGCGGCCGGCGAAGGCCTCGCTGTCCAGAACCTTGCCGCGGCGGTCGAGTGCCACCAGGACGGCTTTGGCCGGCGCCGCGTCCAGCAACAACTCGCTTTCGCGCAGGATCAGCTGGGCCGGCGGCAGCTTGCGCTTCTCCTCGAGTTCGCGCAGCGCCAGCGGCCAGCGAATGCGGGCGGCGTAGTGCTCGTAGAGATCGCGCTCCGGCCCGCGGGTGGCGCGGCCGATGGCGGCGATCAGGAGTTTCACGCCGGCTTCTTGGGTCGTCGCGGGCGGGCGGCCCGGGTGGCTTTGGGCTTCGCCGGCTTGGACCCGGCCGCCTCTTCCTCGAGTGCCCACATCTTTTCGAGGGCATAGAAGGCGCGGGGCTCGGGGCGGAAGATATGGACGACGACGTCGCCGCCATCGACCAGCACCCAGTCGCCGGTCTGCTTGCCCTCGACCGGGATGTAGCCGTGGCCGGCCTGCTTCAGCCTGTCGGCCAGATGTTCGGCGATGGCCACGACCTGGCGGTTCGAGCGGCCCGAGGCGATCACCATGTAGTCGGCGAAGGCGGATTTGCCCTTGAGGTCGATGACGACGACGTCCTCGGCCTTGTCTTCTTCCAGCGAGTGGCGGGCGAGGGCGAGCAGCGCGTTGGAGGCTTTGCTCCGGTCGGGAAGCTGGCGCGCCCCTGTAGACGGATTTTGGTCGGAGATGGTCGTTCCTTTCGTTCTGGTTCGTCGTGGCCGGACGGCGCGGATCGCCGTGGCGGAATGGCTGTCCAGCCGGCTCGGGATAAAGCACCAGGCCGGCGGTTCGCAAGAGGCGAGGCGGCGCTCCTGGCCGGCCGCCAGCCGATAACGCGCAAAGGCGCGCGGGGCTGCGGCGGCCAGCGCCGGATAGCCCCAGCCCGGCCGCGCGAAGGCGGCGATCGGGATCGCCGCGAACAGGTCGCGCCAGCCCAGCCAATGCACCAGCTGGGGCAGGATGTCGGCCCCCATCAGCCAGACGAACTGGGCACGCGGGTAGAGTCGGTTGAGCGCCCGCACGGTGTCGAGCGTGTAGCGCGTGCCGAGCTGCAGTTCCGGCGCATCGACCCGGATCCTGGGATGACGGGCAAGCTGACGCGCGCGCGCCACGCGGGTCGACAGCGGCTCCATGCCGTCGTCGCTCTTCAGCGGGTTCTGCGGCGAGACCAGCCACCACACTTCGTCGAGGTCGAGCCGCTTCAGGGCTTCCAGACTGACATGGCGATGGCCTTCATGGGCGGGATTGAAGGAACCGCCCAGGAGGCCGATGCGGCGCGTCGTGTCGCGTGGCACGCCGGGCATCGGATGGTGTGCCGCCATCACGGGCGCAAGGTGCCCTTGCCGCGCACGATGTTCTTGTAGGTGGTGAGCTCGACCAACCCGACCGGTCCGCGCGCATGCATGCGGTTGGTCGAAATCCCGATCTCCGCCCCCAGGCCGAACTCGGCGCCGTCGGCGAACTGGGTGCTGGCATTGTGCATGACGATGGCGCTGTCGACTTCGCCCAGGAAGCGCGCGGCCGTGGCCTCGTTGTCCGTCACGATGGTCTCGGTGTGCTGGCTGCCGAAATCGGCGATATGCCGGATGGCGCCGTCGACGCCGTCGACCGTGGCGACCGAGATGACCGGCGCCAGGTATTCCGTGCGCCAGTCCTTCTCGGTGGCGGGCAGGGCCCTGGCGTCGCGCTTCTGCACCTCGCCGTCGCCGCGCACTTCGCAGTCGAGCTCGTGCAGCCGGGCGAGCACCGGCATCAGATGGGTGTCGAGCGCGGCGCGGTCGATCAGCAGCGTCTCGGCCGCGCCGCAGACGCTCACGCGGCGCATCTTGGCGTTGGCCACGAGATCGCGGGCCATGGCGATATCGGCATCGCGGTCGACATAGACGTGGCAGATGCCGTCGTAGTGGCGCAGCACAGGCACCCGGCTTTCCTCGGTGACCCGGTCGATCAGCGAGCGCCCGCCGCGCGGCACGATGAGGTCGAGCCAGTCCATGGCCCGCAGCATCTCGCCGACGGCGGCGCGGTCGGTGGTGGGAACGAGCTGGACGCAATCCTCGGGCAGGCCGGCAGTGGCCAGTGCGCGGCGCAGCAACTCGACGATGGCGCGCGAGGAATGGAAGCTGTCGGAACCGCCGCGCAACACCACGACGTTGCCCGACTTGATGCAAAGCGCGCCGGCATCGGCGGTGACGTTGGGGCGAGCCTCGTAGATCACGCCGATGACGCCGATCGGCACGCGCACGCGGCTGATGACGAGCCCGTTCGGCCGGGTCCATTCCTCGATCTTGGCGCCGACCGGGTCGGGCAGCGCCACGATATCGTCCAGGCCCCTGGCCATGGCCTCGACGCGGGCGTCGTCCAACAGCAGCCGGTCCTGAAGGGCCGACGTCATGCCGGCGGCCTGGGCGGCGGCGATGTCCTTGGCGTTGGCGGCCAGGATCGCCGCCTTTTCGCCGCGGATCAGGCGGGCCGCCTCGGTGAGCGCGCGGTTTTTGGCCATGGTGCCGGCATTGCGCAGCGCCGTGGCGGCGCTTTTCGCGCGCCGGCCGAGCTCGGCCACGATCGCGACGGCATCCTCGGCGGGCTTGGTCTGAATGTTCATCGGCCGCTCCAGTATGCCTTGCCGGCGCTCACTCGACCACGAGGTCGTCGCGATGGACGATCTCGTCGCGGCCGCGGAAACCCAGCAGGCGCTCGATCTCGGCGCTCTTGCGGCCGGCGATGCGGCGGGCATCCTCGGCGGCGTACGCCACCAGCCCGCGCGCCAGCACGCGGCCGGCGCGATCCTTTACGTCGACCACGTCGCCGCGCTTGAAGTCGCCGTCTATTCCTGTAACGCCGGCCGGCAGCAGGCTCTTGCCGGACGACAGCGCCTTCACGGCACCATCGTCGACGGTGAGTGCGCCGGCGGTCTTGAGCGAGCCCTTGATCCACTTCTTTCGGGCCGACAGCGGCGAGGCCTCGGGCAGGAACCAGCTGCAACGCGCCTTGGCGTCGATCAGGGCGCCCAGCGCGCCGACCGGCCGGCCGTCGGCAATCGCCATGCGGCAGCCCGCGGCCATGGCGATGCGCCCGGCCATCAGCTTGGTCACCATGCCGCCGTTCGACATTTCGGAAGCGGCGCTGCCGCCCATCGCCTCGATCTCCGGCGTGATCTCGCGAATCTCGGGAATGAATTTCGCGGCGGAGTCGGTGCGGGGATCGCCGGTGTAGAGCCCGTCGATGTCGGACAGCAGCACCAGCGTGTCGGCCGAGATCATCTCGGCGACGCGGGCCCCCAGGCGGTCGTTGTCGCCGAAGCGGATCTCGTCGGTCGCCACCGTGTCGTTCTCGTTGATCACCGGCACGGCCTTGAGGCCGAGCAACGTGGCCATGGTCTGGCGCGCGTTGAGGTAGCGGCGGCGCTCCTCGGAATCATCGAGCGTCAGCAGGACCTGCGCCACCGTGATGCCGTGGCGCGCGAGCGCTGCCTGGTAGGCGTGGGCGAGCTGGATCTGGCCGGTGGCAGCGGCGGCCTGGCTTTCCTCGAGTTTCAGCGGGCCGGCGGCGAGCTTCAGGTGCGTGCGGCCGAGCCGGATGGCACCGGAGGAGACCAGCACAACCTCGCAGCCGCCTTTGTGCAGGCGCGCGACGTCGTCGGTCAGGGCCTTCAGCCAGTCGTGGCGGATTTCGCCCTTGGCCTCATCGACCAGGATCGACGAGCCGATCTTGACGACCAGCCGTTTCGAGCTGGCCAGCGGGCTCATGCCGCTTCCTTCCCCGAATTGGCGCCGGTGTCGCGCTGCTTCTCGACCAGCTTCATCAACTCGTGGAGCAGGGGTTGCACGCCATGGCCGGCGACGGCCGAGATGACGTGCACCGTCTTGCGGCTCACCTTGGCGAGCCTGGCGCGCTTGGCTTCGATGTCCGAAGGCGTCATGGCGTCGGTCTTGTTGAGCGCCACGATCTCCTTCTTGCGCGCGAGGTTGCCGCCGTAGGCGCGCAACTCGGCACGCACCGTACGGTAGGCATCGGCGACATCGTCCTGCGTACCGTCGACCAGATGCAGCAGTGCGCGGCAGCGCTCGACGTGGCCCAGAAAGCGCGTGCCGAGACCGGCGCCTTCATGGGCGCCCTCGATCAGGCCGGGAATGTCGGCCATGACGAACTCGCGCTCGCCCACCTTCACCACGCCGAGGCCGGGATGGAGCGTGGTGAAGGGATAGTCGGCGATCTTGGGGCGTGCGTTCGAGTTGGACGACAGGAAGGTCGACTTGCCGGCGTTGGGCAGGCCCACCAGGCCGATATCGGCGATCAGCTTCAGCCTGAGCCACACCCAGCGCTCCTCGCCCGGCCAGCCCTTGTCGGCACGGCGTGGCGCGCGGTTGGTCGAGCTCTTGTAGTGCAGGTTGCCGTAGCCGCCGTCGCCGCCCTTGGCCAGGATGACGCGCTGGCCGATCGTGGTGAGGTCGACCAGCAGGGTTTCGTTGTCCTCGGCGAAGACCTGCGTGCCGCGCGGCAGGCGCAACACGACATCCTTGCCCTTGCCGCCGGTCCTCTGGGCACCCATGCCGTGATGGCCGGTCTCGCCCTTGAAATGCTGGGCATAGCGGTAGTCGATCAGTGTGTTGAGGCCGTCGACGCATTCCAGGACGACGTCACCGCCGCGCCCGCCGTCGCCGCCGTCGGGGCCGCCGTACTCGATGAACTTCTCGCGGCGAAAGCTTCCCGACCCCGCGCCGCCGTTGCCGGAGCGGACGTAGATCTTGGCCTGGTCGAGGAACTTCATGGGTTGGGTCCAGAAATGAAAAGGGGGAACGGTTGACCGCTCCCCCTTCGAATTCCGATTGGGTGGGAACGGCTATTCGGCAGCCATCTTCGCCGGGTTCTGGGCCGGCGCCGGGAGCACGTTCACCTCGACCTTGCCGCCCGTCCGCTTGCGGAACGAGACGATGCCAGGGGCGGTGGCGAACAGCGTGTGGTCGCGGCCGACCCCGACGTTCTCGCCGGCGTCCATCTTGGTGCCGCGCTGGCGGACCAGGATGTTGCCCGACAGGACCGTCTGTCCGCCGAAGCGCTTCACGCCCAGCCGCTTGCCGGCCGAGTCGCGGCCGTTGCGCGAGGAGCCGCCTGCTTTCTTATGTGCCATCGTTCTACTCCGGTCGCCCTAAAGGATGATGAGGTTAGGCGACGATCTGTTCGATCTTGACCACCGTCAGGTCCTGACGATGACCGTTCTTGCGCCGCGAATTCTGGCGGCGGCGCTTCTTGAAGACGATCAGGTGCGGCCCGCGGGCCTGCTTCACGATCGAGCCCAGCACCTTGGCGCCGGCCACGGTCGGCGCGCCGATCTTCTCGCCCACCATCAGCACGTCGGTGAACTCGATCTTGGCGCCCGCCTCACCCTCGATCTTTTCGACCGTGAGCGTGTCGTCGGCGGCGACTGTGTATTGCTTTCCACCCGTGCGGATAACGGCGATCATGATGACACCTGACTGAAGCCTCCCGGTCCGGGGGCACCCTCCACCACCCCTTGGGGGAAGCGGCCGGATCCGGGCCCAAATGCGGGAAAGCACGAAAGAACGCGGCGGGCCTGAGTGACCCGCCGGAAGAGGGCGGAATATACGCAGGAAGCCTTCCGAGTCAACGTCGGTGAGAGGGCCGCCCGGGCGGCTTTCCCTGTGCCCCGCGGCCGCCCGGCGAGCGGCCGAACAGCCCGGCCCAACTTTGCAAAAAGGGCCCAACTCAGCCGACCGAAATCCGGCTCTCCGCCCGCCGAAGAGCCAGCAAATTCAATCTTTCAGAGGGCCCGGCCGGCCCACCTGAATTGAGGGAGTGTTGGGCCCGAAGTTGGGCCCGACTCCGGGATAAGCCTTATTCCACGGGCTTTTCTCGCGTTTCGCGAAATCTTTGATCGCACTGCCCCGGTGCACCCTGTGCCCAGGGTGTCGTTAAGTGTCTGTTCTGGCGTCGTTATCTGGCGCCGAGTTGGGACGGGGTCGTTCTTGGGACTGTCCACGGGTCAGGACCCGCGGCGGCTGCACCTGAGCGCATTGCGCAAACCCGTGGGCGGCCACGGGAGGTCTTGCCGGACATGACAGAGGCCGGCGCAGTCCAAGCGCCAGCCTATAGGAAATATAGGCATATTCCTGCTGAAGTTGCAACTTTCTCTTTTCAGTAGGTCGAGCCGGCCTCGTGGGACCTGGCGCCGGATTGCCGGGCCTGTCCGACCGCCCAGGCGAGATCGCCCAGATAATCGCCCACCATGCGCTCGTGGCTGGGGTTCAGGTGCATGTGGATGCCCGGCGGCTCGACCTGGCGGCCGATCAGCCAGCCGCGGCTGCCCATGGCGTCCGATACCGCGCCGATGTCGAGGGCCGGATCGGCCGAGCGGGTGACGAAGATCGAGAGTTCGCTGGGCTCCAGCACGGCCAGGCCCGGGATGCGGCCGATGCCGTCGATCAGCGCCTTCTTGTTGTCCATGATCAGGCGGGCACAGCGCAGATAACCCTCGTCCCCCAGGTAGTTCAGCGTCGCCCAGGCGGCGGCGATCGCGCCGCCCGGCCGCGTGCCCTGCATCGTCCAGGCGACGTAGGGCCCGCGCTCCCATTCGCGGAAGTCGAAGGTCTGGTGCTTCTCCTTCAGTTCCTTCGCGCGCAGCAGCAGCAGCGACGCGCCCTTGGCCGCCATGCCGTGCTTGTGCAGGTCGGTCGAGAGGCTGGTGACGCCCGGCACCGCGAAATCCCAGTCCGGCACGGGATGGCCGAGGCGCTTCACGTAGGGCGAGAGGAAGCCGCCGACGCAGGCATCGACGTGCAGCCACAGGCCGCGCGATTGCGCCAGCGCGCCCAGTTCGCGGATCGGATCGAACACGCCGAACGGATAGCAGGGGGCCGAGCCCACGAGGCCGATGGTGTTGTCGTCGATTTTCGAGGCGATGGCGCCGACGTCGGCCTTGAAGTCGTTCCGCGTGGTGGGCACGCGGCGCACGTCGATGCCGAGTGCGTGGCCGGCGCGGCTGAAGGCGGGATGGGCGGTCCGCGGCACGACGAAATTGGGCTTGTCGATGCCCTTGGTGGCGCGCGCCCAGTCGCGCGCCGTCTGGACGGCGAGGAAGATGCTTTCGGAGCCACCCGAGGTGAAGGTGCCGGCCGCATCCTCGGGGGCGTTCATGAGCGAGAGGCCGAAATCGACGACGTCGTTCTCGAGCTTGGCGAGGGAGGGGAAGGCGCGCTTGCCGAGGCTGTTCTCGGTCCAGAAAGCGGCGTAGGCGCGCTTCTGCACCTCGGCCAGCTCGTCATCCAGATAGTAGTAGTAGACGGCCATCCGGCCGTCCCGCCACGAGAAGTCGTCCTTCTTGGCGGCCTGCAGCCGGGCCTCGATCTCGGGCCAGGCGAGCCCCTTTTCCGGCAACTTCATGTCGCTTCCCCGCCTCGCCGAGGTAGTTGCCCCGGCAATTTCTCCCGCCTATAACCCGGCGCCCGGAGAGGTGCCAGAGTGGTCGATCGGGACGGTCTCGAAAACCGTTGTGCGTGCAAGCGTACCGTGGGTTCGAATCCCACCCTCTCCGCCATTCAACATCAGGGCCCGTTCGGGCCCTGATGTTGAATGGTGCAGCGGGCACGGTGGACGAACCCAGGGTTCGAGCCTGAGCGTAGCGAAGGCCGGCGAGGCGAAGCCGAGCCAATCCCACCCTCCTGACGACTCTCCGCAAGTGTGGGCAGACGCCCCTTCGGATGCTACCCTCGGAACCATCATGGCCAACTTGGAAGACATCGAAAAAGCCGTAGCCGAATTGCCGATCGATCAGCTCGCCCGCTTCAGGGCCTGGTTCGAGGAATTCGAGGCGACCCGTTTCGATAAGAAGATCGAGCGTGACGCTTCGACGGGTAGGCTCGATCGGCTGGCCGAGCAGGCGCTTTCGGATCTCCGGGGCGGTCGCGCGCGCGAACTGTGAGGCATTTCGCCAGTCCGGCATTCTGGCAATCCTACGCGAGACTTCCGGAAGACGTCCGGGCTCTGGCCGATAAGAATTACGCTCTCCTCAAAGAAAATCCACGACATCCGTCCCTTCAGTTGAAGAAGGTGGGCCGTTTCTGGTCGGTTCGCGTTGGTGCGCGCTATCGCGCGCTGGCTCTTGGGGTTGATGAAGGTCTTTTGTGGTTCTGGATCGGTTCGCACGCCGACTACGATGCGATGATCTGATATTGCCGACTTTGCCCCAACCTCACGTCGCCGACCTGGTACTCAGCCACTTCCGAGCGGCGTGGATGTCCGGGAACAGCCGCATCGGCCGCCGGATGCTGGCGAGCGACTTGAAGACCGCGGCCAGCCCGTCGTTCCTCTTCGAGCCCGCGACCACGGCGAAAGGACCGAGGCCGTCGATCTCGAGGAAGTTGGTCAGGAGCCCCGCGAGTTTCACTCTTTCCGCGTCGCTCATGCCGGATTTGCCCTGCGTCGCCACGAATATCTTTGGAAAACGCAGGGCCTTTTCCCTCTTGAGGGCGGCCAGATATTCCTGGAAGTCCTTAAGCGTGACGACGCCGTCGGAAACGCAGATCACCATGCGATCGAGATGCGACACTTTCCATTGAAGCGACATTGGCGATTGGTCCGGAGGAAATGCAGGATCACAATAGCCTTACTCCAAGCGTCCGAGAAAGAAACCACGACCCCATGCCCGATACAGCAACCCTGCCTGCGGCCGCCGCCCAGAAGACCGAGCATTTCGACGTCCTGATCGTCGGCGCCGGCATCTCTGGCGTCGGCGGCGCCTATCACCTCACCCAGCAGTGCCCCGGCACGAGCTTCGTGGTTCTCGAGTCGCAGGAAAGCTTCGGCGGCACGTGGCTCACCCATCGTTACCCGGGCATCCGGTCCGACAGCGATCTCTACACTTTCGGCTACCGCTTCAAGCCGTGGACCAGCGCGCCGATCGCGACGGCGGCCGAGATCCTGGCCTACATGGGTGAAGTGATCGACGAGAACGACCTCGGCCGGCACATCCGCTACGGCCACAGGATTTCCTCGGCCCGCTGGTCGAGCCAGGACAATCGCTGGACGATCGAAGCCACGCGCACCGATACCGGCGAGACCGTCCGCTTCACGGCGAATTTCCTCTGGATGTGCCAGGGCTACTACCGGCACTCCGAGGGCTACACGCCCGAGTGGGAAGGCATGTCGAGCTTCAAGGGCCGGATCGTCCATCCGCAGACCTGGCCGGAGGATCTCGACTATGCCGGCAAGAAGGTGGTCGTGATCGGCTCGGGAGCGACCGCGGCGACGCTCGTGCCGGCGATCGCGAACAAGTGCGGCCACGTCACCCTGCTGCAGCGCTCGCCGACCTATTTCATTCCCGCCCGCAACGCGAACGACCTCGCCGACACGCTACGCCAGCTGCAGATCGACGAAAGCTGGATCCACGAGATCGTGCGCCGCAAGATCCTGCACGATCAGGCGGTGTTCACGCGCCGCGCCTTCGAGGAGCCGGAGGTCGTGACCAAGGAGCTGCTGGGCGGCGTGCGCGCCTACCTCGGCCCCGACTACGACGTGGCGACGCATTTCACGCCGACCTACCGGCCGTGGCGGCAGCGCATCGCCTACGTTCCCGATGGTGACCTCTTCAGGGGCATCCGTGCCGGTCACGCCTCGGTGGTCACCGACGAGATCGAGCGCTTCACCGAGACCGGCATTCACCTGAAGTCGGGCAAGGACCTCGAGGCCGACATCATCGTCACCGCCACGGGCTTCAATTTGAATGTCCTGGGTGACATCGAGTTCGCCGTCGACGGCAAGCCGCTCGACTTCGCCGACACGGTCACCTACCGCGGCATGATGTTCACCGGCGTGCCCAACATGGTGTGGGTGTTCGGCTACTTCCGGGCGAGCTGGACGCTCCGTGCCGATCTGGTCGCCGACTTCGTGTGCCGCCTGCTCGGGCACATGAAGGAGAAGCAGGCGAAGAAGGTCGCCGTGGCGCTCCGGCCCGAGGACAAGGACATGCCCCTGCTGCCCTGGATCGATCCGACCAATTTCAATCCGGGCTACCTCATGCGCGGCATGCACCTGCTGCCCAAGCGGGGCGACAAGCCCGAATGGCAGCATACCCAGGATTACTGGACCGAGAAGGACCAGTGGCCGGGGATCGACCTCGACGATCGGGTGTTCGTCTACGGCTAAGCCCGGCGCATGCTAGGGTCTTTCCGACTGAATCAGAATCGCTTCTTCTCCTCCCCAGCGAAGCTGGGGAGGTGGCCCGTCATACGGGCCGGAGGGGTCATGAGTCTCACAGGTGGCCTACGCGCCTTCACAGGCGCGGGACCCCTCCGCCCGCGAAGACGCGGGCACCTCCCCTTGCACGCAAGGGGAGGAGAGACTCTATTCAATCGACGTCGGAAAGACCCTAGTGTCCACCGCGAGGAGGACACCATGACAGCAGTCAGCGCCAAATCCCGTAAACTCGGCAGCAGCGATCTCACGGTATTTCCGATCGGACTCGGCCTGATGTCGCTCTCCGGCGCCTATGGCAAGAGCGACGACGCCGAGGGAATCCGAGTCATCCATCACGCGCTCGACCGCGGCGTCACCCTGCTCGACAGTTCCGACATGTATGGTTGGGGCCACAACGAGACCCTGCTGGGCAAGGCGCTCGCCGGTGGCCGGCGCGCCAAGGCAGTTCTCGCGACCAAGTTCGGTCAGACGCAGAACGGCGTCGACGGTCGACCTGAACACGTGAAAGCCGCCTGTGAGGCCAGCCTCAAGCGGCTGGGCGTCGAGGTGATCGACCTCTACTACCAGCATCGCGTCGACCCCTCGGTGCCGATCGAGGACACGGTGGGCGCCATGGCCGATCTGGCAAAGGCGGGCAAGGTGAGGGCGCTGGGGCTGAGCGAGGCGGGACCCGAAACGATTCGCCGGGCGCATGCCGTCCATCCGATCGCCGCGGTGCAGAGCGAATATTCCCTGCTCTTCCGCGTCGATGCCGAGGAGACGCTCAAGACCACGCGGGCGCTCGGCATCTCCTTCGTTGCCTATTCGCCGCTCGGCCGCAGTCTGCTGACCGGCGCGGTGCGCCAGGCCGCCGACATCCCCGAAGGCGACGGCCGCGGCCGGCACCCGCGCTTCGCGGCGGACAATCTTGCGCGCAACCTGGTGAAGGTCGCCGCGATCGAGGCCGTGGCGCGGGCCAAGGGCTGCAAACCGGGCCAGGTGGCGCTCGCCTGGCTGCTGGCGCAAGGTGGCGACATCGTGCCGATCCCGGGCACCAAGCATGCCGAGCGCGTCGACGAGAATCTGGCGGCGCTGGACGTTGCCCTTTCGGCCGGCGAGGTGGCAGAGCTCTCGGCGGCCTTGCCGCCCGGTGCGGCGGCGGGCACACGCTATCCCGAAGCCCATATGAAGGCCGTTCATCTCTAGGGAACGGGCGACGGCCCTCGCATTGGGCCTTTCAGGAGAAATCAGATGTACAAGCACATTCTCATCCCCACCGATGGCACGGCGTTGTCGGAGGCTGCGCTCGACAAGGGCCTCGCGTTCGCGCGCGAGATCGGCGCCAGGGTCACCGTGATCACGACCATTGAGCCCGCCCCCATGATGGTGGCGGCATACGTCCAGCTCGCCCAGTCGCAGACCCGGTATCACCAGCATGCCGCGGAGCAGGCGGCCCGGCATCTCGAGGCAGCCCTGGCCAAGGCCAAGGCGGCCGGAGTGCCCTGCGAGACCGTCCAGGTCGAGCATGACCATCCTTACGAGGCGATCATCGAGACGGCGACGAGCAAGGGCTGCGACTTGATCGCCATGGCGTCGCACGGCCGACGCGGCATCTCCGCTCTCGTGCTCGGCAGCGAGACCACGAAAGTGCTGACCCACAGCACGACGTCGGTCCTCGTCTTCCGCTGAAGCCCGGGCCGGGGGGCGACGTTCGCTGGTCGAGAGCATCGCCATTCTCCGTTAGGCATCAGCCTCGAGTTCGATATCCTGCTGTTCCCCAGGGAGGGTAGAAATGGCGAGACTTGGACGACGAGGCTTCGTTGGTGCTGGCGTTGTCGCGGCGGTGACAGCCGGCGGTTCGGCAAAGGCACAGGCTTTTCCCGCCAAGCAGATCCGCTGGATCATCCCTTTCGCGCCCGGCGGCAACTACGACGTCACCTCGCGCATCGTGGCCGAGCCGATGGGGCGTCAGCTCGGCCAGGGCATCCTGATCGACAACAAGCCGGGTGCGGGCGGCGTGGTCGGCCTCGAACTCGCCTACAACGCGCCGGCCGACGGTTACACCATCGTCATGGCGAGCTTCACCGTGGGTTACGTGGCGCCGCTCTTCGCCGGCAAGAAGGAGATGCTGTCGCAGTTCGCGCCGGTCAGCATCCTCACCACCGTGCCGACCCTGATGGTGACGCGGGCCGACAGCCGTTTCCCCGACATGAAGAGCGTGTTGGCGGAAGCCAAGGCCAAGCCCGGCACGGTCAGCGTCGGCCAGCCCGGCAACGGCACCACCAACCATGTCGCCATCCTGCGCCTGCAGCTGAACGAGAACATCAAGTTCAACGTCATCCCCTACCGCGGCTCGGGCCCGGGCATCGCCGACCTGCTGGCGGGCAACATCGACTGCTACGTCGATCAGCTCACCAGCTCGATGCCGCACATCCAGTCCGGCAAGCTCCGGCCGCTCGCGACCTTCGGCCTCGAGCGCATTCCGCAGCTTCCCGACGTGCCGACCCTGGGCGATCTCGGCAGCAAGCCGTTCGACGGCAACACGACGGCCGGTGTGTTCGCCCATGTCGACACGCCCAAGGCCGTGATTGCCCGCTTGAACCAGGGCGTCGTGGCCGGCCTCAGGGACGAGGCGGCGGGCAAGCGGCTGCGGGAACTGGGCGCCATCGTCCGGCCCTCGACACCCGAGCAGTTCGCGGCGGCCCTCAAGGCCGATCAAGAGAATGTGTCTGAACTGTTGAGGTTAGGCCTGTTGAAGCCCGAGTAATCCGACCAATATCGATCCCATGATGACGCATCGATCGACAATCCTCGCGATGATCGTGGCCCTCCTTGCCGGCGTCGCGCTGGCGGCGTGCCAGACGGGTACGCCCCAGGACGGCCGATACCAGACCCACGGCGGCGGCTGGGACAACTTCCGCGCCTGAGGTCGGGTCGCCGCCTCAGGCGGTCTTCATGACCGCCCAGAGATCGGCCTTGCGCTCGAAGCCGATCCCGGGCGCGTCCGGCAGCGCCACACGGCCGTCGACGACCGGACAATCGTCGGCGAAGCCGCCGAAGGGCGCGAACACCTGCGGGTAGGATTCGTTGCCGCCGCACTGCAGGCCGACCGCGATGTTCAGCGCAAACTGGTGGCCGCCGTGCGGCACGCAGCGCCTTGGCGACCAGCCGTGCGCCTTCAGCATCTCCAGCGTGCGCAGGTACTCGACCAGGCCGTAGCTGAGCGCCGGGTCGTACTGCAGGATGTCGCGGTCGGGCCGGAGCCCGCCGTGGCGCACCAGGTTGCGGGCGTCCTGCATGGAGAAGAGGTTCTCGCCGGTGGCGAGCGGCGGGGCGTACTGGGTGGCGAGTGCC
Source organism: Reyranella sp. (assembly GCF_004296935.1). Taxonomy (GTDB): domain Bacteria; phylum Pseudomonadota; class Alphaproteobacteria; order Reyranellales; family Reyranellaceae; genus Reyranella. Next base: position 21,519 of record NZ_SCVH01000106.1, read on the forward strand.
GCGTGCGCCAGGTAGTCGAGCGGATCGAGCGGCTCCTCGTACCAGCGCAGGCCATAGCCTTCGATCGCCTTGCCGAAGTCGATGGCGGTGGTGAGATCGAACTTGCCGTTGACGTCGACCGCGAGGCGCTCGCCGGTCCCTACGATCTTCAGCACCGCCTCGATGCGCTTGATGTCCTCGGCGAGCGGCACGCCCCCCACCTTCATCTTCACGCAGGAATAGCCGAGCTCGAGATAGCCCTTCATCTCGTCCTGCAGCGCCTCGATATCCTTGCCGGGATAGTAGTAGCCGCCGGCGGCATAGACCCAGGCCTTGTCGTCGTGCGCGCCGCCGTTGTAGCGGTCGGCCAGCAGCTTCCACAACGGCACGCGCTTGGCCTTGGCCAGGGCATCCCACAGCGCCATGTCGAGCACGCCCACGGCCACCGAACGCTCGCCGTGACCGCCCGGCTTCTCGTTGGCCATCATCGCGGCCCAGCACTTCGCCGGATCGATCAGGCCCTCGCCGTCGAGGAGAGAATCGGACTTGGCGGCCTTCAGGCGCGGGATGAACCGCTCGCCTAACAGCCCGTGCTGGGCATAGCGGCCGTTGGAGTTGAAGCCGTAGCCCACCACCGGCTTGCCATCGACTTTCAGGTCGGTCTCGATCGCCACCACGCTCGCCGTCATCTGGCTGAAGTCGATGTAGGCGTTGGCGATGTTGGAGCGGATCGGCGAGACGATGTCGCGGATGGCCGTGATGCGCATGGCGGGATTCCCTCAGGCGTAGACGTTGCGGCGGCTCTGGCGCATCAGCAGCCAAAACGCCACCGCGAAGTTCAGCACGTTCCAGGCGATGCCGTTGATGAAGGCGGCGCGATACGAGCCTGTCATATCGAACAGCACGCCGCCCATCCAGCCGCCCAGGGCCATGCCGATCAAGGTCGACGACACGGCGATGCCGACCCGGAAGCCCGCTTCCTTGGGCGGGAAGTATTCACGCACGATGATGGCGTAGGACGGCACGATGCCGCCCTGGAACAGGCCGAACAGCGCCGAAGCGATGTAGAGCGAGTTCAGGGAGTCATCGATCAGGTAGAAGACCAGTGCCAGGCATTGCAGCGTCGAGCCCAGGATCAGCGTCTTGATGCCGCCGACCCGGTCGGCGATCCACCCCGAGGCGATCCGGCTGACGATGCCGAAGCCCAGCATCAGTGACAGCATCTCCGCGCCCCTGGCGACGCCGTATCCGAGGTCGGCGCAGTAGGCGACGACATGGACCTGCGGCATCGACATGGCGACACAGCAGGCAATGCCGGCGACGACCATGACGGCCTGCAGGGCATTGGGCGAAAGTCCGAGCGAACGCGCCGAATGGGCGGCCACGCCCGCCGACCCGGCGATGCCGCCGGCCTGCTCGGCGTGGTGGGGCGGCTTGCGGCGGAGTGCGAAGGCGAGCGGCACCATGGCCACGAGACAGAGGACGGATGCGGCCAGGAAGGTGTCGCGCCAGCCGTGATCGCGCATCAGCCGCTCGACGATCGGCGGCCACACCGTGCCGGCGAGATAGTTGCCAGACGCTGCGATGGCGACGGCCATGCCGCGGCGCTTCAGGAACCAGTGCGAGACGTCGGCGACCAGCGGCGCGAAGGTGGCGGCTGCGCTGAAGCCGATCAGGGCCTGGGCCGCGGCGAACAGGACAAGCGAGGGCGCCATCGCAGCGCCGGCGAAGCCCGCCGCGAGGCCGATCGCGCTCATGATCGCGGTGACGACGATGCCGCGGCGATCGACCAGCCATCCCAGGGCGACGCCGCCGACGAAAAAGCCCATCGTGTTCATGGTGTAGGCGAAGGAGATGTCGGCGCGGCTGACGCCGAGGTCGATCTGCACGATCGGCAGGGCGACGACCAGGCACCACATGCCGATGCCGCCCACCGTGCTCAGCGTCACGCTGGCGGCCAGACGCCACCACGAATAACTCGAATCGACGCCGGACATGAACCGATCAGCCGCCGGGCGCGCCCTGGGTGTTGACGTAGAGCGCATAGAGCGAATGGCTCGCCGTCATGAACAGGCGGTTGCGATGGCGGCCGCCGAAACAGAGGTTGGCGCAGCGCTCCGGCAGGTCGATATGGCCGATCGGCTTGCCGTCCTTGTTGAAGATGCGCACGCCGTCGAGCTCGGCATTGCCCATGCCCCAGCCGCACCACAGGTTGCCGTCGACATCGACACGGAAGCCGTCGGGCGAGCCGCCCGGACCGGCATCGATCAGCACCTTGCCGCCGCTCATCTTCAGGCCGTCGGCGGAAACGTCGTAGGCGACGATCGTGCGATGCGGCTCGGCGCGCGAGGCCACGACATAGAGCTTCTTCTCGTCGGGCGAGAAGGCAAGGCCGTTGGGGCCGGGAATGTCGTCGGCCATCATCGTGAGCTTGCCGGTCGCCGGATCGAGGCGATAGACGGCGGGCTTGTTCTCGCTCGCGGCCTTGTGGCCCTCGTAGTAGCCCAGGATGCCGAACACCGGATCGCTGAACCACACCGAGCCGTCGGACTTCACCACGACGTCGTTGGGCGAGTTCAGCGGCTTGCCGTTGTAGGAATCGGCCAGCACCGTGATGGCGCCGTCATACTCGAAACGCACGATGCGCCGCGCATCGTGCTCGCAGGCGATCAGCCGGCCGCGGCGGTCGCGGGTGTGGCCGTTGGCATTGTTCGAAGGCTTGCGGAACACCGAGACCGCACCGGTCTCCTCGTCCCAGCGCAGCACGCGGTTGTTGGGGATGTCGCTCCACAGGAGATAGCGGCCGTCGCCGAACCAGACTGGCCCCTCGGCCCAGCGGCAGCCGGTGTAGAGCCGTTCGACCGACGCCAGCGCCAGCCGGTATTGGCCAAAAGACGGGTCGAGCACGCGCACCGCCGGATCGGGGTAGCGTTCATTCGGTTGCCACATCGTCGTTTCCTCGTTCATTTCTTGGCGCGGATGCTACAGCCGGCGGGCCGTCCGCGCTCGTCGTTCTTGGAATAGCTGCTGCGACCGTCGGTCGGGCCGGCCGCTCAATCCCCCTCGACCCCGTAGTCGGCTTTCGCCTTTTCCTTGCTGACCAGCCCCAGCCGCACGTCGCGTTCGACCTGGGCGCGGTCGCGCTTGGCGGGATCGCCGAAGCCGCCACCGCCCGGCATCTCGACCACCAGCCGCTCGCCGGCCGGGATGGTCTGGAAGCCCTTGGCCTTCATCACCTCGCCCGAGGCCAGCGACAGCCGGCCGTTGGCGCCCGGCTTGCCGCCATCGCGGCCACGCGCCGGATGCTTTACGCGCTCGAAGGTGGCGAAGATGCCGAAGGGCGCGCCCTCGCGGTGCTCGACCTCCATCACCTGGCCCAGCCCGCCGCGATACTGGCCGGCGCCGCCGGAGTCCTGGCGGTATTCCTTCTTCCACACCACGACGGGCGCGATGGTCTCGGTGATCTCGACCGGCACGTTGCGCACGCCCGACGGGAAGGGCGTGGCCGAGAGCCCATCCAGCGTCGGCCGGGCACCGGTGCCGCCGGAATGGAAAGTCGTCACCATGAAGGGCCGGCTGTTGCCGATGGTGCCGGTCATGCCATGGCCGGCGCCGAGCTTCAGGTTCCAGAGGTTGGAGGTGCCCTCGGCCGGCACGCGGCCGGGGATCACCTGGTGCAGCGCATCGAAGCAGACGTCGGGCAGCATGTGGCCGATCGTGCTGCGGGCGTTCACCGCAGCCGGAAACAGCGCATTGACGATGGTGTTCTCGGGCGCCGTCACCAGGATCGAATCGAGCGTGCCGGCATTGTTGGGAATGGTCGGCGCCACGACGCATTTGATGCCGAAGGCCGTATAAGCCTCAGTGTAGCACATCGGCGAATTGATGCCGTAGATCGACGAACCCGAGGTGCCGGCATAGTCGACGGCGATGTGGTCGGCGTGAATCGAGACCGCGGCATGCAGGTCGATCGGCGCATCGTAGCCGTCGATCCGCATATGGCCCTTCCAGGTGCCACGCGGCAGCTTGGAGATGGCCGCCACCATGCCGGCGCGGCTCTTCTCGATGATGTGGTTGCCGAGCTCGTCGAGATTGTCGATGCCGTGCTCGGCCATCATGCCGGAGAGCCGCTTTTCGCCGATGCCGTTGCAGCCGATCAGGGCATGAAGGTCACCCTCGACCTGTACGGGCTCGCGCACATTGGCGCGCACGATGCGCATCACGCTCTCGTCGATCACGCCTTCGCGCATCAGCGGCAGCAGCGGCAGGAACAGGCCTTCGTGGAACACCTGCCGCCCGTCGGGCGACTGCCCCAGTCCGCCGATATCGACCACGTGGGTGGTGCAGGAGAACAGCGCCACCAGCTTGCCGTTGTGGAACGCGGGCGAGGTGACGACGATGTCGTAGAGATGGCCGGTGCCCTTCCACGGATCGTTGGTCACATAGGCGTCGCCCGGCTTCATGGTCTCGACCGGGAACTCGCGGATAAAGTGAATGACGCTCCGCGCCATCGAATTCACATGGCCCGGCGTGCCGGTGACGGCCTGCGCCAGCATCTGGCCCTTGAGGTCGAACACGCCGGCCGAGATGTCGCCGGCCTCGCGGGCGCTGGTCGAGAAGGCGGTGCGCACCAGGGCGCGGGCCTGCTCCTCGACCACCGACAGCAGCCGGTTCCACATCACTTGCAGGCGGATGTCGCCCAATGAGGAGTTGGGGGCCGTGCTCATGCGATGTCCTCCAGGACGATCTGGCCGACGGCATTGATGCGGGCGGCAAAGCCCTGCGGCACCACCGTCGTGGTGCCATCCTCGACGATCAGCGCCGGCCCGTCGAGGGACATGCCGGGCCTGAGCGCCGTCCGTTCGTGGATAGCAGCGTTCTCGCGCCGGCCGCTCGCCGGATCCAGAACCTCGCGATGGCCGACCGGTGCGGGGGCGGCGCTCTTCGCCAGATCCTTCACCGGCTTGGGCAGCGGCCGCGCGGTGGCGATCGACAGCGTCCAGGTCAGCGCCTCGACCTCGAGCTTGGGGATGGCGCGGCCGAACACCGTTTCATAGGTCGCCTCGAAGCGGCGGCGCAGGTCGGGCGCGGCATCGGCGGCGAAGGCGGCGTTGGGCAGGGGCACCGCGATCTCGTGGCCCTGGCCGCGGTAGCGCATGAAGGCGTGGCGCGTCTCGACCAGTTCCTCGCCGGGCGCCGCCGGCCGCACGACGGCCTCGGCTTCGGCGCGCATGGTGGCGAACAGCTCGTTCAGCATCTTGGCGTCGAACATGTCGAGCCGGATATGGCGCGTGCGCACCACCTCGTAGGCGATCGGCGCGCGGAGGAAGCCGAAAGCGGAGCCCACGCCGGCGCCGACCGGCACCACGACGCGCTTCATGCCGAGCTTGCGGGCCAGCCGCGCGGCGTGGAGCGGTGCGGCACCACCAAAAGCGATGAGGGTGCGGTCGGCAGTGTCCTTGCCGTTCTCGACGGCGTGCACGCGGGCCGCACTCGCCATGGTTTCGTCGACGATCTCGGCCACACCCGCCGCCGCGCCCTGGGCATCGGTCTTGAGTGCGACGGCCAGCGCCTGCAGCGAGGCTTTGGCCTTGTCGGGATAGAGCGGGAGGGCGCCGCCGGCGAAACGGGCGGGATCGAGTCGGCCCAGCGCCGTGTCGGCGTCGGTTACCGTGGGTTCGGTGCCGCCATTGCCGTAGCAGGCGGGGCCGGGAACGCTGCCGGCCGAATCGGGGCCGACCTGGATGCGGCCCAGCGCATCGAGCCGGGCGATCGAGCCGCCGCCGGCGCCGATCTCGACCAGTTCGATCACCGGGATGCGAACGGGGAGCCCGCTGCCCTGTACGAAGCGATAGGCGCGCGCGACCTCGAACTGGCGCGAGCGCTGCAGTTCCAGATCGTCGAGCAGGGTGAGCTTGGCCGTGGTGCCGCCCATGTCGAAGGCGACGGCCCTGGCCACCGCGTTCTCGGCTGCGACCGTGAGCGCCAGGATGGCGCCGCCGGCCGGGCCCGATTCGACCAGCCGCACGGGGTAGCGTCGCGCCGTGTCGACCGTGGTGATGCCGCCCGACGACATCATCAGCAGCAGGGGGCCGGCGATGCCCTCTTTCTTGAGGTCGCGCTCGAGCTGGCCGAGATAGCCCGCCATGCGTGGCAGCACGTAGGCGTTGGCGATGGTGGTCGAGGTACGCTCGTACTCGCGGATCTCGGGGCAGACCTCGCAGGAGAGCGAGATCGCCACATCCGGCAACTCCTCGGCCAGGATCGCGCCGGCGCGGCGTTCGTGCGCCTCGTGGGTGAAGCTGTGCAGGAAGCAGACGGCCACCGCCTCGATCTTGCGCTGACGCAATTCGATGGCGACGGCGCGCACGGCCTTCTCGTCGAGCGCCAGCAGCACGGCGCCGTCGGCCGCCACGCGCTCCGGGATGCCGAAGCGCAGGTCGCGCGGTACCAGCGGTTCGGGCCGCTCCATGTAGATGTCGTACTGCTCGAAGCGGTGCTCCCAGGCCATCTCGACCGAATCGCGGAAGCCGTCGGTCGTGAGCAGGGCGGTGCGTGCGCCCTTGCGCTCGATCAGGGCGTTGGTGGCGAGCGTCGTGCCATGCACCACCAGCGTCACGTCGGATGCCGCGACCTTGGCTTCGGACAGGATGGCGCGCACGCCGTCCAGCACCGCGCGCTCGGGCGCGTCGGGCGTCGTCAGCAGCTTGATGGAATGGGCCGCTGTGCCGGTTTCCAGCACCACGTCGGTGAACGTGCCGCCGATATCGACGGCCAGGCGAGCGGACATCAGTTGGCGTCGATCTTGATGTTGCCCTTGGCGACGACGTCGCCCCAGGTTTTCAGGTCGCGCTGCAGGTAGGCGATGTAGTCGGCGCGCGACAGGGTCGCGGGATGGAGCCCGTTCTCGTCGTACTTGGCCTTCACGGCCGGGTCGGCCATGACCTTCAGGATCGCGGCCGTCAGCACGGCCATGACCGGCTCCGGCGTCTTGGGCGGAGCGGCGATCGCGTACCAGTTCTCGGCCTGATAGCCCGGCACCACTTCGGCGATCGCCGGAGTCTCGGGCAGGACGGGCCAGCGCTCGGGCGAGGTCACGGCCATGGCGCGGGCCTTACCGCCGCGGATCAGGCCCAGGGTGGCGGGGTCGCCGAAATAGGCGTCGACGATGCCGGCGGCGAGATCGTTCAGGGCCGGTCCGGTGCCACGATAGGGCACGTGGATCATCTTCAGGCCCGACATCTGCGTGAACAGCTCGCCCGCGAGATGCTGGCTGGTGCCGATGCCACCCGAGGCCCAGCGCAGCTCCTGGCGTTTCGCCAGCTCCATGAACTCAGGCAAAGTCTTGGCCGGCAGGTCGTTGCGCACCGCCACGATGAAGGGCATGCGCACCAGCCGCGTGATGTGTGACAGCGCCATCGGATCGTAGGGCATCTTGCGCAGATGCGGTCCGGCGGTGAGCGTGCCGACGCCGGTGAGGGAGAGCGTGTAGCCGTCTGGCGGGGCGTGCGACATCGCTTCGACGCCGATGATGCCGCCGGCGCCGCTCTTGTTCTCGATCACGATCGGCTGGCCGAGTTCCCTGGACAGCGGCTCCATCAGCAGGCGCGCGGTGAGGTCGACGCCGCCGCCGGGCGGGAAGGGCACGATGATCTTGATCGGCCGGCTGGGAAACTTGTCCTGCGCCCAGGCCTGACGCAGAGCCGCCGCGGCGGGCAGCATCGTGGCTCCGATCAGCAACGCGCGACGACTGGTACGCATGGCAATCCCTTCCCCGTTATCCCCGCGCGAACGTATCACAGCTCAGCGGGCGACGCGCTTGAACGTCTCGACGAAGCGGTCGACGTCTTCCTCGTCGTTGTAGACGTGCGGGCTGATGCGCAGCCGACCGAGTCGCGGTGCGGCATGGACGTTCTCCGCCGCGAGCCTCTGCGGCAGGTCGTCGGCCATGCCCTTGGGGAAGTGCAGGCAGAGCAGATGCGGTGCGCGGAGCTTGCGGTCGAGCACGCGCACGCCCGAATTTCCGAGGCCCTCGGCCAGCCGGTCGGTGAGCATGCCGAGTCGCTCCACGATCGGCCCATTGCCCCAGCCCGCCATCATCTCCATGCCGACCGCGGCCATTTCGAGCGTGATGAAGTGGTCGCGTTCGCCCATGTCGTAACGGCGCGCGCCGTCGGCATAGGAGAGATCGCGGAAATAGACCTTCTGCTCGGCCGCCACGCCCTTGCGCGCCGGAGCGGTCTGCTCGAGCGGCACGCCGTTCTGGTGGCGCTTGGCGACATACATGAAGGCCCGGCCGTAGGGGCCGAGGACCCATTTATAGGTCGGGAAGATCAGGAAATCGGGATCGAGCGTCTTCACGTCGATGCGGCGCACGCCGGCATCGTGCGTGGCGTCGATCAGCAGGGCAGCACCCTTGGCCTTGGCCGCCGCCGCGACGCGCGGCATGTCGAGCGCGCCGCCGTCCGACCAGTGGACCGAGGAAATCGAGACCAGGCCGAGGGGCGCCGCACCGTTGCGTTCGATCGCCTCCAGCACGGCCGAGGTCCAGTCGCCGTCCGTCGGCTGCGGCACGGGCTCGACGGTAAAACCGCCGGCCTCGGCACGGCTCATCCACTCCAGCACCGGCGAGGTATGGTCGTCCTGCAGCACCAGCACACGGCTGCCGCGCGGGATCGCCAGCACCTTGCCGGCGGTCGACACGCCGTAGCCGACGGAGGGGATCAGCGCCACGTCGACGGGATCGGCGCCGATCAGAGCCGCCGCCGCCTTGCGCGCCCGCTCGTGCTGGCCGGCCATGAACTGGCCATCGAGCTTCCACGGCTGGCCTTTTCGGCCGACGCCGGCGCGGCCGGCCTCCTGCACCGCGAGCGGCAGGGGGCTCCAGGCGGCAGCATTCATGAAACAGACGTCGCGCGGAATGTCGAACAACGCGCGTTGGGAGGGGAGCATCTCTCAATTCTCCATCGATCGGTGTGACGGCAGCCTAGCCTGTCCCGGCACCCATACCGGCACCAGAAAACCTATAGGCAGACCCTACTCAATGCCCACGCGAGGACCACGCGCGCGTCTGATTACCTGCCATGTCATTGAGAGGCTGGCGGACCGCGCCCAAGTTGAGCCCATCAACCCAAGGAGGGATCGATGAGCTTCCAGTCCCGCGATCGTCTCACCATCGAGCCGGATCTGTTCGTGACGCCGGCCGGCGCCGTGACGCCACCGTCATTCCGCAAGCGCCTCGCCGTCACCGTCGCCGTATGGCGCGAGCGCACGGTGGCCAGGCGCTGCCTGGCGCAGATGGACGCCCGCAGCCTGCGTGACGCCGGCATCTCGCCCGCGGCGGCCGCCTTCGAATCGGGCCGGCCGTTCTGGCAGAAGCTGGGCGGGCTGCGCTAGCTGCGTTCGCCACGGTATCGCCACGCGGCTTTTTGCGGAACCCGGATCGACGACAGGCGTTAAGTCCTCACGCGCAAGACGGGGCTGCTCGCCGGAACGCCCCGCAAGCGGCGTGTTGTGGTCATAGGTCCCCTCGCGCCCGAGATGAAGTTGATCATTGGCGCAAAGGGGGTACGGCCAGGATGACACCACCTGAACTCGACCCGATGTCGGCGCTGTTTCTCGATCTCGACGGGACGCTGCTCGAGATCGCGGCGACACCGGAGTTGGTCATCGTGCCGCCCGTCCTGCCGGACTTGCTGTTTCGTCTTCATCGTCTGCTGGCCGGTGCGCTCGCCATCGTGACCGGTCGGCCGCTTGCCATCGTCGATCGTCTGCTCGCGCCATTCTCGGCCAGCGCCGCGGGCGAACACGGCGTCGTGCTGCGCTACGAAGATGGCACTTTGGAAGAAATGCCGGCGGGCCTTGCCATGCCCGAGGTCTGGCGTGAGTCGCTGGCCGTCGCCGCCGAGCGATGGCCCGGCGTGTTGATCGAGGCCAAGCCGCATGGCTGCGCCGTCCACTATCGGCTGGCGCCCGAGCATGGCGACGATGTGTGGCGCCTGGTGCGCGCACTGGTGGCTGACGATCATCCGTGGTTTCGGCTGATCCCGGCGCGCGAGGCGGTCGAGATCGGGCCGCGCGCCGCCTCCAAGGGGCATGCGGTCGAACGCCTGATGGCGTCTGCGCCCTTCGCCGGCCGCAATCCGATCTTCGTCGGCGACGATTTCACCGACGAGGCCGGCATGAATGCAGCGCGTGGCTTCGGCGGACAGGGGCTGCGCGTTGCCGAGTTCTTCGATGGCGACCCCGCCGCCGTTCGCGCCTGGCTGAAGCGCGGGGCGGACCTGCTTGATGGCCGGCCTGTCGTGAGCACGGTGCCCACTGGGGTCAGGCCATGAGCAGCCTCGATCTCGGCGTCGTCGGCAACTGCGCGATCGCCAGCCTGATCGATCGCAACGGGCGCCATGTGTGGCATGGGCTCGGCCGGCTCGACGGCGATCCGGTATTCAATGCGCTGCTGGGTGGCGATGATCCGCAAAGCGGGTTCATGGACGCCGTCGTGGCGGGTGCCAAGAACGGCCACCAGCGCTACCTGCACAACTCCGCCATCCTCGAAACCACGATCGACGGCGCCGGCGGCACCGTGCGCATCATCGACTTCGCGCCGCGCTTCCGCCGCTTCGGCCGCATGTTCCGCCCGCCCATGCTGGTGCGCCGGCTGGAGCCGGTGGCCGGCCGGCCGCGACTCGCGTTGCGCCTGCGGCCGACCTTCGGCTACGGCGCGCACCGTGCGCAGTTTACGGCCGGCAGCAACCATGTGCGCTTCTTTGGCGATTCCTCGGTGCTGCGGCTCACAACAGACGCGTCGATCAACTACCTGCTGCACGAAACCGAGTTTTCGCTCGACCAGCCGGTCACGCTGCTGGTCGGCGCCGACGAAAGCATCACCGACAATCCCGACACGATCGCACGCTCCTTCCTCGCCGAGACCGAGGCCTACTGGCAGACCTGGGTGCGTGATCTCAACATTCCATTCGACTGGCAGGCCGCGGTGATCCGCGCCGCGATCACCCTGAAGCTCTGCAGCTTCGAGGACACCGGTGCGGTGCTGGCCGCCCTCACCACGTCGATACCCGAGGCGCCGGGCACGCCACGCACCTGGGACTACCGGTTCACCTGGCTGCGCGATGCCTTCTTCACGGTGACGGCGCTCAACCGCCTGTCAGCGACGCTTACCATGGAAAGCTACGTGCGCTTCATCATCGACATCGTCGAAGCCGGCAGTACGCGTGGCGAGGTCCATGCGATCGCACCGCTGTTTCCCATTGCACCCGGCACCGACACGACCGAACGCCTGGTCAATTCGCTGCCGGGCTATCGCGGCTTCGGACCGGTGCGCGTCGGCAACGCCGCCGTCGGTCAGCGCCAGAACGACACCTACGGCTCGATGGTGCTGACGGCGGCGCAGATGTTCTGGGACGAGCGTCTGCCACGCCAGGGCGATCTCGAGCTCTATCGTCAGCTCTGCGTCGTCGGCAGCGAAGCACATCGCGCGGCGCTGACACCCGATGCCGGCCTGTGGGAGTACCGCGACCGCGAAGAGGTGCACACCTTCTCGGCAGCGATGTGCTGGGCGGCGCAACATCGCCTCGGCTTGATCGCCAAGCGGGTCGGTGTCGACGCCGAATCACGCGAGTGGCTGGCGCGCGCCGGCGTCCTGCGTCAGGAGGTGTTGAAGCGCGGCACGACATCGGAAGGTTGGCTGTCGGGCGTGCTCGACCGCGACATGCTCGACGCCTCGAGCCTGGTGCTCCCCGAGATCGGCCTGTTGCGCTCCGACGATCCGCGCTTTCATGCCACGCTCGACGCAGTCGGCAAGCGGCTGACGAGGAACGGCTTCGTGATGCGCTACGCCGAGGCCGATGACTTCGGCAAGCCGTCCAATGCCTTCCTGCTCTGCACCTTCTGGTACATCGATGCGCTGGCAAGCGTCGGCCGCCGAGACGAGGCGCTGGAGCTGTTCAACAATCTGCTCGGCCGGCGCAACCACGTCGGGCTGCTTTCGGAGGACATCGATCCCCGCACCGGCGAACTGTGGGGCAACTTTCCGCAAACCTATTCGCAGGTCGGGTTGATCCTGTCGGCGATGCGCCTGTCGAGAAGCTGGGAGGAGGGGCTGTGGCGCGCCTCGTGATCGTCTCGAATCGGGTGCCGATCCCCAAATCGCGAGGTGCGACCGCGGGTGGACTGGCCGTTGCGCTGCGCGATCTCCTGATACCGGGCTCGATGTGGTTCGGCTGGAGTGGCCGCCTCGCCGCCGAGCCCGCCTCGCAACCGTCGCTCGTCGAGGCGCGCGGCGTCACCTACGCCACGGTCGATCTCACGGCCGAGGCGCATCGCAGCTTCTATATCGGCTTTGCCAACGGTGCGTTGTGGCCGCTGCTGCACTTCCGGCTCGGGCTGATGCATTTCCGCCGCGAGGACTATGCCGGGTATCTCGCGGTCAATGAGAGCTTCGCGGCATCGCTCGGCCAGGTCGTCAAGTCCGACGACACCGTCTGGGTGCACGACTACCACGTCATTCCGTTCGGCCGGATGCTGCGCGAGCAGGGCTTCGCCGGGCCGCTGGGCTTCTTTCTGCACGTGCCGTTCGTACCGCCGTCAGTGCTGGAGGCCATGCCGGTCGCGCGCGACCTGGTGGCCGATCTCTGCGCCTACGACGTCGTGGGCTTCCAGACCGAGGAGCACGCCCGTGACTTCCGCGATTGCGCGCAGCGCATGCTGGGGGCCACGGTCGATGGCGAATGGATCCGCCTCAATGGCCGTCGCATGCGCGTCTTTGCCGATCCGATCGGCATCGACGCGGAGGGTTTCGCGCGGGACGCCGGTCGGGCGGCCAACGACAAGCTGGTGCAGAGGGTGGCTGGCAGCCTGGCCGGACGCGCGCTCATCGTCGGTGTCGATCGCATGGACTATTCCAAGGGTCTGCCGCAGCGCTTCGAGGCCTTCGGGCGCCTGCTCGAGAAGCATCCCGAGCACCGCCGCAGGATCCACTTCCTGCAGATCTGCCCGCGGTCGCGCGAGGAGGTCGACGAATACCGCAAGCTGCGCATCGATCTCGACCGGCTGGCGGGCCGGATCAACGGCAAGTTCTCCGAGTTCGACTGGACACCCCTGCGCTACAGCGCGCGGGCGGCGCCGCGCATGACGCTGGCGGGCCTCTACCGCCTCGGGCGGATCGGCGTGGTGACGCCGCTGCGCGACGGCATGAACCTGGTTGCCAAGGAGTTCATCGCCGCTCAACCCGACGAGGATCCCGGCGTTCTTGTCCTGTCGCGGTTCGCCGGCGCGGCGCACGAGCTCACCGAGGCCCTGGTCGTCAATCCCTTCGACCCCGACGCCATCGCCGATGCCATGCACCTGGCGTTGACGATGCCGGCCGGCGAACGCAAGGAGCGGCACGCCGCGCTGAAGGCAAAGGTGTTCCTGACCACGGCCCAGGTCTATTGCCGGCGCTTCCTCGACGCACTGGCCGCGCGCTCCCTTGTGCAGGCGGCAGCCTAGCAGCTTACCACATGGTCTTGGCGGCGCGGCCCGACCATTCGCGATCGTAGGTCTCGCCGCCGACGCGGTCGTGGCTCAGCGCCGCCAGGATCTGGCCGGCGCTGGGCAGGCTCTTCGGGTCGATATGGCGCGCCGGGTTCCATAACTCGGAGCGCACCAGCGCGCGGGCGCACTGGAAATAGACGGCGTCGACCGTCATCACCATGACCGAACGTGGCGCCTTGTCCTCGACGGCAAAAGAGTCGAGCAGTTCAGGCTCGACGCTGATCCGGGCGCGGCCGTTGACCCTGAGCGTGTTGCCGACGCCCGGGATCAGGAACAGCAACGCGACCCGGGGATCGCTCACGATGTTGCGCAGCGAATCGATGCGGTTGTTGCCGCGCCGGTCGGGCAGCATCAGGGTCTTCTCGTCGTGCACGCGCACGAAGCCCGGCTTGTCGCCGCGCGGCGAGCAGTCGAGCCCCTCCGGTCCCGCGGTCGCGAGCGAGGCGAAGGGCGAGGCCTCGATGTAGGCGCGATACTGCGGCGTGATCCGCGCCACTTCCTTGACCGTGGAAGTCTCGCCGGGCTGGCCATAGAGCGCTTCCAGGTCGGCGATGGTGGTGAGGGTGTGCGGGCTGAGCGGGTCGGGCATGGCATCCTCGCGAAAGGGAGCGCGCACGCTGTCGAAACCGGCCGCCAGAATCAAGCCACGCGGTGCCGCGGCCGGATCACCGTGACGCTGCAAGGTGCGTGTCCCGCGACCTCGGCCGAGACACTGCCCAGAAGGCTGCGCAACGCCGAGTCGGCCCGTGCGCCCAGGATGACGTGGTCGACCCGGTTGGCGCGGACATGGTCGAGGATCGCCTCGGCGGCGCGGCGTCCTTCCAGCACGTGGAAGGTGATGCGGCCTTCGGCGAGGCCGAGCGGGGCTGCCCAGTGTTTGAGGTCGATCAGCCGCGTGACATGCTTGTTGCGCCCTTCGGTATCGAGCGAACTGTCGAGCGACATCCGGCTTGGTTCGAGCACGTTGAGGCAGGCGAGACGCGCGCCGGGCAAGGTCGCCAGGACCTGTCTGGCCGCCGTGCGCAGTGCCTCCGCGAGGTCGGGCGGCGTGCGGTCGAAGTCGATGGCGACCACGACGATCGGGGCGTCCGCTGCCTGTCTGGCGGTTGGGCTGCCGAACAGGTCGACGGACACCGTGCCGAGGTCGAAGCGTCGCTTCAGGGCGGCGAGGTACGAGTGACGTTCCATGCGCTCGGCGCGTGCCGTCAAGGCGATCTGGTCGGGATGCTGCAGGTCGAGGGCGAGTTGCGTCGCCGTCGGGTGCCGCCGCGCCGGGTCGACCTCGAGGCAGCGCAGGATCGTCTCCTGCAACCAAGGCGGCAGATCGGGCCGCAGGCGGCGCGGCGGGACGGGATCGCGCCAGATCCGCCGCTTGAGTGGCCGCATGCCCACTGGGTCGCCGAACGGCAGCACATCGGTGGCGAAGAAATACATCAAGACGCCCAGCGCGAAGAGGTCGGAGCGTGGCTCGCGGCGATTGCCCATCACCTGCTCCGGCGCCATGTAGGGTGCCGTGCCATAGGGTACGCGGAACTCCTCCTCCATCAGGTCGGGCAGCCGGCCATGGCGCGACAAGCCGAAATCGATCAGCACGGCCCTGCCGTCGGGACGGAACATGATGTTCGAGGGCTTTACGTCGAGATGGACGACGTGCTGGCGGTGCAGATCGTCGAGCGCCAGAGCGATGCGGGCGCCAAGCTCGGCAACTTCGGCGGGCGCCAGCGGCAGATCGGCAAGGCGCGAGACCAGGGACTTACCCGATATGCGCTCCATGACGATGTAGGGCCGGACCTCGAAATCTCCGGCGGCGATGACCTTCGGCACATGCGGACCCGAGAGCCGCGGCAGGATCATCTGCTCCATCTCGAAGCTAACGATCGCGGCGGGATCTTCGCCCTCGTTGAGCAGTGGCGCCTTCATCACCAGGGGAATTGAATGGTCGGGGTCGGTCACCTCCCAGAGCGTCGCCATACTGCCGACGTGCAGGCGCTGGCCGACCGTGAAGCCGTCGATCGTCTCGCCGGACTGCAGGCGGACTCCTGTCATGCCTCAGCGTCCCGCGAACAGTCGCCTGGCCAGCCCCTCAGGCAGGCCGGCGCGTCGGATCTTTTCGGCCGTGGCATCGATGTCGTAGGGCACCCGATGGCAGGTGAGTTCGCGGCGCGCGGTGTCGAACATCGAATAGGCTGCTGCCGGATTGCCGTCGCGCGGCTGGCCGACCGAGCCCAGCACGGCGAACCAGCGCCGTCGGGCGGTCAGCGCCACGGCGACGCCGTCCGTCGGCCGGAAGGTTGCCGTGCGTCCGAGCGGCGCCACGCCGTAGAGTGCCGGCAGATGGACGTGGCCGCAGAAGGCATATTTGGCCGACGTAGCTTTCAGACAACGCTCGGCGTCGTCGGCCCCGAGAACGTAGCGCCAGCGCGTACCCGCCGGCACTTCGGCATGGACGTAGAGCCGGTCCTCGTCCTCGATCTGCAACGGCAGATCTTCGAGGAAGCGGCGGGCGGCGTCGCCGAGCTGACCGCGCGTCTAGGCGATGGCGACGGTGGCGTCGGGGTTCATGCGTTCGGATGGTTCGGCGATGGCACGATCATGGTTGCCTTGCAGCGCCACGGCGCCCTTGCCGACCAGATCCATGATCGTGGCGAGGGTCCAGGCCGGGTCGGCGTTGTAGCCGACATGATCGCCGAGGAAGACGTGGCGCTCGGCGCCGTGGCGGCCCGCATGGGTGAGGCAAGCCTGGAATGCCTCGCGGTTGGCATGGATGTCGGCCATGAGGGCGATGCGCATGGCCGCACGATCGGCGCGGTCAGGCCCACCGCGCCGGCGAACTGCCGAGCGGCTCCGCGGGGCGGGCATAGAAGGCGGGCGTCTCGCTCAACTGCACGATCGGCCGCAGATGGTTCAGCCGGCCGAACGGGCCGACGCTCTCGGTGATCAGGCTCGCAAGCTCGTCGTCGGTCAATTCGGCCGCGCCTTTGCTGCCATCGATGGTGCCGAGGCTCGCGATCCAGTGCGCGACCTGGACCAGCGAGACGCGCACGAGCCACGACCCGCCCTGCTCGACGCGGCGAGCGAGGCCGACCATGGCGCCCAGGGCGGCGAGGTAGCCGGCGATATAGTCATTGGCCTGCACCGGCATGTTGTGCGGCTTCTCCAGCGTTCCCTGTGTCGCGGAAAGGCCGGTGACGTTCTGCACGATCGAGTCGAAGCCGCGCCGCGAGGACCAGGGGCCTTCGTGGCTGTAGGCGCAGATGCTGACGCAGACGATGCCCGGTCGCAGCTCGGCCAGCCGCTCCGGCGAAAAGCCGCGCGCGGCGAGCGTGCCCGGCCGGTAGCCCTGGGTGAAGACATCGGCCTCGCGCACCAGGCCGGCCAGCGTCTCGATGCCGGCCGGTTCGCGCAGGTCGAGCCAGGCGCAGCGCTTGCCGTGGCCGGTGTCCATGAGGATCTCGGTCTGGTAGGGCAGGTGCTGTGCCGCGATGTGAAGGACCTCGGCACCGTTCTCCGCCAGCACGCGGCCACTGGTGGGGCCCGCCAGCACGCGCGTCAGATCGAGCGCCCGTATGCCGCTGAGCGGCCGGTCGCCTCTCGGCAGCGGCCGCGGCGGCGCCTCGCCGATCTTGACGATGTCGATCAACGGCAGCCTGGCGACGGCGATGCCGTGCGGATGGGCGTTCCATTCGTCACGGCTGCGCACGAGGCCACCGACGCAGCCGCCCGAAGCGATCGCCTCCTCGATGGCGAGGCCGTCCCACTTGGCGACGGCCTCCGCCAGCGCCTCGCGCGTCTCGGCCTTGGCGCCCGAGATACGTAGCGCGCCGGCGCGGTGGTGCGGATGGTTGGTGTGCAGGAACATGGTCCGGCCGTCGCGCGTCGGGTAGTGGCCGGCCAGCGGATCCCACGATACAGGCTTCTCGCCGTTCTGCCGCACGTAGGTGTTGGAGCGCAGCGAGGCCGCGGCGGCGCGCAGATCGATGCTCACGGACTGCGGCTTGCCGGTCCGCAAACGCCAGAGATCCGAGACGGCGAGGCCCACCGCGCCCAGGGCTGCCGATCCGGCGCGGCCGATGCGCCACGGCGTCACGAACACGGGATCGTCGCCGCCGCTGATCGCCAGGGAATCGTCGGCGCGTCGGGTGCGGCCGAGCTGGCCAAGGACGTCGTGGGCGAGATCCTGGCTCACTTGTCCTCCCACGTATTCGGCATGATCCGGGTCAAGAGCGCCATCAGCGCATCGGGGCAGGTGATGTGGGGATTGTGGCTGGCGTCGAGCTCGTAGGATTTCCAGCCGGCCTCGCTCTTGGCGCGTTCGCTGAACTGGCGGAAGACGTCGCCCGGTCCGTTGCGCGTTGCATAAATATAGTGGCGCGGTGGCGGCGGCTCGTTCGACTCGAGTTTCAGCTTCTGCTCGAAGGTCCGGATGGGCTGTGGCCGGCGGCGCGGGCTGGCCCAGGCGACATCCTCGGGCGCGGTGTCGGGCGGCATCGGATTGATGGGAAGCCGCCAGCCGTCGCCGTCCTTGACGGCCCCGGCGCGCATGTTGGCCTCGGCCTTGGGGCCTACCAGATCGAACAGGCTCTGGCCGTCTTTGGGGGCGAAGGCGTCGATGTAGACCACGCGCGCAATGCGCTCGCGTGCCTTGTCGACGACGCCGGTCGCGACCATGCCGCCATAGGAATGGCCGAGCAGGGTGACGTCGGTCAGGTTCTCGATCTCGAGCACCGCCAGCACGTCCTGGATGTGCGTCGACAGGTCGATCTCGGGGCGGGCGAGATGAGCGCGCTCGCCGAGTCCTGTGTAGCTCGGCGAGAAAAACTCGTGGCCGGCGGCCCTGAACAGAGGTCGCATCTTTTTCCAGGCCCAGGCTGCGGACCAGGCGCCATGCGCCAGAACGATCGTTCCCATCGCCTCTACCTCCCTGCTGGAAAAGCCTCTTTCCCAGTGCTATTACGAATTAGTCGCAATGTCTGCCAGACCAACCATAGCATTAGGTGATGCGCGCGTGGGCTTTCGCGGCCGCATCGAGGCGCTCTCCGCCGAGCACGTCGGGGGCGGCCTGCCGGGTCCCGAGCTGGAACGCCGGTTGATCGAACTGGGCTTCGTCGAGGGCGCCGATGTCGAGCTGCTGCACCAGGGCCTGTTCGGCAGCGACCCGATTGCGGTGCGCGTGGCACACGCGACCATCGCGCTCCGCCGGCGTGAGGCCATGGCGATCCTTGTGAGCGCCGAGATCCCGACGTGAACACCGTCGCTTCCCTTGCCGCTCCCACTGTCGCGTTGGTCGGCAACCCCAACTGCGGCAAGACGGCGTTGTTCAACGCGCTCACCGGCAGCCGCCAGAAGGTCGCCAACTATCCCGGCGTCACAGTCGAAAAGAAGGTCGGTCGCCTGACCACGCCGGCCGGCCGCGTCGTGCAGATCGTCGACCTGCCCGGCACCTATTCCTTGCGCGCGCGCTCGCCCGACGAGGAGATCACGCGCGATGCCGTGCTCGGGCGCCTGGCGGGCGAGGTCGCGCCCGACCTCATCGTCTGCGTCGCCGATGCCTCCAACCTGCGGCTGGCACTCCGCCTTGCGCTGGAACTGAAGCGCGTCGGCCGGCCGGTGATGCTGTCGCTCAACATGATGGACATCGCCCGCAAGCGTGGCATTGAGATCGACGCGGCTCGCCTGTCGCGCGACCTCGGCGTGCCGGTCGTGAGCTCGGTCGCGGTGCGCCGCGGCGGCACCGACGAGCTGCTGCGCGAACTCGACGGTGCGCTGGCCAGCCTGCCGGCGGCCGGCGCCTCCTCGTGGTGCGCGCCCGACGCCGGCGAATTGCGCGGCGGACAGCACGAGGCCGACCGGTTGCTGTGCGCGGCGGTGCGCCGGACCGGCGAGCGCGATGCCGGCACGGCGCGGGTCGATGCCGTGCTGCTGCATCCCGTGGCGGGCCTCGCCATCCTGCTCGCCATCCTTTTCGTCATGTTCCAGGCGGTGTTTGCCTGGGCAACGCCGGGCATGGATGCGATCGAGGCGGGCTTCCATTGGCTGGGCGACTTCGTCGAGATGGCGCCGCTACCCGACCTGCTCAAGAGCTTCCTCAAGGACGGGCTGATCGGCGGTGTCGGCAGCGTGCTCGTGTTCCTGCCCCAGATCGTGATCCTGTTCTTCTTCATCCTGGTGCTCGAGGACCTGGGTTACATGGCACGCGCGGCGTTCCTGATGGATCGCATCATGGGGGGCGCCGGCCTGCATGGGCGCGCCTTCATCCCGCTGCTGTCGAGTTTCGCCTGCGCCATCCCGGGGATCATGGCCACGCGTGTGATCGACGATCGTCGCGATCGTCTCACCACCATTCTGGTGGCGCCGCTCATGACCTGCTCGGCGCGTATCCCGGTCTACACGCTGATCATCGGAGCCTTCATCCCCGATCGCGACGTGTGGGGCTTCGTCGGCCTTCAGGGCCTGGTGATGTTCGGACTGTACGCTACGGGCATCGCGGGCGCGCTCGCCGTGTCGTTCGTGCTGAAGCGCCTGATCTGGCGAGGGTCGGCGGGCGAGCCCTTCATGCTCGAGTTGCCGGACTACAAGATCCCGCGGCTGAAGAGCCTTGCCATCGGCCTGTGGACGCGCGCTGCGATCTTCGTCAGGCGCGCCGGCACCATCATCCTCGCCATGATGGTGTTGATCTGGCTGCTGGCGACGTTCCCGCAGCCACCGGAGGGCGCCACCGAGCCCGCCATCAACTACAGCCTGGCTGCCATGATCGGATCGGCGATCCAGCCGCTGACAGCGCCGCTCGGCTTCAACTGGCAGATCAATGTCGCGCTGATCCCCGGCATGGCGGCACGCGAGGTGGCGGTCGGCTCGCTCGGCACCATCTACGCCATCAGCGGCGGCGAGGAAGCCGTCGACAAGATCGGCCAGGCACTCAGCGCGCAATGGAGCCTCGCCACGGCGCTGGCGTTCCTCGCTTGGTACGTGTTCGCGCCGCAATGCGCCTCGACGCTCGCCGTCATCCGGCGCGAGACCGGCAGCTGGACATGGATGTGGGTGACGTTCTTCTACATGCTGGCGCTGGCCTATGTGGCAGCCTTCGCCACCTACCAGATCGCGTCGGCGTTCGCCTAGGCTGGAATCGGCCCCTTGAAGACGAAGAAGGCGCCAGCGCAGATCAGGGTGAAGCCCACCAGGTGATTGAGCGTGATGCGCTCGCCAAGATAGAGGACCGAGAAGGCGGCGAACACGGTGAGCGTGATCACCTCCTGCATGGTCTTGAGCTCGGCGGCGGAATAAACCGTATGGCCCCAGCGGTTGGCGGGCACGGCGAAGCAGTATTCGATGAAGGCGATGCCCCAGCTTGCCACTACCACCAGCCACAAGGGCCTGTCGGTGAACTTCAGATGCCCGTACCAGGCGAACGTCATGAAGATATTTGAGATCAACAGCAGGACGATGGGCGTGATGGCGGGTGGCAGCCAGGTCATCGGCAGGTCTACTCCGGTTTGATTCCGAGCTTCTTGATCAGCGGCACCACGGCCTTGTCCTCGGTGTCGAACATCGCCGCCGTCTCCTGCGGCGTGGTCGGATAGGCCTCAGCCGTGAGATCAGCGAAGCGCTTCACGACGGCCGGGTCCTTCAGGACC
This sequence comes from Reyranella sp., assembly GCF_004296935.1. GTDB lineage: Bacteria > Pseudomonadota > Alphaproteobacteria > Reyranellales > Reyranellaceae > Reyranella. The sequence continues at coordinate 42,677 of NZ_SCVH01000106.1, forward strand.
TTGACCATCGCCGCGTTGAGCTTGGCCACCACCTCGGGCGGCATTTTGGCCGGGCCGAACAGACCGGTGAAGGTGCTGAAGGTGAAGTTCTCAAGGCCCTTCACGCCCGACTCCTTCATCGTCGGCACGTCGGGCAGCTCCGGGATGCGCTTGTCCGAGGAGACGGCGATGGCGCGCATCTTGCCACTCCTGATGTGGCCGATGGCGGCGTTGACCTGGTCGACCTGGGCCGTCACCTGGCCCGCGATCACGTCGATGCTGGCGGCGCCCGACCCCTTGTAGTGGATCAGCGTGTATTTCGTGCCGGTCGCATCGCCGATCAGCTCGAGCGCCAGGTGGTTGGTGGTCCCGATGCCGGAATCGGCCACCGGAAACTTGCCGTCGCGGCCGAGCGCGATGAAGTCGGCCATGGTCTTGATCGGCGAGCTCGGCGTCACGAGCAGGACGGCCGGCACGCGCTGTATGTGGCTGATCGGCGTGAAGGCGGTGCGCCAGTCGTAGGGCGCGTTGCCGTAGATGGCGGGCACCGCCACCAGCGAGTTGGCCGACACCAGCAGCGTGTATCCGTCGGGCGCGGCGCGGGCGACGACGTCGCTGCCGATCATGCCGCTGGCGCCGGCCTTGTTCTCGACCAGCACGGTGACTCCCAGCACATCCTTCAGCTTGTCGGCGATGATGCGGGAGGTGACGTCGATATTCCCGCCCGGGGCGTAGGGCGCCATGATCCTGATCGGCTTGTCGGGGAATTCCGCAAGCGCCGGCCCCGGGCCGACGACGAGGCCGAAAAGGCCGGCGAGAATTGCAATGACACGCATGGGAAGGGTTTCCTCCTGATTTCCTTGTCGCGAGCCTAGAAGAACGCGATCTGCGAGTGGCCGCAACAGGCGATCACAAGGGACCCAATCACCGACCTTCCGGGCTATTCCCGCGAATATCCTTTCGCGCCGCCGGGATCCGATCTATCCGCGGCCCATCACCCAGGTCGGCAACCCCAGGGCGATATCGGGGAAGGCCATGAGCAGCAGAATCAGCACGAGCATGGCGCCCACGAAGGGCAATGCGCCCTTGATGACGTCTGCGATGGCGCCCGTCGCGCGCAGGCTTTGCACGACGTAGAGGTTGAGGCCGACCGGCGGCGTCACCAGGGCTGCCTCGACGAGGATGGTCAGCACGATGCCCCACCAGATGGGATCCCAGCCCAGGCCCACCACGATCGGGAACACGAACGGGGTCGTGAGGATCATCATCGAGATGGTTTCCATGAAGCAGCCCAAGATCAGGTAGAACACGATCAACAGCAGCATGGTGCCGACCTTGCCGAGCCCGAGTGCGCTGATGGCTTTCGCCACACCGTCGGTGACGCCGATGTTGGCCAGGACGAAGTTCAGGAACTGTGCGGCGATGATGATCAGCATGATCATCGCCGTGGTCCGCATCGTTCCTTCGAAAACCGCCTTGAGCATCGACCAGGAGAGCGCGCGCTCCCATGCCGCCAGCAGGAGCGCCGCGAAGACGCCCATGGACGCCGCTTCCGTCGGTGTGGCCCAGCCGGCGTAGATGGAGCCGACGACAACGGCAAAGATGAACAGGGGCGCCACGAGGTCTTTCAGGGACCGCAGCCGCTCGCCCCAGCTGCTTGTGATCGGCGTTCCGCCCTTCGAAGGCGTCAGCAGGCAGTAGCCCAGGACGATGGCCATGAAGAAGGCGGTGAGCAGCAGGCCGGGGATCATCCCGGCCAAATAGAGGCGAGGGACAGAGGTCTGGGTCAGTAGTCCGTAGAGGATGAAGTTGATGGATGGCGGGATCAGGATGCCGAGCGTGCCGCCGGCCGCCAGCGTTCCCAGGAAGAGCGGCTCGTCATAGCCGCGGATCTTCACCTGCGGCAGGGCGACGACGCCGACCGTCGCCGCCGTGGCCACGCTCGATCCCGAGGTTGCCGCGAACATCGCGCAGGTGCCGATATTGGCATGCATCAGCCCGCCCGGTAGCCAGGAGAGCCAAGTCGCGATCGCGGCATAGACGCGATGGGCGATCCCCGACCGCAGCAGGATCTCGCCCAGCATCACGAACATCGGGATGGCGATCAGGATATATTCCGAGCTCGCGTTCCAGACGATATCGCCCATCGCCAGGTAGAGCGGAATGGACGAGAAGAACTGGTTGAGCGCCAGGCCGAGGACGCCCATGACGGCGGCCACCGGAATGCTGACGGCAAGGAGCGCGACGAGAAGGATCAGGGCGGTGCCGAGCATGTCTAGTGTTTCTCCCCGGCGTTCGGAGTCCCGATGCCCAGGGAACCCAGTTCACCCTGCACTTCCTCGTCCTGCGACGGCACCCCGATGGTTTTTGAGATAGTGGCGAGGTCGCCGCGCACCAGCGCCTGGACGCTGCGCAGGAAAGCCAGCACGGTGACGACCAGGAAAAGAACGAAGCCCGCGAACCAGAACGCCTGGGGCCAGGCCAGCAGGATCCGCAACGGCGTGTTCGACCGGTTCGCGCCGGCCAGATTGTCGAGGAATATCTCCCCGGCGCGGTCAACGATGGCCAGGACCAGGATCGCGAGGCCGGCGATCGCGATGAGGTCGAGCACCGCCTTTCCCCGCGCGCCGAGATTGCCGTAAAGGACGTCGATACGAACGTGCCCGCGCGTCACCATCACGTGAGCCAGCGACCATGACGTGCCGATGGCAAAAAGATATGCCGCGATCTCGTCGGAGCCCGAGAACGCAAAGGCCAGCAGCTTGCGGCTGATCACTTCCACGGTCACGACGACGGCAGCCAGCAGGATCATGGCGCCGCCGGCCCACGCTCCCCAGAGGGCGGCGACCGATGCGCCGCGCCATAGACGTTCCATGCTTGCTTTCCGAGGGACGGAGACCCCTGTGCCGTTCAGTTTGCCTTGGCCGTAAGGCCGTAGCGCTTGCCAACAATCTCGGTCCACTTGGCGGCGCATTCCGCGCCACACCGCTTGGCCCACTCGGGCAAGACGACCTCGTTGAGGGCCTTCTTGACGGCGGCGCGATCGGCGTCCGAGGGGGTCACGAGCTTCAGCTTCGCCGCGGGACCGAGGGAGCACGGGCCGTTGCCGGTGTCGCAGGCGATGCCTTCCTTTGTGTCCGCCTCGACGCTTGCCCAGGATGCTTCTTCGAGCTTCTTGAACTGGCCGATCATGAAATCCTGGGTTGGCTTGGAGAGCTTGTTCCAGCTGTTGAGGTTCACGGCCACGAAGCCGGCCGTATAGCCCAGTGACACATCGACGACGGACTTCACCACCTCGGGCCACTTCGCCTGGTATCCCGGCAGCGTGCCGGTGATGCCACAGTCGACCACGCCCTTTTCGAGCGCCGGCACCACTTCGCCGAACGGAATGGTCACCGCAGAGCCACCCAGCGCCTTGACCAGGTCGGACTGGGAAACGCCCTGCACGCGCACCTTCTTGCCCTTGAGATCAGCCAGGCTGGAGATTTCGTCGCGGCAGAAGAAGACCTGCTGAGGGAAGGCGAACGTCGACATGATCTGCGCGCCGAACTTGTCCCGCATGGTCTTCTGCATCTCGGGCAGCCAGGCGTTCAGGATCTCGCGCTGCTGCGCGACACTGGTCGCCACACCCGACAGATCCGACGCCTCGAAAATGGCGGCGCCATCGTCGACATAGATCGGAAGCGCGTGCGCCACGTCATAGACGCCGGTCTTCAGCAGCCGCAAAACCTCGGTGCCTTTGAGGTTGAGTTCGGTGATCGATTTGATGTTGCCGGTCAGCTTGCCGCCCGAAGCCGCACCGAGCTGCTCGTTCCAGAAAGGCGCCTCGACCTTCTTGAAAATGTTGAGGAAGTTCCACGTGCCGATCACGTTGAATTTCTTGGTGTCGAGGTTGGCCGGTGCCTGGGCCGCTGCAATGCCGCTACCGCCGACAACCAACGCTGTCGCCACTCCGAGAATTGCCGTGAATTTCATAAGTGCCTCCCTTTATACTTTCCCCGTGGCGCTGGGTTGTTTTCGAACAACTCTCCCAGGCGCGATCCTTTTTGAGAGCGCGGACGCTAGCATTCCACCGGGTTCCGGGGAAGTCGTCGTCGGCGAAGGCATCAATTGATCAGAGCGCCGGCGGACGGTGCTGTGCCCAGGGGCGCGCCTGCTCGAGCAGCGCGCCGAGCCGCAGTACGTCGGTCTCGCTCGCCCACTTGCCGATGATCTGCACCGAGGTCGGCAGCCCGTCCGCGCCGAAGCCCGACGGCACGGCCATCGCCGGATGGCCGGTGAGGTTGAACGGGTATTGGTATGACGTCCAACCCTGCCGCGTGATGCCGCACTTCACGCCGTCGATCATGACCTCGTCGTTGGCGGCGTCGTGCGTCACGTCGAGCGCGGTGCGCGCATTGGTCGGGCTCACCAGGAAGTCGTAGCGCTCGAACAGCGACTGGATCTTGCGGAACAGGACCGTGCGCGCGAACTGGGCGTTACGGAAGTCGGCGAGGGTGAACTTGGCGCCGCGGTCCATGAAGGCGAGCGTCACCGGGTCCATCTGGTTCTGCCACTTGGGCAGGTATTGGGCGCAGGTCACCGCGAAGCCGGCCTGATAGAGCACGCGGCCCTCGTACTCGATCCAGTCGATCCTGTCGGTGACTTGCTCGACCTCGGCGCCCATGTCGCGCCAGGCGTCGAGCGCCTGCAGGGTGTTCGAGCACACGTCGGCGGCGAGGCGCGGATTGGCCATCAGCTCGATGTAGCCGATGCGCACGCCCGAGAGATCCTCGCCCGCGAGCTCGGGCGACATCGGTTGCGGCGTCGCGCCGAGGCTCCAGGGGTCCTTGGATGACGGCCCCGCGAGGACGCCGTGCATGACGGCGGCGTCGGTGACGGTGCGGGCGAGGGGCCCCGCGAAGATGTTGTTGCCGAAGGCATCGCGCGAAGTGTCGTAGGGCACGATGCCGAGTGTGGCCTTGAGCCCGACCAGGCCCGAGCAGGAGGCAGGACCGCGCGTCGAGCCCGCGCCGTCGGTGGCGAGCGACAGCGGGCCGAGACCGGCCGCCACGGCGGATGCGCCGCCGCCGCTGGAGCCGCCCGGCGTGCGGTCGAGGTTCCAGGGATTGCGTGTGGCGCCAAACGACGGCCCGTCGGTCAGTCCCTTGACGCCGAACTCCGGGCTGTTTGCCTTGCCGACGATGATGGCGCCGGCCGCCTTGAGGCGCGCCACGGTGATGTCGTCGGACGCGGCCGGCGGATTGTCGGCGAAGATCGCCGAGCCATGCCGGGTCGGCACGCCCTCGACGTCGAGCAGGTCCTTGATGCTGATCGGCACGCCGTGCAGCGGCCCGAGCTTCTCGCCCCGGGACACCGCCTCCTCGGCCTTCTTCGCGTCGCGCCGGGCGGCGTCGGCCGTGACCTCGCGGAAGCAGTTGAGCTTGGGATTTGCGCGCTCGATCGCCTTCAGCACGGTGTCGACATACTCGACAGGCGAAAGCTTCCTGGCGCGGATGAGGGCGGCGGCCTTAACGGCCGGGGTGAAAAGAAGATCGGTGTCGCTCATGGTCTGCACCCTATCGATCCTCGACACATTCTGCCATGCGCGCTACCCAGCGTGCGAAATGTTCTCCCTGCCTATCCTGGCCGCACTCGCGGTCGTGGCTGCCGTGACCTCGTTCATTTCCGGCATCTTCGGCATGGCGGGCGGGATGCTGCTGATCGGCTTCCTGCTGGTCCTGCTGCCGGTGCCGGTCGCCATGGTGTTCCATGGCGTCATCCAGATCGCGGCCAACGGCTGGCGTGCCTGGCTGTGGCGCCACCATGTAAAATGGAGCGTCGTGCTGCAGTTCGGCGCCGGCGCCGCGGCCTCGCTGCTAGTGTTCTCCTTCTTCGATTTCGTGCCTGACAAGGCGCTGGTGCTGGTGGCGGTCGGGGTGACGCCGTTCATTGCGCTGGCGGTGCCGAAGCGCATCGCCCCCAACATCGAGGCGCCGGGCCAGGCGTTCCTGGCCGGCGCCATCGGCGGGGCCATCCAGCTGGTGTCGGGCGTCACCGGACCGCTGCTCGACATCTTCTATGTCCGCACCGGCATGACCCGGCAGGTCAATGTCGCCACCAAGGCCGCCGCCCAGGTGCTGGGACATCTCACCAAAGTCGTTTATTTCGCCGTCCTGATCGACGACCCGGCCGGGCGCGACCTCGAACAGTGGCTGGTGATGGCCTATGCTGCTGCCTTCGCCGTGTTCGGCACCACGCTCTCGCGCCGTTTCCTCGACCGCATGTCGGACAAGCAATTCTACCACTGGACGCGGCGGGTCATCCTGGCGTTGGGCGCGGTCTATATCGCGCAGGGGATTTGGCGGATGGTGCACGCATGACGGATGTTAAGGCAGAAGTACGGGCGCTGCTCGACCGCCTGCCCGAGGATTGCTCCTACACCGACGTGCAGCGCGGCATTGCCATGCTGATGTGGCCCAAACGCCGCGACGGCAGCCTCGCGCCGCCAGAGCGCGTGGATCCGGAAGAAGTGAAGCGCCGCCTGCGCGAATGGATGAAATCGGAGAAGGACAAATGAAGGACCGCGTCTCGATCGACCTCAAGGACGGCGTGGCCGACGTCCGCCTGATCCGCGCCGACAAGATGAACGCGCTCGATCCCGCGATGTTCGAGGGCATCATCGAGGCGGGCGCCAGGCTCGCCGACATGAAGGGGCTGCGCTGCGTCGTGCTGTCGGGCGAGGGCAAGGCCTTCTGCGCCGGCCTCGACATGGGAAGTTTTGCGGCGATGAAACAGGACGGTGACGCGGTGCCGGGCGTGCGCGACCTCACCAAGCGCACCCACGGCATCGCCAATCGGCCGCAGCAGTGCGCCTGGCTGTGGCGCGAGCTGCCGGTGCCGGTGATCGCCGCCGTCCATGGCGTGGCCTTCGGCGGCGGCTTCCAGATCGCGCTGGGACCGGACATCCGATACGCCACCGCCGACACGCGCTTCTCGGTGATGGAGATCAAGTGGGGCTTGGTGCCCGATCTCGCCGGCACGCAGCTCATGCGCCATCTCGCGCGCGAGGACGTGGTGCGCGAGCTCACCTATACCGGCCGCATCTTCAATGGCATCGAGGCGCAGCAGATGGGCTTCGTCACCCGTGTGGTCGACGATCCGCGCGCCTCGGCGCTCGAAACGGCCCGGGAAATCGCCTCCAAGAGCCCTGACGCGATGCGGGCGAACAAGCGGCTGCTGAACGCCGCGGTCGCGACCGACGCGGCGTCGGGCCTGATGATGGAGTCGGTCGAACAGCAGAAGCTGATCGGCTCGCCCAACCAGCTCGAAGCCATCATGTCGAACCTGCAGAAGCGCGCCGCCAACTACAAGGACTGACGCCATGAACCGCCAATGGCTCTACGCCAAGCAGCCCCAGGGCAAAATTGCCGCCGACACCTTCCAGTGGACGGAGACGGCGATCCCGGTGCCGAACGAGGGTGAGGCGCTGGTGCGCACGCGCATGCTCTCGCTCGATCCTGCCAACCGCGCCTGGATGATGGGCAAGACCTATCGTGATGCGCTCGAACCCGGTCAGGTGATGAGCGGCTTCACGATCGGCGAGGTGGTCGACTCGAAGGCGCCGGGCCTGGCGAAGGGCGACATCGTCGAAGGCGACTGGGGCTGGCAGGATTACGCGGCGCTGCCGTCGCGGCGTCTCACCAAGCGCACGACGCAGGTGCCGCTCGAACTCCTGATCGGGCCGCTCAGCGTCACCGGTCTCACGGCCTATTTCGGCCTGCTGGAAGTGGGCCAGCCCAAGCCCGGCGACACGGTGCTGGTCTCGGCGGCGGCCGGCGCGGTCGGCACCATGGTGGGCCAGATCGCCAAGCTCGCGGGCTGCCGCGTCGTCGGCACCGCGGGCGGGCAGGACAAATGCGACTGGCTGGTGCGCGAGCTCGGCTTCGATGCGGCGGTCGACTACAAGGCGGGCGGCGTGCGACGGGCGCTGGCGGCGGCGTGTCCCGCCGGCATCGACGTCTATTTTGACAACACCGGCGGCGCGGTGCTGGACGCAGCCCTTTCGTTGATGAACTTGCGCGGCCGCATCGCCTGTTGTGGCAACGTCTCGCAATACGACGTCGACAAGCCCGCGCCCGGCCCGATGGCGGTGCCGGGGCTGGTCGTGACCAAGCGGCTGCGCATGGAAGGCTTCATCGTCATGGATTTTTATGATCGCCGCACCGAAGCCGAGCAGCGGCTGGCGCGCTGGGTTGCCGAGGGCAAGATCAAGGCCATCGTCGATATCGTCGACGGTCTCGACAAGGCGCCGGAGGCGCTGATCGGCCTGTTCGAAGGCAGGAACCGCGGCAAGATGGCAGTGAGGGTGATCTGACCATGGCGCTGGTTCTCCATGCCCATCCCTTCTCGTCGTACTGCCAGAAGGTGCTGATCGCACTCTATGAGAACGACACGCCTTTCACGTTGCGCCTGCTGACCGACGCCGACTCCTTTGCGGAACTGGCGAAGCTCTGGCCGTTGCGGCTGATGCCGGTGCTCACCGATGGCGACGAAGTCGTGCGCGAGGCCAGTATCATCATAGAACATCTGATGCTGCGTCATCCTGGGCCGGCGCGTCTGATCCCGCAGGATCCCGCGGCGGCGCTAAAAGTGCGCTTCCTCGATCGCGTCTTCGACAACTACGTCATGGGTCCGATGCAGAGGGTGGTCGGCGACGCGCTGCGTGACGCCGGCGAGCGCGATCCCAAGAGCGTGGCCGACGCCAAGGCGCGGCTCGACCAGTCATACGAATGGCTCGATGGCGAATTGAAGGGGCGGACCTGGGCCGCGGGTGAGGCTTTTACACTGGCCGACTGCGCGGCGGCGCCGTCGCTCTTCTATGCCGATTGGGTGCACCCGATCGGCGAACGGTTCGGCAGCCTTCGTGCTTATCGCGCGCGGCTGCTCAAGCGGCCGTCCTTCGCGCGCGCTGTCGAGGAAGCACGGCCCTATCGCTCGTTCTTCCCGCCCGGCGCACCCGACAGGGACTAGCAGCCGGCAAACTTCGGCTTCCGTTTCTCCACGAAGGCCTGCACCGCTTCCTTGTGGTCGGCGGTACGCGAGGCCGATACCAGACGCTCGGCTTCGCGATAGTGGGCGGTCGCGTAGTCGATATGCAACGCGTCGTCGAGATTGTCCTTGATGAGGCGCAGCGCGACCCGCGGACCGTCGGCCAGCGATTTGGCGAAAGCAAAGGCTTCTTCCGGGAGCCTGGCGTCGTCGACCACGCGATTGAAGAGTCCGATGCGCTCTCCGCGTTCGGCGTCAACCTTCTCCGAGGTCAGCATCAGCTCGCGCGCCCGCATCGGGCCGACCGTACGCGTCAGCAGCCAGGCGATGCCGTAGTCGCCCGACAGGCCGATCCTGGCGTAACCGGTGGTGCCGAAGGCCGACTTGGCGGCGATGCGGATGTCGCAGGCGAGCGCGATGGCGAGGCCCGCGCCCGCCGCCGCACCGGGCAGGGCGGCGATGGTGGGCTTGCGTACGGCAGCCAGCGCGCCGGTGAGATGGGTCTGCCGCCAGCGCAAGTCGGCGAGGCGTTCCTCGTAGCTCATCTGGCCGCGCGGCCCGCGGCCGCCCATGCCCTTCACGTCGCCGCCGCTGCAGAAGGCGGTGCCGGCGCCCGTGATCAGCAGGGCGCCGACATCGGGATCGTCGCCGCGCGCCTTGATCTGGTTGCGCAGCGCCTCGGTGAGGGCGGGCGACATGGCGTTGCGCGCTTCGGGGCGATTGAGCGTGATCAGGGCGACGCCGCCCTGCACGTTGCACAAGAGTTCGGTTGTGCCTGTATCGATATCCATGGGACGCTCCGCCAATTCTCGAGGTTGCGCATGACATTCCCGGTCACCGAACACACCGTCAAGACCGCCCGTCACACCACGGGCTATCTCGCCTGCGGAGCGGAAGATGCCCCGCTCCTGATTTTCGTTCACGGCTGGCCGGAGCTGTCGCTGTCGTGGCGGCACCAGTTGCCGGCTTTCGCAGCGCTCGGCTTCCGCTGCATCGCGCCCGACATGCGCGGCTATGGTCGTTCGAGCACCTACACGCGCCATGAGGATTTCGCCCAGGAACTCATCGTCGCCGACATGCTGGAACTGCTGGCGGCGCTCGGTCGCGACAAGGCGGTTTGGATCGGCCACGACTGGGGCAGCCCCGTAGTGTGGAATATCGCCAGCCACCACCCGGAGAAGACTGTCGGCGTGGCGAGCCTCTGCGTGCCCTATCTCGCGTCGGGCTTCACGCTCGACACGGTCGTGCCGCTGGTTGACCGCAAGGTCTATCCCGAGGCGGAGTATCCTGTCGGCCAGTGGGACTACCAGTGCTTCTACGAGGAGAGCTTCGACAAGGCGTGCAAGGGCTTCGAAGGCAACATCCGCAATGTCGTGAAGGCGCTGTTCCGCAAGGGCGATCCCAAGGCAATCGGCAAGCCCGGCCGCACGGCCTCGATCCGCAAGACCGGCGGCTGGTTCGGCGGCGGCGCCTGCCCTGACGTGCCGCGCGATGGCGACGTCATCACCGAAGCCGACATGGAAGCCTATACCGCTGCGCTGACGCGCAACGGCTTCTTCGGGCCGGATTCTTGGTACATGAACCACAAGGCCAACGGCACCTATTCGGCGACATCGAAGAACGGCGGCAAGCTTGCGATGCCGGTGCTTTTCCTGCACGGAGCCTACGACACAACCTGCGAGACGATGCATTCCCGACTCGCCGACCCGATGCGTCGCGATTGCGCCGATCTCACCGAAGTCGTGGTGAACTCTGGGCACTGGATGGCGCAGGAGCAGCCCGTCGCGGTGAATGCGGCGCTGGCAAAATGGCTGGCGGCCAAGCTGCCGGACTACTGGAAGATTTAGCAGGCGCTGGGAACCTCGGCCGGGGCTCCGCGTTGTTGCCTTCGCCCAGCCATCGCCCGGCCATAAAGCGGGAGCTTGCTGGTGAGCCTTCCAGGAGGATCTCCCATGCGAACAGCCCCGATTGCCTTCTTCGTCCTTCTTTGCGCTGCGCTCGCCTCACCTGCCTTCGCCCAGAAGGACAAGGACGACAGGCCCGGCCGCGGCGGCCCGCCCGACAAGGCCACGACGGCACCCGGCAAGGGTCAAGGCCAGGGGCAGGCACAAGGTCAGGGCCAGGGCGGACCACAGGCCGCCGCACCGCAGGTCAACGTCGTCATCAACGACCGCGACCGCAACTCGGTCTACTCTTACTACCGCACGCAGTACGCTGCCGGTCACTGCCCGCCGGGTCTCGCCAAGAAGAACAACGGCTGCCTGCCGCCGGGCCAAGCCAAGAAACTCTGGGTGATCGGCCAGCCTCTGGCGGCCGGCATCGTCTTTTATCCGCTACCGGGCGTTCTGCTTGCGCAGCTCTCACCCGCGCCCGCTGGCTATCAGTATGTGCGGGTCGCCAATGACATCCTGATGATGGCGATTGGCACACGTCTGATCGCGGGTGCCGTGGCCGATCTCAGCAGCCTCTAGCCTTTGGCGGTGCGCAAGGCGGCGCGCCGCTCCAGGCTTTCCTTCGGCCACATCTTCTTGATGTCGTAGAACTCACGCACCGAAGGTGTGCCTTCGGGCAGCTCGACCCAGGGCTGCTTGGACATGGTGAAGATGTGGATGTCGGGCGGCATGGCGTCGGGGTTGTCGAGCGTGCCGACGCGCACGAAACGCACGGCATCGCCCGCGCCCGGATAGTTGCTCCACACCGCGATGCGGCAGCTGGGGCAGCGCCAGATCTTCTGGCCCTTGCCGCTTTCCGACGGCGTCACCACCAGCTCCGGCTCGCCGTTCAGGAGCTCGACCCGGTCGGCCTCGATCATGGCGTTGAGCGCGAATGCAGTGCCCGTCTCGCGCTGGCACCAGCGGCAGTGGCAGCAGTGCACGAACATCGGCTTCGATGTCAGGCGATAGCGTACCCGGCGGCAGGTGCAGCCACCCTCATGAGTTTCCGTCTTGCTGGCCATGGCGCGAGTCTCCCGGCTAAGGTCCGCCCCTGAAATAGCATTGGGGCGGGAGAGAAGTCATGGCCGGACGTCTAAAAGACAAGGTAGCGGTGGTGACCGGCGCGGCGCCGCGCGGCGAGGGTGTGGGCAACGGCATGGCGACGGCGATTTTGTTTGCGCGGGAAGGCGCCAAGGTCGTGCTGGTCAATCGTAGCGCCGAGCGCGCCGAGAAGCTTGCCAGGCAGATCAAGGACGAGGGCGGCGAGGCTTCCGTGTTCGCGGGCGACGTCGCCCAGGCCGATGTCGCCGAGGCAATGGCCGAGTTCACTGCCAAAAAATACGGCCGCCTCGACATCCTGCACAACAATGTCGGCATCGGCGGGCCGGGCACGCCCGAGACGGTGACGCTGGAAACCTGGAACAAGGTCCTGGAGGCCAATCTCACCACCACCATGCTGTGCAGCAAGTATTGCCTTCCGAAGATGAAGGAAGGTGGTGGCGGCTCGATCATCATGGTGTCGTCGATCGCGGGCGCCCTCGGCCTGATGGGCAGTCCGGGTGCAGTGGCCTATGCCACGGCCAAGGCCGGCCTGCATGGTTTCACGCTCTCGGTCGCGGCCGACTATGCGACAGAGAACATTCGCGCCAACTGTATCGTCGTGGGCTCGGTGCATACGCCGATGGTGGCGCATCTCGGTGCCGAGGCACGCGAGCGGCGCAGGAATCTGGTGCCGATGAAGACCGAAGGCACGGCCTGGGACATCGCCCATGGCGCCGTCTATCTCGCCTCGGATGAATCGCGTTGGGTGACCGGCGTCCTGCTGCCGATCGACGGCGGCTTGGTGGCGCTCCGGCAGTGGCCGCGCTAGCTCATTCGGCCGCCGCCGGCATCGTATAGTCGCCGGCGATGAACTTCGCCTTGGCGTGGGTGCGGGAGAGCTTGCCTGACGAGGTGAGCGGAAGTCCGAACTTGCGCGAGATCAGTTCGATCCGGCAGTCGACACCGGCGGTTTCCTTGACCGTCTGGCGGATGCTGCCGGTCAGCGCCTCGAGTTCCTCGGCGTCGCCCACGTAGCTCTGCACGAGGACGACCACTTCCTCGCCCGCCCCCGACTCGACGGAGAAGGCGCAGGCATCGCCCTGGCGCAGCCGCGGCAGGGCCTCGATCGCCCATTCGATGTCCTGCGGCCAGATGTTGCGGCCGTTGACGATGATCAGGTCCTTGGCGCGACCGGTCACCACGATCTCGCCGTCGCTCCAGTAGCCGAGATCACCGGTATCGAGCCAGCCGTTCTTGAGGACACGGGCGGTCGCTTCAGGCTCGCCGAAATAGCCCGGCATGACGCTCGGTCCCTGGACGAAGAGCCGGCCGACCTGTCGCTCCGACACCACCGCGCCGGTCTCGTCGCGGATCTCGACGTGATGGCCGGCCATGGGTCGTCCGCACACCACGAAATCGCGCTTGCCGAGCTTGTCGATTTTGTAGCCGCCGAAACGGCGGCTGAAACTCAGGCCAACACAAAGCTCGGCCATGCCGTAGCTCGGCAGGAAGGCGCGAGCGTCGAAGCCCGCCGCGGCGAACGTGTCGGCGAAGCGCTGCAGCACCGGCGCCTGGATCAGGTCGGCGCCGATTCCGGCCAGCTTCAGGCACGACAGGTCGAGGCCGGTTGGCATTTGTGTTGCCGCACGCCGCGCGACGAGGTCGTAGCCGAAGCTCGGGCTGTAAGTGATGGTGGCGCGCCGGCGTGAGATCAGCGACAGCCACTGCGTCGGCCGGCGGGCGAAGTCGCGCGGCGCCAGGAGATCGACGCTGCGTTGCGCACACATCGGCGCCAGGATGAAGCCGATCAGCCCCATGTCGTGATAGAGCGGCAGCCAGCTCACGCCGGAATCGCCCTCTTTCAGCTCCTGACGGGCGATCGAGCCGTCGATGTTGGCCATCAGCCGATCCTGGCGGATGTCGATCCCCATCGGGGCGCGTGTGCTGCCCGACGAGAACTGGACGTAGCACTGTTCGGCGGCCGACAGTGGCTGCAATTCGACCGCGCCGTCGGGCAGGGCCTCGAACGTCGCCATCGATCCGGCGAGACGGGCGGTGGTTCCCTGCGCTGCGGTCACCGCATAGGAGGCGAGTTCGTCGGGAGCGACGACGCCGACGGCGCCCGCCGCGGCGATCTGCCGGCCGAGCTGTTCGATGTAGCTCGCCTTGGCGCCGAGGCCGACCGGGACGGATACCGGCACGGGCAGCACGCCAGCATACTGCGCCCCGAAGAAGGCGACGCAGAACCCCGGCCAGGTGTCGGCGACGATCAGCAGGCGCTCGCCGCGTGCGATGCCGGCGCCGATCAGGCGGCGCGCGAAGGTCTGGGCCTGGGTGCGGAGATCGCGGTAGGGCAGGCTGCCGAGCAGTCCGCCGCGCGCGTCGAAAAAATTGAGGCCCGTATCGCCTCCGGCCGCATAGTCGAGCGCTTCGCACAGGCTGGCGAAGCCGCCACGACGGAACGGCAGGCTGGAATTGCGCGTCGGCGTCGGCGCCAGCGTGGGCTGGCTGCCGCGTAGTGCGCTGAGGTCGCCGTCCATAAACTTACCGGTCCAATCGACGTGTCGCGCTCAGGCGAAGCTGGCGCAGGTGAAGACGTACCGGTGTTGGCGATCAGCTATTCAAGCCGGCGAAAACAGGGTGCGGCGGCAATCTCGAGCACCCTTTGTAGGGCGTCCCGAGCAAATGGTACTCGGGAGCAACCATGTCAATATGCTAATCGCATCGCCAATGCGGAATAGCCCTACCGTCAGTGTGGTTCGAGTCGTCTCCCATAACCTACTGAGGTTAATCGGAAATCGCCTTCGCGCGCTCCGCCGCGCGGCGGTCGTGGTGCCAAGTATAAAGGCCGCTCGCCACAATGATGGCTGCACCCGCCAGGGTCCAATGATCGGGAATGTCGCCGAACACCAGCGCGCCCAGCACCGCGGCCCAGACCAGCAAGGTGTAGCTGTAGGGCTGCACGGCGCCGGCGTCGGCATGGTCGAGCGCCTTGATCAGTGCGTAGTGGGCGAGCGCGCCCAGCAGAGCGATGGCGATCAACAGGCCCCAGGCCGTCGCATCCGGCCAGCGCCACTGCCACGGGCCGACCAGGGTGGTGGCACCGAAGGCCACGAAGGCCGACCACACGAGCGTCGTGTCGGGCGAATCGGTGCGCGAGCAGAGCCGGACCAGGACTTGATAGCCTGCCCATAGAAGGGCGCCGAGCAGCGGCAGCAGCAGCGACCAGTCGAGCGCCCTGAGGCCAGGGCGCACGATCATCAGCATGCCGACGAAGGCGACGGCCACGGCCAGCCAGCGCGCGAGGCCGGCGCGCTCGCCGAGGAAGAGTGCTCCCAGCGCGATCACGATCAGCGGCGAAGTGGCCGCAACGGCATGGGTGTCGGCCAGCGGCAGGTAGTTGAAGGCCAGCACGAAGACGGCGCTTTCCACCACCGCCAGCAGCGCCCGGCCCGCCTGCAGCCAGGGACGTTGCGTGCGCGCCGCCGTCAGCAGGCCGCGGCGGCGGACGACAAGCCAAGCAAAGACGCAGAAGACGGCGTAGCGAATCCACATCATCTGGCCGATGGCATAGTCGGCCACCAGCCACTTGGAGATGGCGTCCATGCTGGCGAAACCTAGCATGGCGAGCATGGTGTAGAGGGCGCCGAGCGAAGTATTGCTGCGCGCCGCTGCCGATCTCATTCCGCGGCGGCGACGCGGCGCGTCGGGGGACGGAAGGCGGGGATCACGCGTTCGGCGAAGAGTTTTAGGCTCTTCATCGTCTTCTCGCGCCCATAGTAGGGCGGATAGTGCAGCAGCAGCGAGGTCATGCCGGTGCGTGACTGCATCTCACGCAAACGGGCAATCACCGTCTCGGCCGAGCCATGCAACAGCGTGGTGGCCCGCAGGTCGTCGTAGCTGAGCTGGTTGCCCTTCTCCGACACCGAGCCGAGATAGCCGCTGGTGCCGGTGCCGCCGAAATGGGCGATGTGGCGCACGATCGCTTCTTCGGTGTCGGCGCGCGCCTGGGCATCGGTATCGGCGATATAGACCCAGCGCGCGATGTCGATGTTGCCGGCCGCCGGATTCTTGGCGCGCTCGACCGAGGCAAGGCTGAGCTCACGCTTGTAGAGCGCGGTTTGCGCTGCCAGCGTCTCGATGCCGGGCAAGGTCGACAGCATCAGGCCGAATCCGTTGCGGCCGCTGTAGCCGATGGAACGATCGGTGCCGCCCGCCATGTAGAGCGGCGGATGCGGCATCTGGATGGGATGCGGCAGCATCTCGTAGGGCTCCGCGACAGTGCCGCTGAAATACTTGCCCTTGTGATCCCAGCGACGGCGGTGCCAAGCGTCGAACATCAACCCGATCGCTTCCTCGACCATGTCGCGGCGTCCCTCGAAATCCTTGCCCAGCCCTTCGAACTCGTAGGGCCGATAGCCGGAACCCAGGCCGAGCCGAACCCGACCATTGGACAGGATGTCGACGAAGGACGTGTTCTCGACGACACGGATCGGGTCGTAGAGGGGGAGCGTGATGACCGCGGCGCCGATGTTAATGCGGTTGGTTTTGGCCGACAGATAAGCCATGTAGGCGAAGCAGTCCGGCATGATGCCGTAGCCGGTCGCGAAATGATGTTCGGCGATCCAAGCGGTATCGTAGCCCAGCCGTTCGGCTTCGAGGATCTCGTCGGTCGTGCGGGCATGCACGTCGCGATGCGGGTAAGGCTCTTCCGTCGGGTTGGGATGCGAGGTGAAAAGAACGCCGAATTCCATCTGGCCACTTTCCTCTGCGTCTTGGTCGAACCGATCCTATGGCTGCCTCTGGGTGCTGGCCATGCCACAGTTTCGCCACTTGACTTCGCTGCGCCGCACCATCATAACCCCGCCAGCCCGCTGCTTCGTGGGCTGATCAAGGTTTCTCGCGATCGCGCGACGCGCCCCATTTCTTGTGACGGCGCTTCATCCCGAGACAATCCCCAAAGCAAGAGCCGTCCCAGCCGCGCGCGGGAACGGGCCAAAAGCCGCCCTACATACGCGTGCCCGAAAGGCACGGTGGGCGGCGAGAAGGACTATTTTCAAGTGAGTGAAGTTTCGTTTGCGGATCTCGGCCTGTCCGAGCCGCTGCTGCGTGCCCTGCACGGAGCGAAGTACACCACCCCCACGCCGATCCAGGCGCGTACCATTCCGGCGCTGCTCAAGGGCCGCGACGTGCTGGGCATCGCCCAGACCGGCACCGGCAAGACGGCGGCTTTCGCGCTGCCCGTCCTGCAGCTGCTTGCCGCTTCCGGCGAACGCGCCCAGCCGAAGAGCCCGCGGGCGCTCGTGCTGGCGCCGACCCGTGAGCTTGCCGTGCAGATCGCGCGCAGCTTCGACACCTACGGCCGCGGCCTCGGCCTGCGCCTGTGCACCGTCGTCGGTGGTCTCGGCTACGGTCGTCAGATCGAAACGCTGGCGCGCGGCGTCGACATCCTGATCGCCACACCCGGCCGTCTGCTCGACCTCGTCGAGCGCGGCAACGTGAAGCTCGGCAACGTCACCTTCTTCGTGCTCGACGAAGCCGATCGCATGTTCGACATGGGCTTCATCCGTGACGTCCGCCGCATCGCCGGCTCTGTCTCGAAGAACCGCCAGACGCTGCTGTTCTCGGCCACCATGCCGAGCGACATCGCCAAGCTCTCCTCGGAGATCCTTAAGAACCCGGAGAAGGTCGAGATCGCGGCCCAGGGCAAGCCGATCGAGAAGATCGAGCAGCGCGTCTATTACGTGAACGCCTCCAGCAAGCGCCAGTTGCTGAGCCATCTGCTGTCCGACGCGGCGCTCGAGCGCGTGATCGTGTTCACCCGCACCAAGCGCGGCGCCAACCGGGTTGCCGAGGCGCTCGAGGACCGCGGCGTGCGTTCCGAGGCGATCCACGGCAACAAGAGCCAGAACGCCCGTCAGAAGGCGCTCGACAACTTCAGCCGCGGCAAGGCCCGCGTGCTGGTCGCCACCGATCTCGCCTCGCGCGGCATCGATGTGCAGGGCGTGACCCACGTCATCAATTACGAGCTGCCGGCCGACGCCGAGAGTTACGTCCATCGCATCGGCCGCACCGCGCGCGCCGGTGCCTCGGGCATTGCCGTGTCGTTCTGTGATTCGAGCGAGCGCGGCCAGCTACGCAGCATCGAGAAGCTCACCCGTCAGCCGATCGCCGTCGTGGCGACGCCGGCCAACGAGGACATGCCGGTAATGCCGGTGGTGGCACGCACCCGCGAGGAGCGCGACCCCCGTGACGAGCGCGGTCGCGATGAGCGTCCGCGCGGTCGCGGTCCGGGTGGTCCCGGCCGTTCACGTTCCTTCGGCGACCGTCCGCGGTCGTTCGGCGGCGGCCATGGTGGCGATCGTCCCAACGGTCCGCCGCGTGGACCACGCCCGCAGGGCGATCGACCGCATGGTGATCGTCCTCAGGGTGATCGCCCGCAAGGTGAGCGCCAGTGGTCGCGGGGTGATTTCCGTGATCGTCCGCAGGGTGATCGCCCTCAAGGCGACCGTCCGCGTTCCTTCGGCGATCGTCCGAATGGCCCGCCGCGCGGCGACCGTTCTCATGGTGATCGCCCGCACGACGATCGTCCCCGCTTCGATCGCCCGCAAGGCGACCGCCCCCAAGGTGACCGTCCCCACGGTGATCGTCCGCAAGGCGACCGCCCGCGCTCTTTCGGCGATCGTCCGAATGGCCCGCCGCGTGGCGATCGTCCGCAAGGCGACCGCCCGCATGGCGACCGTCCGCGTTCGAACGGCGGCGCCCGCCGCTTCGGTGGCCGGGGTCGCGCAGCCTAGTCGCTTGTACCCAAGCGACGGTTAGACAATTCCTTCCTCACGGAAGATTTCGAGACACTTGCGAAGAGCGCGCTCATATCGGGCGCGCTCTTTCGCTATGGACTCATCGTTCCACGGAAAGAACCCGGCCTTGGTCTTGAAGCCGATGCGGCCCTCGTCAACGTTGCGCTGGAGCACGGGCGGCGGGCCGTCGGCATTGGTGAGGTCGGGCCAGATGATCTTCGCGACTGCGCAAGTCGTGTCCCAACCCGAATGCTCCTTCTGCATGATCGGGCCGGCAGCGGCGTAGCGGAAACCGAAGGAGAGACGCACCGTGGCGTCGACATCTTCAGGCGAGGCGACACCCTGCTCGATCAGCCATAGCGCCTCGCGCATCAGGGCGCCCTGGATGCGGTTGCCAAGAAAGCCGATCACGTCCTTCTTCACCTGCACCGGCCGTTTGCCCAGCGAACTCATGATTGCGCCGACCTTCTCGGCAGTCGGGATGTCGGTGTGGACGGAGCGGACTACCTCGACCAGCGGGATCAGATGGGCGGGCATGAAGAAATGCAGCCCCATCATGCGCGCCTGCGTCTTCAGGCCCTTGGCGATCTCGCTGATGGGGAAGCTCGATGAATTCGAGGTGAGGGCGCAGTCGGGCCGGGCCAGCTTCTCCATGTCGGCGAAGATCTGCTGCTTCAGCACCAGGTCCTCGGTCACCGTCTCGACCACCATGTTGATCTTGGGCCACGGCGCCTCGGCCAGGGTCGCGTAGGTGGCGAGGCCCGAGGTGTCGGCGGGCTTGCCCATCGACGTCAGCGCTTTGCCAGCTGCAACGGCCAGGCCGTCGCGTGTGGAAGCCGAGCGCGACACCACGTCGACCCTCCAGCCGCCGCCCAGGAACATGGCGATGATGCCCACGCCCATGGTGCCGCCGCCCAGCACGAGCGCGCGTTGTTCGCTTTGCGACATTCTTTGTCCTCCCATATCGACGAGCCCCCGGGGGCGGGGCAATATCCGCGACCAATTCATCGGCTTCAACCCGGGGGAAACGCATGAGCGCCACCTACAAAGACATCGGCATCAGCACCGAAGGCCATGTCGGCATCGTCGAGATCCAGCGGCCGCCGCACAATTTCTTCGACAATTCGCTGATCAACCAGATCGCCGACGCATTCGAGGCCTTCGACAAGGACATGAACATCCGCGCCTATGTGCTGTGCGCGCAGGGCAAGTCGTTCTGCGCCGGCGCTGATTTCGCCAACCGGCCGCAGACCGGTGCGGCCGAGAGCGGAAAGCATCTCTACAAGGAGGCGACCCGCCTGTTCCGCGCCAAGAAGCCGAGTGTGGCCGCAGTACAGGGCCCGGCAATCGGCGGTGGCCTTGGCCTCGCCGTGATGCCCGACTTCCGAGTTACCTGCGCCGAGGGCCGCTTCGCCGCCAACTTCACGCGCCTCGGGTTCCATCCCGGCTTTTCGCTGACCTACACGCTGCCGCGCCTGATCGGTCAGCAGAAGGCAAACTTGCTATTCTATACCGGCCGCCGGGTCGGCGGTGAGGAAGCCGTCGCCATGGGCCTGGCCGACGTGCTGGTGCCGCTCGCCGACGTACGCAAGGCCGCCATCGCGCTCGCCACCGAGATCGCCGAAGGCGCACCACTCGCCGTGCAGTCGACGCGCGAGACCATGCGCCGCGGCTTCGCCGACGCCGCCGAAATCGCGACCGAACGCGAGCTCACCGAGCAGGACTGGACGCGCAAGACCGAGGACTTCAAGGAAGGCATCAAGTCCTATGCCGAGAAGCGGCCGGGCAACTGGAAGGGTCGCTGAGCCAGATGGGTCAGGTTTCGGGCAAGGTCGCCGTCGTTACCGGCGGTGCCTCGGGAATCGGCGAGGCCTGCTCCGAGACGCTGGCCCGCGAGGGCGCTGCAGTCCTCATCACCGACATCGACGATGCGCTCGGCAAGGAAGTCGTCCTGCGCATCGCGAAGGCCGGCGGCAAGGCGCACTATCTGCACCATGATGTGCGCGACGAGGCAGGCTGGTCCGGTGTGATCGCCGAGGCGGAGAAGCGCTTCGGCCGGCTCGACATCATGGTGGCCAATGCCGGCATCGGCGTGATGGCGCCGATCGCCGAGATGACCCTGGCCGACTGGCAGCGCCAGCAGGCGATCAACCTCGACGGCGTGTTCCTCTCCATCAAGCATGCCATCCCGGCGCTGAAGCGCGCCGGCGGCGGCTCGCTGGTGCTGATGTCGTCGATCGCGGGCCTGCGCGGGGCGCCGGGCCTTGCCGCCTATTCGGCGACCAAGGGCGGTGTGCGGCTCTTGGCCAAGTCAGTGGCGCTGGAACATGCCGCCGACAATATCCGTTGCAATTCCGTCCACCCCGGCATCATCGCCACGCCGATCTGGGGCAAGATCCCGACCGGCGCCGAAGGCAATCGCCGCAACGCGCCGATCGATCCGCACGAACGCGCCGCACAGTCCGTGCCGCTGCCGCGCGTCGGCGAGGCGCAGGACATCGCCAACGGCGTGCTGTTCCTCTGCACCGAGGCGGCCAACTACATGACCGGCCAGGAGTTGGTCATCGACGGCGGCATGACTGCCGGCGGCCGGTCGCAGAGGCCTTAAGAAAGCTGCTCGTCCATCAGCTTGAGCGCTTCGGCGGCGAAAGCGCGCATGTTGGCGACACGGTCGGCCGAGCCGGTGCGCAAGGTGCGCGCAATGCTGCCCTTGGGGCCGATCACCGCCACGCAGGTATGACCCGCCGGATCGCCGTAGGAATTGCCGGTTGGGCCCGAGGCACCGGTCTCTGCCAGGCCCCAGGTCGTCTTCAGCCGCTCGCGCACATGCTCGGCCGCCAACAGCGCCCACGGCTCGCTCGACGAGCGCACGCCGGCGCGTTTCTCACGCGGCACCGCGAGGAAGGCGTCACCCGCCGGGCGCGTATAGACCACGGCGCCGCCTATGAAATAGGCCGAGGCGCCGGGGACCGAGAGCAGCAGGGCGGAAACGAGTCCGCCAGCCGAGGATTCCGAGACGCCGACGGTTTCCTTTCGGGTCTTGAGTTTCTCGCCGACTTTTTTGGCGAGGGGAAGCAGCGAGTCCATTCGGTCAGCCCTTCTTCGTGAAGATATCCAGGACCAGCGGTACCTGCAGGCCCATCCAGATTGCGCGGTCGCGATGGTCCTCGAGATCATGCCCGGTGTTGGGATGGATGAACACCGTGAGGTCACCGCGGTTGAGCGTCAGCCAGGACAGCAGCGGCGCGAACTGCTCGTTCCTGAATGCCACCTGATAACTGAAGCGCGGATGCGGACCGACGGGTTTTTCGTGGAAGCGTCCCATCTCGATGGGGAAGGCTTTTTCGATGCGCTCGCGCAGCGCCCAGGCGGCGTCGCGCGAGGCAGTGTCAAAGTAGACGTGGGCATGCCAGTCGGTGATTTGGGGTGTGTTCATGGCCTCCAGCCTAGCACATCCGACGACCCGCCTGACGGAACCTAGAACCGTTCCCCGAACCGGCCGGCCTTGCTAGGGTCGGGTCATCATGAACTTCGATTTTTCCGACGACCAGAAGCTGCTCAAGGAGCAGGTTCGCAAATTCCTCGCCGACAAGTGCCCGACCAAGGTCGTGCGGCGCGTGCTCGACGGCAACGAAACCCATGCCGACGACGTCTGGAAGGGCCTGGTCGATCTCGGCGTACCGGGCATCGGCATCCCCGAGGAATACGGCGGTTCGGGCTTGTCACCGCTTGAAGTCTGCGTCGTGGCCGAGGAGATCGGCCGCGCCGCCGCGCCGGTACCGTTCGATACTTCCGTGGTGCTGGCGACCGAGGCGCTGAAGCTTGCGGGCTCGGACGCACAGAAGAAGAAATTTCTGACCGACCTCGCGTCGGGCCAGGCGATCGGCACGCTCGCCATCGCCGAGGGGCCGCAGCCGCCCAAGCCGCGCAATATCCGCACTTTGTTCGGCGGCGGACGCCTCAACGGCAAAAAGGTTCCGGTGACCGATGGCGAAGCCGCGACCTTCGCAATCGTTCTTGCCAACACCGGCGGTGCGGGCGATCGCGCGCTCTCGCTGGTGCTGGTCGACCTCAAGCAGACGGCGGTCGCGAAAAAGCGCGTCGAGACCATCGATCCGGCGCGCAAGCACGCCGAACTCACCTTCAAGGACACCTCGGCCGAACTGCTGGGCGGCGAAGGCGAGGGCTGGCGGCTGCTCGAACGGCTCTACGATGCGGCGGCGGTCTATTTCGCCTTTGCCCAGGTGGGCGGCGCCGAGGCCGCGATGTGGATGGCGCGCGACTACGCGCTGCAGCGTCAGGCCTTCGGCCGCGCAATCGGCTCCTACCAGGCGATCAAGCACAAGCTTGCGGATTGCTACGTCAAGCTCGAGCTCGCCCGCTCCAACGCCTACTACGGCGCCATGATGTTGACCGAGGGCGGTGCCGATCTCGCGGTCGCGGCGGCGGCGGCGCGGATTGCCGCCACCGAGGCCTACGATTTCGCCGCCAAGGAGAACATCCAAACCCACGGCGGCATCGGCTTCACCTGGGAGGCCGACACGCAGTTCCACTATCGCCGCTCGCGCCTGATGGCGTTGTCGATCGGCGGGCCGATGGCGTGGAAGGACAAGCTGGTGACGCGTCTCGAACAGAAGAACGCGGCGTAGGAGGAAACCACGATGGATTTCAACGACACCGCAGAAGAAGCCGCTTTCCGCAAGGAAGTCCGGACCTGGCTCGAGGCCAATGCCACGCGCAAGAGCGACGACAAGCAGAGCTTTCGCGCGCGCAACGACGACCCCGAGCTCCTGAAGAAGGCCAAGGAGTGGCAGGACAAGAAGGCCAAGGCGGGTTACGCCCGCATCACCTGGCCCAAGGAGTTCGGCGGCCGCGGCGCCTCGCCGATCCTGCAGGTGATCTACCAGCAGGAGGAGGCCAATTATCTGGTGCCCCTGGGCTTCTTCGACATCGGCCTGGGCATGTGTATCCCCACCATGATGGCCTATGCCAAGCCGGAGCAGCTCGCCCGCTACGTAAAGCCCGCGCTGCACGGTCAGGAAGTCTGGTGCCAGCTTTTCTCCGAACCCGCCGCCGGATCGGACGTGGCGGGCATCCGCACCAAGGCCGAGCGAGTCGGTGATAGCTGGGTCATCAACGGCCAGAAGGTCTGGACCTCGGGCGCGCACTATTGCGACTACGGCATCGTCATCACCCGCACCGATCCCAATGTCCCGAAGCACGCGGGCCTCACCATGTTCTTCCTCGACATGAAGACGCCTGGGGTGGAAGTGCGGCCGATCAAGCAGATCTCGGGCGGCGCCAATTTCAACGAGGTGTTCTTCACCGACGTGCGCATCCCCGACAGCCAGCGGCTGGGCAAGGTCGGTGAGGGCTGGAAGGCGGCGCTGACCACGCTGATGAACGAACGCCTCGCCGTCGGCCTGCCGTCGGGCGGCCTCGACATCGACGAGCTGATGGAACTCGCCCGCGATACCGATCTCGAGGATGGCCCGGCGATCCGCAACCAGCAGGTCCGCGGCAGGATCGCCGAATGGTATGTCCAGCAGCAGGGCCTGAAGCTCACCCGTTACCGCACGCTGACGGCGCTCTCCAAGGGCCAGACGCCGGGGCCGGAATCCTCGATCATCAAGATCGTGGCCGCTCCCAAGATGCAGGACATGGGCGCCTTCGCCATGGAGCTGATGGGCCACGCTGGCATCATGAAGGAAGACGTGCCGCACGCCGCCGGCTTCCAGGCTCAATGGATCGGCGGCGCCGGCTTCCGCATCGCCGGCGGCACCGACGAGATCCTGCGCAACATCGTGGCCGAGCGTGTGCTCGGGCTCCCCGCCGACATCCGTGTCGACAAGGACGTGCCGTTTAACAAGCTGACGCGCACCTAGCGCGTCAGCTTGGGCGGGCGGCAGCGCTTGTAATCAAGCGCGGAAGCCCGCTCGGTTCAGAAGAGGCAAGAACGGCGAGCCTCATCCGTTCTGCGCGGCGCGGGCTCTCGCGCTTGATTACAAGCGCTGCCGCCCGCCGGCGCTTTCTGCGAAAGCGCTTACCGCATCTTCAATGCCCATTCGGTATACTTCTTCGCCTGCGCCTGCGTGTCGGCGTAGTACTTCGCATACTCCGCGCCGACCATTGGCTTCAGCGCGAGGCCGGCGACGTCCATCTTCTGCTTCATGTCCGCGCTGTTGATCGCCTTCAGGAAGGCGGTCTCGATCACCTTCACGATGTCGGCCGGCGTGCCCTTGGGCGCGCCGACACCGCGGGTCGAGGAGGAGATCACCGTCGTGTAGCCCAGTTCCTTGGTGCAGGGCACGTTGGGCAGGAACTTCGACCGTACGACATCGGTGACCGCAAGCCCGCGCGCTTCGCCCGATTCGATACGCTTCACGATACTGCCGACGTTGTCGAATGCCACGTCGACATGGCCGCCCATGACGCCGGCGAGCTGTTGCGTGCCGCTGTCGAAATGGACGATGCGGAACTCACACTTGGCGGCTTCCTGCATCATCAGGATGGCGAGATGGTCGTCGCTCAGGATACCGGTAGTGCAGGCGCGAATCTTGCCCGGCTCCTTCTTGGCCGCGTCGATCAGATCGGCCACCGACTTGTAGGGGCTGTCGCCCTTGACCCAGATCAGACCGGGGTCGAGCACCTGGTTCACGATGGGGATGAAGCTGTCGACGTTGAACGCCGCCTTGCGCTCGGGATCGAGGATGATGGTGTTGACCGCCGGCAGGTTGAGGAAGCCCAGCGTGTAGCCGTCGGGCCGGGCGCGGGCGATTTCGGTGAAGCCGATCTGGCCGCCGGCGCCACCCTTGTTGACCACGGTGATCGTCTGACCGAGGTCCTTCTCGGCCGCTGCCGCGAGGATGCGCGCGCCGACGTCGGTGCTGCCGCCGGCCGCGAAGGCGACGATGAGCTGCACGGGGCGGCGCGGATAGTTTTGGGCAATAGCGGGGCTTGCGATGGTGGTGGCGGTAGCCGCCGAGGCGGCGAGCAGGGTACGACGACGAAGAATCATGGTTTCCTCCTGTAACGGCGTGTTTTTTGGTTAATCCGTATCGGTTTCCCTGAGCTTGGAGAACGTGCCGGGGCGGAGCAAGAGGGCGCCCAGCACGATCACCGGCACGGTGAGCAGGACGAGCGCCACCGGCCGGTCGAGGAAGATCGCGTAACTCCCGCCGGACATCTCCAGAGTCGTGCGCAGCGAGCGCTCCATCATCGGCCCCAGAATCAAAGCCAGGATGGCCGGCGCGATGGGGAAATCGAGCTTGCGCAGCAAATAGCCGATGATGCCGAAGCCCAGCATCACCCAGACGTCGAACAGGCTCTGCTTCAGCCCATAGGCGCCGATCACACAGAAGATCAGCACGCCGGTACACAGGTAACTGAACGGAATCTTGAGCAACTTGGCCCACAATCCGACCAGCGGCAGGTTGAGAATCAGCAGAAGCGCGTTGCCGACGAAGAAGCTGGCGATCACCGTCCATACGAGTTCGGGCCGTTCCTGGAACAGGAACGGGCCAGGCGTCAGGCCGTTGATGATGAAGGCGCCCATCAGGACGGCGATGGTGGGTGAACTCGGAATGCCGAGCGCCAGCAGCGGCACCATGGCGGCATTTGCATAGGCATTGTTGGCGGTCTCGGCCGAGGCGACGCCCTCGATGGCGCCCTTGCCGAAACGCTCCGGCGTCTTGGAGACCCGCTTTTCGATCACGTAGGCCATGAAGGTCGGCACGATGGCGCCGACGCCGGGGATCAGGCCGAGGATGAAGCCGATCACCGTGCCGCGGCCGATGGCGCCCGCCGAGGCGCGGCGCTCCTCCTTGGTCGGCATCCAGTTCTTGAGGTCGGCCTGGATCATGCGAGCCTGCCGCTTTTCGGCCGCGATCAGCAGTTCCGCGACACCGAACAGACCCATGACCACCGGCACGAAGCCGATACCGTCGTAGAGTTCCTCGATGCCGAAGGTGAAGCGCGGTGCGCCACGCACCGGATCGAGGCCGATCATGGCGAACAGCAGGCCGATCACCGTCATGAGCAGTGCCGCCAGCATGTTCTTGCCGGCCAGCCCGACGACGAGGCAGAGGCCCGCCACCATCAGGGCGAAGAACTCGACGGGTCCGAATTTGAGCGCCAGCGTGGCGAGCGGCGTGGCGACCAGGACCAGCGCCACGGTGGCGAGCGTGCCGCCGACGAAGGAGCCGATGGCAGCGATGGCAAGCGCCGAGCCTGCGCGCCCCTGCAACGCCATCTGGTAGCCGTCGATGCAGGTCACGACCGAGGCCGCTTCACCGGGCACGTTGATCAGCACCGAGGTGATGGTCCCGCCATACATCGCGCCATAGTAGATGGCGCTCAGCATGATGATGGCGCCCGTGGGATCGAGGCTGAAGGTCAGCGGAATCAGGATAGCCGTGCCGGCTGCCGGGCCGAGGCCCGGCAGCACGCCGATCAGCGTGCCGAGTACGCAACCTGCGAGCGCGAACAGCAGATACTTGACTGTGAGGGCAGCGGCGAACCCTGCGAGCAGATGGTGAAAGGCCTCCATCGCCTAGCTCCAGATCCAGCCGGCCGGCAGGAGCACGTCCAGCCAGGTGGTGAAGATGTAGTGCACGCCGAAGCTGCCGAGCACGGCAAACACGGCGATCAACCACCAGCGCCGCTCGCCCAGTGCGATCACCAGGGCGGCGTTGAAGACGAGCATGGCGAGGCGGAAGCCCACGATCTCCATCGCCGCGGCAGTGGCGGCCAGCAGCACGACGATGGCGAGCCAGCGCTTGGCGCCAGGCCCGTGCGGCAGTATGCGAACCTCGGCGTCAGCGGGATCGACCGGCTCGCGAAACGTCGTGAAGAGGAGTGCGACCGCGAGCACCGCTCCGATCAGCGCTAGCCAGAACGGAAAGAAGCCCGGGCCGGGGCCCAGGCGATCCGTCAACGACAGTAGCAAAGCCTGCCAGAGTGCGAACAGGCAGAACGCCAGCATCACACCCGTCGCGATCAACCGACCCTGGCGCATGCCTGGCGGCCTCCCTTTTATCTTTTCTTGTTCTGCCCGGAGCATAGCTGCAAACAGGACGGGCGCAAATCGAGAGAATATCGGGAGGAAGCGGATGAACAGGCTGGATGGTAAGATCGCATTTCTGTCGGGTGCCGCGCGCGGCATCGGCGCGGCGACGGCGAAGCTCATGGTCGAGGCGGGCGCCAAGGTGGCGATCGGCGACGTGCTCGACGAGCGCGGCCGACAGACCGTAAAGGAGCTCGGGGACGCGGCGATCTACGCGCACCTCGACGTCACCAGCGAGGCGAGTTGGGCCGAGGCGATGGACGCCACGATCGCAAAGTTCGGCAAGCTCGACGTGCTGGTGAACAATGCCGGCATCTTCAACGGCAAGGGCGTCGAGGAGGCAAGCCTCGATGACTGGCACAGGCTCGTGGCCGTCAACCTGACCGGCGTGGTGCTGGGCACGCGCGCAGCGCTGCCGCACCTCAAGAAGTCCAAGGGCAACATCGTCAACCTGGCTTCTATCGCCGGTCTGGTGGGTTCGCAGCTCGACCCGCTCTATTCACTGACCAAGGGCGGCGTAACGCTCTTCACCAAGTCGACGGCCCTGGAATTCGGTCGCAAGGGCTACGGCATCCGCGTCAACTCGATCCATCCCGGCCTGATCGAGACGGACATGGGCGAGAAGACCTTCGTCATGCGCGCCGCCCAGACCGGCACCAACGACACCGAGCAGGCGCGCAAGACCACGCTCGGCCTCCATCCGATCGGCCGGCTCGGCGTCGCTCAGGACATTGCCAAGGGGATCGTGTTTCTGGCGTCGGACGATGCGGGTTTCATGACCGGCGCCGGCCTGGTGGTCGACGGCGGCTGGACCGCTCACTAGTCAGAAGATGCCGGCGGCGAGGCCCGCGGCCATGGCGGCGCCAAGCTCCTCGCATTGCCCGACGAAGCCGGGCTGCCACGCGCCCTTGCAGATCAGCGGCTCCTGCACGGCGCGCCAGCGTAGGCCGGTGGCGATCGTCTCGACGCCGCGTCGCGTGCCGGTGCCGTCGCTGCCGGCACGGATGTAGAGGGCGTAGGGCAGGCCCTGGGTCTTCTCCAGGCAGGGGTTGTAGCTGCGGTCGAAGAAGTCCTTCAGGGCGCCGCTCATGTAGCCCAGGTTCTCGGTCGTCCCCAGGATGATCGCCTGGGCGGCCAGCACGTCTTCAGGCCCGGCCTGCAGCGGTGCCACGACCCGGACATCGAGACCCGTTTCGCTCCGCGCGCCGCGTTCCACAGCGGTGCGCAGCGAGAGGGTGTTCTCCGAGGGGGCGTGGGCCACAATCAGCAGTCGTTTCGACATATGCAGTTTTTACCTCGATACTCGGTGCCATGCTTAAGAAACTCTTGATTGCCAATCGCGGCGAAATCGCCATCCGCATCGCCCAGGCCGCCGCCGAACTCGGCATCGCCACGGTCGGTGTGCATTCCGAGGACGACGCCAACGCGCTGCACATCAAGCGCGTCGACAAGGTGCAGCCTCTGAAGGGTCGCGGTGCCGCGGCCTATCTCGACATTGCGGGCGTGATCGACGTGGCGCGCGCGACAGGCTGCGACGGCATCCACCCCGGCTATGGCTTCCTGTCCGAGAACGCGGCATTCGCGCGCGCCTGTGCCGAGGCCGGCCTGGTCTTCGTCGGCCCGACGCCAGAGCAGCTCGACCTCTTCGGCGACAAGGCCCGGGCGCGGGCGCATGCGGGCAAGAACAAGGCACCCGTGCTGTCGGGTACCGACGGTGCGACTGACGTCGCGGGCGTGAAGGCGTTCTTTGCCAAGCATGGCAAGTCGGGCATCGTCATCAAGGCCATCGCAGGCGGCGGCGGGCGCGGCATGCGCATCGTGACGGCGGAGAGCGAGATACCCGACGCCTTCGCGCGCGCCTCGGCCGAGGCCAAGGCCGCATTCGGCAACGGCGATCTTTATGCCGAGCGGCTGATCGCGCGGGCCCGCCACATCGAGGTGCAGATCGTGGGCGACGGCGCCGGTGGAATCGTGGCGCTCGGCGAGCGCGAATGCACGATCCAGCGCCGCAGCCAGAAGATCGTCGAACTGGCGCCCAGTCCCAACCTCGCTGAGGACATGCGCCGGAAGATCGTCGAGTCGGCGGTGACCATGGCCAAGGCGGTGAACTACCGCAGTCTCGGTACTTTCGAGTTCCTGATCGACGATGTCGTAAAGGATTTCTTCTGCTTCATCGAAGCCAATCCGCGCCTGCAGGTCGAGCACACCGTCACCGAGGAGGTGTGGGGTGTCGATCTGGTCAAGGCGCAGTTGCGCATGGCGGGCGGCGAGTCGCTCGACGACGTCGGGATCAAGGGGCTTACGCCACGTGGCCATGCCATCCAGCTTCGCATCAACATGGAGACGATGACGGCTGACGGCTCGGCGAAACCGGGCGGCGGCACGCTCACCGTATTCGAGCCACCGTCGGGACCCGGTGTGCGCGTCGATACTTACGGTTACGCCGGCTATCGCACCAATCCCAATTTCGATTCGCTGCTGGCCAAGGTGATCGTGCATGCTCCGTCGCCGGATTTCGGCGACGCGCTGGCGCGCACCGAGCGGGCGCTGGCGGCGTTCCGGCTGGAGGGCGCGCCCTCGAACATCGCCTTCCTGCGCGCCTTGCTTGCCCATCCCGATTTCCGTGCCGACCGCGTGCATACGCGCTTCGTCGACGACCAGGCCAGGGAGCTGGTCGAGACGGCGGCGAGGCTGCAGTCGGGACTGTATTTCCAGACGGTGGCCGCGGCCCAGCCGGGCGGACGACAGGCCGGTGCACGCGTCGATGCCGTGGATCCGCTGGCGGTATTGAGCTTCGGCAAGGCTGCGCAGCAGGCCGCGCCGGAAGCCGCGGTCGACGCGCCCGAGGGCACCGTGCCGGTACAGGCGCCGATGCAGGGCACGATCGTCAGCATCGCCGTGGCCGAGGGCGACGCCGTCGCGGCGGGTCAGGCGCTGCTGGTCATGGACGCGATGAAGATGCAACACGAGATCAAGAGTCCGGCACGCGGCTATGTGCGGCGGATCGCGGTCGAGGCCGGCGAGACGATCTACGAGGGACATGCGCTGCTATTCGTCGAGGAGGCCGACGTCGAGGTGAAGGGGGCAGTGGCCGAGGACAAGATCGACCTCGATCATGTCCGGCCTGATCTCGCGGAGTACTTCGAACGCCGCGCGATGACACTCGACGAGAAGCGGCCGGACTCGGTGGCGCGCCGGCGCAAGACCAACCAGCGCACCGCGCGGGAGAATCTCGACGACCTGGTCGACCCCGGCAGCTTCGTCGAGTACGGCGCCTTCGCCATCGCCAGCCAGCGCACCCGCCGCACCATTGACGACCTGATCGAGAGGACGCCTGCCGACGGGCTGATCACCGGCATCGGCCGGGTCAATGGCTCGCTGTTCGGGCCGGAACACAGCCGCGTGGCGGTGGCACACTACGACTACACCGTGCTGGCGGGCACCCAGGGCAAGAACAACCATCACAAGAAGGACCGGCTGTTCGAGATCGTGGAGAAGCAGAGAATCCCGCTGGTGTTCTTCACCGAGGGCGGCGGCGGCCGGCCGGGCGACATCGACGTGCAGTCGGTGGCCGGTCTCAACACCATGGCCTTCCATATCTTCGGGCGGCTGAGTGGCGTGGCGCCGCTGGTCGGCATCAATTCCGGCCGCTGCTTTGCCGGCAATGCCGCGATCCTCGGCTGCTGCGACGTGGTGATCGCCACGAAGAATTCGTCGATCGGCATGGGCGGTCCGGCGATGATCGAGGGCGGCAATCTCGGCGTGTTCTCGCCCGAGGAAGTGGGCCCGATGAGCGTGCAGGTGCCCAACGGTGTCGTCGATATCGCCGTCGAGGACGAGGCCGAAGCGGTCGCGGTCGCCAAGAAGTATCTCTCCTTCTTCCAGGGCACGCTGCCGGAATGGCGGGCCGCCGACCAGCGGCTGTTGCGCCGCGTGATCCCCGAGAACCGGCTGCGCGTCTATGACGTCCGCGATGTGATCACGACACTCTGCGACCACGACTCGGTGCTCGAGCTGCGCCGCGCCTTCGGGCCGGGCATGGTGACGGCGTTCGGCCGCATCGAGGGCAGACCGCTGGGCATCGTCGCCAACAACCCGACGCACCTCGCGGGCGCCATCGACTCGGACGGCTCGGACAAGGCGGCGCGCTTCCTGCAGCTCTGCGACGCCTTCGACATCCCGATCCTGTTTCTGTGCGACACACCCGGCATGATGGTGGGACCGGAGGTCGAGAAGACCGCCCTGGTCCGCCATTGCTCCAGGTTGTTCGTGACCGGCGCCAACCTCACCGTCCCGTTCGGCACCATCGTGCTGCGCAAGGCCTATGGGCTGGGGGCCCAGGCGATGGCCGGCGGTTCGTTCCACGCCCCCACCTTCGCGCTGAGCTGGCCGACCGGCGAATTCGGCGGCATGGGGCTGGAGGGCGCGGTCAAGCTCGGGTATCGCAAGGAACTCGAAGCAATCACCGATCCGGCGGAGCGGCGCCAGCTGTTCGACAGGATGGTGGCGGCGGCCTACGCGCGCGGCAGGGCGCTCAGCACCGCTACCTACTTCGAGGTCGACGAGGTCATCGACCCCGCCGATTCGCGACGCTGGATCGCGACCGCGCTGCTCGATGCTGCGCCAAGGCCGCGTAACGCGCACAAGAAGCGGTCGAACATCGACACATGGTGATGAAATGAAAGATCCCTCGCTCCCCTCGGGATGACGGGGTCCTTGTCATCCCGAGGGGAGCGAGGGATCTTTTCTCATTGCGAGGATTACTGGGCGATCCAGAACGTGTCGGGCTGGTAGAGCCCGATGTACCCGCCCGGATCCCAGGCGGAATAGCCTTCCTTGGGCACGTTGCGAACCTTGGGGCCGACCACGATGGGTTGGCGGATGCCGTTCACCGTCCCGATCGAGAACACCTCGTCGGCACTGGCCTCGAGCATCTTGTCCCAGGCCTTGCGGCGTCCCGCTGTGTCGCCCGACGTCTCCCATTCCTTCAGGTAGTCGAGCAGCTTACAGGCCGAGTCGAGGTCGCATTTCTCACCCTTGGTGCCCTTGGATTCGATGAACATGCCCCAGCGCGACCACTGAAGCCCGCCCTGCATGGTCGGCGCAAATTCCTTTGGACTGGTGTTGACCGTCGGCACGGCGGTCACATTGCCGGCGAAGGCAGTCATGATCGCCTCGCCCGAGAAGGCCCTGAGCCGGAAATTCTCGCGTGTCTGAGGCTTGGTCAGCATCTTGATGCCGACCTTCTTCCAGAATTCGGAGATCAGCTGCAAGGCATCGGCGTCTTCGGTCTCCTCGCTCGCATGCTCGATCACGATCGTCGCCGGCTTGCCGCTGGGCAGCAGGCGGATGCCGTCGGGACCGCGCTTGGCGAGGCCGACCTCGTCGAGGAGCTTGTTGGCGAGCTTGGGATCGAACTTCGCCCACTTGGTCGCATATTCCGGCTTGAACAGTTCGGAACGCTCCATGACCGTGTTGTTGGAGGGCTTGGCGAGGCCGAGATAGACGACCTGGTTCAGCTCATCGCGGTCGATGGCCACCGACAGGGCGCGGCGGAAGCGGACGTCGCGCATCAGCTTGCGCCACTCCTCATCGGTCGCCGTCAGGTTGGGATAGAGTGCGATCTGCGAACCCGAGCCGGACTCCCACAAGCGAACATTGACACCCGACGTCTTGGCGCTCTTCTGCAGGAAGGTGTAGTCGCGCATGTTGAGATAGCGCGGTTGCAGGTCGGCCTCGCCGAGGCCCGCCTTGGCCGGTATCAGGTTGGTCGCCGCCACGGTCATGATCACGTCGTCGATATAGGGCAGTTGCTGTCCCTTCTCGTCGATGCGGTGATAGTAGGGGTTGCGAGTGAAGACGTAGCGCTGGGCGGGGTACGGTGTCGCGAGGACCCACGGGTTCAGCGTCGGCATGTCGATATTGCTGTTGCCGTACATGACGTCCTGGCGCCGGTAGATGTTGACCCAGCGGCTACCTTTGTAAAGCTTCAGGATCTCCTCTTCGGGGGTGTACTTGCCATGGAGCTTTTTGAGGTAGTGCGCCGGCCGGAAGAGGAAGAGCGGCGCGGCGCGCGCCTGGCTCTCGATGAAGTAGGGGTTGGGCTTGTCCCAAGTGTACTTGATCGTCAGCTTGTCGATGATCTCGACCTTGGGCGGCTTGCCGTCGACGATAAGTTCGACCGACGGGCCGGAAGGCGACAGCTCGGGGTTGTTGGCAATGTCTTCCCAGAAGAAGCGGAAATCGTCGGTGGTGAAGGGATGGCCGTCCGACCATTTGTGCCCGGCCCGCAGCTTCAGCGTGAATTCGCGGCCTTCCTTGATCTCGTAGCTTTCCAGAATGTCGGGATGCAGCTTGAACTTGTCGTCATACACGATCAGGCGAGTGTAGCTGTAGACCGTCATCAGGCGTGAATCGCGCACGCCGGCGACCAGTATGTTGAGTTGGCCGCCTTGCTTGCCCGGGCCTTCGCCGCCCGCGAATCGCTTGACGATCCAGGGCTGCTCGGGAATGCGCTGGGCGACCGGTGGCAGCGCGCCTGACTTGACCTTGTCGGCGAGCATGGGCGTTTCCTGCAGCGTCGGCAGGGGATCGGCGGCGAATGCCGGCGTCCACATCAGCCCGACCATGAGCGCCTGGGTCAGAACACGTCTTTTCATGAATAGCCTCACCGTTTGCCCGCACGCCGGCACAGTCGTCACCGCCGGTTCCGCCGGGCGATCGTCCCTGCTGGCGATCAAATCGCCGAATACGTCCACCGTCAATGCCGGCGGGCGACTTAGGCTCCTCTATGACACTTGGCGATATGGCGAAATTGTGTCGGCGCGTTGACGTGCGTCGACGGACGCGCAAGAAACGGCCAACGACTGGAATTGCCGGGGGAAGAATGGCGAGCGGCCTCGAGAGTGAATTTGCGACCCTTCACGAGATCGTCAAGGCGGCGAAGATCCGGCTCAGTCCCAACATCTGGGACTATCTGATCGGCGGCACCGAGACCGAAACCACGCTTCGGCGTAACCGGCTGGCGCTCGATTCGATCGCCTTCAAGCCGCGCGTGTTGCGCGACGTGTCGAAGATCGATCCGTCGTCGGAGATTTTCGGCCGCAGGATCCGCCTGCCGGTGATGCTGGCTCCAGTCGGCTCGCTCGAGTCCTTCGAGCCGGGTGGCGGCATCACCGTGGCCAGGGGCGCGGGGGCGGGCAATGTGGCGATGCTGATCAGCTCGGTGACGACGCTCAGGCTCGAGGACATCGTCAAGGGTGGCGCGGCACCCAAGATCTACCAACTCTATGTGCGCGGTGACGACAAGTGGGTGGCCGACCGCGTGAAGCAGGCGATGGACGCAGGTTACGACGCCTTCTGCATCACCGTCGACACCCAGGTCTACTCGAGGCGCGAACGCGACATTGCCAAGCGCTTCGTGAAGTCGTGGCGCACGGCAGCCGTCGGGCAGGATCACCAGGCCGCCTTCTCGTGGGAGAATTTCAAGCGCGTGAAGGACAAGTTCCCCGATGTGAAGTTCATGCTGAAGGGCATCGGCACGGGTGAGGACGCCGAGATCGCCTGCCAGCATGGGGTCTGGGCAGTCTACTGCTCCAATCATGGCGGCCGCCAGCTCGACCACGGCCGCGGCTCGGCCGAGGTGCTGCCGGAAATCATCGATACCGTTGCGGGCCGAGCGAAGATCGCGGTCGACGGCTCGTTCAGCCGCGGCAGCGACATCGTCAAGGCTATCTGCTTGGGCGCCGACTGGGTCGGCCTTGGCCGGCTCTATTGCTACGGCCTCGCAGCAGCAGGCGCTGCCGGCATCGAGCGCGTGATCGAACTGCTTGAAGAGGAAATGAAGGAGGTGATGGGCCTATTGGGCGTCACCAGCCTCGCCGAGCTCGACAAGAGCTACATCAGCCGCAGCATGCCGACCAACATGCCCGGCGTGCACAGCGCCTTCCCGTTGCTCAACCTCGCGGACGAGGGTTACTGAGGCGAGAGCTACTGGGACGGGGGCCGCTGACGGGTGTTTGGTCAGGCCGGCAGGCATTCACGCCGGCCGCGGTGATTGATGGAAAATTCAGAAAATTCACCGACGGCCGGCGCGAACGTGCCGATCATATGGACCGCCTTTCCAGTCCGGCGGTGGGTCACCGACCTGGGAGAAGGCCCGATTGGCAAGAGCCGTGCAGCAGGCCAGCGCAATCGCCCTTCCGCCCACACGGCGGAATGACCAACGCCGGACTTCGGCATGCCCTCCCTAGTGCCGGGAACTATGCGCTTCCGGGCCAATTCCCGAAGTCGTAGGGTCCCCAGAATGAGCCAAGTTGTTCCCCAAAATGAGCCGCTGGAAGTTCCACGCAATGCCTATCCGATGGTGCGTATTTCGTCGGAGTTCTTTCTGCGCAGTGTCGATCTGCTCACGCAGCTCCAGGGCGACAGGCTGATCTCGGGCCTCGTCTTCATGGCGGTCTGGCACAATCACATGCGCGACCCCGATGGCGGGAGGGTCGGCGTGCGCGAACTCGCGCGCCGTCTCAACCTGCCCTACGAGACGGTACGCCGCCATGCCGCGGGGCTCGTGCGCGCGGGCCAGTGCACGGCCACGCGCGAGGGGATCGCCGTCGTGCCGGCCGCCCTGAAAAGCCGATCGACCGTCGACTGGATGCGCAAGATCTATCTCAATGCCGAGCGCATGCTGATCGACCTCACCCGAGCGCGGCTGGCGAAATACGAAGCGCCGTCCAGATCCATCGTGCGGCAGGGCAAGCTCACGCGGGAGCAGATGGTGATCGCGACCGCGTCCACCCGCCAGCTCCTCGCCGGCATCCGGATGCTCGGCGATCTCTGGAACGGGGATCTGTTGAGAGGCTTGGTGTTCAGCGCGATCTGGACGGCCAACGTCAAGCACGTCATCAACACCGCGGTCGCCGCCAACCAGGCCGTGCTGCCCGACGATCAGCGCCGGCCGGTCAGCATCCTGGCGATCTCCAACTCACTGCGACTGCCCTATGAGACGGTGCGCCGACATGCCATCGAGCTTGAGAAGGCCGGCGTCTGCCATCGCGTCGGTCGACAGGGCGTGATCGTGCCGGCCAGCGAGCACCGCAAGCTGGCCGACGGGACCGTGCAGGCCCATGGGATGCTCACCAACATGCTCGCCGAGCTTAGGCGTGCCGGGCTGAAGGCCTAGCCACGGCCCCTCACCCTCGTCCGACGAACGGCATCTTGGTCGCCATCACCGTCATGAACTGGACATTGGCGTCGAGCGGCAGGCTGTCCATGTAGACGATGGCCTGCGCCACCGCCTCGACGTCCATGCGTGGCTCGGGGATGGTCGTGCCGTTGGGTTGCAGCACGCCCTTGGTCATGCGCTCGGTCATCGGTGTCACGGCATTGCCGATGTCGATCTGGCCGCAGGCGATGTCGTAGGCGCGGCCGTCGAGCGAAGTCGACTTGGTGAGGCCGGTGATGGCGTGCTTGGTCGAAGTATAGGCGACCGAGAACGGCCGGGGCGCATGCGCCGAGATCGAGCCGTTGTTGATGATGCGCCCGCCCATCGGCTTCTGCGCCTTCATGATCTTGATGGCTTCCTGGGTGCACAGGAACGGCCCGGTCAGGTTGGCCGCGACCACGCTTTGCCAGGTCTCGAACGGCAGGTCCTCGAGCGGCACGGGCGGCGCGCCGCCGCCGGCATTGTTGAACACCAGGTCGAGGCGGCCGAAGGCCTCCTTGGTCCGGGCGAACAGCGCCTGGATCGATTCCCTCTTGGTAACGTCGGTCGGCACCGCCAGCGCATTGGGGGCGTTGTTGCCGGCCATGCTCGCGGTCTCCTCGAGCGCTTCCTTGCGCCGGCCGGCCAGCACCACCTTGTAGCCGTTCTTGAGCAGCGCCAGCGCGGCGGCGCGGCCGATGCCGCTGCCGGAGCCGGTGATGATTGCGATTTTCGCCATGGGTTCGTTCCTCCTCGGGAGCGGACCCTATCAGACGGCAAGGCTCTTGATATAGGCCCGCCAGCCGCCGAGCGAAGTGATGTCGCGCGCCCCGGCGATGGCGTGGCTCTCGCAGAGGAAGCCCAGCACACCGGAGCCGTCGGCGAGCGCGACAGTGCCGAGGCCGAGCGGCGCGGGGATCCTGGTGACGAAGGCGCCGACCTTGTCGGCCGGTAAGCTCCAAACCTCCAACTCGATGGCGCCGCCGCCTTCGGCCATGCGCACCATGCCGGGCCGCTGCGGTGGACCGCCGGGCAAGGCATAGAAGCGATAGACCGGCGCGGTCTTGCCGGCGCTTTCCAGGCGACCGCCCAGCTCGGTGAGTTGGCCGTTCAGCGGCAGGCCGCTCATATGGGCGCCGACCACGGCGATGGAAACGCGATCCTCGACGACCACGGGATCGTGCGCCGGCGCCGGCAGCCGGCTCGCGGTCTTGCCGAGCGACAGTGGCACGGCGCGCTGCCAGCGCGCGCCAAAGGCCAGCAGGGTGCGTTCGGCGTAAGCACGGGCGATCAGGGTGATGCCGAAGGGCAGGCCATCGGGACGGAAGCCGAAGGGGAGGGCGAGGCCGGCGAGGCCGAAGAAATTCACGAAGTTGGTGTAGTGGCCGAGATGCGAATTGTAGAGCACCGGCTCACGCTCGAGATCGGCCAGACGATAGATCGTGCCCGCCGTCGGCAGGGCGAGGAAATCGAGGCCGTGCATCTCGGCCGCCGCGCGCGCCTTCAACTCGGCGAGCTTGTACTGGCCCTCGAAGGCGTCGACGGCGCTGTACTTGCGTCCGCCCAGCACGATCTGCTGCGTCGTCGGCCAGACGCCGGCGTTGTCAGCGGCGCCTTCGATGAAGGCGCCGACCGCCGCCGTTCGTTCCGCCACCCACGGCCCGCTGTAGAGAAGCTGGGCGGCGTCGCGAAAGGGCGCGTAGTCGAAGTCGACCGCCGTGCCGCCCAGCGCCTTCAGCTTCCCGACGGCCTCGGCGTAAAGGGCGGCATAGGCATCGTCGCCGAAGAACTCGAGCGGTCTCGGCACGCCGAAGCGGAACGTCTCGCCGATGGCCGGCGTCGCGCGAGGCGTGCAGGCGACGCCCAGCACGGCATCGGCATCGGCGCAGCAGAGCGCAAACACCGACACGCAATCGAGCGAGCGGCAGGCCGGCACGACGCCTTCGTTGCTGAAAAGGCCCGGCGTCGGCTTCAGGCCGACGATGTTGTTGAAGCCGGCGGGCACGCGCCCCGAGCCCGCCGTGTCTGTGCCGAGCGAGAAACTCACCAGGCCCGATGAAACAGCGACGGCCGAGCCCGAGCTCGAGCCGCCGGGAATGTAGTCGGCATTGAACGGATTGCGCGGCACGCCGTAGGGCGAGCGCACGCCCACCAGGCCGGTCGCGAACTGGTCGAGATTGGTCTTGCCCACAACGATGGCACCCGCTGCCACCAGGCGCAGCACGATCTCGGCTGAAGTCCTGGCCTCGTAGGCGAAGCCGGGACAGGCCGCCGTCGTCGTCATGCCGGCGACGTCGATATTGTCCTTCACGGCGAACGGGACGCCATAGAGCGGCAGCTTCTCGATCTCGCCGCGCCGCGCCGTGAGGCTGTCGGCCTGGGTGCGCAGGGCGGCATCGGAGGCGCGGGAAATCCACACCTTGTCGTCGCCTGCGGCGGCGATGCGCTTCAGGACCTCCTCGACCACCTGTCGGACGTCGAGTTTGCCGGACCGATAGGCATTGCGCAGCGCGTGAACGCCGAGA
Source organism: Reyranella sp. (assembly GCF_004296935.1). Classification (GTDB taxonomy): domain Bacteria; phylum Pseudomonadota; class Alphaproteobacteria; order Reyranellales; family Reyranellaceae; genus Reyranella. The sequence goes on from NZ_SCVH01000106.1 coordinate 82,252, forward strand.
TCGAGCGGGGCTGTCATGTCCCGGTTGTAGACAAGGGCCACCGCGAATGCAGCCGACAGATTCGCGCGGAGATTGGCACGACCCTTGCATTCAAGGCGGCGGGATCGTGTGGGTCCGAAAAAACAGGGGGACTACAATGAAGCGTCGCTCATTCATCAAGACGACGGCTGCCGCCGGCGCCGCGGCCACGACCGCTCCGGCCATCTGGTCGGAGGCCAAGGCACAGGCGCGCAACGAGACGCTTCTGCTGGTCACCGAGAGCCCGCCCAATTCGATGGATATCCACGGCGTCGGCACCAACCGGCCGGCCTACGAGGTATCGTGGAACTGCTACGACCGGCTGATCACCTACGGTGTCAAGAAGGACGCCAACGGCAACGATCATTACGACTACACCAAGCTCCAGCCCGAGCTCGCGACCGAGTGGGATCTGAAGCCCAACTCGGTGACCTTCAAGTTGCGCAAGGACGCCAAGTTCCACGATGGCACGCCGATCACCGCCAAGGACGTGAAGTGGTCGTTCGACCGCGCGGTCACGGTGGGTGGCTTCCCGACCTTCCAGATGAAGGCGGGCTCGCTGGAGAAGCCGGAGCAGTTCGTCGCCGTCGACGACAACACCTTCCGCGTCGACTTCGTGCGCGCCGACAAGCTCACCATGCCTGACATCGGCGTGCCGGTGCCGGTGATCATGAACTCCGGGCTCTGCAAGAAGAACGCGACCGCCACCGATCCGTGGGCGATGGAATGGTGCAAAAACAACCTGGCTGCCGGCGGCGCCTACAAGGTCGAGCGCTGGCAGCCCGGCCAGGAAGTGGTCTTCGCGCGCAACGACGACTGGAAGAACGGGCCGCTGCCCAAGGTTCGCCGCGTCATCCAGCGCATCATTCCGTCGGCCGGCAACCGCCGTGCGCTCCTCGAGCGCGGCGACGCCGACATCTCGTTCGACTTGCCGTCCAAGGATTTCGCCGAGCTGAAAACCTCACCCAAGCTCACGGTGATCGGCACGCCGATCGAAAATGCCATGATGTATCTCGGCATGAACGTGAACCAGAAGCCGTTCGACAACGTCAAGGTGCGCCAGGCCGTGGCCTGGGCCATTCCGTACCAGCAGATCATGGACTCGGTGATGTTCGGCCAGGCGCTCCCGCTGTTCGGCGGCGCCGACAACAAGTTCAAGGGCGCCTACTGGCCGCAGAAGGACGGCTACAAGACCGACATCGCCAAGGCCAAGGCACTGATGGCGGAGGCTGGCTATCCTGCCGGCTTCGAGACCACGCTGTCGTTCGATCTCGGCCTTGCCAGCACCAATGAGCCGCTCACCATCCTGATCCAGGAGAGCCTGGGGCAGATCGGCATCAAGGCCTCGATCAACAAGATCCCCGGCGCCAACTGGCGCGGCGAGCTGCTCAAGAAAAACATGCCGATGATCACCAACGCCTTCGGCGGCTGGCTGAACTATCCGGAGTATTTCTTCTACTGGTGCTATCACGGCCAGAACGCCGTCTTCAACACGATGGGCTACAAGAACCCGACCATGGACGCGCTGATCGACAAGGCGCGGTTCACGACGGGCCCGGAGTACGAGGCGGCGGTGAAGGGCTTCATCGACATCGCCTTCGAGGAGGTGCCGCGCGTGCCGATCTTCCAGCCGCTGCTCAACGTGGCGATGCAGAAGAACGTCACCGGCTACCGCTACTGGTTCCACCGCCAACTCGACTATCGCCAGCTCGTGAAGGGCTAGGCGCGGACGCCGGAGGCGGCGATGCTGAACCTGCTGCTGTCGCGGCTGGCGACGGCGATCCCCAGCATCGTGGGGGTCGTCGTCGTCACCTTCATGCTGACCCGCCTCCTGCCGGGCGACCCGGCGGCCTATTTCGCCGGGCTGGCCGCGAGCCCGCAGGCGATTGCCGAGATCAGGGCAAAGCTCGGCCTCGACAAGTCGTTGCCCGAGCAGTTCGTCGGCTACATCGGCGATCTGCTGCACGGCAATCTCGGCAATTCGCTCAGCACCGGCCAGCCGGTGGTGGTGGAGATCGCCACCCGCCTGCCGGCCTCGGCCGAACTCACCCTGTTTGCCTTGATCGTGGCCGTCGCCATCGCCATTCCGCTGGGTGTCCTGGCGGCGGTGAAGCAGGGAACCTGGATCGACCACACCTGCCGGATCGTGACGACGGCGGGCGTATCACTGCCGGTGTTCTTCACCGGCCTGCTGTTCGCCTACGTCTTCTATTACCTGCTGCAGTGGGCGCCGGCGCCTACCGGGCGGCTCGACGTCTTCCTCTCGCCGCCGACGCACATCACCGGCTTCTACCTGATCGACTCGGCGCTGACCGGCAATCTCGAGACGCTGTGGGGTGCCCTGCGCCAACTGGCGCTGCCTGCCATCTCGATGGCGATCTTCTCGCTGGCGCCGCTCGCCCGTATGACACGCGGCTCGATGCTGGCGGTGCTGGGCAGCGACTTCATCCGCACCGCGCGGGCGAGCGGACTTTCGCCGCGTACCGTCATCTTCACCTATGCCTTCCGCAATGCCGTGCTGCCGGTCATCACGACCCTGGGCATGGTGTTCTCCTTCCTGCTGGGCGCCAACGTGCTGGTCGAGACGGTGTTTGCCTGGCCGGGCATCGGCCTCTACGCCGTGAACGCGCTGATCACCTCGGACTATGCGCCGGTCCAGGGCTTCGTGCTCACCATGGCGATCCTCTACGTGGCGCTCAATCTCACCATCGACTTCGTCTATGGCCTGGTCGACCCGCGCGTCCGGCTGGATTCCTGACGATGCTGCCGCTGCTGCGCCACGCTCGCTACGTGCTGTCGGAGAATCCGGTCACCGGGCTGGCGTTTGGCCTGTTCGCGCTGTTCCTGATCGCGGCCCTCTTCGGTCCGGTGCTGGCCCCGTACAATCCGCTGCAGAGCAACGCCGCCATGGCGCTGAAGCCGCCCTCGGCGGCGCACTGGTTCGGCACCGACCAGCTTGGCCGCGACATCTTCAGCCGCGTTCTGGTGGCGACGCGGCTCGACCTCACCATCGCCTTCGCCTCGGTGATCCTGGCCTTCATGCTGGGCGCGCTGTCGGGCGTCGCGGCGGGCTATTTCGGTGGCTGGACCGACCGCATCGTGGGCCGCCTCGCCGACACCATCATGGCCTTCCCGCTGTTCGTGTTGGCCATGGGCATCGTGGCGGCGCTGGGCAACGAGGTGATCAACATCGTGATCGCCACGGCCATCATCAACTTCCCGCTCTATGCCCGCGTGGCGCGTGCCGAGGCCAACGTGCGGCGTGACGCAGGCTTCGTCGAGGCGGCGCGCCTCTCGGGCAACGGCGAGGCGCGGGTGGTGCTGGGCCATGTCCTGCCCAACATCATGCCGATCATGATGGTGCAGATGTCGCTCACCATGGGCTACGCCATCCTGAATGCGGCGGGCCTCTCCTTCATCGGCCTCGGTGTGCGCCCGCCGGACGCGGAATGGGGCATTATGGTCGCCGAGGGGGCCAACTTCATCCAGTCCGGAGAGTGGTGGATTGCGCTCTTTCCCGGCGCCACGCTGATGCTGGCCGTCTTCTGCTTCAATCTGCTGGGCGACGGGCTGCGCGACATCATCGATCCCAGGATGCGGACATGAGTTCTGGCCCGTCCGACAGGTGCAAACCTCACCCTGAGGAGGCCCGCAGGGCCGTCTCGATCCGGGCGGGGTATTCCCCGCCCTTTGGTGGGCGCGAGCACCATATCTGCTGCCCATGCTTCGAGACTCTCGCTGCGCTCGCTCCTCAGCGTGAGGTGATCGGGTGAGCACCGTTCCAGCTCTTGCCGTCGAAGACCTGTCGGTCGAGTTCCGCACCCGCTCCGGCATCGTCAAGGTGCTGGAGCATGTCGGCTTCAGCGTCGACAAGGGCGAGACCGTGGCGCTGGTGGGCGAGAGCGGCTCGGGCAAGTCGGTGACGGCCTTCGCCGTCATGGGCATCCTCGATGCCGCCGGCAAGGTGACGTCGGGCCGGGCCATGTTCGGCGGCGCCGACCTGCTGGCGCTCGGCGAACGCGATCTTGCCGAGCAGCGCGGGCGCGAACTCTCCATGATCTTCCAGAATCCGCGTACGGCGCTGAACCCGATCCGCCGTGTCGGGTTGCAGATCGCCGACGTGCTGGTGCGCCATGGCGGCGCCACCCGCAACGACGCCCCGCAGGCGGCGATCGAGATGCTGAAGAAGGTGCGCATCCCCGATCCCGAGCGACGCGCCGAGGCCTATCCCTTCGAGCTCTCGGGCGGCATGTGCCAGCGCATCATGATCGCCATCGCGCTCGCCTGCCGGCCGGCGCTGCTGATCGCCGACGAGCCGACCACCGGCCTCGACGTCACCACGCAGGCCGTGATCATGGACCTGATCGGCGAGTTGGCGGGCGAGGCGGGGATGGCCACCATCTTCATTACCCATGACCTGGCGCTGGCCGCCGAATATTGCGACCGCATCGTGGTCATGCATGCGGGCCACATCGTCGAGGCCGCGCCCGGCCGAGATCTCTTTACCCACCCGCGCCATCCCTATTCGGCCAAGCTGTTGGCCGCGACGCCGGGCGAGACCGTCTCGCTCGAGAACATGGCCTCGATCCCCGGCGGTCTGCCCGACCTGCGCCGGTCCGACCTGCCGGCCTGCCGCTACAGCGACCGCTGCGAGCGCCGCCTCGGTCAATGCGCCCAGCCGCTGCCACAGCGGACCGTGGGCGAGCGCCGCGTCGTCGCTTGTTGGAATCCGCTGTGAGCACTGTTCCACCGGGTCCGCTGCTCGACGTTGCCGAACTGGCCAAGCGCTTCACCGTCGGCGCCAAGCAGGGCCTGCTGGCGCGCGCCACTTCGTTCCGCAAACCGGTGGCGCCGCTGCCGCAGCTCCATGCCGTCGACGAGGTGAGCTTCACCATCGGCCGCGGCGAGACGGTGGGTCTCGTGGGCGAATCGGGCTGCGGCAAGTCCACCCTGGTGCGGCTGATCAACCGCCTGCTCGATCCGACCTCGGGCAGCATTCGCCTGGGCGGCACCGAGCTGGCCGACTTCAAGGCGCGGGACTTCGCCGCCAATCCCCATCGCGCGCGCATCCAGATGGTGTTCCAGGATGCCGGCGACTCGCTCAATCCGCGCTACACGGCGGCCGATGCCATCGCCGATCCGGTGCGGCGCCTGAAGAAGACGTCGGGCGCCGAGCTCACGGCCCGCGTCGAGGCGCTGGCCGACATGACCGGCCTGCCGCGTGAACTCCTCTCGCGTTTCCCGCACCAACTTTCCGGCGGCCAGAAGGCGCGCGTCGGCATCGCACGCGCGATCGCGGTCGAGCCCGAGCTGCTGATCCTCGACGAGCCGACGGCAGCGCTCGACGTCTCGGTGCAGGTCGTGATCCTGCAGCTCCTGCAACAGCTCAAGCGCGAACTCGGCATGAGCTACCTGTTCGTGAGCCACGATCTCAACGTCGTGCGGTTGCTCTGCGACCGCGTGCTGGTGATGTATCTCGGCAAGGTCGTGGAGCAGGGGCCGGCCGCCGAGGTCTTCGCCGATCCCCGGCACCCCTATACCAGGGCGCTGATCTCGGCGATCCCGCAGGCCGTGCCCGAACAGCGCGCCGGCCGCCTGCGCCTCGATGGCGAGCCGCGCAGCCCGATCGATCCCGATCCGCGGGTCTGCCGCTTCTACGGCCGCTGCCCCAAGGGCACGCCGCGCTGTGCCGAGGAAATGCCGCTCTTGCATCCAGCGGGTGCGGCGCGGCAGGTTGCCTGTCACTTCGCTTGAGGGGAGGAAAGACGTGGCCGACGACAAGCCCGATGTTGCGCGCCTGGTCGACGAGGCGGCGAAGGCTCTTGGCCTGCCGATCGCGCCCGAGTACCGCGCCAACGTGATTCTGAACTATGAGCGGTCCCTGATGATCGCGCGGCCGTTGCTCGAGGTCGAACTCGACGACGAGCTGATTCCCGGGCCGGTGTTCCGGCCATGACCGATCCACTGTCGAAATTTGCGACCGCCACCGAGATCGCGGGCGCAGTGATGAGCAAGAAGGTCAAGGCTTCTGCCGTGATCGACGCCACGCTGAAGCGGATCGCGGCGGCTGAACCCACGGTGAACGCGTTCACCGACATCGTGGCCGAGCGCGCCCGCAAACGCGCCGCCGAGATCGACGCCGGCAATCATCGTGGCCCCTTGATGGGCGTGCCGTTCGCGGTGAAGAACCTGTTCGATATCGCCGGCCTGCCGACGCGTGCGGGCTCCAAGATCAATGTCGATGGCCCCAAGGCAGCTCGCGACGGCGCGCTGGTGCGCAAGCTGGAGGCTGCCGGTGCGATTCTGGTGGGCGGCCTCAATATGGGTGAGTACGCCTACGATTTCACCGGCGAGAACGCGCACTACGGCCCCTCACGCAACCCGCGCGACACGACACGCATGTCCGGCGGCTCGTCGGGCGGGTCGGGCGCCGCGGTCGCCTCCGGCGAGGTGCCGCTGGCGCTGGGCTCCGACACGAACGGCTCGATCCGCGTGCCGTCCTCGCTCTGTGGTCTGTTTGGCCTCAAACCGACCTATGGCCGTCTGAGCCGCGCTGGTTCGTTTCCCTTCGTCGATGCCTTCGACCACTTGGGGCCGATCGCACGCTCGGCCGAGGACCTGGCGCTGTCGTTCGATGCCATGCAGGGCTGGGATCCCGACGATCCGGTCTGCACCGATCGCCCGTCCGATCCGACCCTGCCGCGCCTGATCGAGGGCATCGACGGACTGCGCATCGCCATTGCCGGCGACTACTTCGCCAGGGGTGGCGAACCCGAGGCGTTCGAGGCCGTGGCCACCGTCGCCAAGGCGCTGGGCGCCTCGAAGACCGTCGTGCTGCCGCAGGCCGCGGCGGCGCGGGCGGCGGCCTATGTCATCACCGCCATCGAGGGCGGGCAGCTCCATTTGCCGCGACTCAGGGCCCGGCCGCAGGATTTCGATCCCGATACGCGCGAGCGCTTCATGGCGGGCGCACTGCTGCCCGGCGCCTGGTACGTGAAGGCCCAGCGCTTCCGCCGGCACTATCGCGCCAATGTGCTGAAGATCTTCGACGAGGCCGACATCGTGCTGGCGCCGGCCACACCCTGCACCGCGCCAAAACTCGGCCAGGTCATGATGAAGCTGGGCGGCGTCGATCTGCCGGTGCGCGCCAATCTCGGCCTCTTCACCCAGCCGATCTCGTTCATCGGCCTGCCCGTGGTGGTGGCGCCGCTGCAGCGGCCTGGCGGCCTGCCGATCGGCGTCCAGCTGATCGCCAAGCCCTACAACGAACAGGCCGCGCTGCGCGTGGCCGCCTTCCTGGAGAAGCAGGGCATCGCCGCTGCACCGCCCGCGTAAGGAGCAAAAATGGAAATCAACATCCCCGAGGTCGTGGGCGAGGTCACCGCTGCCTTCAACCGCTACGAAAAAGCGCTCAACACCAACGATGTCGTCACGCTCGACGGCTTGTTCTGGAAGAGCCCGCATACGCTGCGCTACGGCATCGGCGAGCAGCTTTACGGCCACGACCAGATCGCCGCCTTCCGCGCCGGCCGCGATCCGGGCTTCGTGCTGAACCGGGATCTCCTCAAGCTCTGGATCGTCACCTACGGTCGTGACTTCGGCACCGCCAATTGCGAGTTCCGCCGCCATGGCGCGACCAGGACCGGCCGGCAGAGTCACACCTGGATGCGCACGGCCGACGGCTGGCGCATCGTTGCTGCCCACGTCTCGCTTCTCGGCGAGGCGACGCCCATGAAGACGTCATAATACAGTATCACCTCACCCTGAGGAGCATCGCGTAGCGATGCGTCTCGAAGGGTGGGCAACGCATCGTTGCTTCCCATCCTTCGAGACGTCCGCCTTCGTCGCGCTCCCCAGGATGAGGTCTATGCTGTAGTCTCCACCGCGTCGGAGGAGACCAATTGAAGTTACTTCTCACTCACGTGCCGCGGGCCAGGCGGCAGTACTATGGCGCGCGGGCGCTTGCCCGCCTGCAGGAGCTGGTCGAGGTCACGCTGCACGAGGGCGATGCGCCGCTCGATCCGGCAGGCGTGGTCGCAGCGGCGCGCGACGTCGATTTCATCATCGCCGACCGCTCCACCGCCGTGCCGGGTGAGATTTTTGCCGGATTGCCGAAGCTCAAGGTGGTGATGCGCAGCGCCATCGACATCCGCAACATCGACGTCGAGGCGGCGTCGACGGCAGGGGTTCTGGTAACACATGCCGAAGCAGGCTTCGTGCAGTCGGTGGTGGAATTGACCCTGGGCCTCCTGGTCGATCTTTCGCGCGGCGTCTCGCGCGCCTCGGCCGACTATCATGCCGGCCGGATGCCCGAAATCCGGGTCGGCCGGCAACTTGGCGGCAGCACGGTCGGTATCATTGGCTATGGCCGCATCTCGCGGACGTTGGCGCCGCTGCTGGCCGGCCTCGGCATGTCGGTGCTGGTGTCGGATCCCTATGCCCAGATCGATGATCGCCGCTTCACGAAGCTGCCGATGGACGACCTGCTGGCGCGTGCCGATTACGTGATCTGCCTCGCCATCGCCAACGAGGAGACCGAGAACCTGCTGGATGAGGCGGCCTTTGCCCGTATGAAGCCGGACGCCTTCTTCATCAACATGTCGCGCGGCAACCTTGTCGACGAAGCGGCGTTGGCCAAGGTGTTGACGGAAGGCCGCATTGCCGGCGCCGCGATGGATGTCGGCCGTGCGCCGGACCAGATGCCGTCGCCCGAACTGGCGCGGCTGCCCAACGTCATCGCCACGCCGCATGTCGGCGGCCTGACGCCGCCCGCCAGCGAAAGCCAGGCAATGGACACTGTCCGCCAGGTCGAGGCGCTGGTGAAGGGCGAGGTGCCGCCGGGTGCCGCCAATCTCGATCGCTGGACGCGCCGTCCTTAGTTGGCCAGACCTTCGAAACCTTCCGATGTTGCGTGCGTTATCCGTGCGTACTCAAGGAAGGAGGCGAACAATGGACAAGTCCATCGACAACTCGCCCGGCTTAGTCGCCGTTCGCATCCCGGACGACGAGGTCGACCTGTACAACGTCACCGAAGGCGGCTGGTACGCCATCGATCACGAGGACAAAGCCGTCCTGGGTCCGTTCGAGAGCCTCGGCGAATGCGACCGGGCCATCCACGACCGGACCGCCCTCGTGGCACCGCCCGCTTCATCAGCCACACGGCCCCACGTTACGTAGTTTCCGGGCCCGCACGGTTGAAAAGTCGCGAGGGGCCCCTATCGTGCTTTCCATGCACATTCCCGAGGACCTGATCGCCGTCCACGTTCCGACCGAGGATCTGGGTGACTACAATCTCACCCAAACCGGCTGGTACGCCGTCGACGACGGCGGCAAGGTCGTGCTTGGTCCGTTTGAAAGCCTGGCCCAGTGCGATCGCGCCATCCGCGAACGGCTGCAGCCGACGACGGGCGTCTGAAGGGCGCCCTTCCAGAGAGTTGCAAGTTCAGCAGGATTATGCCATTATTCTTGCTAGGTTGGGAAAGTCCTGATCAGCGCCCGGCGGAGAAATCCGCCGGGCGTTTTTCATGGTCCACGAATGGTCTGCC
>NZ_SCVH01000107.1 GCF_004296935.1 Reyranella sp.
GCTCTTCCGATCTCTTGGCCATTCTCGGACCGGGGGCCATCGTCGGCGAACTGGCCATGATCGACGCCTTGCCGAGATCCGCGACCGTCGAGGCGATCACGGACTGCGATCTGGCTTTCGTGAGCGGCACGGCCTTCAAGGCCTGCCTGCAGGACCATCCGGAAATATATAGCCACCTCGTCCTGACGCTGGTCGCCCGCCTGAGACAGGCCGACGAGGAGGCCGCCGCGGCAAGCTTCCTGACCGTGAAGGCGCGCATCGCGCGGGCCCTGCTCCAGTTCGCCGAGCATCTCGGCCGGGAAACCGACGATGGTCGGATCGAAATTGTGCACAAGATCCAGCAGACCGACCTCGCCTCGATGGCGGGCGTCGCCCGCGAAAGTGTGAGCCGTACGGTGAGTGATTGGAAACGCCGGGACGTCATCCGCAAGCCGTTGCCCAACCACTATGTCTTTCACAAGGAAACGCTCCAGCGCGAGGCGGCCGACTTTCTCCAATGACACCCAGCGGATCCAAGCCTGAAGGCGTGATGCCGATGCCCAACCGCGGGCAAAGGCAATGGGGAAGTGTGGATACAAGCGTTACGGGTATTTCCGCCTCGCCCACCACAAGCATACCGGCCCCAGCGCCGCACCGGCCGCCATCACTGCATAAGCCAAAGTCCAGGCCCCGGGCTGGCTGACGCCGCCCGCCAGGTCGAGTGCGACGCCGATCACCCAGCCGCCGGCGGCGGTGAAGGCGAAGCCCACGGTGGAATGGACCGCCATGCTGGCGCCGCGGAACCTGGGGTCGGCGGCGGCGGCCATGCCAGAGGTCAGCGCGCCAGAGTCGCCGGGCACGGTGAAGGCGTAGACCAGCATCAGCATCAAGGTCAGCCAGGGCGACAGGCCGGCTGTGAAGCCGATGGCGAGCGCCACGGCGGCCGAGAGCAGCATCACCAGGGTGATGGCGCGGTGGCGGCCGAGCTTCAGCGCCAGCTCGTTGCCGAGGATGCTGGCGGGCATGGCGAGAGCGGTGAAGAGCGCGCTCACCACCACGGCGCCGAGCGGCGCACCGCCGCTTGCGGCGACAAAGCCCCAGAAGGCGACCAGCCAGGTGCGCACGCCGTAGAGTTCGAAGCAGTGGCAGCCGTAGGCGAAGGAGTAACCGAGCGCCGTGCGGTTGCTAAGCGCGGGGCCAAGATCAAGCAGCGGGCCGGCGCGCGGCGCCGGCGTCACCGGCTTCAGCGACCAGGCGACGAAAGTCATGATGAGCGGCGGCAGGCCGGTCAGGATGAACGCCCAGCGCCAGCCGAAGGCGTCGGCGATGAGCTGGCAGGCGAGGAACGAGAGGCCGACGCCGAACGAGAAGGCCGAGGTGTAGAAGGTGAGGCTGCGCGAGCTCTCGCCGGGATCGAGCCGGTCGGAAAGCGCCTTCAGCCCCGGCATGTAGGAGCCGGCAAAGCCGATGCCGGTGAGCGCCCACAGAAGCATGGCCGAGACCATGCCGTCGGCCAGCAGGCCGAAACCGACGGCGCCCAGCGCATTCAGCAGCGAGCCCAGGATGAGGATGCGGCGCCCGTCGAGGCGGTCGGTGAGCGTGGTGAGGACGGGTGCCGCCAGCATGTAGCCAATGGCATAGGCGCTCGCCATCAGGCCGGCCTCACCATAGGAGAGGCCCCATTCGGGAATCAGGAACGCCGGCATGGTCGACGGCACGGCGACATGCGGCAGCAGCCCGCCGACCTGCCCCACCGCCATGGCAAAGACGAGACTCTTCCCCCGGAGATTCATTGGGAGGGAGTGTAGGCGCATCGCATTGAGGTAACGAATTAGCCTTGACTAATACATTAGCCAATACTAATTAATTGGCATGATCGAAGCTGCTGCCATCAACGCCGTCATGCGCACGCTCGCCGACCCCACCCGGCGGGCAGTGTTCGAGCGCATCGTCGGCTCCGACGAGATCACCGTGGTCGAGCTGACGCGAGGGAGCGGCGTGACGCAGGGCGCCATCTCCCAGCACCTCAAGTCACTGAAGCAGGCCGGCCTGGTCGCCGAGCGCGCCCAGGGCCGGAACGTCTTTTATCGGGCCCAGCCTGAGGGCCTCGCCCCGCTCGTGGACTGGATGAGCCACTACGGCGTCTTCTGGCACGACCGGTTCGCCGACCTCCGAACCCTTCTCAAGGAAATCGATCCATGAACGACGCCGCATTGAAATCCGACCGCCAGGACATCGTGGTCGACGAGGTCTTCCCGCATGCAGCGGAGACGATCTGGAAGGTGCTGACTTCGGGCGCGCTGATGGGCCGTTGGCTCATGGCGCCGACCGGGTTCGAGCCGGTGGAGGGCAAGGGCTTCACGATGAAGACGACGCCGGCCGGCGCATGGGACGGCACCATTCACTGCCGGGTACTGGAGGTGAAACCGAACGAGCGCTTCGTCTATGCCTGGAAAGGCGGGCACGAGGGAAATGTCGGCTACGGCGCGCCGCTGGACACAGTCGTCACCTGGACGCTGTCGCCAGCTGGAACCGGGGCCGGGAACGGAACCCGCCTTCGCCTCGTCCATTCCGGCTTCGTGCTCCCGCAGAACGAGACTGCTTTCAGGGGCATGAGCGACGGATGGAAGAAGGTCGTCCGCACTCTCGACAGCATCGCGGCCGAGCAGGAGGACTGACATGAGCAAGACCTATACCGGCGGCTGCGCCTGTGGTGCGATCCGCTATGAAATCCCCGGCGAACCGATGGTGATGGCCGACTGCCAGTGCCGCGACTGTCAGCGCAAGAGCGGCACCGGGCACGGCTCCTACCTGACCTTTCCGGGCAGGAAGAGCGTGAAGCTCACGGGCGACGCGACGCATTGGGACATCGCCAGCGACAGCGGCAACGTAAAGACGCGCGCCTTCTGCCCGACCTGCGGATCACCGGTCTATCTCACGTTTGCGGCGATGCCCGATCTCTTCACCGTACACGCGGCCAGCCTTGACGATCCAGGCCGATACAAGCCGCAAATGGTGTTCTATGGCGTGCGCGGCCACGCCTGGGATCACGTCGATCCGGCCTTGCCGAAATTCGACAGGATGCCGCCCAGGTGACTCAACCTTCCTCCCCCATGAGACGGGGGAGGAGACGAAGTGGCTAGGTCGTCGCGCCTGCACCAAAAGTCGGGACGCCGTGCGTGCGGTCGTCGAGCGCCTCGGCGCCCTCGGTCGGCAGGACTTTCACGAAGTTGAGCGCGGCGTTGATGTCGCCCTGCCAGACTTCCTTCGGCAGGTCGTAGACGAACTCGACGCCGTAGCCGTTGGGATCGTGGATGTAGAGGCTGTGGGTCATGCCGTGCTCGACGCGGCGGTCGAACTTCACGCCCTTGTTCTGCAGATAGGTGAGATGCTCCAGCCAGGCCTCGCGGCTCGGCATGGTGATGGCGATGTGGTTCACCGCCACCGGCATGCCGAACATCGCCCAATCCTTGGGCGGCGGCGGCAGGTCGCGGTTCTCGACCAGGGCGACGTCGTGGTGGTGGCTGGTGCCGTCCTCGCGGACGCCCGAGTAGAAGCGCATCTTGGGCGGGTTGGGGCGGTCCTTGGTCGGCGTCAGCTGGCCGACCTGGCGAAAGCCCACGATCTCCGTCCAGAAGCGGTGCGACTCCTCGATGTCGCGGACGTTGAGCACGAGGTGGTTGATGCCGCGCGGTGTGACCGGCTTGTCCATGGCGTTTCCTCCATCCTGGACCCCGATCATAGCGCCAAACCGGGCGCCAAGGCATCATGCTCCTCTCCCCCTATCGGGGGAGAGGAGCATGACGGAGAGCCGACAGTCACTTGGTCGGGTCGGTCAGATCCTCGAATTCCTTGAGGTGGCTCGGCGCCCATTTGTGGTCGCGGGCCCTGATGATCCAGCGGTTGAGGAACGCCCAGTGCCGGCGGCCGGCCTTCACCCAGATGCGGCCGATCTCGAATTCGGTGGCGAGCAGGTAGACGCCCAGCACGAAGAAGATCCAGCCCTGCAGGATGGGCAGCAGGCCGCCCACCACCGACATCACGAAACAGCCCACGATCGCCAGCGCCATCAGCGGCTTGCGCATCCCGGGCCTACAGGTGGATCGGCTTTTCCCAGGCCGCCAACGCCGCTTCCTTGAGCGCCTCGTTGACGGTCGGATGGGCGTGGCAGACGCGACCGATGTCCTCGGCCGAGGCTGCGAATTCCATGGCGATTCCGGCCTCTCCGATCATGGTGCCGGCCTCGGCGCCGAAGATGTGGACGCCCAGCACGCGGTCGGTGGCCTTGTCGGACAATACCTTCACGAAGCCCTCCGTCGCCCCGTTCGCGCGGCTGCGCGGGTCGGCGGTGAAAGGATATTTTCCGACCTTGTAGGCAACGCCCGCGGCTTTCAGTTGTTCCTCGGTCTTGCCGACCCAGGCCACCTCGGGCTGGGTGTAGACGACCGACGGCACCAGATCCCAGTTCACGTGGCCCTTCTGACCCGCCAGCGTTTCCACGCAGGCGATGCCGTCCTCGCTCGCCTTGTGGGCGAGCATGGGCCCGTCGATCACGTCGCCGATGGCGTAGATGCCGGGCACCGAGGTCTGGAAGTGCGCATCGACGGCGATGCGCCCGCGTTCCGTGAGCTTCACCCCCGCCTTGTCGAGGCCGAGGCCGGCCACGTAGGGCCGGCGGCCGATCGAGACCAGCACGATGTCGGCCTGCAGCGTTTCCGCAGCGCCGCCTTTTGCCGGCTCGACCGTGAGCGTGACACCGGCGTCCGATGTTTCCGCCTTCGTCACCTTCGAGCCCAGCTTGAACTTCAGCCCCTGCTTGGTGAGCGCGCGCTGGAGGAACTTGGTGACCTCGTCGTCGACGCCCGGCGTGATGCGATCGAGGAATTCGACCACCGTCACGTCGCTGCCGAGGCGGCGCCACACCGAGCCCAGCTCGAGGCCGATGATGCCGGCGCCGACCACGACCAGGCGCTTGGGCACTTGGGCGAGCTCGAGCGCGCCGGTCGAGGAAACGATCTTCTTCTCGTCGATGGCGACGCCGGGCAGCGGCGTCACTTCCGACCCGGCGGCAATCAGGATGTTCCTGGCCGTGGCCGTGTCCTTCACGGCACCGTCGGGGCCGACCACCGAAACCTTGCCGGCGGCGTCGATGCGGCCCATCCCCTGCAGCCAGGTGATCTTGTTCTTCTTGAACAGGAACTCGATGCCCTTGGTGGTGGCACCCACCACCTCGGCCTTGCGCTTCATCATCTGGGCGAAATCGAGCGTGGGCGCACCGACCACGATGCCGTGCGCCGCGAGATCGTGGCCCGTCTCCTCGAACAGATGCGAGGATTGCAGCAGCGCCTTGGAGGGGATGCAGCCGACGTTGAGGCAGGTGCCGCCCAAGGTCGCGTTCTTTTCGACGACCGCCACCTTCATCCCGAGCTGGGCGGCGCGGATCGCCGCCACATAACCGCCCGGGCCGGCACCGATCACGACGAGGTCGAAGGTTTCGTTCGCCATGACCCTGTCCTCACACGCCGAGCAGCAGCCGCTCGGGATCTTCGATGCATTCCTTGACCCGCACCAGGAACAGCACGGCCTCGCGGCCGTCGATGATGCGGTGATCGTACGACATCGCGAGATACATCATCGGCCGCGCCTTGATCTCGCCGCCCACGACCATAGGGCGCTGCTGGATCTTGTGCATGCCGAGGATGCCGGACTGCGGCGGATTGAGGATCGGCGTCGACATCAGCGAGCCGTAGACGCCGCCGTTGGAGATGGTGAAGGTGCCGCCCGTCAGGTCGGCGATCGAGAGCTTGCCGTCGCGCGCCTTGCGGCCGAGCTCGCCGATGCCCTTCTCGATGCCGGCGAAGTCGAGCGCGTCGGCATCGCGCAGCACCGGCACGACCAGGCCCTGCGGCGTGCCGACGGCGACGCCGATGTCGTAGTAGTTCTTGTAGACCAGCTCGTCGCCCTCGATCTCGGCATTGACCGACGGCAGTTCCTTGAGGCCGGCGATGCAGGCTTTCACGAAGAACGACATGAAGCCCAGCCGCGCGCCGTGCTTCTTCTCGAAATCCTCCTTCAGCCGCTCGCGCAGCGCCATCACGTTGGTCATGTCCACCTCGTTGAAGGTGGTGAGCATGGCGGCGGTGTTCTGCGCCTCCTTGAGGCGGTTGGCGATGGTGCGGCGCAGACGCGTCATGCGCACCCGCTCCTCGCGCTCGGCGCGCGGCCGCGGTCCGGACGGTGCGGCGGGCCTGGCGGCGGCAGGTGCGCTCGGCGCCGGCACCGACGCAAGGGCCGCCAGCACGTCTTCCTTGGTGGCGCGGCCGTCCTTGCCCGTGGGCTGGATCGCCGACGCCACAATGCCCGTCTCCTCGGCGAGCTTGCGCGCAGCGGGACCGGAGGCGGCGAGGTTGGCGCCGGCCGGTGTGGGTGCGGCAGCCGGAGTTGGCGCGGCAGGCTTCGGCGGCGGCGCGGCGGCGGCGGGCTTCGGCGCGGCGGCGGCTCCCCCTGCTCCCGCCTCGATGTGGCAGAGCACGGCGCCGACCTGGATGGTGGCGCCTTCGGCGACGGCGAGATCGGCGATGCTGCCGGCCACCGAGGCATTGACCTCGACCGTGACCTTGTCGGTCTCGAGCTCGCACAGCGGCTGATCGACCGCCACCGCGTCTCCCACCTTCACCAGCCACTTGGCGACGGTTGCCTCGGTGACCGATTCACCCAGTGCCGGGACCTTGATCTCGACGGCCATGACGAAAAACCCCTTCTCTTCCCGCGCCTAGCTGCCCGCGCCTAGCTGAGTGTCAGCGCGCGGTCGACCAGATCGGCCTGTTCCTTGAGATGCGTGCGCGCCGAGCCCGTGGCGGGCGACGCCGCCTCGGGCCGGCCGATATAGACCGGGCGCTTGGCCTTCACGTTGGCGCCCGACAGGGCGCGCTCGATGCGGCGATCGATGAAATGCCAGGCGCCCATGTTCTCGGGCTCCTCCTGGCACCACACCACTTCGGCATTGGGATAGTGCGCGAGCCTGAGGCCCAGCCGGCTGAACGGGAACGGATAGAGCTGCTCGATGCGCAGGATGGCGATGTCGTCGATCTTGCGCTTGCGGCGCTCGGCCACGAGATCGAAATAGACCTTTCCCGAGCAAAGCACGACGCGGCGGACACTGGCCGGATCGGCGAGCTGGTCGGTCTCGGCCAGGATGCGCCGGAACGACGAGCCCGGCCCGAAATCCGCCAGGGTCGACACGCACTCCTTGTGGCGCAGCAGCGACTTCGGCGTCATGACGATCAGCGGCTTGCGGAAGGAGCGACGCATCTGGCGGCGCAGCGCGTGGAAGTAGTTGGCCGGCGTCGTCGGATTGATCACCTGCCAGTTGTCCTCGGCGGAAAGCTGGAGGTAGCGCTCGAGCCGGGCCGAGCTGTGCTCCGGCCCCTGGCCCTCGTAGCCGTGCGGCAGCAGCATCACGAGGCCGTTCATGCGCAGCCACTTGCTCTCGCCGGAGCAGATGAACTGGTCGATGATGACCTGCGCGCCGTTGGCGAAATCGCCGAACTGCGCCTCCCACAACACCAGCGCATTGGGCTCGGCCGACGAATAGCCGTACTCGAAGCCCAGCACGCCCGCTTCGTTCAGCGGACTGTCGATGATCTCGATGTGGGCCTGCTCGGACGCCACGTGGTTGAGCGGGATGTATTTCGCCTCGGTGGTCTGGTCGACCAGCACCGAATGGCGTTGCGAGAAGGTGCCGCGGCCGGAATCCTGGCCGCTGAGGCGCACCGGCGTGCCCTCGGCCAGCAAGGTGCCCCAGGCGAGCGCCTCGCCGGTCGCCCAGTCGATGTTCTCTCCGGTGTCGATGGTCTTGCGCTTCTCCTGGAGCTGGCGCGCGATCTTGCGGTTGAGGTCGAAGTTCTTGGGCGCCTCGGAGAGCGCGCGGCCGACCGCCATGAGCTGCTCGAGATCGACCGCGGTCACGCCCTTGCGGTCCTCCTCGCCCGGCGCGACGGTGAAGCCCGCCCACTTGCCTTCGAGCCAGTCGGCCTTGTTGGGCTTGTAGTTGGTCGCGGCCTCCAGCGCCTTGTCGAGCTTTTCACGCAGGGCCGCGTCCATCGCCGCCACCTCGGCGGCGCTCACCACGCCCTCGGCCTCGAGGCGGCCGGCATAGACTTCCTTCACCGTCTTGTGGCCGCCGATCTCCTTGTACATCAGCGGCTGGGTGAACATCGGCTCGTCGGCCTCGTTGTGGCCATGCCGGCGGTAGCAGAACATGTCGATGACGACGTCGCGCTTGAAGTGCTGGCGGAATTCGGTGGCGATGCGCGAGACGTGGACCACGGCCTCGGGATCGTCGCCGTTCACGTGCAGGATCGGCGCTTGCACGATCTTGGCGACTTCGGTGCAGTAGGGGCCGGACCGCGAATAGGTCGGCAAGGTCGTGAAGCCGATCTGGTTGTTGACCACGAAATGGATGGTGCCGCCGATGCGGTAGCCGCCGAGATCGCTGAGATCGAGGCTCTCGGCCACCAGCCCCTGGCCGGCGAAGGCCGCGTCGCCGTGCATCAGGATGGCGAGGACCTGGCTGCGGTCCGTGTCGCCGCGCTGGTCCTCCTTGGCGCGCGCCTTGCCCAGCACCACCGGATTCACCGCCTCGAGATGCGAGGGATTGGGCGCCAGCGAGAGGTGGATGACGTTGCCGTCGAACTCGCGGTCGGCCGAGGCGCCGAGGTGATACTTCACGTCGCCCGAGCCGCGCATTTCCTCGGGCTGCGAGGACCGGCCCTGGAATTCGGAGAACAGCGCGGTGTAGCTCTTGTGCATGACGTGCACGAGGGTGTTGAGGCGGCCGCGGTGCGGCATGCCGATCACCACGTCGCGCACGCCGAGCTGGCCGCCGCGCTTCAGGATCTGCTCGATGCCGGCGATCAGCGATTCGCCGCCGTCGAGGCCGAAGCGTTTGGTGCCGACGAATTTCACGCCGAGGTAGCGCTCCAGCCCCTCGGCCTCGACGACCCGCTGCAGGATCATCTTGCGGCCCTCGACCGTGAACTCGGTGTGGTTCTCGATGTGCTCGATGCGCTCCTGGATCCAGGCCTTCTGGTCGGGATCGCTGATGTGCATGAACTCGACGCCAATGCGCCCGCAATAGGTCTTGCGCAGTCGGTCCATGATCTGGCGGAGCGTCGCGGCCTCGCCCAGCGCCAGCGAGCCGAAGATCAGGACCGGGCGGTCCCAATCACCCTCGCCAAAGCCGTAGGTCACGGGATCGAGCTCTCGGTGCGGCGCCTGGCGGACAAGGCCCAGCGGATCGAGATCGGCCTCGAGATGGCCGCGGATGCGGTAGGCGCGGATCAGCATCAGCGCTCGCGCCGTGTCCTGGGCGGCGGCGCGGATCTCGGCCTCGGTCTTGCCGGCAAGCGGCATGGCTGCGGCGCCGTTGCCGCCTTTCACGTTGCGGTTGGCGGCAGGCCTGGGCACGTCTGCATCGGCCGCGCCGATCACCCGGGCGCCATTGGGCGCCCAGCTGGCGCCGCGCGTCTCCGCCAGCACGTCAGCCTTCTCCTCGGCCAGCGCCGCGAAGAAGGTCTGCCAATCCCGGTCGACGGCATCGGGATCGCCCTGGTAGCGCGCGTAAAGCTCTTCGATGAATGGCGCATTGGCGCCGAACAGGAACGATGTCTGTTCTGCTCTCATGGCCCGGTACTCCTTGGCCTGTCTACGCTGGCCGCCTGGCAGAGGCTGGGCGGCGGTTCGCTTGTCAGCCCTTCATGGCCTTCAGCATTTCCTCGCCCAGTGCGGCGGGAGAATCCGCCACCTTGATGCCGACGGAACGCATGAAGTCGACCTTGAATTCGGCCGTGTCCTGGCCGCCCGAGATCACCGCGCCGGCATGGCCCATGCGGCGGCCGGGCGGCGCGGTGCGGCCGGCGATGAAGCCGACAACCGGCTTCTTGGTCTTCGAAGCCTTGATGAACTCGGCGCCCTTAACCTCGGCATCGCCGCCGATCTCGCCGATCATGACGATGCCCTGGGTCTCGGGGTCGGCCAGCAGCATCTCCAGGCACTCGACGAAGTTGGTGCCGTTCACCGGATCGCCGCCGATGCCGATGCAGGTCGTCTGGCCGAGGCCCGCGGCCGTGGTCTGGGCCACCGCCTCGTAGGTGAGCGTGCCCGAGCGCGAGATGATGCCGATCCTGCCGCGCTTGTGGATGTGGCCCGGCATGATGCCGATCTTGCACTCGCCGGGCGTGATGACGCCGGGGCAGTTGGGTCCGATCAGGCGCGACTTCGAGCCCGTGAGCGCCCGCTTCACCTTGACCATGTCGAGCACCGGGATGCCCTCGGTGATGCATACCACCAGCGGGATCTCGGCATCGACGGCTTCCAGGATCGAATCGGCGGCATAGGGCGCCGGCACGTAGATCACGCTCGCCGTGGCGCCGGTCTTGGCCACCGCCTCGGCCACGGTGTCGAACACCGGCAGATCGAGATGGGTGGTGCCGCCTTTGCCCGGCGTCACGCCGCCCACCATCTTGGTGCCGTAGGCGATTGCCTGCTCGGAATGGAAAGTGCCCTGGCTGCCGGTGAAGCCCTGGCAGATGACCTTGGTGTTCTTGTCGACCAGCACGGCCATCAGTTGGCCTCCTTGACGGCCTTGACGATCTTCTCGGCGGCGTCGGCGAGGTTTTCCGCCGAGGTGATCTTGAGACCCGACTCTTTCAGGATCTTCTTGCCGAGATCGACGTTGGTGCCTTCCAGCCGCACGACCAGCGGCACGTGCAGATTCACTTCGCGCGCCGCGGCGACCACGCCCTCGGCGATCACATCACAGCGCATGATGCCGCCGAAGATGTTGACCAGGATGCCCTCGACGTTGGAGTCCTTGAGGATGATCTTGAATGCCGCCGTCACGCGCTCCTTGGTGGCGCCGCCGCCGACGTCGAGGAAGTTGGCGGGCGCCGAGCCATAGAGCTTGATGATGTCCATGGTGGCCATGGCGAGGCCGGCACCGTTCACCATGCAGCCGATCTGGCCGTCGAGCTTCACGTAGTTCAGCGCGTACTTGCCGGCCTCGGTCTCGGCCGGATCCTCCTCGTCGAGATCGCGCAGCGCCTCGAGCTCGGTATGCCGGTAGAGCGCGTTGTCGTCGAAGGTCATCTTGGCGTCGAGGGCGATCACGTCGCCGGCCGCCGTCACGACCAGCGGATTGATCTCGATCAGCGAGCAGTCGAGCTCGGTGAAGGCGCGGTAGAGATTGCCGAGCAGTGCCACGAAGGCACCGACCTGCTTGCCCTGGAGGCCGAGCGCAAAGGCGATCTTGCGGCCCTGATAGCCCTGGAAGCCGGCGGCGGGATCGACCGCCTGCTTGACGATCTTCTGCGGCGTCT
Organism: Reyranella sp.; assembly: GCF_004296935.1. Lineage (GTDB taxonomy): Bacteria > Pseudomonadota > Alphaproteobacteria > Reyranellales > Reyranellaceae > Reyranella. The sequence goes on from NZ_SCVH01000107.1 coordinate 11,358, forward strand.
CGTGCGCCACCGTTTCGATGTCCATGCCGCCTTCGGTCGAGGCGATGACGGCGACCCGGCCTGCGGCGCGGTCGACCAGCAGCGAGAGGTAGAGCTCGCGTTTGATGTCGCAGCCTTCCTCGATATAGAGCCGCTTGACCGTCTTGCCGGCCGGTCCGGTCTGCTTGGTGACCAGCTCGTGGCCGAGCATGGCCGCGGCGTTGGCGCCGACCTCGTCGACCGACTTGGCGAGGCGCACCCCGCCCTTGCCGTCGGGATCGTTCTTGAAGCGGCCCTTGCCGCGCCCACCAGCGTGGATCTGCGACTTCACCACGGTCACCGCGCTGCCCAGCTTGCGGGCAACGTCCATGGCCTCGTCCCTGGTATAGGCGACGCCACCCTTGAGCAGGGGGACGGCAAATTTGGCCAGCAGGACCTTGGCCTGATATTCGTGGATATTCATGGAGTCCTATCGTTCGGGACTGGCTGCAAGAAGCGTGCACAACCACTTAGTTGTAAAACGCAACTGACCAATGGCTGCGGCACTTTATGGACGCCACAGCGCATTGGCAACGACGGACTGATGATCCTTTTGGGTCATTCGACCAAAGTCTAGGACCGCTCTCGAATCAGGTGCGACCGACGATCTTGTTGGTGGCGTCGATCAGCGACCGGACGGCTGCCACCGACTTGTCGAACATCGCCTTTTCCTCGGCGTTGAATTCGACCTCGACGATGCGCTCCACGCCCTTGGCGCCGATGACGACCGGCACGCCGATGTAGAGGCCCTTGACCCCGTATTCGCCGTTCAGCATGGCGGCACAGGGGATCATGCGCTTCTTGTCCTTGAGGAAGGACTCGGCCATGGCGATGGCCGACGCGGCCGGCGCATAGAAGGCCGAGCCGGTCTTGAGGTGGGCCACGATCTCGGCGCCGCCGTCACGGGTGCGCTGGACGATCTGTTCGAGCCGCTCCTTGGTGGTCCAGCCCATGTCGACCAGGTCGTGCAGGGAGATGCCGCCGACCGTCGAATAGCGCAGCAGCGGCACCATGGTGTCGCCATGGCCGCCCAGGACGAAGGCCGTCACGTCCTCGACCGATACATTGAACTCTTCGGCGAGAAACGAGCGGAAGCGGGCGCTGTCGAGGACGCCGGCCATGCCGACGACGCGGGCCGGCGGGAAGCCGGTGACTTCCTGCATCAATCCGACCATGGCATCGAGCGGGTTGGTGATGACGATGACGAAGGCGTTGGGGGCGTGCTGCTTGATGCCCTTGCCGACGGAGTCGATGACCTTGGCGTTGATGCCGACCAGGTCGTCGCGGGTCATGCCGGGCTTGCGCGGGACGCCCGCGGTCACGATCACGACGTCGGCGCCCTCGATGTCCTTGTAGTCCGACGTGCCGCTGTACTTGGCGTCGAAGCCCTCGACCGGGCTGAGCTGGGCGATGTCGAGCGCCTTGCCCTTGGCCACGCCCTCGGCGGCCGGGACGTCGAACAGGACGATGTCGCCCAGTTCCTTCTGGCCGGCGAGCAGCGCCAGGGTGCCGCCAATCTGTCCGGCGCCGATCAGCGCGATCTTCTTGCGAGCCATGCGAAAAACTCCCGTTCGTGAAGGCGGCGCGTGGTAGCGCGATTCCGCGGGAGCGGCAAGAAGGCGGGACTCACCGGGGCGGCGGGCCGCCGCGTGGCGGACGGCCGCCGCCCTGGTGTGGCCCGCCCTGCTTCTGGAAGCTGCCGTCGGGCATGCCGGCAAAGCATCGCGGCACGAAGGGAAATTGCAGCGTCACCACGTAGTAATATGTGCCTTGTGGAAACTCCGCGGTCGCGCCCTCGCGGCCGTTGCACTCGTCGAGGTCGCCCAGCCCTCGGACATATTCATAGTCGGGAGCATAGGTGCCATCGGGCCGGCCGCCGGGACCGCCGGCATCGCGCGCGCTCTTCAGCCGCCAGCTCGGCCGCAGACCGGCCTGCGCGTAGATGGGAAAGCCGTCCGCCGCCCAGCCGATCATGACTGGCTTGCCGCCCCTCGCCAGCCGATCGACCAGCCCGGTCGGCACGCCATGATAGTGGTACGACCCGTCGGGCTGCACATGGGCGTTGTTCTGGTCCATACCGAGCGGCCGCGCACCGGATAATGCCTCGATCATCCATCCCGACCGGCGGTCGTCGTTCCAGTATTCGGCGGTATTGGGATCGAACACCACGCCGTTCAGCGCCACGCCGAACAGATGGTTCGGCCGATAGAACACGACGCGGCCGGTCTTTGCCGGCCGCAGCGGAACGCGGAAATAGTAGCTCTGCGCCGAGATGCGATTGGGATTGCCCCGGTTCGGGAACTGGCCGGTGGCGTGATCGGGCAGCCCATCGGCACGGATGAGGCGAACACCCTGGCGCTCGTCGACTTCCATCTGCTGCGCCGCCGCCGCGCGCGGCACGAGGTCGAGCCACCAGCTGTCCTGCCGAGCCGCGCCCGCCGGTGTGCCGGTGTCGTGGTCGCCATGCGCCTTGGCGGGGCCGGCCGCGATGACGGCCGCCACTGCGCCGATCCATGCAATGCGCATCAGCGCTCCTTCGTTGCGCTTGGACTAAGCAACAAGGACTACGCAATGAGGAAGCCCGATATCCCTCAGACGGGATGACGTTTCAGATGGGCGAGCAGCAGTTCCGTCGCGCGGGTGGGCGCCTGGTCCATCACGAAATGACCGACATCCGGCAGCACTTCCATGGCATAGGCCGCGCCCACGAACTCGCCCGTACCGCGCGCGGCGTCGGGTCCGACGGTCGCGTCGGCGTCACCCCAGATGTAGAGCGTCGGGACCCGGATGGTGCCGATGTCGGCGGCCAGGCCCTTGTTGGAACGATACCAGGCGAGCGCCGCCTCCAGCGCCGCCGGATTGCCGAGCACGGAAAGATGCTCCTCGAGGGCGGCCGACGGCACGCCTTGTCCGAACAGGCCATCGCGCAGGCGTTTGGCATTGTCGGCCAGCAGCAGCTTGCCGGTCTCGGGTTCGAGGAAGGCCCTGTGGTGCCGCGAGCGGTGCTTCTGGTCGCCGTCCTCCTTCAGGAGCGCTCGGCGAAACGATTTCGGGTGCGGCCGTGACAGGATGGTGAGCGATACGAGGCGCTCGGGATATTTGCCCGCCACGCCCCACGACACCTGCCCGCCCCAGTCATGGCCGACAAGGTGGAAGCGCTTCCCGTCGTAGCCGGCGGCCGCGGCGATCTCGATCGCGTCATCCACCAGCCTGTCGAAAGCGTAGTTGGCGAGGTCGGCGGGATCGGGCCGCGCCCCCGGCGAATAGCCGCGCTGGTCGGGCGCCACGCAGCGATAGCCCGCCGCCGCCAGTCCGGGGAGAGCCCCGCGCCAGCTGTGCCTCGATTCGGGAAACCCGTGCAGCAACAGCACGAGCGGTCCGTCGATCGGGCCCGCGACATCCGCGGTGAATGTCAGGCCCGATCGCGTTTTCAAGCCGATGGTCCCGGCCATTTGCTTGCCGACCTTGGCGTCAATCAGCCGACGCCGTTGGCCTTGAACCAGGCGAGCGCGCGCTTCCAGCCGTCTTCCGCCTGATCCTTGCGGTAGCTCGGGCGATAGTCGGCGTCGAAGGCGTGCGGCGTGTCGGGATAGGTGATGATCTCCGACTTCTTGGCAGCGGCACTGCCTTCCTTGAGGGCCGCGCGCATCTTGTCGACGGTGTCGTTCGGGATGCCGGTGTCGGCGCCGCCGTAGAGGCCGAGCACGGGACCGTTGAGATTCTTGGCGATGTCGAGCGGATGCTTGAGCGTGAGCGGCGTGGCATCGCCGACGACGCGGCCGTACCACGCCACCCCCGCCTTCACTGCGGGATTGTGCGCGTCATAGAGCCAGGTGATGCGGCCGCCCCAGCAGAAGCCGGTGATGCCGAGCTTGGCGGTATCGGCCTTGCCTTCGCCCTTGACGAAAGCCACCGAGGAATCGAGATCGCCCATGACCTGCTCGTCCGGCACCTTGGCCACGATCTCGGCGATCAGCTTGGGCATCTCGGTGTAGCCCTTGGCGTCGCCCTGGCGGAAATAGAGCTCCGGCGCGATGGCGCAGTAGCCGGC
>NZ_SCVH01000108.1 GCF_004296935.1 Reyranella sp.
GCCATTTTTTTACCTCCAGAAGAAATATGTATCGTAGGGAATATGCGCGTCGGGTTCTTTGCGAGGATTAGAGCCTCCGACGCGTTGGCCATTTCGATCTTGCAGCGCGCCCCAATTTCGATCGATCACATACGGCCGCTGTCGATTGGGATACGGACTGTTGGGATCTCCTGGCATGACCCTTATGTGGTCATGTTCGTTGTTGGGATTGACATAGGTTACACCTCCACCCTTCCGCGACAGAATCACCCGCCAGTCCCTGGGAATGCCCAGCGGCCTCTCCTGCCTGCCGCCACCCGGCAGTTCGCCACTGCCACTCGAAGTCGCTCCCGGACCACTGGGCGAGGGCAGCGGGCCGCCGGCAGCTCTTGCCCGGGCCTCCAGCAACTCCTGCCGAAGCCGCAAAGTCGCTTCGCGATCCGGCACCCAACCAGGCGCAGAGAGCGTGGTCAGCGCGGGATTGTTGGGCTCCAGTCGCTCCAGAGCTTCGCGGTGGACATTGTAGATGCCCTGGCGCGTTTCATCAGCGGTCGTTCCTTCAGCTCATGGAGCGCCGGCATGGTGCCGGCGATGGCATGCAGCGCGGCCTCGCCGCTTTGCGCCGAGACCCCGGTCTCGGGATCGTGCAGCAGGCCGCGCACGTGGCCCGCAAACTCGGTGTCGAGCTGGCGCGCGAACATCTCGTCGACGCGGATCGCGTGCTCATCGACTGGCCACGGCTCCGCCTCCGGCTGTGCCACTGGCACGGTCGGGTAGATCGTCGTTCCCATGTTTGGTATCTCCGCAGGCACAAAAAGCCCGCCGCGGCAGGTGCCGGGCGGGCGCATGGTCGAGAGGACCGCCGTCAGGTGGCGGGCCTAAGCAGAGCGAGAAACCGCCCCGCCGCTTCGCGCACCTTCACCCAACCGGGGTGGTCGATCACTTCCTGCCACGGCAGTTCAGGACCGCCGATCTTGTCGAAGTCCCGCATACGGTCGACGAATTCCTTGCCTGCCATTTTCTGCGCCTCGTCAAGACCGAGCTCAGGGCGCGCGTACTCGCCGAGGAAGGAATCGCTGAACACTTCATTGTAAATTTCCTCGGGACTGGTCGGGTAGTTGCTTTTTCCAGACCAAGCGTCGTGCAAGACATCCCGATCGGCGATTGCATCGAGGACGCTGAAGGCATCGCCGAGCCATATTTTCCTATCCAATGCCATGCCTCATCTCCAGAAAAAATAGACGTCGTAGGGTATGTGCGCATCCGGATGGCGTCTCGGATCGGATCCCGGGACAGGTTGGCCATTTCGATCTTGCAGCGCCCCCCAATTTCGATCGATCACGTACGGCCGCTGTCGATTGGGATATGGACTGTTGGGATCTCCTGGCATGACCCTTATGTGGTCATGTTCGTTGCTGGGATTGACATAGGTCACGCCACCCCCCTTGTCGGACATTACCACCCGCCAGTCCCTGGGAATGCCCAGCGGCCGCGCCAGCCTGCCGCCACCCGGCAGATCCGCACCACCGCTCGAAGGCGCTCCCGGACCACCGGGCGAGGGCAGCGGTCCGCCGGCCGCCCTCGCCCGGGCCTCCAGCAATTCCTGCCGAAGCCGCAATGCCGCTTCACGATCCGGAACCCAGCCAGGCGCAGAGAGCGTGGTCAGCGCGGGATTGTTGGGCTCCAGTTGCCGGAGAGCTTCGCGGTGAGCATTGTAGATGCCCTGGCGCGTTTCCTCGGTGGGCGTTGATTCGCGCCGCCCCGTGCCTCGGCGCGACGGCGTGTTGCCACTGTTGGCCTGCACGATATTGGGATCGCCGGCATGGTCGCCAGGCGGGCCTTCATCGGTGTCGTCGAAGATCGCTTCGTCGGTCGATGGGAGACCTTGCGGCGTGTCCGGCTCCACGGTCGGAATGGACGAGACATCGGGCCGGATGCGTTCAGTCTCTTCTACGACGATCCTGTCGATGTCCTCGCGGTTGGGTGCGTGGCCTTCGATGGCTTCGAAGCTATCGAACTGATCGCGTGCGCTGGCGCGAGCCTCGACCGCTTCCCGGCCATCGGTGTCGACGCCTCTTGCATCGAGTGCCCTGTCGATGCCGAGCCGCGTCCACCGATAGCGAACGAAGGCCGGGCTCGAGGCTCCCTCGACAATCACCTTCTGCGCACCGGCAAAGCGCGCACGGTCTTCGTCATCCAGCGAGAGGCGATGGCGATCGAGGTCGATGCCAGCGAAGGCGTCGGGCTCGTAGACCATCTGGCGGTCGAGCTGTTCGAAGAGGTCGCGGTCAGTCCGGAGGCGGCAATCGATGCAGAAGGCTTCGAGGCCGTGCCATTGATCGGGCGGCAGCCAGTCGCGGATGTCCGACGGCATTTTCAGAAGCGACGCACCGGCGTTTTTCCGGGCCCACTCCAGCGCGGCGACGCCGGCCTCCGACTACTGCTTCTGCCACTGCCGCTCGGCGCGGCGCTGGGCGAAGGCTGCGACCTGGCCGATTCCGGCACGCACCTCGTCGCTTGCATCGTCAGGCGTCAGCTCGGCGGCACGCTCCGCAAAGACCTCGGCACCGGGCGGCCCTGCCGGTTCGATCGGGATGCCTGCCATGTCGCGGTCGACGTCGCGGTAGACGGCGGCCTCGCGGGCCTGGGCGAAGCGGCGGTCGATTGGCGCCTGGCGCTCGGGATCGATGACCGGGCGGGCGTGGTCGTAGAGGCCCGAGGCGCCGTCGAGATCGTCCTGGCGGATCGCGGTCTCGACCGCGCCGGCATAGAGGTCACTAAGACCCATGCGGACACGCATGTCGGTCTCAATCGGATCCCAGCCGCGGCGCTCGCCCTGGTAGCGCAGTTCCTCGACCGCCGTCCGGCCGAGCTTCCGCAGATATGCCGGGTCGTGCCACGACGTCGCCGCGTCCTGGTTCAGGCCGGCGATGCGGTCGGCGACGCTTCGGTCGTCGACCTCGACCGTGGCGCGTTGTGCCAGGCGGCCCAGCGTGCCGGCCGCCCAGTCGAGCCGCGTCTCGATCAGGGGTTCGAGAATGCTGCGCTGACGCGGGCCGATGGCCTGGGCCAGTGTCCGCTCCTTCAGCTCGCCCAGCGCCGGCATCGCGCCGGCGATGGCTTCGAGCGCCGCCTCGCCGCGCTGGGCCGAGACCCCGGTCTCGGGATCGTGCAGCAGGCCGCGCACGCCGGCGGAAAACTCGGTGTCGAGCTGGCGCGCGAACATCTCGTCGACGCGGATCGTGTGGTCGTCAACTGGCCACGGCTCCGCCGCGGGCTCTGCCTCAGGCAGGCCCGGGATCGGGATTCTTCCCATGTTTGCTGTCTCCGCAGGCACAAAAAGCCCGCCGCGGCGGGTGCCGGGCGGGCCATTAAGTGGCGATTTCAGTCAGATGGACGAAACCAAATCACTCAAGCCAGATTGGCCGACGACACGTCAGCCTTGCCGTGATCGGTCTCGACGGCGCGACGCATGAAGCGCACGCCAATGCGTGGCGAGTCGGCAACCAGTGGCTGGTCGAAGACACCCGTCTGATCGAGCCGACGGTAAGACAACACGTGCTCGGCGACGCGGCAGACCAGTCACTATCAATGCCTGACGGAATACGTGAGCTTCTTGTGCGTGGCCTTGTCGAATCCTTCTGTCCAGCTCGTCTTGTCGACGGTTCGACGGTGTATTCGCCAGCCGTCAGGGTAGTCGCGAAAGCCACGCAAGACGCCGAGCCTTTCAATTGCCCGCCGCGCCTGCTCCTCGGTGGAGAAGACTCCCGCGGTCTTGTTGCGCCAACGGCCGAGTTCCGGGTCGTCATGAACATGGTAGAGAAAGTATACGGCGGTCATCGTTCGTCTCCTATTGTGTGGCCGCAGACTTGCGGCAATGTCTCGAGCGCTGTCCGATGTCTAAAAGAAGCCCTCGTCCCAATAGTCGACGATGCTGTCGAGTTCGTGGGGCGATATGTACCAGGCCTTTTCGGGAAAATCGCGAAAGCCAGGCTTGTCACGGAGTTGCGCCACGGCGCGCTCGGCGAGGTCTAGGCTGGAATAGACGCCGATCAACTTCTCGTTGTCGCCGTCGTCCAGCGTGTCGAGATCGAGATGATTGACGATGTAGACGAATGTCACGGAAGTCTCCTGCATGAGAGAACATTGTCGTCGATTTGACGATAGAGCGTAAGCTCGCAGCGGTTGTGGCGTTAGGCTGCGTACGCCACCCTAAGCTTCCATATCCATCGGGAAGCCGGTTGTAGGGGTGCGGTAGCCGCGGTCGAAATGCTTCTTCAACTGTTGATATTCGCGGCCGGTCTCACTCCATTTTCCCGGTCCGTATTGTTCGTCCATTATCCGCCGTGCAGCAGCCTTGCCGTTTTCTCCGACCAGAGGACGCTGTCCACGTGCCCAACTAGGGATGTCTTTTGCCGCGTCCTTCCCACTCGCACCGGGTATCGGCTCCTGATACCGCGGAGTACGCGTCGGCATCCTCGGCACGACGAATGGCGGCTTTGCCTGTGCCAAGTCGCCGTCCACTTCTCCTGATACGATGCCATCGACGTCCTGGCCGTTTGGTGATCTGCCTTCGACTGCTTCGAAGTCGCCAAGCAGCTCGCGCACGTTCGCGCGAATGACACGTGCTTCGGGGCCGTCGGTGTCGATGCCCTTCGCCTCCAGTGCTCGGTCGGTGCCGAGACGAGCGCGCCGGTAGCGGATGATGGCCGAATCCGAACTGCCGTCAGTGATCGCCTTCTGCGCACCGGCGAAGCGCGCATGGTCCTCGTCGTCGAGCGACAGGCGATGGCGGTCGAGATCGACGCCGGCGAAGGCGTCGGGCTCGTAGATCATCTGGCGGTCGAGGCGCTCGAAGAGGTCGCGGTCGGTCCTGAGACGGCCCTCGATGAAGAGAGTTTCGAGGCCGCGTTGCTGGTCGGGGGCCAGCCAGTCACAGATGTCTGACGGTATCGCCAGAAACGATCGGCCGGGGTTCTTTCCGAACCAGTCCAGCGCCGCGACGCCGGCCTCGGCCTGCTGTTTCTGCCACTGCCGCTCGGCGCGGCGTTGGGCGTGCGCGGCCACTTGGGCGATGCCGGCGCGCACCTCGTCGCTCGCATCCTCGGGTGTCAATTCGGCAGCACGTTCCGCGAAGACCTCGGCGCTCGGCGGCCCGGCCGGTTCGAGCGGGATGCCCGCCATGTCGCGATCGACATCGCAGTAGAGGGCAACCTCGCGAGCCCGGACGAAGCGGCGGTCGATTGCGGCCTGGCGCTCAAGGGCGATGACGACACGGGCGTGGTCGTAGAGAGCCGAGGCGCCATCAAGATCTTCCTGGCGGATCGCAGTCTCGATCGCGCCGGCATAGAGGTCGCTCAGGCCAGCACGGACACGCGTATCGGTCTCGGCCGGATCCCAGCCGCGGCGCTCGCCCTGGTATCGCAGTTCCTCGACCGCCGTCCGGCCGAGCTTCCGCAGATATGCCGGGTCCTGCCACGCCGTCGCCGCATCCTGGTTCAGGCCGGCGATGCGCTCGGCGACACTCTGGTCATCGACCTCGACCGTGGCGCGTTGCGCCAACCGGCTCAGCGTGCCGGCGGCCCAGTCGAGCCGCGTCTCGATCAGGGGTTCGAGAATGCTGCGCTGACGCGGACCAATAGCCTGGGTCAGCGTCCGCTCCTTCAGCTCGCCCAATGCCGGCATGGCGCCGGCGATGGCTTCGAGCGCCGCCTCGCCGCGCTGGGCCGAGACCCCGGTCTCGGCATCGTGCAACAGGCCACACACGTGGCCTGCAAACTCGTTGTCGAGCTGGCGCGCGAACATCTCGTCGACACGGATCGTTTGTTCGTCGACCGGCCACGGCTCCGCCTCCGGCTGTGCCACTGGCACGGTCGGGTAGATCGTCGTTCCCATGTTTGGTGTCTCCGCAGGCACGAAAAAGCCCGCCGCGGCGGGTGCCGGGCGGGCTGGGTGGGCGGATATGAGGTCCGCCAGAGTAGGCTTTTTCTTAGCCTATTCCTGCTGAATCTGTCAATAGTTCCGAAAGAATACTATTTTACTTCTTCTGAACGCAGCGAAGCGCCCCCTTCCCTCCCTACTCCACCGTCCGCATCGACCAGATCCGCGAGCGGGCCAGGACCACCGCGATCAGCACCATCATCGCAAAGGCCGGCACCAACATTGCCACCTGCAGGCCCCAGATCGAGCAGATCGTCCCCGTGATCAAGGCGCCGATCGGGCCGCCGCCGCCGAGGCCGAGCTGAAACAGCGACATCAGGCGGGCGCGGTGGGTGGCCGGCGCCACGATCTGAATGACGGTCCGGCTCTGCGTCATGGTGATGCCGGCGCCCAGGCCCCAGATGAAATTCAGGGCCACGAAGACGGGAAACGGCGGCAGGCTCGCCAGTGCTACCAGCACGACCGAACCCGCGGCGACGGCGATGCCGATCAGCCGTCCGCGCAGGGTGAAGCGGCGGGCCAACGCCGCGAAGGCCATGGCGGCCAGGATCGTGGCGGCCCAGAAGGCGAGATTGACATAGGCGAGTTCCTGCGCGCCGCCGTGATAATTGTCGCGCACGGCGAGCGGCAGCAGGGCCATGAACGGCCCGACATAGAAGATGCCGACACCGAAATTGAGCAGCAGCACCGGCCAGATCTGGTCGGACCTGGCTGCCGCCGATACGCCCTCGCCGACGCTCCGCCAGAAGCCCGGATGTTCGGCCGGCGGATGCGGCGGCGGGTCGGGCAGCCGCCACACGGCGAGGCAGCCCAGCAGCACCAGCGTGGCATGTAACAGCAGCAACGGGACCGGGCCGAAACGGTCGGCCGACGAGGCGAAGGCGATACCCAGCAGCTGGCCACCGAACTGCAGCGCCGTGGCGAGGGCCACCGCGCGGGCGAGGTTGCCCTGCGCCAGGGCCGGCAGCAGCGCGTCGCGCGTCGGCACGGCAAAGGCCCCAATCGAGCCCGCGACGACGCCATAGGCGATCAGCAGCGGATAGCTGAGGCCGCCCTCCATCATCAGCACCAGGGCAAGTGCCAGCGGCGGCATGGCGTAGAGAGCGTGATAGCCGAGCAGCAGGCGGCGCGGGTTGCCGCGGTCGGCGACCAGCCCGCCCAGGGGAAGAAAGAGCAGCGACGGCGCCATGATCGCCGCCTGAGCCACGCCCACGGCGAAGGCATCCATGTGGAGAACGACCGCGACCAGCCACGGAAACAGCACCATCTGGATGCCGAGCGGCACGAACCAGCTCGCGAGACCCAGCAGATAGACCGGAAAGGCGTTCGGGCGGGAAGTGGCGGGGCCGGACACGGGTGGTACTTGCTCCGGGACAGGAGGAACTATATCTTGTAGTGGCTTAGTGCCGCTTCCTCATCCAATAGTCAAAGACACCAAACCCGTGTCGACTTTCAACCGCGCTACCTTGGTCAAGGTCCTGGAAATACTCGACAGCAGCCACGCTGGCGAGGCGCTGGCTGCGGCCAAGCTCGCCTCGGCGATGGTGCGCGAGGCAGGTCTCACCTGGAACGATGTCCTGGCGCCCGAAATCCGCGGCCAGGCCCTCCCGGCCCCGGCTGCCACGCGCGAGATCGGGGCCGGTCCCTTCGGCTACCGCCGCGACCGCGAGCTCTCGCCGCACGAGCAATTCTTCATGGTGCTGCTGAGCCCGCGCACGCCCAGCGAGATCAAGCGCAAGCTGCGCGGCCTCGAAGCGCGCGTTCTCGATGGCGAGATCACGCCGCAGGAAACCCAGGACCTGAAATTCATGTACCAGAGCTTCGTCGTCGGCTGACGACGACGTCCCGTTCCAGGCTCGATACGAAGCATTTTCGTCTGGCCTTCGTGAATTAATCGACCGAACCGTTTCATTGATCGAAGGCGCGCGTGCCGCCAATTCTTGAATCGTCACAGGAGACGATTCATGACCGCACGATGTTGATCCCGAAGCGTCCGAAAAACACTTCACAGAAACTCCGGGGTCCCTTCCATGACGAACATCAATCGTCGCCGCTTCGCGGCGCTCCTACCTGCCGCCGCCACCGTCGCCGCCACGCCTTTCCCCTCGCATGCCCAGGATCCGTTTCCGGTCCGTCCGATCAGGCTCATCGTGCCATGGCCTCCCGGCGGCGGCGTCGACACCTTTGCCCGCGTCATCCAGGGGCCGCTCGGCAGCCAGCTCGGCCAGACGGTGGTGATCGACAATATCGGCGGCGGATCGGGTCGCGTCGGGACCCAGACGGCCTCGCGCGCCCAGCCGGACGGCTATACGTTCCTGCTGGCCAACGACACCTTTGCCGCCACCGAGGCCCTGCCGGTCGCCGGCGCGGCAACGCTGCGGTCGGCCTTCACGCCCGTCACGCTCGCGATCTCAGGACCGCAGGGCGTCTTCACGCATCCCCGTTCCGGCTTCGTGACGATCGAGGATTTCGTCGCCGCCGCGAAGGCACGACCGGGCGTGCTCAACGTCGGCGTGCCCGGCCTCGCGAGTTCGCAGCATCTCACGAGTGAATTGCTGCTCCGCGCGGCGGGAAACGTCAGCGTGACGCACGTCCCCTACCGTGGCGGCGGTCCCCTGCTGCAGGACCTGATCGCCGGAAACATCGATGCCGGCGTGGTCACCTTCGCCGCCGGCGCACAGCAGGCCGCCAGCGGACAGCTCGTGGCGCTGGCGGTCACGAGCCCCGCGCGCTCGCCGGGCTTTCCGAAAGTGCCGGCAGCGGCCGAAGCGGTGGCCCCGGGCTTCGCGCAAACCACCTGGATGGGCCTGTTCGCCCCGAAAGGAACGCCTGAAGCGGCACAGCTTCTCTTCCATACCGCGGTGCTTGCTGTCCTCGGCGATTCCAAGGTGATCGACCGCCTGACCACGCTGGGCTTCGAACCCGCCGGACTCGACCGCACCCGCTTTGTGCAACTCTTCGATCAGACGATCGCGACATTCGCGAACATCGCCGCTGAAAAGGGAATTGCCGGCGCCAGTTAGGCCGCGAGCAGGACGCTTAAAGCGGGCGCGTGCTCCCATCAGGCCGCACGCGATGCAGAAACTCGCGGCCGATCTTCACGCGCTTCTGGCCGTCGTACTCGACGATGTCGGCGGTGGCGTAGGTCTCAGTCCAGTTCGACGGCAGGAACGAGCCCGAGCCCACCACGTCGATCGGCGACTTGGCTTCGGCCATGATCCGGCACTTGGCCGGGCCGAAGCCCGACGAGGCCACGATCCTGACCTTGCCGAAGCCGTTGCGGTCGAGTTCGGCGCGCAGATGGAAGATCGCCGCGGCCGAGACGCCGGTTCCGACGAGGTAGCGAAGCTCCTCCTCGCTGCGGTAGCCGCGGATCGACTCGGGCGAGAACCGCTCCAGCACGGCGTAGGACGACGCCGGGTCCAGCCCCTCGATGTAGCGGCCGCCGGTGGTGTCGAGCCGGAGCGACAGCATTCCCTTGGCGGCAAGCTCGGGAAAGCGCCGGCATACTTCGAGCGAATCGGAGACCTCGCGCGCAAAGTAATCGACCAGCACGGTCATCGGTTCACCGGGGAAGGTCTCGTGAAACATCTCGGCAGCGCGCAACGTGGAGCCCGCGTAGCCGATCAGCGCGTGCGGCATGGTGCCGAGGCCTCGCTCCTGCCCGAAGAAGTGCGCGGTCGCGTGAGTGGCGTTGCCGATGAAGCCGACCGCCCCAACCTTGCGCTTGGCGCGAGCCGAGCCGACCGAGGCGGCATAGGCCATCATTTCGGCCATTTCCTGGCCGGCGCAGTGGCGCGCGTCCATGGCGAGGAAGGCCGCCTTCGGCATATCGGCGCACATCGTCCAGGCATTGTAGGCGGCAACGCAGGCCGGCCCCAGCTTCTGCAGGAAGATCGTCTCGAGATCGACGAGATGGAAGAAGGAGCCGGTGATGTACATCATCGGCTCGCCGGCGCCGACCCACTTGCCCTCGCCGTAGCGCAGGTCGAGTTCGACCTCGGTGTTGCGCTCGCGGCCGGTTTCCTCCAGCCAGTCGAGCGCCAGCCGGGGGGCGAACACCACCGGGCGACGCATGAATATGGCGTAGGTCACCTGACAGTCGCCGAACTTGCCGATCACCTGCTTCGAGCGATTGAAGTAGTGATCGGTGTAGAGTTCGATTTCGCCGTTATTTGGATGCGTCATCGGCCCTCCCCGGCCCCCGCGCTCCGACCGCCCGCGGCGGTCAGACCGCCGGTCGTGCCCGCGCAACCGAAAGACGCTCCGCCTTGAGCTGTTCGGCGAGCAGGAAGGCAAGCTCGAGCACCTGGCTGGCATTGAGCCGCGGGTCGCACTGCGTCTCGTAGCGCTCATTGAGGTTGTCGACGGTGATCTCGGTCGAGCCGCCGATGCACTCCGTCACTTCCTGGCCGGTCATCTCGAAATGGACGCCGCCCGGATGGGTGCCCTCGGCGCGATGCACGGCGAAGAACTCCTTCACTTCGCGCAGGATCGCGTCGAAGTGGCGCGTCTTGCGGCCGTTGTTGGCGGTCACCGTGTTGCCGTGCATGGGATCGCACGACCAGACGACCGACTTGCCAGCCCGCTTCACCGCGCGCACGAGCGGCGGCAGCTTCTCGGCCACCTTTTCCGCGCCCATGCGCACGATCAGCACGATGCGGCCGGGCTCGTTCGCCGGATTGAGCGTATCGATCAGGCGCAGCGTGTCGTCGGTCGAGAGCGACGGGCCGCACTTGAAGCCAATCGGGTTGCGGACGCCGCGCAGGAACTCGACATGCGCGCCGTCGGGTTGGCGCGTGCGGTCGCCGATCCACACCATGTGGGCGGAACAGTCGTACCATTCGCCCGAGGTCGAATCGACGCGGGTCAGCGCCTCCTCGTAAGGCAGCAGCAGCGCCTCGTGGCTGGTGAAGAAATCGGTCTCCGCGATCTGCGGCGTGGTCGCCGAACTGAGGCCGCAGGCGGCCATGAAGTTCAGCGTTTCGTCGAGACGGGCGGCGAGATCGTGGTAGCGCTCCGATGCCGGCGAGTTGCGCACGAAGTCGAGGTTCCAGCGGTTGACCTCGTGCAGGTCTGCATAGCCGCCCTGGGCAAAGGCGCGCAGCAGGTTCAGCGTCGCGGCCGACTGGTTGTAGGCCTGCACCATGCGCTCCGGATCGGGCAGGCGCGAAGCGGCAGTGAATTCGAAGCCGTTGACGTTGTCGCCGCGGTAGGACGGCAGCTCGACGTCGCCGATCTTCTCGACGTTGGACGAGCGCGGCTTGGCGAACTGGCCGGCCATGCGGCCCACCTTCACCACCGGCACGCCCGCGCCATAGGTCAGCACGACGGCCATCTGCAGCAACACGCGGAAGGTGTCGCGGATGTTGTTGGCGGTGAAGTCGGCGAAGCTCTCGGCGCAATCGCCGCCCTGCAGCAGGAAGGCGTCGCCATTGGCGACCTTGGCCAGCGCCGCCTTGAGCTTGCGCGCCTCGCCGGCAAAGACCAGCGGCGGGTAGCGGCGCAGGCGGGCCTCGGCGCCAGCCAGAAGGGCGGCATCGGGATAGACCGGCATCTGCTGCGCCGGCTTGCCGCGCCAGCTGGTCAGCGACCAGTCAGTGGCGCTCGAACTGCGGGATTGCGCTTTCGCGGCCGTCCGGGCGCCTGCCCGGGTCGAGCCCTGGATCGCGGTCATCGTCTTGTCTCCATGCTCCCCGGACCGGCCATTTTTGGACCATCCAGCCGCCGGGGTGGGTGAACCTATACGGGCTGTGGATGAATTGCCAGATGGCCGGAAATGCCGGCCGGGGCTGCTTTCGCTACTCGGCCGCGGCCCGGGTGGGGGTCGTATCGGCACGGGCCGTCCGCATGGTGACGAATTCCTCGCCGGCCGTGGGGTGTATTCCAACGGTGGCATCGAAATGGGCCTTGGTGGCACCCGCCTTGATCGCCACGGCGAGGCCCTGGATCAGTTCGGCGGCATCGTCGCCCACCATGTGGGCGCCCACGACCTTGTCGGTGGCGACCTCCACGATGAGCTTCATGAAGGTGCGCTGTTGGCGCCCCGACAGGGTGTATTTCATCGGACGGAAGGCGGCCGTGAATATCCTGAGGTCACCCAGGGTCCGCTTCGCCTCTTCCTCGGTCAGGCCGACATTGGCCATCTCGGGCTGGCAGAACACCGCCGACGGCACGCCACGATGGTCGGGCTTGCGTGGCTTCTTGCCAAACTCGGTATCGGCGAAGCAGTGGCCCTCCATGATCGCCACCGGCGTGAGGTTGATGCGGTCGGTGACGTCGCCCACCGCCCAGATATTTTCGGCCGTCGTCTTCGACCATTCGTCGACGGCGATGGCGCCCACCTTGTCGAGTTGAATTCCCACCTTCTCGAGCCCGATACCCTTGGTGTTGGGCGCGCGGCCGGTGGCGTACATCACCAGGTCGGTCTCGAACATGCCGCCCAGCGGCGTGTGAATCTCGTAGGGACCGTTCTCGCCCTTCTTCACGATGCGGCCGATCTCCATCTCGGTGCGCAGCTTGACGCCGCTCTCCTTCAGCGCATCGTGCACGAAGGTGCGGCATTCCTCGTCGAAGCCGCGCAGCACGCGGTCGCGGCGCAGCACCAGGTCGACGTGGACGCCGAGGCCGTTGAAGATGCCGGCGAATTCGACGGCGATGTAGCCCGCGCCCACGATGGCGATCCGCTTGGGCAGCTCGGGCAGATGGAACGCCTCGTTGGAGGTGATCGCGAGTTCGCAGCCCGGGATCGACGGGATCACCGGATGGCCGCCGGTCGCGATCAGGATCTTGTCGGCGGTGACCGTCTGCTCGCCCACCTGAATCGTGTGGCGGTCCATCAGCCGACCGCGGCCCATGTGAAGTTTGACGCCGGCGCCGTCGAGCAGGCGCAGGTAGACGGCGTTGAGCCGATCGACTTCCCTGTTCACGTTGTCGCGCAGCGTCGGCCACGACAGGCTGGGCGCCGGCACGGTCCAGCCGAACGCCTCGGCATCCTCGAACTCGTGCGTGAACTTCGAGCCATAGACCAGGAGCTTCTTCGGGACACAGCCGCGGATCACGCAGGTGCCGCCGACGCGATAATCCTCGCAGATGCCGACGCGAGCGCCGTGGGTGGCGGCAATCCGCGAGGCGCGCACGCCGCCCGAACCGGCGCCGATGACGAAGAGATCGTAGTCGTAGGCCATAAGAACAAAACCTCACCGCGGCCACAATTCGGTCGCGGGGCAGACTATATCGGTGCTTAAACGGCCCGGTAAGGGCAATGGAACGAGCAAATCCATTTCCTGATACAACCAAAAGGATATGGCCGATGCCGAAGTTGTTCCCGCTCGCGACCGCCCTCCTGATCCTCGCTTTCCCCGCCTTCGCCGCCCCCGGCGATCAGGCGCCCACCGCTCCCGCCACATCGGCGGCTCTGCCGGTGCGCGCGCCGTCCGGCGTCATGCGCTACGACGCCAACAAGGACGGCGCCGTCGACCGCGCCGAATGGAAGGCGGGCCAGGAGGCCCGCTTCAAGCGCCTCGACACAAACGGCGACGGCAAGCTCAACCAGGATGAACTCTTCGCCCGCACGCCGGCAGCCGGCAATAGCGTGCTGCCCAGCGATCGCCAGGCCGGGCGTCAATCGGCCTACTTCCAGCGCCTGGATGCCGACAAGGACGGGCTGGTCACCCTGGTCGAATTCATGGCCCAGGCGGAGCGCAACTTTGCGCGCTGCGACCTCGACAAGAACGGCCGCATCGACACCACGGAATGCCGCCAGGCGCTGCAGCGCAAGCCCGCCGAGCCCATCCGCAACACACGTTGATCGCCCGCCACTGATCGCTCGACGAAAAAGGCCGCCGGGTTCCGGCGGCCTTCTTCATCCTTTGCGATTTGCCGTGATCAGGTGCTTTCGGCCGACATGATGTCGCCGAACAGGTTCCAGGTCTCGCCCTTGAAACTGGCGAGCTGGACGGACTGCACCGGATAGAAGTCGGTCGGGCTGGTGTTGATGGTGATGCCCGGCAGCAGGAGCGGCACGCGCAGCTTCTGGTGGTTGGCCGCCTGGCGCATGAGGTTCTCGCGCGTCAGATCGTCGCCGCACTTCTTCAGGGTCTGTTCCATCAGGTACGACACCGCATAAGCATAGACATAGCTGCCATCGCTCTTGTTGGCGCCTGGCATCCACTTGTCCATCCAGGCACTCCAGGTCTTCATGTCGGCGTTATTGTTCCACTGCTTGTCGGTGGGATCCATGAGATACAACGCCGTGAGGATCCCCTGGCTGTTCTCCAGGCCGGCCGGCTTCAACGTCGAAGCGACCGAGGACGAGACGTTGTTCAGGTAGTGCACGGGCTTCCACCCCAGATCGGCCGCCTTGCGGATCGCCTGCGCCGCGAACTTGGGGATCGAGATGTTGAAGAAGACGTTGGCGCCCGAGTCCTTGAGCTGGATGATCTGGGAATCGACCGTCGGGTCGGTCGTCTCGTAGGTCACGTGCTTGACGACCTTGCCGATGTCCTTGCCGAGGCCTTCCTTGAAGCCCTCCCAGTAATCCTTGCCGTAGTCGTCGTTCTGCATCAGCACGCCGATCTTGGCGTCCTTGTGGTTGGCCAGGATGTGCTTGGCATAGATGACGGCTTCGGTGTGGTAGTCGGGCTGGAAGCCCATCGTCCACGGGAACTCCTTGGGCTTGCCCCACTTCGAGGCGCCGGTCGCGACGAAGAGCTGCGGCACCTTCTTCTGGTTCATGTACTTGTGGATCGCCGTGTTGGTCGGCGTGCCAAGGGTCTGGAACATCGCCAGCACCTTCTCCTGCTCGACGAGCTGGCGGACCAGCTCGACGGTCTTCGGCGGCGAATAGCCGTCATCGAGGGTGACGAACTTCACCATGCGGCCGTTGATGCCGCCACGGTCGTTGACGCTCTTCCAGTAAGCCTCGATGCACTTGCCGATCACACCGTAGGACGACGCCGGGCCGCTGTAGGGGTTGGTGTTGCCGATCTTGATTTCCTTGTCGGTCGCCCCGTCGGAGTACTTCTTCTGCGCCAGCGCCACGCCGGACGCCGACAGCATCGCAACGGTCGAAACGCCGCCGACAAAATTACGCCTGGTAGTCTTCAATGTTGCCTCCACTGTTTGTTCATTGTGAATATAAGCGTCGCGCGAAATCCGCTTGCTGAAAAGAGAAAAACGCCGCCTCAGCTATACAAACCTCCAATGTTGCGGCGCACCAAAAGGCCAGGAGCCTTTGGCCGGGATCACCCCCGCACGCCACGCAGCTTGCGCCAAGCCAGATAGACGCCGCCGACGATACCCATCGGCATCAGATACATCAGAGCAATGAGCAGGACACCGAACACGGTGTAGGCCGACAGGTCGAAAGGCAGCCCGAGGTCGTTCCTCACGAACAACGAAAGCGCCTGGGCCGAATTGTCGACCAGCACGTAGAAGATGCCGCCGGCCACCGAGCCCGCCAGCGAGCCGACTCCGCCCACCACTAGGCCGATCAGGAACTTGATCGACAGGAAGATGTTGAAGCTGTCGGGTGCCACGAAGGCGATGGCCGACGCCGACAGCGCACCGGCGATGCCGGTATAGGCGGCGCTGATGCCGAAGGTGACCGTCTTGTAGAGCGCCGTATCGATACCCATCGTGTCGGCCGCCATGTACTGGTCGCGGATCGCCATCATCGCCCGACCACTGCGACTGTTCAGCATGTTGGCGGCGGCCCAGTACAGCACCACCATGACGATCAGGCAGTAGTAGTACAGCCACTGGTCTTCGCTGAGGGGCAGGCCGAACGGTACCTCGGGCTTGTTGAGCACGATGCCCTGGACGCCGCCGGTCATGCCTTCGAGCCACTTGTACTTCAGGATCTGCGGTACCGCGAGCGCCAGCGCGAAGGTGGCGAGTGCCAGATAATGGCCCTCGAGCTTGAGCGCCGGCAGGCCGAACAGATAGCCGACGATGAAGCAGACGACCGCCGCGCACGGCAGCGTCGCCCAGTAGGGCATGTTCAGATGGTCCATCAACACGGCGGCCGTATAGGCGCCGACCGCGTAGAAAGCACCGTGACCCAGGGAGATCTGGCCGTTGAAGCCCGTCAGCAGGTTCAACCCCAGTACCGCGATCGCGGCAATGATCATCGTGCTGACCAGGAACAGCCGGTACCCGGAAACAACGTCGGGAAACAACGGATGCAGAAGCGGCACGAGGAAGGCCAGCGCCAAGAGGACCCAGAGCAACTTCTTCGGAAACGCCGGCATCTCAGACCCTCTTCACGACGACCCGGCCGAACAGGCCGGCGGGCTTAACCGTGAGCACGGTGATGACGATGATCAGCGCCACGGTGAGCTTCTCGCCGTTGCCGATGATGTAGATGCCGGTCGCCTTCTCGATCTGGTTTCCGGCGAAGGCCACCATGTTCTCGAGCACGCCGACGATGAAGCCGCCCAGCACCGCGCCGCCGGGATTGCTGATGCCGCCGACCAAGGCGCTGGCGAAGGCGTAGAGCAGGATGCCGCCCATCATGTTGGGATCGAGATAGACGATGTGGGCGACCATGATGCCGGCCACCGCACCGACCGACGCCGCGAGCCCCCAACCCAGCGCCAGCATCCAGTCGACGCGCACGCCGACCAGGCGGGCCATCTGCGGGTTCTGCGCCGCCGCGCGCATGGCGAGGCCCAGCGGCGTGTAGCGGAAGAACACGAACAGCAGGCCCAGCACGATCAGGGTGACCACCACGACGCCGAGCTGATGTGGCCCGATGACGCCGGCTATGCCGAAACTCGACTTGGGGAACGGCGAGGGGAATTCCTTGATCAGGTAACTCCAGATCGCGCCCGCCATCGAATTGCAGATCGCCAGCAGTCCAATGAAAACGACGATGATCGAAAGGACCGGCGCATTGTGCAGCGGTCTCAGGATCGCCCGTTCGATGATCACACCCAGCACGAAGGAAAAGGCCACCGCGGCGATAAACGCCACCCAGAAGCTCAGTCCCCAGGTCATCAGCTGCCAGCTGATGTAGGTCGAGAACATCGCCATCTCGCCCTGGGCGAAATTGATGTGGTCGGTCGAGACGTAGATCATCACCAGCGCGAGCGCCACGCAGGCGTAGATGGCACCGTTGGCGAGGCCGGAAGCGAGTTGCTGTATGAACTGTTCCATAATCCTGCCTCAGTATCCGAGATACGACTTGCGGACATTCTCGTCGTCCTTGATGACCGCCGAAGGCCCCGACATGACGACCCGTCCGGTCTCCAGCACGTAGGCGTGCGTGGCGAGGTCCAGGGCCAGTGCGGCGTTCTGCTCGACCAGCAGGATGCTCACCTTCTCGTCTTCATTGATGCGCCGCAGGATTCGGAAGATCTCGACCACGATCAGCGGCGCGAGGCCAAACGACGGCTCGTCGAGCAGCATCAGGCGCGGCTTCAGCATCAGGGCGCGGGCGATCGCCAGCATCTGTTGCTCGCCGCCCGACAGCGTGCCGGCCTGCTGCTGCAGGCGCTCCTTCAGCCGCGGGAAATAGCCGAACACGCGCTCGAGATCGGCCTGCACAGCTGCCTTGTCCCGGCGGGTGTAGGCGGCGACCCGCAGGTTCTCGTCAACGGTAAGCGTCGTGAAGGTGCCTCGGCCCTCGGGCACATGGGCGACCCGGAGCCGCACGATTTCCTCGGTCGCCCGGCCGGCGATATCCTTGCCGTCGAAGCGGATCGCGCCCTCGGTGCGGACCATGTTGCAGATGGCCCGCAGTGTCGTCGTCTTGCCCGCACCATTGGCGCCCAGCAGGGTGGTGATGCCGCCATTCGGGATATCGAAACCGACGTCGTACAGCGACTGCGTCTGGCCGTAGAACGCCTTCAGCCCCTTCACTTCCAGCAGCGCGGCCATTACGAGGTCCCCAGATAGGCGCGGATCACTTCGGGATCGCGCTGCACTTCCGCTGGTGTGCCGTCAGCAATCTTCTTGCCGAAATCGATGGCGACGACCTTGTCGGAAACCGACATGACGAGGCTCATGTGGTGCTCGACCAGCAGCACGGTAACGTTCTGCATGTCTCGCACCCGCCGGATCTGGACCTTGAGCACATCGATCTCGTCGTGGTTGAGACCGGCCGCCGGCTCGTCGAGCAGCAGCAGCTTGGGACTGGAAGCGAGCGCCCGTGCCAACTCGACCCGCTTGCGGATCGGGAACGGAAGGCCACCGGCCCGCGCCGAGGTGAAAGGCACGAGGTCCATGAACTCGATCAATTCGAGCGAACGCCTGGCGATCTGTTCTTCTTCGCCGTGCACCTTGGGCAAGCGCAGCGCATTGTCGAAGAAACTGGTCGAGCTGCGGCTGTGGCAGCCGACCTTGATGTTGTCGAGCACCGACATGTTGTCGAACAGCGCCACGTTCTGGAAGGTGCGGCCGATGCCGATCTGCGGGATGGCGTGGCGCGGCCGCCCGAGGATCGATTGGCCTTCGAACAGAATGTCGCCGCCGCTCGGCGTGTAGAGCCGGCTGAGGCAATTGAAGAGGGTTGTCTTGCCGGCGCCGTTGGGGCCGATGAGGCCGGCGACCTGGCCGGCAAATACGTCGAACGTCACACCATCAAGGGCGACGATGCCGCCGAAGCGGACGGATACGTCGCGCACGCTGAGCAGCGGCGACCCGCTGGATGAAAACTGTCCTGCCATGTTCCCACTGGTTTTGCCGGCCACCGCGACCCGTGCGGTGTTTCGGCGAAATTCCCCTTGCCTCCCAAGTACTTGCGACCCTTCTCCGGGGTCTGCATATTGTACCACGATGGCGTATCCGGCTTCAGGACGCAACTCAAATGGCGCGCGCCATTCTTTCGGCGTCTTTGTCCTGCATGGTGAGAGCGCCGCGCGGACGTTGACAGATGGCCCATGGCGACCGATACGAATCACCCTCTCTTAACGCGGGCCTACCGCCGATGAATCGTTTTCTAGCTCCGATCCTCCTTGTCGCCGCGATTGCGTTGCCGGCGTCGGCTCAGACCCCGCCGACCCAGGGTTGGCCAGCCAACCGCCCGCCGCAAGCAGCGCCTCCCGCTGCCGCGCCGAAGGCGCCACAGGCCGCTCCGCCCGCAGCGGCTGCGCCGCCGGCGGGACAGCAGGCAGCGCCGGGAGCCCCGCCGCCGATTCCGCTGCCTTCATGGTTCGCCGAAATCGACATCAACAAGAAAGGCGAAGTGACGCGCGCCGAGTTCCTGAAGTACCGCATGAAGTCCTTCGAGCAGCTCGACGTGAACAAGGACGGCAAGCTGACGGTCGAGGAATTCCTCAAGGTCGTCGAACCGCCGCTGTCGCCCGATGTGCCCAACAAGCCGCCGCTCGAGGAGCTTCGCAGCCGCGCGCGCACCGAGTTCCAGAACCTCGACACCAACCGCGACGGCTTCGTCGAGCGTGCCGAGGCGGAAGCGCTGGTCCACGCCGAGTTCAACCAGTACGACACCGACCGCGACAACAAGATCACCGAGCCTGAGGTGCGGCTCATCGTGCAGCGCTCGCTGCAGCGCGAGGCGGGCGAGCGCCAGCAGATCGAAGCGCGCCGCCGCCAGGGCATGGTGACTCTCAACGAGTTCATCGACATGCAGATGCGCAACGCCGATCAGCTCGACAAGAACAACGACGGCAAGGTCAGCCAGCAGGAATATCTCGCCCTGGCCGGCCCGGCCGACGGACCGCAGGCCAAGAACCTGCTGCCGTTCGACCTGCGCAAGCAGATCGCGCTCCGCAAGTTCGCCGAGATCGACACCAACAAGGATGCCCAACTAGACCGCGTCGAACTGACCGCCTACGCCGTCAAGCAGTTCCTCGAGATGGACCTCAACAAGGACCGCTTCCTCAGCGAGGAAGAGTTCAAGAAGGCCCAGGATGCCGAGAGCAAGAAGATCCAGGCGCAGGTCCAGGCCATGCAGCCGGCAACCCCGCCGCAGCCACGTCCGGCGCCGGCCCAGCCGCGTGGTGCCCAGCCCGCGCCGCAGCCCGCTCCCGGCCTGGCTCCCGGCCTGCCACAAGGCACGCGTTAGCCGGAGGGCACGCGCCAGGACGATACGCGGCCCGGTCGGGGAACCTCCCCGGCCCTATTCGACCGTGACGCTCTTGGCGAGATTGCGTGGCTGGTCGATGTCGGTGCCCTTCGCCAAGGCGGTGTAGTAGGCGAGCAGCTGCACCGCGACGGTGTAGAGGATCGGCGCCACGATCGGATCGATATCGGGGACCATGATCGACGTCTCGGCCTTGGCGCCCAGCCGTGCCACGCCGGCCTTGTCGCTCAACAACACCAGCCTTCCGCCCCGCGCCCTCACCTGCTCGAAGTTCGAGGCGATCTTGTCGAAAATCGCGTCGGTCGGCGCCACCACGACGACCGGCACCGCGTCGTCGATCAACGCGATCGGACCGTGCTTCATCTCGCCGCCAGCGTAGCCCTCGGCGTGAATGTAGGACAGTTCCTTCAGCTTGAGCGCGCCCTCGAGCGCCACCGGGAAGGACGAGCCGCGGCCGATGTAGAGCACGTCGCGCGCCGCGGCGAGCGTGTTCTCGGCGATGCGGCGATAGTCCTCTTCCATGTTCAACGTCTCGTTGACGCGTGCCGGCAGCTCGATCATGGCGAGCGCCAGACGCTCCTCCTCCTCGCGCGACAACGTTCCGCGCGCTCGTCCGGCGGCAATCGCCGCGGCCAGCAGCACGATGAGCTGCGTGGTGAAGGCCTTGGTCGAGGCGACACCGATCTCGGGTCCGGCCTGGGTCAGCAGCACGACGTGCGACAGCCGCGCGATGGCGCTTTCCGGGACATTGACCACGGACAGCAACGTCTGCTTCTGCGACTGCGCATAGCGCAGCGCCTCCAGCGTATCGATGGTCTCGCCCGACTGGGAAACGGCGATGCAGACGCCACCCTCGGGCAGCGGCGGCTCGCGATAGCGGAACTCCGAGGCGACCTCGATCTCGACTGGCATGCGCGCCAGCTTCTCGAACCAGTATTTCGCGACCATGCAGGCGTAGAACGCCGTGCCGCAGGCCGTCATGGTCACACGGCTCACCTTCGACCAGTCGAGCGGCATGGCGGGAAGCCGGACCGAGCGCGTCGCCGGATCGAGGTAGGAATGCAGCGTGTCGCCGATCACCGCCGGCTGCTCATGGATCTCCTTCAGCATGAAGTGCTGATGGTTGCCCTTGCCCATCAAGGCGCCACTGAGGCCGCTCTTCTTGATCGGCCGCTTCACCTTCTGCGTGCCCTGGTAGACCGTGGCGCCGTCGGTCTTCAGCACGACCCAGTCGTCATCCTCCAGGTAGCTCACCCGGCTGGTGAAGGGCGCCAGCGCCAGCGCGTCGGTGCCGATGTACATCTCGCCGTCGCCGTAGCCCACCGCCAGCGAGCTGCCGCGCCGTGCCCCCATCAGGATGTCGTGGCGGCCGCTGAACAGCGCGACCAGCGCGAAGGCGCCGCGCAGGTGGCCCATCGCATTGCCCATCGCCTCCTCCGGCGACATCTGATGCTCGAGGTAGGAGGTGAGCAGCTGCGCCACCACTTCGGTGTCGGTGTCGCTCTCGAACCTGCGGCCTTCAGCCAGGAGTTCGTCCTTCAACTCCTGGAAATTCTCGATGATGCCGTTGTGCACGATCGCCACCCGGTCGGTGGCGATTGGATGGGCGTTACGCTCAGAGGGCTTGCCATGGGTCGCCCAGCGGGTGTGGCCGATGCCGATGATGCCGGGCAGCGGCTCCTTCACCAGTCGTGCCTCGAGATTGACAAGCTTGCCTTCGGCCCGGCGGCGCTCGATGTGGCCGTTCACCAGGGTGGCGACACCGGCCGAATCGTAGCCGCGATACTCGAGTCGCTTCAGCGCCTCGACCAGCAGGGGTGTGACCGGCGCCTTGCCAAGAATTCCGATGATGCCGCACATGGGGGAAAATCCGGAGGGGGTGGCTATTTCTTCTTGCCGCTTTTGGCCTTGGCTGCGCGGAGTTTCAGCTTGCCACGAAGTTCGTCCGCAAGCCCGCGTTTTGTGACTTGCCGGGCCCGGCCGAAGACCACCGCGCCGGCCGGCACGTCGTGGGTGATGACACTTCCCGCCGGGACATAGGCGCCGGCGCCGATGCGGACCGGCGCCACCAGGGAACTGTTCGAGCCGACAAAGGCATTGCGACCGACCCGCGTGCGATACTTGCCGAAGCCGTCGTAGTTTACCGCGATCATGCCGGCGCCCATGTTGCTGCCGGCGCCGATGTCGGAATCGCCGAGATAGGCCAGATGATTGGCCTTGGCACCGCGGCCCATGCGGGTGGCCTTGAGCTCGACGAAATTGCCGATATGGACGTTCTCGCCGACGATCGAGCCCGGCCGAATGCGGGCGAATGGTCCGACAATGGCGCCCCGACCGATGCGCGCACCCTCGATGTCGCAGAACGCCTTGATCTCGACGCCAGCCGACACGTTCACGCCCGGCCCGAAGCGCACATTCGGTCCGATGCTTACATCCCGCCCCAGCCTGGTGTCGGCGCACAGCCACACTGTGTCAGGGTCGGTCATCGTCACACCGGCCTTCATATGCTTGGTGCGCAGGCGCAGCTGCAGCGCGCGTTCCGCCGCTGCCAGCTCGGCGCGGGAATTGATGCCCTGGAACTCGGTCTCTTCGCCGTCGACCGTGATCGCCTTGTGGCCGGCGGCGCGCGCGATGGCGACGGCATCGGTCAGATAGAATTCACGCTTGGCGTTGTCGTTGCGGATCGCCGCCAGCAGCGCAGCGACGTGCTTGCCGTCCAGACATATGACGCCGGAATTGCAGAAATCGATCGCCTTCTCGGCAGCGTCGGCGTCCTTGCTCTCGACGATCTTCTCCAGCATGCCGCGACGGACGACCAACCGACCATAGGGCGACGGGTCGCGCGCCACGAAGCCCAGCGCACCGACGGTGGCACCGGTCCGACGGCAAGCGGCCACCAGGCGCCGCATGCTCGAGGCCGTAACCAGCGGCGCGTCGCCGTACACGACCAGCAGCGGGCCTTGATGGTCCTTCAACGCTCCGAGCGCCGCCTTGGCGGCGTCGCCGGTTCCGCGCGGCACTGCTTGCACGACCGTCCGGTGCGGCGCGAAGGCGGCAGCAACCGCCTTCTCGCCCGGCGCCACCACACCCACGATCCGTTCCGGCTTCAGCGCTGCGACATTCACCAGCACGTGGTGCAGCATCGGCTGCCCGGCCAGAGGATGCAGGACCTTCGGCAGCGCCGATTTCATGCGCTGCCCGGCCCCGGCGGCCAATATGACGACGGCTAGTGAGCTTGCCATGTGGCTCCGATGCCACGGGCACCGCCCGCCCGCAAGTGTGCTAAAGGACTACCATGCATCCCAACGCAGACAATCTCATCGCCGGCCGTTTCGATACCGTGATCTACGATCTCGACGGCACCCTGATCGACAGCGCCCGCGACATGTGCGTGGCCGTGAGCCGCGTGCTGGCCGACCACGGCCTGCCGCCCATCACCGACCAGGACGCCCGGATCTTCATGGGCCAGGGCAGCAAGGTGACCGTGGGCAAGGCCTTCGCCAAGAACGGCCGGACGCTGGATGACGCCGCCCTCTCCGCCGCCACCCGCGAATTCGTCCGCTACTACGAGGCCGACCCGGTCAGCCACACCACGGCCTTCGACGGCGTGGCCGAGGTGGTCGCCAGGTTCTCCCGCCTCGGGCTCAGGCAGGGCGTCTGCACCAACAAGTTCGAGCGGCCGGCGCGCACCATCCTCGAGCACCTGAAGCTGATGCCGCCGATCGCCGACGTGGCCGGAGCCGACACCTTCCCCGTGCGCAAACCCGACCCCCAGCACATCCTGATGCTGGTCGAGCGCATGGGCGGCAATCCCGAGCGCACCGTCATGATCGGCGATTCGATCCATGACGCCGAGGCCGCCCACCGCGCCGGCATCCCGGCGGTGCTGGTGAGCTGGGGCTATACCCTGAAGCCTGCCAGCGAGCTTGGCGCCGACGCCGTGATCGACCGTTTCAGCGCCCTGCCCGACACCCTGGGGCAACTCGCCGCCCGATAGAGATGATTGACTTGCCGGCGCGTCACCTGCCAATGCGCCGCTCCGGCGCATCGGCGGCGAGCCCGGCCACCTGGCGGGCATAGAGCGCAATGCCCGGCTGCGCGCTCAACCCGTGCACAAAGATGCTGAGCAGCACCGTGGCGATGGTCGCCAGTCGAATGGTCGATTCCCCCGGTAGCCTGAACTCGTGTTCGAGATAGACCAGCCCGAGAACGATCGACGCCAACCCGCGCGGTCCAAACCATCCTATGAACAGCATCGTTGCACGGCCAAAGCCGGAACCGATCAGCGACAGCGCGACCGGCACCAGGCGGACCACGGTCAGACTGAGCACCGCATAGGCAGCAATGGCAAAGTCGATGTCGCTCCAGTTGCGGGCAACCACCATGCCGAACAGAAAAAACACCAACAGGTTGATGATCTGTCCCCAGATCTCGCCGAACTCCAGACTATGGCGGCCGGCATCCGGGAAACCCTTCTGGACCGCGAGACCCGCGACGAAGGCGGCAATGAACATGCTGGCGGCAACCGCGTCGGAGACCAGCAGGCAGAGCAGCGGCAGCGCCACGACGCCGCACTGCCTGAAGGGACCGGAGATCCAGTTGCGACGCGCGGCCCCACCCAGCAGCCAGCCGCCGACCAGGCCGATGGCGGCGCCGACCGCCACGCCGTAGCCGAGCTGCTCGACGACGAACTGGGCGAAGCTCGCGCGCGCGCCCTCCTCCGAAGCCGCCGCCAAGGCAATGAAGAAGAGCAGGAACGGCACCGACAGGCCGTCGTTCAGCCCGGCCTCGACATTGAGCGCCTGCCGGATCTGCAACGGCGCGCGCGGGCTGGTCACCACGACCTGGCCGAGGCCGGCATCGGTCGGCGCCAGGATCGCGGCCAGGATCGCCGCTTCCCAAAGCGTCAGATTCGGAAAGACCAGGCCTGCGGCGACCGCGCCCAGCAGAATGGTGAGCGGCAGGCCGACGGTGAGCAGGCGCGCCGGCAGGCTGCGAATGTTCCACAGCAGCGACAGGTTCGTGCGGCCGGCATCGCTGAACAGCAGCAGGACCAGGCCAAGCTCGGCGAGATGGAGGAAGACATGAGAGCTGAGCACGGCAGCCAGGGCCCCCGGGGCCGCGGTGCCGGCAACGATGCCCGCTACGGTGAAGACGATAGGGCCGGTGACGACCGTCCCCGCCAGCCGCTGCGACACCAGACCGTAAGCAAATACGAGAACGATGAAGACCGCGAGAAGTGCCATTTCCGCCCGTTTTTCCCTGCCCGTTGACGATTCGGCCGCCACGCCCTATACGCGCCCCTTCCGGGCGCTTAGCTCAGCGGGAGAGCACACCCTTCACACGGGTGGGGTCGTAGGTTCAATCCCTACAGCGCCCACCACCGGTTTCTAAGGGCCTTTGGCACGTGCCAGAGGCCCTTACTTTTTGGGTTCGACCTTCGGCTGTTCAGCCAGCCACTTGCGGGCGTCGCGAAGGCTGCGGAAGAGCTTCACCGGCCTGTCGCCCTTGGTCACATCAGCAAAAGCATGGGCAAATCCAACCCGATGCGGGTTGATGACGAAAGCAACCGGACCGCGCCCCGAACCCGGATCGCCGCGCAGCATCGCCGCGATGTGCTCGACCTGCGCCTCGGTGAGATCCGAGGTCGACAGCGTGACATCGATGATCTTGCCGTAGTGCGGGACGTTCGCTTCGAGCAGCGCCTCGGTGTTGGCTTTGATTTCTTCCGGCGCGACATGGCCAATGGCGGCAATGACGACGGTGCGGTGAAGCGGCGAGATATCCATACTGATCGGCATGCAATCGTCACCAAGCTAGAGGACCAAGCTTTGAAGGCAACGCCTCAAGTCGACTCGTAGTTCCTAGCCACCCATCCTACTTGAGTGGATCGATCGCGCGCTACGTACCAGGATACGGAATCAAGTCTCGCTGTGCTATGAGCAATCCCGCAACGTCCACTCCATTTCCGGACACCGGGACATTTCGGGATCAACGGCTGATGACCAACGCGCTATCGCTCCGCCCTGGTGATCGCCTTCCGGATTTTGCGCTGCCCGGGCTCGACGGCAAGCTGCGCAAGTTCATCTGGTCGTTCA
>NZ_SCVH01000109.1 GCF_004296935.1 Reyranella sp.
TAGGGATCGTAGGCCAGCATCTGGAAGCCGAAGGGCGCCGCGCGCTTGGCGACGGCGCGGGCGACATGGCCGAACGAGATGAATCCCAGGGTCATGCCCATCAGGCGGGGAAACTGGTAGAGCATCGGCCGCGCCTTGCCCCAGTCGCCCTTGCGCACCATCTGGTCCTGCACGACGAGACGCCGCCAGCTCGACAGGATCAGGGTCATGGCATGGTCGGCCACTTCCTCGATGAAGGTGTCGGGGCAGTTGGTCACGGGAATGCCGAGTGCGGTGGCAGCATCGACGTCGACCGAATCGACGCCGACGCTGGCCAGCGACACGACCTTCAGCTTCTTGGCCGCGCCGATCACCTTGGCGGTGATGCGCGGCCGGCCCTTGCCGTAGATCGCGTCGGCATCGACGGCAGCGGCGGCAAGTTCGTCCTCGCCGCCCTTGACCTCGACGATCTCGGCGCCGATGGCGGCCAGCGCTTCCATCTCCAGGGAATGGTCCGCGCCTGGCACGCCAGTACCCGGGCCAGCGGTCGTCACGATCTTGAAACGTGCCACGTGTTGTCTCCTCCGGTGATTTGAGCGCACTCTAGCGCAAATCGGCGCCTCTCCAACCACGGTGAAACCAGCATGTCGGCCGCCAAGAATGTCCTGTTGATCGTCGTCGACCAGTGGCGCGGCCTGATGCTGCCCAAGCTCGGCGCGGATTATCTGAAGTTGCCGAACATCGACCGGCTCTCAGCCGAAGGCGTCACCTTCCGCAATCACTTCACCCAGGCTGTTCCTTGCGGGCCGGCGCGGGCGAGCCTGCTCACCGGCCTCTACATGATGAACCACCGGGCGGTGCAGAACACCATTCCGCTCGCCGATCGCTTCACCAACCTCGCCCACGAGCTGCGGCGCGGCGGCTACGATCCGGCGTTGGTCGGCTACACCACCACCACACCCGATCCGCGCACCACGGCGCCCAACGATCCGCGCTTCTTCGTGCTGGGCGACATCATGGAGGGCTTCCATTCCGTCGGCGCCTTCGAGAACCGCGACGCCTACTTCGGCTGGGTGGCGAGCCAGGGCTTCAAGCTTCCGTCCACCCGTGAGGACATCTGGCTGCCGCAGGGCGGCGGCGGTTCAGGTGCCACCGGGCGGCCGGCGGTGATCCCGAGTGAATTGTCCGACACCACATGGTTCACCGAACGCGGCCTTTCCTACCTGCGCGGCCGCGAGGGACGGCCGTGGTTCCTGCATCTCGGCTATTACCGGCCGCATCCGCCCTTCATCGCGCCGGCGCCTTATCATGCGATGTATCGGCCCGAGGACATGCCCAAGGTCGTGCGCGCCGGTTCGCCCGCGGAGGAGGCGCGGCAGAACGCGCTGCTCGGCTACTATGTGAACCATATCAGCCAGGCGAGCTTCTTCCAGGACGGCAAGAAGCTGGGCTCGGCGATGAGCGAGCCGGAAGTCGCGCAGTTGCGCGCCACCTACTGCGGCTTGATGAGCGAGATCGACGACCAACTCGGCCGGGTTTTCGACTATCTCAAGCAGACCAACCAGTGGGACGACACGCTGATCATTTTCACCTGCGATCACGGCGAGCAGCTCGGCGATCATCACCTGCTGGGCAAGATCGGCTATTTCGACGAGTCCTACCGCATTCCCATGGTCATCCGCGATCCGCGCCAGGAAGCGAACGGCACGCGCGGCACGGTCGAGGCGCGCTTCACCGAAACCATCGACACCATGCCGACCATCCTCGAATGGCTCGGCCTGCCGGTGCCGCGCCAGTGCGACGGCAGCTCGCTGCTGCCGTTCTGCCAGGGCGAGCCGCCGGCAGACTGGCGCACCGAGGTCCACTACGAGTTCGACTTCCGCGACCTCTACTACAGCAAGCCCGAATCCAGCCTGGGCGTGCCCATGGACAAGTGCTCGCTCGCGGTCGTGCAGGACGAGAACTACAAATACGTGCACTTCGCGGCCCTGCCGCCGCTGTTCTTCGATCTTCGCGACGATCCCGGCCAGTTTGTGAATCGCGCCGGCGACCCCGCCTATGCGGCGCGCATGGGCGAGTATGCCGCCCGCATGCTGAACTGGCGCCTGGGTTCCGCGGAACGCACCCTGACCGGCTACCGTGCCACACCCAAGGGTCTGGAGGTGCGGGCCGCCTAGGGTAGAATGCGGCATGACCCAGGATCTCTACCGCCGGCCCGCTTCAGGCCAGCATCCGCCCCATCGCGCCGACGCCTACAAGTCGACGGTCGGCCGCTCGCCGCGGAAGCCGGCGGTCGTGCTGCCGCAGACGCTGTCGGAGATTACCGGGCCGCTGCTGGCCGATGAGCGGTTGGGCGCACAGGAAAACGACCTCACGCGCCAGCGCATGGGGCCGCCGCTGGGCGAGCGGATCATCGTGCACGGCCGCGTGCTCGACGAGGACGGCAAGGCCGTGCCCAACGCCTTGGTCGAGATCTGGCAGTGCAATGCGGCCGGCCGCTATCACCATCCGGGCGACCAGCACGACGCGCCGCTCGATCCCAACTTCTACGGCGGCGGACGGACGCGGGCCGATGCCGACGGCACTTACAGGTTCGTCACCGTGAAGCCCGGCGCCTATCCGTGGGGCAATCACAAGAACGCCTGGCGGCCGGCGCACATCCACTTCTCGCTGTTCGGGCCGGCTTTCGTCACTCGGTTGATCACCCAGATGTACTTCCCCGCCGATCCGCTGCTCGCCTTCGACCCGATCTACAACTCGGTGCCCGAGGGCGCGCGCCACCGCCTGCAAGCGGCCTTCGACATGGAAGGTACGCAGCCGGACTGGGCACTGGCTTACAAGTTCGACATCGTGCTGCGCGGCCGCAACGCCACCCCTCTCGGATCCTGAAGCTGGAAGACAAGCATGGCTGATGGCCTGACGCCCTCGCAGACGATCGGCCCGTTCTATTGGGGCACCGTGGTCAATACCTGTCGCGCCGACCTCGCGCCGGCGGGGGTTGCCGGCGAGCGCATCGAGCTCGCGCTCTCGCTGCACGACGCCGACGGTGCCATTGTCCCCGACGGGCTGCTCGAACTTTGGCAGGCCAACAGCCACGGCCGCTACAATCATCCGGAGGATCGTCGCAACCTGCCGCTCGACGCGGGCTTCGAAGGCTTCGGCCGCGCCTCGACGGACGCAAGCGGGACGGCGCGGTTCGCCACCGTCCGGCCCGGCCCGGTGCCGTGGCCGCAAGATGGAGGGCAGGGGGGCGGCCTGCAGGCGGCACACATCAACATCTCTATCTTCGCGCGCGGCGTCCTCAACCGGCTGGCCACCCGGCTCTACTTCGACGGCGATCCGGCGCTGGCCGAGGATCCGGTGCTGAAGCTGATCGAGCCGGCGCGCCGCGGCACGCTGCTGGCCAGGCGCGATGCCAAGGGCGTGTGGCGCCTGCCGATCCATCTTGGCGGCACGCAGGAGACCGTCTTCTTCGACTGCTGAGCCCGGCGTCAGACGTAGCGTACTTTCACGATCTCCAGCTCCTCGAGGCCGGCGGGCGTGCGCAGGCTCACAACGTCACCTTCGTGGGCGCGCATCAGCGCCTTGGCGATGGGGGAGATCCAGCTCACATGGCCCTTCTCGAGGTCGACCTCGTCGACGCCGACGATCTTGACCGTGCGCTCCTTGTCCTGGGCATTGGCCGTCGTGACGGTGGCGCCGAAGAACACCTGGTCGGTCGCAGCTCCACTTTGGGCCCGCTTGGCCGGGTCGACCACTTCGGCATTGGCCAGCCGCTTGCTGAGATAGCGGACGCGGCGGTCGATCTCGCGCAGGCGCTTCTTGCCGTAGATGTAGTCGCCGTTCTCCGAGCGGTCGCCGTTGCCGGCCGCCCAGGTCACCACCTTCACCACCTCCGGCCGTTCCTTGCGCATGAGCGTGTTCAGCTCATCCCGCATCCGGGCAAAGCCGTCGGGGGTCATGTAGTTCTTGGCGGTCGCTGGCAGCCCGCCCATATCCTCGGGAAGGTCGTCCTCGTCGTCGCCGTCGCTTTCCTTGGTGAAGGCCTTGCTCATTTCAGTCCTTAATCTATCAAGCTGGGGTCGATGACAACCAGCCCGCCCCGTTTGCAACGTGCCTCCGGCGAAAGCCGGGTGGCCTTTGCCGTGCGCGACGGCGAGACGCGGCTGGCCGACCTCTATCAACGCGATCCCTGCCGGGTCCTGTTCCCCGATCCCGAGCCGGGCGAACCGCCCCAGGCCGTGCTGGTGACGACCTCGGGCGGCGTGGCCGGCGGCGACTGCCTGCGCATGGAAGTCGCGGCCGGCCCCGGCGCCCACGCGGTGGTGGCCACTCAGGCGGCGGAAAAGATCTACCGTGCCGCGCCCGGCAGCGATCCCTGCCGGATCGACGTGGCGATCAGCGTGGACGCGGGCGCCGTCCTCGACTGGCTGCCGCAGGAGACGATCGTCTTCCTGGGTGCGCGTCTTGTCCGGCGCACCGTCGCCGAGGTGGCGCCTGGGGCCTCGTTGCTCGGTTGCGAGATGGTGGTGCTCGGACGCGGTGCGTCGGGCGAGCGCTTTGCCTCGGGGCATCTGCTCGACTCCTGGTCGGTTCGTCGCGGCGGCCGGCTCGCCTGGACCGACACCTTGCGCGTCGAGGGTGAGACGCCCGAAGGCGCGGGCTTCGGCTCGGCCAATGCGCTGGCCACCGTGATCGGCGTATGGGACGAACCGCAGCCCTTTTTCGAGAAGGCCCGGCCGCTCCTTGAAATCGAAGGCAAGGTCCGGGCGGGGGTCACGGTCGTGAACGGCGTGATGGTGGCGCGGCTGCTGGGCGAGGCGACACAGGTGCGCGAAGCCGGCATCCGCTTCCTGAGCGGTCTGCGCGGCCAGAAGATGCCGCGCGTTTGGCATGTTTGATGCAGCTTCCGGCGGGCTATAGTCGGCGCTGAGAGCAGGGGAACTCGGCCAATGAATCTGACGCCTCGGGAAAAGGACAAGCTTCTGGTTGCCATGGCCGCCAACGTGGCGCGCCGGCGTCTCGAGCGCGGCGTGAAGCTCAACCATCCCGAGGCCGTCGCCTTGATCACCGACTTCGTCGTCGAAGGCGCGCGCGACGGCCGCTCGGTCGCCGACCTGATGCACGAAGGCGCCAGCGTGATCCGCCGCGAACAGGTGATGGAGGGCGTCGCCGAGATGATCCACGACATCCAGGTCGAGGCGACCTTTCCCGACGGCACCAAGCTCGTCACCGTCCACGATCCGATCCGCTGAGGAGCAGGGGCCATGAAGCCGGGTGAGATCTTCACCGCTCCGGGCGAGCTGGAGCTGAACAGGGGCCGCAATCCGATCACCGTCGAGGTCGCCAACACCGGCGATCGCCCGATCCAGGTCGGCAGCCACTATCATTTCTTCGAGACCAACGACGCGCTGAAGTTCGACCGCAAGCGCACCAAGGGCATGCGGCTCGACATCGCCGCCGGCACCGCCGTGCGCTTCGAGCCCGGCCAGTCGCGCACGGTGCGGCTGACGCCCTATCTCGGCGGGCGCGAGAGCCACGGCTTCCAGGCCAAGGTCTCGGGCAAGCTCGGCCCGATCGCCAAGGTCGGTCCCTCCAACGAAGGCCCGACACGTATCTCGCGCGCGGCCTATGCCGGCATGTTTGGCCCGACCATTGGCGATCGAGTGCGACTGGCCGACACCGACCTCTTCATCGAGGTCGAGAAAGACCACACGACCTACGGCGAGGAGGTGAAGTTCGGCGGCGGCAAGGTGATCCGTGACGGCATGGGGCAGAGCCAGCGCACGCGCGCCCAGGGTGCGGTCGACACCGTCATCACCAACGCCCTGATCGTCGATCACTGGGGCATCGTGAAGGCCGACATCGGCCTCAAGGGCGGTCTCATCGTCGGCATCGGCAAGGCCGGCAATCCCGATGTCCAGCCCGGCGTCGACATCATTATCGGTCCCGGCACCGAGGCGATCGCGGCCGAGGGCAAGATCATCACCGCGGGCGGCATCGACTGCCACATCCACTTCATCGCCCCGCAGCAGATCGACGATGCGCTCTACAGCGGCGTCACCACCATGATGGGCGGCGGCACCGGCCCGGCCCACGGCACGCTCGCCACCACCGTGACGCCCGGCCCCTGGCACATGGGCCGCATGCTGCAGGCGGCCGAAGGCCTGCCGATGAATCTCGGCTTCTTCGGCAAGGGCAACACCAGCAAGCCGGCTGGCCTGAAAGAGCAGATCGAGGGCGGCGCCTGCGGGCTGAAGCTGCACGAGGACTGGGGCACGACGCCGGCGGCGATCGACAATTGCCTCACCGTGGCCGATCGCTTCGACGTGCAGGTGGCGATCCACACCGACACGCTGAACGAGTCGGGTTTCGTTGAGACGACGCGGGCGGCCTTCAAAGGGCGCGCCATCGCCACCTTCCATACCGAGGGTGCGGGCGGTGGCCATGCGCCCGACATCATCCGCCTCTGCGGCGAGAAGAACGTGCTGCCGAGCTCGACCAATCCCACCATGCCCTACACGGTGAACACCGTGGACGAGCATCTCGACATGCTGATGGTCTGCCATCATCTCGACGCGCGCATCCCGGAGGATGTGGCCTTCGCCGAAAGCCGGATCCGCCGCGAGACCATCGCCGCCGAAGACATCCTGCACGATCTCGGCGCCTTCTCGATGATGTCGTCCGACAGCCAGGCGATGGGCCGGGTCGGCGAAGTCGTGATCCGCACCTGGCAGACCGCCGACAAGATGAAGAAGCAGCGCGGCCGGTTGAAAGAGGAGAAGGGCGACAACGACAATGTCCGCGTGAAGCGCTATGTCGCCAAGTACACCATCAATCCCGCCATCACCCACGGCATTGCGAAACACGTGGGCTCTGTCGAGGTCGGCAAGCGCGCCGATCTCGTCATGTGGTCGCCCGCCTTCTTCGGCGCCAAGCCCGACATGGTGCTGATAGGCGGTTCGATCGTGGCGGCGCCGATGGGCGATCCCAATGCCTCGATCCCGACGCCGCAGCCGGTGCATTACCGGCCGATGTTCGGCGCCTTCGGCCGCAGCCTGGTGGTGAGCCCGGCGCTGTTCGTCTCGCAGGCTGCGATCGCCAAGGACGTCGCCAAGAAATGGGGCCTCTCGCGGCCGCTGCTGCCGGTGAAGGGCACCCGCAAGATCGGCAAGAAGGACATGGTGCACAATGCGCTTTGTCCGAAGATCGAGGTCGATCCCGAGACCTATGAGGTGAGGGCCGATGGCGAGCTGCTGACCTGCGAGCCCGCAACGGTATTGCCGATGGCGCAACGGTATTTCCTGTTTTAGCCATGAAACGCGCAACAGATGTGGTGCGCGCCGGCCAATGGCCGACGCAGGATCGCACCGATACCGTCACCCTGCTGTTCGACGATCGCTACCGCCGCCGCCTGCGCATGCTGGGCGATGGCGGCCTCGACTTCCTGCTCGATCTCGCCGAGCCCGTGGTGCTGCGCGGCGGCGACGGGCTTCGGCTGGAGGAGGGCGGCTTCGTCGAAGTGAAGGCCGCCGAGGAGAACCTGGTCGAGATACGCGGCCGTGATGCGGCAGCGTTCGCGCGGATCGCGTGGCATCTCGGCAACCGTCATCTGCCCGCCCAGATCGACGCCGATCGCATCCTGATCCGCGACGATCATGTGATCGTCGACATGCTGAAGGGCCTCGGCGCCGAGGTCCGCGCCGTGCGGGCACCGTTCGATCCCGAAGGCGGCGCCTACGGCCAGCACAATCACGACCTCGCCCATCCGCATGGTCACGTCCACGACGAGCGTCATGGCTGAGGCGAGGGTCGATCCGCTCTACCGGCTGCTCGCCTGGCTGTCGCCGGCCTATCCGGTCGGCGCCTTCAGCTACAGCCACGGCGTCGAGACGGCGGTGGAGGAGGGATTCATCAAGGACCGCGCTACGCTGGTCGCATGGCTGGAGAGCGTGCTGGAGCGCGGCACCGGCCTGGTCGACGGGGCGCTGTTTGCGGCGGCATGGCGGGTGGTCGAGGGTGCCGACTGGGCGGCATTCGATGCCATCGCCGAACGCGCGGCGGCATGGCGAGGGACCTCCGAGATGGCGCTCGAATCGCGCCAGCAGGGCGGCTCGTTCCTGTCGATCACGCGGACAGCGTGGCCGCATCCTGCGCTCGATGCCGGTCACGAGCGGACAGGCGGCGAGCTCGCGCTGCCGGTGGCGGTGGCCCTGGCCGCCGCGGCACACGGCATCGCCCTTGAATCGGCGCTCGGGGGATACCTGCACGCCTTTGCCGCCAACCTGATCTCGGCGGCGGTGCGGACCGTGCCGCTCGGCCAGACCGATGGCCAGCGCGCGCTGGCCGCGCTGGAGCCAGCGGTGCGACGGACCGCGGAAGCGGCGATGGCTGCGGTATCTCTTGATGACATCGGCACGGCAACGCCGCTGCTCGACTGGTGCTCGCTGCGCC
Source organism: Reyranella sp. (assembly GCF_004296935.1). Classification (GTDB taxonomy): domain Bacteria; phylum Pseudomonadota; class Alphaproteobacteria; order Reyranellales; family Reyranellaceae; genus Reyranella. The sequence continues at coordinate 8,434 of NZ_SCVH01000109.1, forward strand.
ATGAAACGCAGTACACGCGGCTGTTCCGTTCATGAATGCCGTGCTGGCCTTCCTGCTGTTCATCGGTGTCGGCGCCATTGCCGTCGTCCACGCCCTCTGGGGCCTAGGCAGTCACTGGCCTGAGGCTAACGAGGAGGCGCTGGCGCGCGGCGTCGTGGGCGATGGACGCCGGCGCATGCCGCCGCCCTGGCAGTGCTTCGCCGTCGCAGCCCTCCTGGCGCTGGTGGCGTTGTGGCCATGGTATGTGCTGGGGCGTGCATCGGAGCCGCTCGTGCTCACCGGCACCTTTGCCATCGCCGGCGCCTTCGTGGCCCGCTGCTGGGCCGGCTACAGCCCGCGCTGGCGGGCCCATTTCAACGACGAGCCGTTTGCCAGGCGCGACAAGCGGTACTATTCGCCCTACAGCCTGTTGCTCGGCGTGAGCTACCTCGCGCTGCTGGCCGGAGAAATGGAACGATGAGTGCGCGTGGTCCCCTCAGGGTGGGCGTCGGCGGTCCGGTCGGATCGGGCAAGACGGCCCTGGTCGAACGTCTGTGCAAGACGATGCGCGACGCCTACGACATCGCCGTCGTCACCAACGACATCTACACCAAGGAAGACGCCGAGTTCCTGACGCGCGCCGGCGCTCTCGAACCGGATCGCATCGTCGGCGTGGAGACTGGCGGTTGTCCGCACACGGCGATCCGCGAGGATGCCTCGATCAACCTCGCCGCGGTCTCGGACATCGTGCGCAAGTGGCCGAATCTCGAGATCGTCTTCGTCGAGTCTGGCGGTGACAACCTCGCCGCCACCTTCTCGCCCGAGCTGGCGGACCTCACCATCTACGTCATCGACGTGGCGGCGGGCGAGAAGATCCCGCGCAAGGGCGGGCCGGGCATCACCCGGTCGGACCTGCTGGTGATCAACAAGATCGACCTGGCGCCGCTGGTCGGGGCCAATCTCGACGTGATGGACCGCGACGCGCGCAAGATGCGCGGCACCAGGCCCTTCATTTTCTCGAACCTGAAAGAAAACAAGGGCGTCGCCGACGTCGCCGCCTTCGTCGTGCGCCAGGGTGGCCTGCCGGCGCGTTGATGTGGAAGAATGGATGAAAGAGGAGAAGTCGATGATCCGGACGATCTGCCTGACGGCCCTGCTGCTTGCCCTTGCCGGCCCCGCGTCGGCCCATCCCGGCCACGAGGCTTCCGGCTTCCTCCATCCTTTCACCGGGATCGATCACCTGCTGGCCATGGTCGGCGTCGGCATGTGGGCGGCTTTTCTGGCGGTGCGGAAGCCGGCAGCGGCGCTGCTCGTGCCAGCCGCCTTCGTCGCCATGATGGCCGCCGGAGCAGCTGCCGGATTTGCAGGCATAAAACTGCCTATCGTGGAGGCAGTTATCCTGGGTTCAGTTTTCGTCTTCGGCGGTCTCATCATGGCTGCAGTGCGCCTGCCGTCGGCGGCGGCCATGGCAGTCGCCGGTCTGTTCGCTGTCTTCCACGGGTATGCCCACGCCCTCGAGGCGCCTGCCAGTGGCGCGGGGACCTACATTTTGGGGTTCCTGGCCGCGACTACCCTGCTGCAAGCGGTCGGGCTGGGGCTTGGCTGGGCGGCACTCCGCGCCGTCGGCGACCTGGGATTGCGGGCCCTGGGCGGCGTTGTCGTGGCCGGTGGTGCCCTCGTCCTGATCGCGAACTAGGAGTTTTCCCGGGCCGGCCGGATAGTTTGGCACGGCATTCGCTATCCATGTTCGCGGGCGGGGGAATCCGTCGCGATAACAAGGAGAGCGGGATGAAATTCGGATCGATGATGCGGACGGGTCTGGTCGCCGCCGGCCTCTTGGCCGGCGCTGCGGGCAGCGCGTTCGCCCAGGGGGCACCGATCAAGGTCGGTATTCTGCATTCACTGTCGGGCACGATGGCGATCAGCGAGACGACCCTAAAGGACGTCATGCTGATGCTGATCGAAGAGCAGAACAAGAAGGGCGGCGTTCTGGGCCGCAAGCTCGAGGCCGTCGTCGTCGATCCGGCGTCGAACTGGCCGCTGTTCGCCGAGAAGGCGCGCGAGCTGCTGCAGAAGGACAAGGTCGCCGCGGTGTTCGGCTGCTGGACCTCGGTCAGCCGCAAGTCGGTCCTGCCGGTGTTCGAGGAGCTGAACGGTATCCTCTTCTACCCGGTGCAGTACGAAGGCGAAGAGAGTTCGCGCAACGTGTTCTACACCGGCGCCGCTCCGAACCAGCAGGCGATCCCGGCCGTGGACTACCTGATGGCCAACGAGAAGGTGCAGCGCTGGGTCCTGGCCGGCACGGACTACGTCTATCCGCGCACGACCAACAAGATCCTCGAGGCCTATCTCAAGCTGAAGGGCGTCAAGCAGGAAGACATCCTGATCAACTACACGCCGTTCGGTCATTCCGATTGGCAGTCGATCGTCGCCGACATCAAGAAGTTCGGCTCGGCCGGCAAGAAGACCGCCGTCGTGTCGACCATCAACGGCGACGCCAACGTTCCGTTCTACAAGGAGCTCGGCAACCAGGGCATCAAGGCCAAGGACATCCCGGTCGTGGCCTTCTCGGTCGGTGAGGAAGAGCTCGCCGGCATCGACACCAAGCCGCTGATCGGCCATCTCGCCGCGTGGAACTACTTCCAGTCGGTGAAGAACCCGACCAACGAGGCCTTCATCAAGACCTGGCAGACCTTCACCAAGAACCCGAAGCGGGTGACGAACGATCCCATGGAAGCCCACGTGATCGGCTTCAACATGTGGATCGAGGCGGTGAAGAAGGCCGGCACGACCGATCCCGACGCCGTCATCGACGCCATGATCGGCATCGCGGTACCGAACCTGACCGGTGGCCTGTCGGCGATGATGCCGAACCATCACATCACCAAGCCGGTCCTGATCGGCGAGATCCAGGGCAACGGTCAGTTCGACGTCGTATCGTCGACCGCTCTGGTCCTCGGCGACGAATGGTCCGACTACCTCCCGGACTCCAAGGACCTGATCTCCGATTGGCGCAAGCCGATGAGCTGCGGCAACTTCAACGTCGTCACCGGCAAGTGCGGCGGCAAGGGCAAGTAGGGCCCGAGGCCTAGAAACAACCAACTCACAGGGCGGGGCGACTTTCGAGTCGCCCCGTTCTCATCTCCGGGTTAATTCTCAGTCATGCTTTTCCTGCGTCCGCTTGCGAGGCTGCTGCCGGCGCTGGCCTCGATGCTGGCCTCGGGGCTGATTGCCGTCTCGGCTTTCGCCGCCGATCTGCCGGCTCTCGTGGGCGCCCTCACTACCGGCAGCTTCGGCGACCGCGAGACCGCGATCGGTGCGCTGGCCGCCTCGGGCGAGCAGCGCGCTGCACCGATCCTCGAGGCCCTGGCCGCCGGCCAGCTCTATGTCCGCAAGTCCGACAATCTCGTGCTCATCGGCAAGACCGACGGCAACCAGCTCGCCCTGACCGAAGCCATCTCCGGCAAGACCGCCGGCAGCGGCTCGGAGGCCGAGCTCGATCGCGTCCGGGTCAACAATCGGTTGCGCGGCGTCATCGAGGCCGCCGTCGGCTCGCTCACCCTGATGAGTCCCGATGCCCGCGTGCGTCGCGGCGCGGCGGAAGCCCTCTTCAAGCGCCGTGATGCCTCGTCGCTTGCTGCCCTCGATCTCGCGCTGGCCGCCGAGAAGGACCCTCGCATCAAGCGCTCCATGAGCGAAGCGCGGGCCGCCAGCGTGCTGGCGTCGGATGCCCCGCCGGCTCAGAAACTCGAAGCCGTCGCCCTGGTGCGCGAGCGCGCCGACCGCGATTCGCTGGGCATTCTCCAGGCCACGGCCTCGTCGGCGACCGACCCTGAGGTCAAGGCCGCCGCTGCCGCCGGTGCCAACGCCGTCCGCCAGACGCTCGCCGCCTGGGAGGCGGCGCAGAACGTCTGGTACGGCATTTCGCTGGGTTCGGTCCTGCTGCTGGCGGCGATCGGCCTCGCCATCACCTTCGGCACCATGGGCGTGATCAACATGGCGCACGGCGAGATGGTGATGCTGGGCGCGTACACGACCTTCGTCGTGCAGGAGGTCATCCGCACCTCGGCGCCGCACCTGTTCGACGCCTCGCTGCTGATTGCGCTGCCGCTCGCCTTCGTCGTCGCCGGCGGCATCGGCATCCTGATCGAGCGCGGCATCATCCGCTTCCTCTACGGCCGCCCGCTCGACACGCTGCTTGCCACCTGGGGGCTGTCGCTGGTGCTGCAGCAGGCCGTGCGCTCGATCTTCGGATCGTCCAACCGCGAGGTTGGTGCGCCGTCGTGGATGTCGGGCGCCTTCCAGGTCGGGCAGATCAACGTCACTTACGGCCGGCTCTGGATCGTCATCTTTTCGCTCCTGGTGTTCGTTGCCCTGATCGCGCTGCTGCGCAAGACGCCGCTCGGCCTCTACATGCGCGCCGTCACCCAGAACCGGCCGATGGCGTCGGCCATGGGCATCCGCACGCCGCGCGTCGATGCCCTCACCTTCGGCCTGGGCTCCGGCATCGCCGGGCTGGCCGGCGTGGCGCTCAGCCAGATCGACAACGTCAGCCCCAACCTCGGCCAAGGCTACATCATCGATTCGTTCATGGTCGTGGTGTTCGGCGGCGTCGGCAATCTGTTCGGCACGCTGATCGGCGCGCTCACGCTGGGCGTGGTCAACAAGTTCCTCGAGCCCTACGCCGGCGCGGTCCTGGGCAAAATCCTGGTGTTGGTGTTCATCATCCTGTTCATCCAGCGCCGCCCGCGCGGCCTGTTTGCGCTGAAGGGCCGCTCTGTCGAATGAAAGCCGTCGAATGATCACGCGCTTCCTGTGGCAGGGCATGGACCGGAGCCTGCGGATTTTTGTCCTGCTGGTGCTGGCGATCGGCGTCGCCCTGCCGTTGCTCAACCAGCTCACACCGCCGGGCAGCATGTTCCACGTGCCGGCCTGGCTGATGCAGCTGATGGGCAAGTATCTCTGCTATGCGCTGCTGGCGCTGGCGGTCGACCTGGTGTGGGGCTTCTGCGGCATCCTCTCGCTCGGCCACGGCGCCTTCTTTGCGCTCGGCGGGTACTGCATGGGCATGTACCTGATGCGCCAGATCGGCAGCCGCGGCGTCTACGGCAACCCGCTCCTGCCTGACTTCATGGTGTTCCTGAATTACAAGGAACTGCCCTGGTTCTGGTACGGCTTCAACCATTTCTGGTTCGCCATGATCATGGTCGTGGTGATCCCGAGCCTGCTCGCCCTGGCCCTGGGCTGGTTCGCCTTCCGCAGCCGCGTCACCGGCGTCTATCTCTCGATCATCACCCAGGCGATGACTTTCGCGCTCATGCTGGCGTTCTTCCGCAACGACATGGGCCTCGGCGGCAACAACGGCATGACCGACTTCAAGGAAATCCTGGGCTTCTCCGTCCAGGCCGACGGCACGCGCGCCGTACTCTATTTCGCCTCGGCCGTTGCGCTGGCGCTCGGGCTCATCATCTCGGCGGCGGTCGTGGGCTCGCGCTTCGGCAAGGCGCTGACTGCCGTGCGCGACGCCGAGAGCCGCATGCGCTTCCTCGGCTACCGGGTCGAGGGTTATAAGCTCTTCGTCTTCGTGCTCTCGGCCGCCATGGCGGGCATTGCCGGCGCGCTCTACGTGCCGCAGGTCGGCATCATCAACCCCAGCGAGTTTTCACCCGCCAATTCGATCGAGGCCGTGCTCTGGGTCGCCGTCGGCGGTCGCGGCACGCTGATCGGGCCGGTGATCGGCGCCTTCATCGTCAACTTCGGCAAGACCTGGCTGACCGGCGCCTTGCCTGAAGTCTGGCTGTTCGCGCTCGGCGCCCTGTTCATCGTGGTGACGCTGCTGTTGCCCAAGGGCGTCGTCGGCCTGTGGGGCCAGATCAAGGCCCGCTCGCAGGCG
>NZ_SCVH01000110.1 GCF_004296935.1 Reyranella sp.
ACGACCAACAGCTCGCACGCCGCCAATCTCGCCCTGTTCAAGAGCCTGCCCTACGATCCGGTGAAGGATTTCGAGTGCGTGGCACTGTTCGGATTGGCGCCGTTCCTGATCGTGGCCACGCCCAACGCGCCCTTCAACAACGTCAAGGAACTGGTGGCCTACGCCAAGGCCAACCCGGGCAAGCTCTCCTACGGCGCCGGCACCAGCACCGCCACCGTCTCGGGCGAATCGTTCAACCGGATCGCCGGCATCGAGGTGCTGCGGGTACCCTACAAGAGCGCGCCGCCGGCCCTGACCGACGTCATCTCAGGCACCATCCACTACACCTTCATCGACGTCGGCACCGGCCTGCCGCATGTCCGCGGCGGGCGGCTGAAGCCGATCGTCTCGACCTCGAGCCAGCGCTCGCCCAACCTGCCCGACCTGCCGACCATGCGCGAGCAGGGCATCGAGTTCGATCTCGACGCCTGGTACGCGCTGTTCGCGCCGGCCAAGACGCCCGCGGCGATCGTCAACCGCCTCAATGCCATCGTGCGCGAGGAATACTCCAAGCCCGAGATGCAGGCCAGGATGCGCGACTTCAACGTGATCCTGAAGTTGGGCTCGCCGGCCGATCTCGCCGCCTTCCAGAAGGCCGAGATCGCCAAGTGGGCGCGCTTCGTGAAGGAGGCCGGCATCGAGCCGGAGGGCTAGCGCGAGATTGAGTCTAGGTTCGGCTCACCCTACCACCTCACCCTGAGGAGCGTCGCGCAGCGATGCGTCTCGAAGGGTGGAAGCAAGCACCCTGTTGCGTCCCATGCTTCGAGACGGCCACTACGTGGCCTCCTCAGCATGAGGTTTGTTCGTGAGATAAACCATAAGTCATCAGGCTTTAGGCGGCGCCCAGTTCTCGCGCAGATACGTGAGGCGGAAGCCGGCACGGACCATGTTGCGATAGGACGGATTGGGCGCCCGCTCGGTGTCTTCGCCGGTCTCGGTGACGACGACCCGGCACCCCGCGTCGCGCGCATCGGCGATGCGGCGTCCGAACAGGGCGCTCTGGCCGCCGCGACCGCGATGGGAAGGCAGCGTGGCGCCGAGGCCGCACCATGCCGTGTCGCCGTCGATGCGGAGTGCCGCCGCCGACACCGGCACGTCGCCATCCCAGCCGACATAGGTGCGCCAACCCGGACGTCCCGACAGCGCCACCAGCCACGGTGCCAGCATCGGCGGCATGTCGAAGCCGGCGAGGGCCACCTCGGCGAAGGCCTGTGCGTGCGCTGGCCCGGCTTCGCCGATGCGCAGACTGGTGCTGGCCTCCGGTGGGGCATCGCAACTGCGGATCATCTTGGTCCAGCGGCTGCGCAGCACCAATCCCTCGGTCGAGGCCCAGCCGGCGAACGCCGCCTCGTCCCCGGGAAGCGGCTGCAGGAAATAGTCCTCGGCGCCGCTCTCCTTGTGGCGGGCGAGAGCCGCCTTCCAGTCTTCCGGCGTGCGCCAGCCGCTGGAGCGGTTGAACATCGCCACCGGGATGCGGCTGGCGAGGGAAGTCATGGCGCCCGCCCGCTCGATGATCGACAGGCCGAGCCCGGCGGCGAGGCCGTCCGGGCAGGCGCGCATCAGGTCTGCCCAGCCCGCTGTCTCGACCCGTTCGGCGAGGAGTGAATCGCTCATCGACATGTCCATTTCCCACAGAGTTTACAACGTAAGGTAACTTGGCGCCGGGCATTTACACTGTAAAGTCACAAACATGCGATCACCCGCCAAACCCCGGCCCCGGGAACGACTGTCGCCCGACGCCATCGCGGTGGCGGCGCTGGGGCTGATCGACCGCGACGGACTCGAGATGCTGAGCATGCGCCGCCTGGGCGAGGTCCTCGGTGTCGAGGCCATGGCGCTCTATCATCATTTCCCCAGCCGGGCGGCCCTGCTCGATGCCGTCAGCGAGCGGCTGATCGGCGAGATCGACATGCCCGGAACGTCCGGCGACGTCGTTGCCTGGCTGGGTGAGGTCGTTCGCCGCTACGTCGCGCTGGCCGACAGGCATCCCGAAGCCTTCCCGCTGCTCGCCACGCGGCGCTTCAATACGGTGGCGGCTTTCGGCTTCGTCGAGCGCGTCGTGGGGAGGCTGATCGCGGCGGGCGCATCGCCGGAACTGGCGGCCGACATCTTTCGCGGCCTGGGGGCCTTCGCCAACGGGACGGCGCTCGCGGGCATCGCCGTGCGGCAATCCACCGTGGCGCCGGCGGTGCTCGACGCGTCCCACTTGCCCAATGTCGCGCGTGTCGCGCCCTGGCTCGGGCCCGAGCATGTCGAGCGGCTGTTCGCCTCGAGTCTCGGCATGTTCCTGGACGGCGTCGCATTGCGGCTGGAACGCGGCCGCGCCGCTTCCGGTCCGCGCCGCAAAGGCGGTAAGAAAGTGGGGAAGATCCGGGAGAAACGACGATGACCGGCAAGACCGCCAAAGGATCGGTGCGCATCGGTTGCCACTCGGGCTTCTGGGGCGACACCGAGACCGCTGCTGTACAACTCGTGCGCCACGGCAACGTCGACTATCTGGTGAGCGACTATCTCGCCGAGGTCACCATGTCGATCATGGCGGCGCAGAAGCTCAGGAACCCGCAGGCCGGCTACGCCGTGGATTTCGTCACGGCGGTCATGGGCCCGCTCGCCCGCGAGATCGCCGAGAAGAAAATCAAGGTCGTGACCAACGCCGGTGGCGTCAATCCGCAGGCCTGCCGCGATGCGGTGCTGAAAGCCTGCGAGGCGGCGGGCGTGAAGCTCAAGGTCGCCGTCGTGCTGGGCGACAACATCCTGCCGCGCGCCGAGGAGTTCCGCGCCGCCGGCATCCGCGAGATGGACACCGGGGCGGAGCTGCCGGCCAAAATCGTCAGCATGAACGCCTATCTCGGCGGCTTCCCGATCGCCCGCGCGCTCGCCGAAGGCGCCGACGTGGTGATCACCGGCCGCTGCGTCGATTCCGCGGTGACTCTGGGCGCGCTGATCCATGCTTTCGGCTGGACGCCCGAGGATCTCGACCCTCTCGCCGCCGGCACCCTGTGTGGCCACATCATCGAGTGCGGTGCGCAGTGCAACGGTGGCAACTTCACCGATTGGCGGCTGGTGCCGGACTACGACAACATGGGCTTTCCCATTGCCGAGGTTTCGGGCGACGGCTCTTTCGTGCTGTCCAAGCCCGAGGGCACGGGCGGGCTGATCACCCCGGCCACGGTGGCCGAGCAGATGCTCTACGAGATCGGCGATCCGCGCGCCTACATCGTGCCCGACGTCGTCTGCGACTTCACCGAAGCCCGCTACGAGCAGACAGGCAAGGACCGCGTGCGCGTGTCGGGCGCCCGAGGCCGGCCGCCGACCGACAGCTACAAGGTCTCGACGACATTTCCCGACGGCTACAAATTCAGTTCGATCTTCATGCTGGGTGGCCGGGAGGCGGCCGCGAAGGGCAGGCACAGCGCCGAATCGATCGTGAAGAAGACCCGCCGCATGTTCAAGGACAAGGGCATGGCCGACTTCCGCGACGTCAGCATCGAGGTGATCGGCGCCGAGGCGACCTATGGCCCGCATTCGCGTGCCCAGGACAGCCGTGAGGTCGTGGTCAAGATCGCGGCCAAGCACGACCAGAAGGAGGCGCTGTCGCTGCTGGGGCGCGAGATCGCGCCGATGTCGACCGGCGGCGTGGTCGGCATGACCGGCAGCTTTGGCGCTGGCCGCGCCTCGGCCTCGCCGGTGATCCGCATGTTCTCCTGCCTGGTGCCCAAGAGCCTGGTGCCGGTCACCGTCGATGTCGGCGGCCACCAGATCGCGCTGCAGGAAGGCGCCCGCAGCGGCGGTTTCAGCGCCGTGACCCTGCCGGTCGAAGCTCCGCCCGCCTCCTCGTCGTCGTCGGGCGCGACGGAAACCGTGCCGCTGATCGCGCTGGCCTACGGCCGCTCCGGCGACAAGGGCGACAATGCCAATATCGGGATCTTCGCGCGCAAGCCCGAGTACCAGCCGATCCTCGATTCCGAGGTGACGGAGGAAGCGGTGGCGAAGTACTTCGCCCACCGGATCGAGGGCAAGGTGAGCCGCTGGCGGCTGCCCGGCATCAACGGCTTCAATTTCCTGCTGCGCCAGGCGCTGGGTGGCGGCGGCATGGCCTCGCTGAAAGCCGATCCATTGGCCAAGGCCTTCGCCCAGATGCTTCTGGACATGCCGGTGAGGGTGCCGGCGGAAGTGGCCAAGAAGCTGGCGGCCTGAATTTTCCGCCGCTGGAATATAGAGTTGACATTTCAGCAGGTTTTGGCCACTATTTCTGTCAGGCTGGCGGGGATTGCGCCGGCCTTTTTCGTTCGTTCCGGCAAGACCTGCCCGCGGCCGTCCGCGGGTTCGCGCTAAAGCGCTTGGTGCAGCCGCC
>NZ_SCVH01000111.1 GCF_004296935.1 Reyranella sp.
CCAAGGGCTTCGTCCAGTGCGCCGTGAACACCGGCCTGGCGGGCTTCTCCTTCGCCGACAGCCAGGGCAAGTGGACCGGCCTCGACGTCGATCTCTGCAAGGCGATTGCCGCCGCCATGTTCGGCGATGCCGAGAAGACCAAGTTCACCCCGACCACGGCGCAACAGCGCTTCGTCGCACTGCAGTCGGGCGAAGTCGACGTCATCACGCGCAACGCCACGCAGACGCTGATGCGCGACACCGCGCTCGGCTTCAACATCGCCGGCGTCAATTTCTACGACGGCCAGGGCTTCATCGTGCCGACCAAGAGCAACATCAAGAGCGCCAAGGAGCTGAACGGCGCCACCATCTGCGTCCAGCCCGGCACGACCACGGAACTCAACCTCGCGGATTATTTCCGCGCCAACAAGATGACCTTCAAGCCGGTGCTGATCGAGAAGCTCGACGAGCTGCTGCAGGCCTATGCCGCCGGCCGCTGCGATTCCTACACGACCGACGCCTCCGGCCTGGCCGCCGTCCGCGCCGGCCAGCTCGCCGGCAAGGGCGAGCACACCATCCTGCCGGAGCGCATCTCCAAGGAGCCGCTCGGCCCGATCGTGCGCCACGGCGACGACCAGTGGCTCGATCTCGTGAAATGGGTCCTGATGGGCATGATCGAGGCCGAGGAATACGGCATCACCTCGAAGAACGTCGACGCGATGCTGAAAAGCGACGATCCTGCCATCAAGCGCTTCCTCGGCGTCACGCCGGGCTACGGCAAGGCGGTCGGCGTCGACGAGAAGTGGATGTACAACGTCGTCAAGCAGGTCGGGAACTACGGCGAGAGCTACGACCGCCACGTCGGCCCGGCGACGCCCCTCAAGCTCGAACGTGGCCAGAACGCGCTCTGGACCAAGGGTGGCCTGATGTACGCCATCCCCTTCCGCTGATCTTTTTGGAGTCATGTTCCTCTCCCCCGTTAGGGGGAGAGGCTAGGTGAGGGGGCATCGACGAACGTGCGCAACCCCCTCACCCAACCTCTCCCTCAAGTGGAGGAGAGGAGCTTGAGAAGTTAGGAGGCGCGCTCGAACCTCATCCGCTTGATGCGGCCGGTCGAGACGCCGAGCGCCACGACGCGGCCGGCGCGGTCGCGCTCGAGATGGGCGAGCTGGGTCGCCGTGATCCAGCCCGCCGGGCTCACGACTTCGACCGTGTCGGCATCGATGCCGCGCACGTGCCACGGCGCCCCGCCGGTCGTCAGGGGGCCGCCGACGGCCATGGTGTAATCCTCGCCGTCGCGCCGGATGTTCCAGACGGCGCCCGCATCGGGCGAGACGTAGGTGCCGGCGATGGCGGCCGGAACCGGCTTGCGGCGGCCGAGCCTGGTGAAGGTCACCACGCGGCCGGCGCCGAGATCGACACGCAGCGTTCCGGCCCGGCCGGGTTTCAGCGCGAATTCGAACGAGCCGCGTTCGGCCGCGAACCAGCCGTCGCTCCGGCGGCCGAGCGCGAACGGCAGACCGTTCTGCGTCACCACGCCCTCGCCGCCCCGCCAGGCAAGGTCGAACAGCGACGGTTCCTGGGCGTTGAACCAGCTGCCGGCAATCGGCTTGATCTCGGCCGCGGTGATCGGCGCCGCCAGGGGCTTCAGCTTCCGGTTTCCCTCCAGCGCCAGCGCTGCGATGGCGCGTGCCTGGCGCCAGGGATCGATGCTGCCGAGGTTGGCGATCACGACGACCGTCAGGTCGGCGTCGGGGATGCGCAGAAATTCCGTGCGGAAGCCCGGCCACAGGCCGCCATGGCCGATGGTAGCGAGGCCGCGCAGATCGTCGGCCTGCACGCCGCGCCGATACTTGTTCGCATGACCGCCGGTGAGTGGGGCGACCGCGGCGAGTTGCGCCGGCAGCGTCCTGGGTTCGAGAGCCGGCTGGTCGAAATGCCTGGACCAGATCAGCAGGTCCTCGACCGTCGAGGTGAGACCGCCCTCGCCGCCTTGCGGATAGGCATGTGCCGCCCGGCGGAAGCCTGACGCGGCATCGCCGAGATAGCCCGTTGCGAGGCCCGGGATCACGGTGTCGATCTCGGGCGCCAGCATCGTGCCCGTCATGCCCAGCGGCCTGAAGATGCGCTCGGCGAGGAATTCGCCCAGCGCCTTCTTCGCCAGTCCTTCGACGATCAGCCCGAGCAGCAGGAAGTTGGTGTTGCTGTAGAGAAAGCGGCTGCCGGGCGCGAAGTTGAGGTGGCGGTTGCGCAGGCAGGCCGCCAGCAGTTCGGCCGGCCGCGCCGGCTTGTCGAGGCCGTGGCCTCCCAGCCGCAGCAATTCGAGGAAATCGGGCAGGCCGCTGCAGTTGCGCATCATCTGGTCGATCGTGACCGGCAGCGGCGCCAGCTCGGGCAGGTACTTGTGCGGTGGATCGGTGAGCTTGAGCTTGCCCTCGGCCGCCAGCATCAGCGCCGCCGTGACGGTGAACTGCTTGCTGACCGAGGCGATGCGAAAGCGCGTCGCGGGCCCGATCGGCACGCCGAGCTCGATGCTGGCGAGACCGTAGCCCTTGCAGAGCTCGATCGTGCCGCCCCGCATGACGCCGACGACGGCGCCCGGCGAACCGGCCGCGGTGTAACGGGAGAACAGCGCATCGACGCGGCGTTCGAGGGTGATGGATCCGATGGCTTTCGACATGAGAGGCAGTCAAGCGAAGCGGCTCGCCGTTGTAAAGGCGAGGCGCTAGGGTCGGCCAAACGCGAGGGAGAAGTCCGCCATGAGCCGCCAGTTCGTGAAGGTCGAGAAGGGGCTGGGGCCGCAAGGCCGCATCGCCGTCGTGCGATTCGACCGCGGCGACAACATCAATGCGCTCAGCCAGCAGGCGATGCGCGAGCTGCGCGACGTGCCGCGCGACTTCGAGGACGATCTTGAAACCTCGGTCGTGATCCTCACCGGTTCGGCCAAGGCCTTCTGCGCCGGCTTCGATCTGAAGGATCCGGAGGGCCGGGCCCGTGACGGGCTCTCGGTCGGCGAGCGCATCCATCGCCAGCGGCTCGGGCCCAAGATGTGCAAGGCCTGGCAGGACATGGACCAGGTCACCGTCGCCGCCATCGAAGGCCATTGCATCGGCGGCGGGGCGGCGCTGGTCGTGTCGCTCGACTTCCGCACCTGCGGGAAGAGCGCGCATTTCCGCATTCCCGAGGTCGAGCTCGGCATGAACATGAGCTGGGGTTCCATCCCGCGCATGCTGGCCTTGATGGGCCCGGCGCGGACCAAGCAGGCGGTGATCCTGGCGTCGGATCGCGTCGGCGCCGCGGAAGCGCTGGACTGGGGGCTGGTCGAGAACGTCGTCGAGGACGGCCAGGCCTTCGCCGCTTCCATGGAATTCGCCGAGCGCGTCGCGCGACAGCCGCCGATTCCCGTGCGCATGACCAAGAGCACGGTCAATCGCCTGGCGCACGCGCTCGACGATCTCGGCGCCCACATGGACGCCGACCAGAACGTGCTGACCGGATTGACCGAGGACTACAAGGAGGGAACCTCGGCGTTCCGCGAAAAGCGCAAGCCGGTGTTCAAGGGGCGGTAAGGATCATTGCCGGGAGCGCGCCACTCCAGTGGCGCTCATGCTCATGAAATGATGCGCCACTGGAGTGGCGCGCTCCCAGCGTTAGAGCTTCCGGCCCGGCAACTGGTCGATGACGGCCTGGCGCTCGGGATCGTCGAGCATCGCCCAGCGGCCGATTTCCTCGATCGTGCGCTTGCAGCCGATGCAGAAGCCGCTCTTCTGATCGAGCTTGCAGATGCCGATGCACGGAGACATGACGCGTCGCAGCATCGACGTCGACGGATCGGCCACGGAAATATCAGGGCTTCTTGCTGAGGAGTGCGAGCTGGTTCTGCAGCTCGTCGAGCTTGCGCTTGAGATCGTCGATCACGACCTCGCCCTGCGGCGTCGCGGGAGAAGCGCTCGGCGTTTCGGGTTTGGGCGCTTCCTGTCCGTTGGCCATCGGCGCCGCCTGGCCCGGTTGGCCCGGCTGACCCGATCCGGGCTGACCTGATCCGGGCTGACCCGATCCCGGCTGGCCGGCACGGAACGGGTTGAACATCCGCATGGCCTGCTCGAACATCGCCATGTTCTGCTTGCCCATGGTCTCGAACTGCTGGAACGGATTGAAGCCGAAGGCGTTCTGCATGTAGCTGCGCATCTGCTCCTGGTTGCGCGCGAACTGCGACATCGACATTTCCAGATACTGCGGCACCACGCCCTGCAGGCTGTCGCCGTAGAAGGAGATGAGCTGGCGCAGGAACGGGATCGGCAGCAGCGTCTGCCCGCCCTTGCTCTCCTCCTCGAAGATGATCTGTGTCAGCACCGAGCGCGTGATCTCGTCGCCGGTCTTGGCGTCGTAGACGACGAAGTCGGTCTTGTCCTTCACCATCTGGGAAAGATGCTCGAGCGTCACATAGGCGGAGGTCGCCGTGTTGTAGAGCCGCCGGTTCGCGTATTTCTTGATCACGACGGGAGCGGGCTTCGGTCCGCCCTCGGGTACTGCCTGCTCGGCCATTACGCGTCGCTCCTCTGGCTCCCGCATGGTAAACGTTCGTTCACGTCGGGGTTGCCACATTAGCGCCGATACCGCAGTGCGACAAGAAGGGCTTAGCGCCTGCAATAGCGCGTTCCGTCACGATGGGCTCGCAACGATGGGCTATAGTGGACGCATGGCCTCTGAAAACGACGAACAGTCGGCCGATTTCGACAAGCTGGCCCGGCGATATCTCGACCTTTGGCAAGGCCAGCTGGCCGGGCTTGCCGCCGACCAGGCGCTGACCGATCAGATCGCCCGTTTGTTCGCCGCTGCGAACGCCCAGGTTGCGTCTGCGATGCAGGCCGTCCAAGGAGCACATCATGCCGTCACGCCCTCATCCTCCGAGGCTGGGACCCCGCCCGCTGCCGCTTCACCTGGGCACGGCGCTGATGACGTGGGCGAGCTCCGAAAGCGCGTGGAAACACTGGAAGCCCGGATCGCCGAGCTCGAAGCAAAACTCTCCCGTTCCTGAGGCCATTGCCGCTCTTCTGCCGGAAATAGCGGCCCTCGAGGCGTCGGCTGGAGAGGGCGGGTTCGAGAATGCGCTGCGGCGCGAGATCGCGCGGCGCATGCACCGGCTGGCCGATGGCGTGCTCGCCTATCGCGATCACCCGGTCCACCGCACCCTGGAGAATCCACCGGCGGTCTGGAGCGAGGGCAACACGCGCCTGCTCGACTATGGCGCCACGCATCCCGCCGCCCGCGTGCGCGGTGCCCGCGCCGTGCTGGTGGTGCCGTCGCTGATCAATCGCTGGGAAGTGCTCGACCTCACCGCCGAGAAGAGCCTGTTGCGCGCCATGGCCGCGGCCGGGCTCAGGCCCTACCTGGTCGATTGGGGAACGCCCAACGACGAGGAGCGCCGGTTCGACACGACCGCCTATGTCGCCCGCCTCGAGCGCGCGCTCGCCTTCCTCGCCAAGCGTGCGCGCCGCGCGCCGGCGGTGATGGGCTACTGCATGGGCGGCACGCTCACCGTGGCGCTGGCCGCGCGCCAGCCGCGCCGCGTCGCCGGCCTGGCGCTTCTGGCGGCGCCGTGGGACTTCCACGCCGACCGCACCGGTCACGCCTTTCTGGTCTCCTCCGGGCCGTTGCTGGCGCAGGTGGCCGACAAGGTGGGCGAACTGCCGGTCGACATCCTGCAGACGCTCTTCTGGTCGCTCGATCCCTGGCTGGCGATGAAGAAATTCGGGCGCTTCCTCGGCATGGACCAGACGGGCGCCGGTGCGCGCGAGTTCGTGCTGCTCGAGGATTGGCTGAACGACGGCGCGCCGCTCGCCGGTCCCGTGGCGCGCGAATGCCTGGTCGGCTGGTACGGCGACAACGTGCCCGGCAGCGGCAAATGGGTCGTTGGCGGCCGCCGCATCGTGCCGTCCAAAATCAAGGTGCCGTCGCTGGTCATGATCCCGTCGGGCGACCGCATCGTGCCGCCGTTGTCGGCCGCCGCCCTCGCCGACCCCGAAAAGGGACTGAAGAACGTGAAGCGGCTCGATCTGCCACTCGGTCATATCGGCATGGTGGTGAGCAGCCGCGCCCGCGATCTCTGCTGGACGCCGCTGATCGACTGGCTGCGCGACATTCCCGCCAAGCGGCGCTGATGCCGGCACGCGAGCGATCCTTCGACTGGCGGGTGCCGGCGATCTGGGCTGTCCTGCTCACGATGTCGGCCTTCGTGCACGCCTATGTCGAAGTCGCCAACCACGCCCGCGGCGGCCAACCGGTCGGCTTCGGGCGGGCGCTGATCATCGAAGCCTGCAGCCACCTGGTGGTCGCTGCCCTGCTGCCGGCGCTCTACTGGATGCATCGCCGCTGGCCGGTCGGCAGCCAGCCGCGAAACCTTCTCATTCATGCCCTCGGCGTCGTGCCCTTCAGCATCGCCCATACGGTGGGCATGGCGGCGCTTCGCTTCGTGTGGTTCAGCGGCATTGCCGGAGAGGCCTATGCGTTTCCGCTGACTGTCGACCGGCTGACCTACGAGTTCGCCAAGGACATCTTCTCCTACGGCCTGTTGAGCGCCGGCACCGTGGCGCTCGGCCTGTTGCTGCGGCGCGCCCCGCCGCCCGTGGAGGTCGCGGCAGCCCCATCGGGCCCGCTTCCCGAGCGGTTCGCCGTGCGCAAGCGCGGCGGGGCCGAGATCTTGGTCGAGGTGGCCGACATCGACTGGATCGAGGCCGCCGGCAACTACGCCATCCTCCATGTCGGCGGCGAGACCTTCGAGATCCGCTCGTCGCTGACCAAGCTCGAAGGGGAGCTCGACCCCAAGCGGTTCGTGCGAGTCCATAAATCCCATGTGGTCAACATCGCCCGCGTTGCGGAAGTGACGCCGTGGGTCAGCGGCGACTGGCGCATCCGCCTGCAGGACGGCGCCGAAGTGAATTTGAGTCGCCGCTATCGCCAACGCTTCGAGGCTTTGGCCCCGGTTCGGAGCTGACCGGTCGTCGACTCCTTGCTGGGAGCGCGCCACTCCAGTGGCGCATCATGTCTTCGACCGCTAGCGTCGTGACATGGAGTACAAAGGTTGGCATTCACGCGGATACCTGCCGCATTTTGATTCCGAGGACATCGTCCAGTTCCTGACGTTCAGGCTCGCCGACAGCTTGCCGGCGGAGGCCACCGTCAAGCTGCGGCAGGCAACGCATCCTGAGAGTCTTCGCGACGACATGTTGGATCGAGGCTGGGGAGCTTGTTGGCTGCGGTCTGATCCCATTGCTTCGCTCGTCGAACAGGCATTCCTGGCGTTCGACGGCGCGCGTTATCGCCTTCACGCTTGGATCATCATGCCCAACCACGTTCACGTGCTCCTAACGGTTTTCCCGGGATTTGCGTTGGGCGGCGTTGTCGGTTCATGGAAGCGATATACGGCTCGCGAAGCGAACAAGATCCTCGGACGAGCCGGGGCGTTTTGGCAGGACGACTATTGGGATCGCTTCATCAGAAACGAGGACCATTTCGCGGCAACGGTCGCGTACATCGACCAGAATTCTGTCAAGGCCGGGCTCGTAAGTGCTGCCGGCTTATGGCCATGGGGCAGTGCGCGCTTTCGAGCTTGAGCGCCACTTCAGGGCGGAGGTTACTCCGCCCGCAGTGGCGCGCTCCCAGCAAGACACTTAATCCACGTCAAGACGTCCCGCAGCCGCCGCCGGTCGTCCCACCGGGGTCGCCGGTCGTCACAAAACGCAGCCAGTTCAAGGTCTTGGAAGATAGGGAAGAGGCGTCCGCAACTCTTCCCGAGGTATCGTCATGACCACCCGCCGAGCCGATCTTGACTGGCTGCGCGTCCTCGCTTTTGGCCTCCTGATCCTCTACCACGCCGGCATGGCGTGGTCGGGCTGGAGCTGGCACGTCACCAGCCCCGACAGCATGGAGTGGCTGCGCGAGGCAATGCGGTTCCTGAACCGCTGGCGCATGCCGCTGCTGTTCCTGGTGTCGGGCGCGGCCATCATGCTGGCGCTGGGCGACCGCACCTCCGGTGGCTTCGTTGTCGACCGCCTGAAGCGGCTCCTGCTGCCGCTGGCCTTCGGCATGCTGGTGATCGTGCCGCCGCAGGTCTACCTGGAGCGCCTCTATCGCGGCCAGTTCACGGGCTCGTTCTTCGACTGGCTGCCGCAGGCCTTCTCCGGCGGCGCCTATCCAAACGGCAATTTCAGCTGGCACCACCTCTGGTTTCTGGCCTACGTGCTGGTGCTGACTCTCGTGCTGCTGCCGGTCTTCCTGTGGGCGCGCTCGCCGACGGGACGCGACACGGTCGAGCGTGCCGGCCGGACGGCCGCTCGCTTCGGTCTGCAGTGGCTGATGGTGTTGCCGCTCGCCGCGTCGATCCTGTGGCTGGCGCCGGTCTCATACAACATCAACGGCCTGGTCGGCGACTGGAACGGTCTGGCCTCCTACGGCGCGCTGCTGCTCTACGGCGCCTTCATCTTCGGTTCGACCGACCTGCTGAATGCGCTTCGGCGTCAGCGACTGCTCTCGCTGGCCATCGGCATCGCGGCCTATGCCGTGCTCTACGTCGGCTTCTTCCAGGGAACGGTCAGGCCCGTGATCTCGCCCGAGGCCCGGCCGGGCTTCGCGCTTCTGTCGGCGATCAACACCATGGCCTGGCTGTTCGCGATCCTGGGCTTCGCCCATCGCTACCTGACCGCGCGGCCGGCGTTCCTCGCCGAGGCGACCGAAGCGGTCTACCCATTTTACATCCTTCATCAGACCGTCACGGTGATTGCGGTCTATTGGCTGTTGCAGGCCGGTGCGCCGCCGCTCGCCGGATTCATCCTGGCTGTGATGGCGACCTTCTTCGGCGCCTGGCTGATTTACGCAGGGCTGGTGCGCCCGTGGCGCTGGGTTCGGCCGCTGTTCGGAATGAAGGCGGTTGCTGCAGTGCCGCGAGGGACCTTGCCGAGCCGTGCCGCCGCCCTGTAAATGGCCCCTAGGGCGGCAGGCAAGGAGGACTTTATGACCACGGATATCGTCATCGCGAGCGCAGCGCGCACGGCAATCGGTTCCTTCAACGGTGCCTTCGGTGCCGTTCCGGCCCACGATCTCGGCAAGGCCGCGATCAAGGGCGCGCTGGAGCGCGCCCATGTGAAGCCGGAAGAAGTCGACGAAGTCATCATGGGCCAGATCCTGACCGGCGGTCAGGGCCAGAACCCGGCCCGTCAGGCCGCCATCAATTCCGGCATCCCGGTCGAGAAGACCGCGCTCGGCATCAACCAGCTCTGCGGCTCGGGCCTGCGTGCCGTCGCCTTCGGCTGGCAGGCGATCAAGAACGGCGACGCCAACATCATGGTGGTCGGCGGCCAGGAGAGCATGAGCCAGGCGCCGCACGTCGCCCACATGCGCGACGGCACCAAGATGGGCGACCTCAAGATGGTCGACTCGATGATCAAGGACGGCCTGTGGGATGCCTTCAACGGCTACCACATGGGCAACACCGCCGAGAACGTGGCGCAGAAATACCAGATCACCCGCGTCGAGCAGGATGCCTTCGCGGCCTCCTCGCAGAACAAGGCCGAGGCGGCACAGAAGTCCGGCCGCTTCAAGGACGAGATCGTTCCGGTCACGATCAAGACCCGCAAGGGCGATGTCGTGGTCGATACCGACGAGTTCCCGCGGCACGGCACGACAGCCGAGGCGCTCGCCAAGCTCCGCCCGGCCTTCACCAAGGAAGGCGGCTCGGTCACGGCCGGCAATGCCTCGGGCATCAACGACGGCGCGGCCGCTCTCGTCCTCATGAGTGCTGATGAGGCGAAGAAGCGCGGCATCAAGCCGTTGGCCAAGATCGTGTCGTGGGCGACCACGGGCGTCGATCCCAAGGTCATGGGCATCGGCCCGGTGACCGCCTCGCAGGCGGCGCTGAAGAAGGCCGGCTGGACCGTGAAGGATCTCGACCTCGTCGAAGCCAACGAAGCGTTTGCCGCGCAAGCCTTGGCCGTCGGCAAGGAACTCGGCCTCGACCCCACCAAGCTCAACGTCAACGGCGGCGCGATTGCCTTGGGCCATCCGATCGGCGCCTCGGGCGCGCGCGTGCTGACGACGCTGCTGTTCGAAATGCAGAAGCGCGACGCCAAGAAGGGCCTCGCCACCCTCTGCATCGGCGGCGGCATGGGCATCGCCATGTGCGTCCAGCGCGACTAGGCGCGGACTCCGAATAGGTATCTTGCTGGGAGCGCGCCACTCCAGTGGCGCGCTCCCAGCAACGAGTCGATTCAAGCGCGCCGTGTTCTAGGGAGTGCTGTAGACCAGCTGACCCTTGCGCACCAGTTGGCGTCCCGTGACCTGGGAGATCTCCCGCAGCTGGGCGTTGCCCGTTGGCTTGGGCTCGGCCAGCAGGAAGCGGCTCTCCCCGGCATTGACCGTGACGACGAGTTCGGTGCTGCCCTGGACACCGTAAGCCCTGAGGTCGTAGAGCGACGGCGGCAGGTCGAGGCGCATCCAGGTGAGGCCGGCAAGGCTGCCGACGGGATACCGGTCCTTCGTGATGCCGATCGGCGACGGGTCCGAACCGGGGTCGTCGCGGATGATGTAGAGCGCGGCCATGCCCTCGGTCGGCTCGTAAAAGGTCTTGCCGTAGGATTTCTGCCATTCCGACCCGGCCCCCGGGCTGCAGGCGGCGGCCGACAGGGCCAAGGCAACGGCAACCAACAACTTCTTCATGCGACGACCTCCGCCGGCAAGGTCCGACGGCTGCGCGTGCGGGTCAAGCGGGCTGGTCTTGCGCTAAAGGCCGAGGTCGCCCAGACCGGGATGGTCGGCGGGCCTGGGTCCCGGTGCCGGCCAATGGAACTTCCGCTCCTCAGGCTTGATCGGCAGGTCGTTGATCGAGGCGAGGCGGCGGCGCATCAGCCCACGCTCGTCGAACTCCCAGTTCTCGTTGCCGTAGGAGCGGAACCAGTGGCCCTGGTCGTCGCGCCATTCGTAGGCGAAGCGGACGGCGATGCGATTGCCGCTGCAGGTCCAGAGTTCCTTGATCAGCCGGTAGTCCAGCTCCCGGATCCATTTGCGGGTGAGGAAGGCTTCTATGGCCGCGCGACCCTGGAAGAATTCCGAGCGGTTCCGCCAAACGCTGTCGGCGGTATAGGCCAGCGCAATGCGCGCCGGATCGCGACCGTTCCAGGCGTCCTCGGCAGCGCGCACCTTGGTCCGTGCGGTCTCCTCGGTGAAGGGCGGCAGCGGCGGTCGCGGGGCATCGGTCATGAGGGCGTCCTCCTGGCCGATCTTGCTTTCCGTTGGCGTTGCCCGGCAAGTGCAGCCTGACTTGCAAGTTCAGCAGGTTTTGGGCTATATTTTCGATAGACTGGCGCGACGTATGCATATACGGGCGCCGGCCTTTTCGTATCCGGCAAAGACCTGCCCGCGGCCGCCCGTGGGTTTGCGCGCCCCCTCACTTCTTGGATGGGCGCAGGGTCGCCGCCGCGGGTCCTGACCCGTGGACAGAGACAAGAACCAGCCCGCCTCCCCGACGGCCGTCGGGGAGGCAACAACGACGCCGGATCCACCAGGCGCGCCGGGCCCCGATGAGAGATCGACGGCCGCAACGAACGAACGAAACAAGGCCTCGGCGTCGAACCGGGGAAAGGGTGGGGGACAGGGTGGGGGACAGGTGCGGGCCCAACTTCGGGCCCAACACTCCCACGTTTCAGGTGGGCCCGGAGAGGCCCCGGAAAGATTGAATTTGTTGGCTTTCGGGCGGTTCGAAAGCCGAATTTCCGTCAGCGAAGTTGGGCCCTTTTTGCAAAGTTGGGCCCGCCCTGTGCGAGGTCAGACAGCACCGGCGGACACGGGCATCGCCCGCAGCCGGGCCAGTGGCGACAGCAGGATCGCGAGCGCCGACAGCGCGAAGGCGACGGCGATCAGCAGCAGCGCGCTCTGCAGGCCGGCCTGGGCGGCGAGGAGGCCGCCGGCCAGGGCGCCGAGCGGGCGGACGCCATAGATCGCCGTCTGTACCGTGGCGTTGACCCGGCCCATCAGGGCGAGCGGCGTCACGAGCTGGCGCACCGTGGTCTGGCAGATCAGCCACAGCATCGGCCCGAAGCCCACCAGGAAGTAGCCGGCGGCGGCGAGGGCAAAGCCGTTGGGTGTGCCGGCCTGGGACGGAGCGGCCAGGAACAGGCCCGCCGCCACGACCGACACGGCCGGTCCGAAGATCAGGGTGGCGAGCGGCGGCAGGCGCCGCGAAGCCATCGGCGCCACCAGCGCGCCCAGGATCAGGCCGGCGCCGTAGGCGGACTGCGCGAGGCCCATGCGCGCCGGATCGAGGCCGAGCGGGCCCAGCGCCAGCGGCGCCCAGATCGCGAGCAGGGCGAAGAAGGCGAAGTTCCAGAAGATCGCGCAGAGGCTGATGCCGCGCAGCAGCTCGTGATGGATCACGAATCGCGCGCCGGTGCGGATGGCGGCCAGAAAGGATGGGCGTGCGGTGCCGCTGGAGGGTGCCGGCACACGGGGCAGGGCGAGGACGCAAGCCAACGCCAGCGCGGCGCCGAGGGCCGCGAGGACATAGCCCCAGGTCGGCGACAGATGCTGCGCGAGCAGGCCGGCCACGAAGGGTGCGGCGAGGCTCACGATGGCGCGCGCCAGTTCCAGCCGCGCATTGGCGCGCGACAGGTCGGTCGCGGGCACGAGGCTGGGCAGCAGCGACACCGAGGTCAGCACATAGACGACGGTGCCTGATGCGCCGACGAAGGCAGCTATGCCGAGCAGGCTCGCGATGCCCGTGGCGGCGGCGATGACGGCAACCACCGAGGCCAGCAGGCCGAGGCCGAGGGCTCCGATCAGCAATTGCCGGCGCGGCAGGCGGTCGACCCAGGCACCGGCGGGCAACGACACCAGCAACCAGGCCGCACTCTGGGCGGCGACCAGCAGGCCGAGCACGTCAGGTCCGGCGCCCAGGACCAGGGTCGCGGTCAAAGGCAGGGTGGCCAGCGCCAGCTGGTCGGCGGCGTGGGTCCCGGCGGCGGCGCCGAGCAGGGCGGTAAAGGGTTTCATGGCCGGCGTTCTAGGGCCGCGCGCCTGCCGTCTCTATCCGGCACCGGCTGTGAATTCGGATGGAACCGGCTAGAGTGCGCGGGCGGCACGTTTTGGGAGGAAAAAATGGCTCAAAGAGTTGCAGTGGTGACAGGCGGAACGCGCGGCATCGGCGCCGCCATCTCGCGCATGTTGAAGGACAAGGGTTACAAGGTCGGCGCCACCTACGCCGGCAACGACGCGGCCGCCCAGAAGTTCAAGGCCGAGACCGGCATCGCGGTCTACAAGTTCGACGTCTCCGATTTCGCCGCCTGCCAGACCGCGGTGGCCCAGATCGAAAAGGATCTCGGCCCGGTCGAGGTCCTGGTGAACAACGCCGGCATCACCCGCGATTCCACCATGCGCCGCCTCACGCGCGACATGTGGGAGGCCGTCATCGATACCAACCTCGGCTCCTGCTTCAACATGAGCAAGGCGGTGTGGGACGGCATGAACACCCGCGGCTTCGGCCGCATCGTCAACATCGGCTCGATCAACGGTCAGGGTGGCCAGTACGGCCAGGTGAACTACGCCGCCGCCAAGTCGGGCATCCATGGCTTCACCAAGGCGCTGGCCCAGGAAGGCGCGCCCAAGGGCATCACCGTGAACGCGATCGCGCCGGGCTATACCAGCACCGACATGGTTGCCGCCGTGCCGGCCAACGTGCTGGAGAAAATCGTCGCGAAAATCCCGGTCGGACGGCTGGGCAAGGCCGAAGAGATCGCCAGCGGCGTGGTCTTCCTGGTGGCCGACGACTCGGGCTTCATCACCGGCTCGACGCTGTCGATCAACGGCGGCCAGCATATGTACTGACAATCGGTGCGAAAGCGCCAAGATGGGGCCGGCGCCGAGCGCCGGCCCTTTTCATTTGCGGGAGCCATCGATGGCCAAGCTGACCGAATACAAGGACATGAACCCGCGGGCCAAGGCGGTCGTCGAGGGCATCGCCGAGGCGCGCGGCATCGATCCGGCCGGCATCAACAACGTCTGGAAGGCACTCGCCCGCCATCCCGATGTCATGGAGCGCTTTGCCGCCGAGATGAAGGCGGTGATGGCGCCGGGCAAGCTCGATGGCCTCACCAAGGAGCTGATCTACCTCGCCGTGTCGATCGCCAACCAGTGCGACTACTGCATCAATTCGCACGGCTACATGGCGCGCCGGAAGGGCATGAGCGAGGAGATGTTCAGCGAATTCATGGCCGTCGTGCTGGCGGCGCAGAAGGGCAACAAGATCGCGACAGGGTATCGTGTTCCCATCGACGCCGCGTTCGAGGAGAAATGACGTGAGCTCTGGAACGACCCAGATGGTCTGGGATGCCAATCTCTACCTGAAGTTCGCCGACCATCGCGTGCGGCCGGCGCTCGACCTGATGGGCCGTCTCGATCCGGCCAATGGCGCCAGGCTGGGCCATGCGATCTACGATCTCGGCTGTGGCGCCGGCAACATCTCGCGCATCCTGGCCGAGCGCTTTCCGTCGGCGGAGATCGTCGGCATCGATTCGTCCGAGGAGATGCTCGCCAAGGCGCGCACGCAGACGCCCGACAGCCGAGTCAGCTTCGCCAAAGGAGATCTCGCAAATTTCAAGCCGGGCAAGCCGCCGGGCATCCTCTACAGCAACGCCGCCTATCATTGGCTGGAGGGACATATCGACATGTTCCCCGGCCTGTTGAAGCTCCTGCCGTCGGGCGGCCAGCTTGCGATCCAGATGCCGCGCAATCACGAGGCGCCGTCGCATGCCCTGATGCGCACGGCGGCCGAGGCGGGGCCGTGGCGCGACAAGCTCGCCCAGGTGCGCACGATCCGGCCGGTTCTCGAGCCGGCGCGCTACTACGACGTGCTGAAGCCGCTCTGCTCCGGCCTCGAGATCTGGGAGACGATCTATCAGCAGCCTTTGACCGGCAAGGATCCGGTGGCGCAGTTCACCGCCGGCACCGGCCTGCGTCCCTACCTCGACCTGCTGCAGGAGCCGGAGCGCGCGGCATTCTACGAAGCCTATGCCGCGCTGGTCGCCAAGGCCTATCCGACGCGCGCCGACGGCATCACGATCTTTCCCTTCCGCCGGCTGTTCATCGTGGCGCGCCGCGCATGAAATTGAGCCGCCCGCTCGCCGTCCTGGCGCTGCTGCTGGCGGCGTGCCGCGTGCCGGCCTGCCTGGCGGCACCGCAGGCTATGGTGGCGGCGGCGCATCCGCTCGCCGTCGAGGCCGGGCTGGAAGTGCTCCGGCGCGGCGGCTCCGCCGTCGATGCGGCCATTGCCGTGCAGATGGTGCTGGGCGTCGTCGAGCCGCACGCCTCGGGCATTGGCGGCGGCGGCTTCCTGCTGCACTACGACGGCGCGACGGGGGCCATTGCCGTCTACGACGGCCGCGAGACCGCGCCGGCAGGTGCCAACCCGACGATTTTCCTCGATCGCGACGGCAAGCCGCTGGGCTATCGTGAGGCCGTGGCCTCCGGCATCTCGGTCGGCGTGCCCGGCGCCTTGGCGATGCTGGAGCTCGCTCACAAGGAGCACGGCAAGGTTCCCTGGAGCGCGTTGTTCGAGCCGGCAATCGCCGCGGCCCGCGACGGCTTTGCCGTACCGCCGCGACTCGCCGCCTGGCTGGCGCGGATACCGGGACTGCGCGATGAGCCGGGCATCCGCGCGATCTATTTCAATGCCGACGGGTCGCCGAAGAAAGCCGGCGACCGGATCGCCAATCCCGATCTCGCCGCCACGATGCGCCTGATCGCTGATCAAGGGGCGGATGCTTTCTATCGAGGCGCAATTGCCGCCGGGATGGTGGACCGCGTGCGCAATCATGTCCGTCCCGGCACGCTCTCGCTCGCCGACCTGGCCGGCTATCGACCGGTCAAGCGGGAGTCGGTGTGCGGGCCCTATCGCCTCTGGGTTGTCTGCGGCATGCCGCCGCCGTCGTCGGGCGGCATCGCGGTTCTGCAGGTGCTGGCGCTGCTCGAACCCTTCGAGATCTGGCGCGAGGGGCCCAACGATTTGCGCTCGGTCCATCTCATCGCCGAGGCGAGCCGGCTCGCCTTCGCCGATCGCGACCGCTACGTCGCCGATCCCGCCTTCGTGAACGTGCCGACGGCGGGCCTGTTGTCTCCCGCCTATCTCGCGGAGCGCCGCAAGCTGATGTCGCCGGATCGCAGCATGGGCCAGATCGGCCCGGGCGTGCCGCCGGGCTATGTCGAGCGCGGCACCAGCCACATCAGCATCGTCGACCGCTGGGGCAATGGCGTCGCCTTCACCACCACCATCGAAGCCCCGTTCGGCGCCCAGATCATGGTGCGCGGATTTCTGCTGAACAACGAACTGACGGATTTTTCGCCGGAGCCCGAGGCGAACGGCAAGCCGGTCGCCAACCGGGTCGAGCCGGGCAAGCGGCCGCGCTCTTCGATGTCGCCGACGATGGTTTTAGACCGCGACCGCCGCTTCGTGCTGGCCCTGGGGTCGGCGGGCGGGTCGCGGATTATCGGCGATGTCCTTCACGCCCTGATCGGCGTCCTCGACTGGGACCTGTCGGTTCCTGCAGCCCTCGCGCAACCGCGCGTGATCAACCGTAATGGCCTGACGGAACTGGAGGCGGGCACGCCTCTGGCCGGGCAGGCAGAGCGCTTGCGCGCCTTGGGCCATCAAGTACAAGTCCGCGGGCATGAGGGTGGCCTCACCGGCATTCGCCGGGTGGGCCCATCTTCCATTGGCGGTTGGGAGGGCGGTGCCGATCCCCGTCGCGATGGCGTCTCCCGGGGAGAATAGAGTGGCCGCGAAGAAACTGCCGAGTGTCCTGCTGCGCGCCGGCGAGGATCGCCGCGTCCGCTCGGGCCATCCCTGGGCCTTCTCCAACGAGATCCTGATGGACGCCGAGACCAAGGCGCTGCCGCCGGGCTCGCTGGTGACGCTGCGCACGCCGGGCGGCGAGGCGCTGGGCGTCGCCACCTTCAATCCGCATTCGCTGATCGCGGCGCGTCTGCTGACCTCGAATCCCGAGGCCGTCATCGACGCCCTGTTCTTCGGCCGCAAGCTTGCCAATGCGATGGCACTTCGCGACAAGCTGGTCGGCGTTCCCTACTACCGGCTCATCCATGCCGAAGCCGACGGTCTGCCCGGCGTGATCATCGACCGTTTCGGCGATGCCGTGGTCGTCCAGGTGAATTCGGTCGGCATGGATCACCTGACGCCGGTCCTGCTCGAGGCCATCGAGGCCGAGCTGTCGCCCCGCGTGATCGTGCTCAAGAACGATTCGCCGGTCCGCGAGCTCGAAGGCCTGAAGCGCGAGACGACCATCGCCAAGGGCGCGCTGGACGGGCCGATCGAGCTGATCGAGAACGATGCGCGCTTCGTCGCCGATCTCTCGGGCGGCCAGAAGACCGGCTGGTTCTACGACCAGCGCGACAACCGCCGCTTCATGGCGCGCTTCGCCAAGGACGCGCGCGTGCTCGACGCCTATTGCTACAGCGGCGGCTTCGGCGTGCTGGCGGCCAAGCATGGCGCCAAGTCGGTGACCTGCCTCGACCGCTCGCAGCCCGCGCTCGATTCCGCGACCAAGGCCGCGGCCTTGAACGGCGTCAGCGGCGTCATGACCTTCCAGAAGGGCGAGGTCTTCGACACGCTGGAGAAACTCGAGCCCAACGGCCGCAACTTCGACGTCGTGATCTGCGATCCGCCGGCCTTCGTGAAGAGCCGCAAGGACATCAAGGTGGGCGTCCAGGGCTATCGCAAGATGGTGCGGCTGGCCGCACCCCTCGTGGCGCCGGGTGGCTTCCTGTTCGTGGCCTCGTGCTCGCACCTGGTCGAGCCGCCGCTGTTCGGCGAACAGGTGCGTCGCGGCTTGCGCGACGCCGGCCGCAACGCCCGCATCCTGCGCAGCTCCGGCGCCGCGCTCGATCACCCGGTGCATCCCGGCCTGCCCGAGACCGCTTATCTCAAGGCGATGACCCTGCAGATCGACTGACGATAGTCCGGCCCGGCCAAACGGGATCGTAGGGCCCGTCTGCGCCGATGGGGGTTCAGGGTGACCCGATTCAGCCGGTCCTGCCATTGGCACATGGCGCGCCGAGCCGTAACATATCTTTCTTACGGTCAGCGTGATCTCCGGGATCCGTGGCTGCGGCTGTTGCGCGTCCGAGTATGTCTTGCGATCGCGAGGTTTGCGTCATGACCGGGCTGATCTTTCTGGCGGCAGCCATTGCCATGATGACGGCCCTCGCCGGCTATCGTGGTGTCGCGATCGGTCTGTTCGGTGTGAGCGCCGTCGCTGCGGTCCTGTGGCTCGATCGCTACATGACCGAGCCGTTGAAGTTGTCGTTCTAGGGCCGCCGGCATGGGACAACTCGTCCGCCTGGGCAACGCCGCCGGTGCCGCCGCGATCGCGGTCATCCTGCTGATCGCCTTCGGGCTGCAGTTTGGGCTCAAGGAATTGCCGTGCCCGCTGTGCAATCTCCAGCGCGCGGCTTTCGTGCTGTGCGGCTTCGGTTTCCTGCTCAACCTGCGCTTCGGCATCCAGCCGCTGCACTATGGGCTGACCTTGCTCGGCGCGCTGTTCGGCCTGGTCGCCTCGGGCTTTCAGGCCCTGCTGTACATCGCGCCCGGCACCGCGGCCCACGGCGCGCCGGTCCTCGGATTGCACCTCTACACCTGGTCGCTGCTCCTGTCCTTCGCCGTGATCGCCTTTGTGGCCGTGCTGATGATCTTCTCCGGCCGGCCCGAGCATCACAACACCGATCACCAGACCGCGCTCAGGTTCCGTGGAGTCTCCCGGCTGGCCGCCTACCTGCTCATCGCCGCGACCCTCGCCAACGCCGCCAACAGTTTCCTGTTGTGCGGACCGGCCGAATGTTCCGACAATCCGACGAGCTACTGGATTTCGAAATACCTGCCGTCCTGACCTCCTGCGAGGACTCCGTCATGCCCGCTCCTTTCTTCGCAGCCTCGCGACGTGCGCTGCTGGCCGCCACGGCGGCGTTCTCATTCATCGGCAGCGCCCATGCGCAGGGCCCGGACGATCCGGCCCGCCTGGTCGCGATCATGGACAGTTACGCCGCCGGATTGCGCGCGAACAACGTCGAGGCGCTGGTCGCGCTCTATGCGTCCAATGGCGTGTTCATGCGCGACAACATGCCGGCGGTCGTCGGCCGCGACGCCTTGCGGGCGGCCTATCGCGAGGTCTTCGCCACGCTGAAGGTCGATCTCGCCTTCACGATCCAGGAGACGGAGGTCGCGGGCGACATGGCCTGGCTGAGGGCGACCTCGTCCGGCCGCATCAGGACCCTGGCGACTGGCATGGAAACTGCGGAGGCCTTCAACCTGGTGGTCGTCTTCCGGCGCGAGGCCGGTGCCTGGAAGATCCGCAACTACATCTACGCGTCCAGCAGGCCCGGGATGGGACCGGCGAAATAGATGTCCGACGAACGCTACACCGTGATCCTGGGCGACCGCCGCTATGCCATCCACCGCAAGTGGGCACGGCTGCCGGCGGGCGAAAGCTTCGGCTTCCTGTCCGACCTGATGGTCGACGGCGAGGGCCGCGTTCACGTGGCGCAGCGCGGCACCGACCGGCCGGTCCTGGTGTTCGGCCGCGACGGCAAGCTCATGGGCACGTGGGGCGAGGGCCAGCTCGCCGAGCCGCACTATCTCAATACGGCGCCCGACGGCACCATCCTGGTGGCCGATCGCGACGCCCATCAGGTGCTGCGCTTCGATCTCGCCGGCAAACTCATACAGGCCCTGGGCAAGCGCCACTGGCCCTCGCTCGATGCGCCGTTCAACCATCCGACGGCGGCGGCCCAGGCGCCCGATGGCGAAATCTACGTCGCCGACGGCTACGGCAATTCCAGCGTCCATCGCTTTGCCGCCGACGGCAGGCTGATCGCCACCTGGGGCGGACCGGGGACGGGCAACGGCGCCTTCACCACGCCGCACGCCGTCTGGGTCGACCGCTTCGGCAAGGTGCTGGTGGGCGACCGCGAGAACAACCGCATACAGGTGTTCGACCGCGACGGGACTTTCCTCGACGCCTGGGGCGATTTCTATCATCCCATGCAGATCTGGGTGGATGACCGCGACTTCGTGTTCGTCACCGACCAGATCCCGCGCATCAGCCTGCTCTCGCCCGACGGCCGGCTGGTCGGCCGCTGCCGCGGCGCGATCAACGGCGCGCATGGAATTTCAGGCGACGCCGAGGGTAATCTCTATCTCTCCGAGCTGCCGCCGCAGGAAATCACCAAGCTGGAACGGCTGAACTGAGCGGAAGGGTATCGAAGATGGACAAGCAAACGATGGACAAGGCAATGATGGAACTGCTGGCGCGCCGCGCCGGCCTCGACAAGGCGCTGGCCGAGCATCCAGAGGATGTCGCCGCCGCGGCGACGCAGGCTGCCGACGTTGCCCGCAAGATCAAGGCGCCGGCCGATCCGCGCGCCGAACCGTGGCCGCCGATGCGCGCGGGAGACGGACTGTGAGGCTCTGACCATGACCGACCTGCACTTCATGACGGCCGCCGCGGCGGCCAAGGCGATCGCCGCCAAGGAACTTTCGCCGGTCGAGCTGACTGAGGCGCTGCTCGCCCGCATCGAGCGGCTCGATCCCCGGCTCAACGCCTTCATCCGCCTCGACGGCGAGGCGGCGATGGCGGCGGCGCGAACGGCCGAGGCCGAGGTCGCGGCGGGCCGGGTCCGGGGGCCGCTGCACGGCGTGCCGGTCGGCATAAAGGACATCATCGATGTCGCCGGCCTTCCGACCACCTGCCATTCCAAGATCCTGGCCGACAATATCGCTACCGCAGACGCGGTCTGCGTTTCCAAGCTGCGCGGCGCCGGCGCCATCGTGCTGGGCAAGCTTTCCACGCACGAGTTCGCCATCGGCGGGCCGAGCCACGACCTGCCGTGGCCGCCGGCGCGCAATCCCTGGAACACCGACCATCACCCTGGCGGCTCGTCGTCGGGCTCGGGCTCGGGCGTAGCGGCCGGCCTGTTTCCGATGGCGCTGGGCACCGACACCGGCGGCAGCGTGCGCAATCCCGCCAGCTGCTGCGGCATCGTCGGCCTGAAGCCCACCTACGGTCTGGTCTCGCGCCGCGGCGTCTTTCCGCTCTCCTTCACCCTCGACCACGTCGGGCCGATGACCCGCACCGTGGCCGACAATGCCCTGATGCTGGAGGTCCTCGCCGGCCACGACACAAGCGACCCCGGCAGCGTGGCGGCCGCCAGGGGCCACTATGCGGCCGGCGTCGACCGCGACGTGCGCGGGCTTCGCGTCGGCTTCGTCCAGCATTTCCATGAGACCGACATGCCGGCCGATCCCGAGGTGACGGCAGCCCTCGAACATGTCGCGCGCACGCTCCAGCTCGAGGGCGCGGAAGTCCGCGACGTCCATCTGCCGACCCTGGGCGAGTTCGGCGCGGTCAACCGCGTCATCCTGCAAAGCGAGGCCTGGGCGATCCACGCCCCCTGGCTGCGCGCGCGTCCCGGTGACTACGGCCAGCTCGCGCGCCGCCGCCTGATGGCCGGCGCCTTCTTCGCCGCCGGCGACTATGTCCAGGCCCAGCGCCGGCGTCTCGAGATGATCGCCGCCGTCGAGGAGGTGCTGCGCGACGTCGACGTGCTGCTGTGCGCCAGTTCGATGGACCCGGCCTGCCGCATCGACAGCCCGGCCGACATCGATCGCACCTATCCGCGCCAGGCGCGCACCCCGTTCAACGTCACCGGCCATCCCGCGCTCGCCATGATGGCCGGCGTCTCGGTGGGCGGCCTGCCGCTCTCGGTTCAGTTCGTCGGCCGCTACTTCGACGAGGCGACGCTGTTCCAGGTGGCGCGGGGATGGGAGCGCGCGGCGGGCACGGACAAGAAGCACCCGGCGATCGTGTGAGAACCACCTCATCCTGAGGAGGCCCGAAGGGCCGTCTCGAAGGATGGGAGCGCGCACCGCGTGGGTGCCCATCCTTCGAGACGCACGCTACGCGTGCTCCTCAGGATGAGGTATTTTCGTTAGATCAGTTACGTCATTGCGCGGACCGGAGGTGGAATGATGGTGAAATTTGAGGAGATGATACGTGAAATACTTTCACCAGCGGAGCGAGTCGCCATCCGGCGTACGGCCACCAGCATCGCCAGGAGTTATTTGGCCCGGCGTAAGCGGCGGCAGGCGAAAGCGCGCGCGAAGCCCAAGAAGAAGGCGGCATGAGATAGAAGCTGCGATGGACGGCAGGGCATTTCCTGAACTGCCGACAGTGTGGAATCTATTCGTCGAATTAGCTCTTCTCGTCCGAGGCGGCTTGCGGTGGGGCCGCCTGCTTGCGAGATAGGCTCATGACCCAGAAACAACTCCGCCTCGGCGCCTTCATGCGCCCGGTCAGCATCCACACCGCCGCCTGGCGTTATCCCGGCGGCACGCCCGATGCCAATTTCAATCTCGAGGCGCTGGTGCAGTACGCCCAGACGCTGGAGCGCGGCCGGTTCGACGCCTTCTTCATGGCCGATCACCTGGCCGTGCTGAACATGCCGATGGCGGCGCTGAAGCGCAGCGCCACGGTGACGTCGTTCGATCCGCTGACGCTGTTGCCGGCGCTCGCCATGATGACGAAGCATCTCGGCCTGATCGCCACGGCGTCCACCACCTTCGAGCCCGCCTACACCATCGCGCGCCGCTTCGCCTCGCTCGACCACATCAGCAACGGCCGCGCCGGCTGGAACCTGGTGACGACGTCCAATCCCGACGCCGCGCTCAACTTCGGCATGGACGACCAGATGCCGCATGCCGAGCGCTATGCCCGTGCGCGCGAGTATTTCGATGTCGTGACCGGTCTCTGGGATTCGTGGGCCGACGATGCCTTCATCCGCGATGTCGACAGCGGCCTCTACTTCGATCCCGACCGGCTCCATGTCCTCAACCACAAGGGCAAGTATCTGAAGGTCCGCGGGCCGCTCAATATCGGCCGGCCGGTGCAGGGCTGGCCGGTCGTGGTCCAGGCCGGCGCCTCCGATGCCGGCCGCCAGCTCGCCGCCGAAACGGCCGAAGTTGTTTTCGCCGCCGGCGGGCCGATCGAGGCGGGGCGCGCCTTCTATGCCGACGTGAAGGGCCGCGCCGCCAAGGTCGGCCGCAATCCCGATCACATCAAGATATTGCCCGGCGCCTTCACCATCATCGGCGACTCAGCTGATGAGGCGCAGGAGAAGCGGGCCCGGCTCGACAGCCTGGTCAACTACGACAGCGGCATCGCCGCGCTCTCGATCGCGCTCGGCACCGATGCCCGCGCCTTCGATCCCGACGGTCCGCTGCCGGCCGACATTCCCGAGACCGACGCGAGCAAGAGCGGCCGCGAACGCGTCATTGCGCTCGCCAAGCGCGAAGGGCTGACGGTGCGACAGCTCGCCGGACGCCTCGGCGGCTACGGCGGCCTCGCCATGATGGGCACGCCCAGGATGATCGCCGATCAGATGGAAGAGTGGCTGGTGACGGAAGCCAGCGACGGCTTCAACGTCATGTTCCCCTACCTGCCGGGCGGCCTCGACGATTTCGTCGACAAGGTCGTGCCGGAGCTGCAGCGCCGCGGCCTGTTCCGCCGCGAGTACGAGGGCGCTACCCTGCGCGAAAACCTCGGCCTGCCGCGGCCGGAGAACCAGTTTTTTCCGACCACTGCCGGTCGCAAGGCGGCGGAGTAGAATTTATATCGTTCATATCTTCGCTGGGAGCGCGCCACTCCAGTGGCGCATCTTCTCTTGAACATGAGCGCCACTGGAGTGGCGCGCTCCCAGCTATGAGCCGATTCCACTCAGGCGAAATATGCTCTAGCGTCGCGGCATGAGCTTTGAAGTCAATGTAGCAAGCGCCGACGACATTGCGCGCATGGCCGGGTGGGCCGCCGACGAGGGCTGGAACCCCGGCAACACCGATGCGCTGGCCTTCCACGCCGCCGATCCCGGCGCCTTCCTGATCGGTCGCCTCGACGGCCGGCCCGTCGCCTGCATCTCGGTGGTGCGCTACGGCACGGGCTTCGGATTCCTCGGCTTCTACATCGCCCGGCCGGAAGCGCGCGGCAAAGGCTACGGCATAAAGGTCTGGGACGCCGGCATGGCGCGGCTGAAGGGCCGCAACGTCGGCCTCGATGGCGTGGTGGCCCAGCAGCACAACTACAAGAAATCGGGATTCCGTTCGGCGTGGAACAACATCCGCCACGAGGGTCCGTCGCCACCGCTGGCCGCGCCGCCAGCCGGCGTCACCCTGGTCGATGCCCGCGCCGTGCCCTTCGATCGGATCGCCGCCTACGACCGTCGCTTCTTCCCCGAGGCGCGGGATCATTTCCTGGCGCCGTGGGTCGGCCTGCCGGAACGCGCCGGCCTGGTCGCGATGAAGGATGGCGAACTGCAGGGAATGGCCGTCATCCGCACCTGCCGTGCCGCCGCGCGCATCGGCCCGCTCTATGCCGCCTCGCCGGAGATCGCGGCGGCGCTGGTGAGTGAGCTGGCGCAGAAGACCGGCGCGTCGGCCGTGGCCATCGACGTGCCCGACCGCAACAAGGCGGCCGTGAAACTCGCCGAAGGGATGGGCCTGAAACCCGCGTTCGAGACGGCGCGCATGTACACCGGCGCTGATCCAGTGGTCGACTATGCCGGCCTGTTCGGCGTGACCAGCCTGGAGCTGGGTTAAGGCGTCTTCCAACCGACGCCATCACCTTCATGCTCCTCTCCCCCGCTAGGGGGAGAGGACGGGTGAGGGGGTTACGCACGTCGATTCCCCCTCACCTAACCTCTCCCCCTAGCGGGGGAGAGGAATTTTGAGGGAGAGGAATTCGATAGACGTGAGGCGGCGCTAAGCCGCCAGCGCCGCGCCCACCGCGTCCTCGACGCGCTCGAGCCAGACGAACTCCAGCGCCTTGCGGACCTCTTCGGGAATCTCCTCGTAGTCGCGCTTGTTGCGCGCCGGCAGCATCACGCGCGTGATGCCGGCGGCGGCGGCGGCCACCACCTTCTCCTTGATGCCGCCCACCGGCAGCACCAGGCCGCGCAGGCTGATCTCGCCGGTCATGGCGGTGTCGCTGCGGATGGTGCGGCCGGTCAAGAGCGAGGTGAGCGCCATGAACATGGCGACGCCGGCGCTGGGGCCGTCCTTGGGCGTGGCGCCGGCCGGCACATGGACGTGAATGTCGCTTTTCTCGATCAGGCCGGCCTCGATGCCGAGAGCGGACGCCTGTCCCTTGACCAGGGTGAGCGCCGCCTGGACGCTCTCGCGCATGACCTCGCCCAGCTGGCCGGTCAGGATCAGCTTGCCGCCACCGGGCGTGCGGGCCGCCTCGATGAACAGGATGTCGCCGCCCACCGGCGTCCAGGCGAGGCCGGTGGCGACGCCGGGCACGCTGGTGCGCATGGCGACGTCGTTCTCGAAGCGCAGCGGTCCCAGCAGCTTCTCCAGGTCGGCGACGCCGATCTGCACTTTGGTGGCCGTGCCCTCGGCGATCTCGACCGCGATATGGCGCAAGGCGCGGCCGATCTCGCGTTCCAGGTTGCGCACGCCGGCCTCGCGCGTATAGCCGACGATGATCTGCTTCAGCGCGGCATCGTCGATCCCAGCCTGCTCGGGCTTCAGCCCGTTGGCCTCGAGCTGGCGCCGCACCAGGTAGCGCTTGGCGATCTCGAGTTTTTCGCCCGCGGTGTAGCCGGTGAGCCCGATGATCTCCATGCGGTCGCGCAGCGGGCCGGGGATGGTCTCCAGCATGTTGGCGGTGGTGATGAACACCACGCGACTGAGGTCGAACGGCACGTCGAGGTAGTTGTCGCGGAAGGTGCCGTTCTGCTCGGGGTCGAGCACTTCCAGCATCGCCGACGAGGGGTCGCCATGGACGCCGCTGCCCATCTTGTCGATCTCGTCCAGCATCATCACGCAGTCGCGCGCGCCGGCCTTCCGGATCGCCTGGATGATGTTGCCGGGCAGCGCGCCGATGTAGGTCCGGCGATGGCCGCGAATCTCGGCCTCGTCGTGCACGCCGCCCAGGCTGACGCGCGCGAACTTGCGGCCCATGGCGCGGGCGATCGACTGGCCGAGCGAGGTCTTGCCGACGCCCGGAGGGCCGACGAAGCAGAGGATCGGCGCCTTGCCCTCGGGCGCCAGCTTGCGCACGGCGAGATACTCGACGATGCGCAGCTTGATCTTCTCGAGGCCATAGTGGTCCTGGTCGAGCACCTTCCGCGCCTCGGCGATGTCGATCGGCGGCGCCTCGGGCAGCGCCCACGGCAGCTCGATCAGCGTGTCGAGGTAGGTGCGGATCATGCCGTATTCGGCTGCCGCATCGGGCGTGCGCTGCAGCCGGCGCAGTTCCTTGCGCGCGACCGCCTCGACCTCGGGCGGCATTCTGGCGTCGCCGATCGCCTTCTCGAGATCGGCCATCTCCTGCTTGTTGGTGCCGTCGTCGCCCAGCTCGCGCTGGATCGCCGCCATCTGCTCGCGCAGCAGCATCTCGCGCTGGCGGGCGTCGAGCGAGGCCTTGGTCGACTGGCCGATCTGGTTGGAGAGCCGCAGCACCTCCAGGCGCTGTGCAAGGAGCGCCGTGACCTTGTCGAGACGCGGCACCAGCTCGACCGTCTCCAGGATGTCCTGCTTCTCCGCCGGCTTGGAATCGAGATAGGTGGCGGCGAGGTCGGCCAGCGCGCCGGCCGATTCGGTTGCTTCCACGGTCTGGCGCAGCTCGGGCGGCACCTGCGGCAAGAGGTCCATCACCTCGCGCACCTGGCCCTGCAGCACCAGGAAGCGCGCCTCGATCTCGGGGCCGGCGCCGGCGGGTTCGACCACGTGCAGGCCGCGCGCCAGCAGGTAGGGATGGCCCTCGACGAACTCGGTGATGCGGAAGCGCTGCACGCCCTGGCAGATGACGTGATGCGTGCCGTCGGGCGCGGTGACATAGCGCACGATGTTGGCGACCGTGCCGGTGCGGTGAAGATCGTCCGGGCCGATCTCGCTCTTCTCGGGATCGTGCTGCAGCACGACCAGGATCTGGCGCTGCTCGCGCACCGCCTGCTGGGCCGCGGCCACCGTCGCCGGCCGGCCGATGGCGAGCGGAAACACCATCTCCGGGAACAGCACGAGGTTGCGCGTCGGCAGCACGATCAGCGCGTCAGGGGGCAGCGCATCCGCGACCGGCGGCGAGGCGGCCGGCGTCGTGCCCGTCGCGGAAATGTTCATCTCGTCGGGCGCGGTCATGGCCTGCCCCTCCGTGGCGTCTTGGCCAAACTGATCACCAGGCAGCCGTTCACCGCTGTCCGGCGCACCGACTCGTAGCGCCCGGCCGGCAGCGCGATGCGCCGCTCGAAGCGGCCCTGCGGCAGTTCCAGGCGATGGATGGTGGCGGTGTGCCATTCGTCCGGCACGACGCGCACGCCCGCGATGACGAGCACGCCGTCCTCGATCGCCGCCTGCACCTGTTGCGGGTCGACGCCGGGCAGGGCGGCCAGGATCAGCACCTCGCCGTCGGTTTCCAGCATGTCGACCGGCGGCTCCCAGGCCGCGCCCTGCGGAGAAGCCTGCGGCCGGAACATCTGGCGATGCATCCGGTCGGCCTGCGCCAGCATCTGCAGCGCCTCCGACCACATCCAATCGCGGGGACCGCTTCCGGTCATGGCTCAGATCTCCCTTTCCATGGGGGGAATATAGGGAGCGTTGACCCTCAGTGCAGGGGGAGGGGGCGATTTTAGGCCGAGCGCAGCTCGGCCCATGAGCGGCAGGACATTGCGTAGCAAAATCCGGGAGCGTCGAGGGCTCTTCCGGCTGCCGCGAACATCAGACCGGCGGGGCCAGCGCGACGCATCCGCGCTGGCCCCGAGGTCGTACGACACCCGCATCAGCATATGCTACGGTCATAACGGCTACTTTTGACTAGCGCTGGA
Source organism: Reyranella sp. (assembly GCF_004296935.1). Taxonomy (GTDB): domain Bacteria; phylum Pseudomonadota; class Alphaproteobacteria; order Reyranellales; family Reyranellaceae; genus Reyranella. Next base: position 27,901 of record NZ_SCVH01000111.1, read on the forward strand.
AGATGCAAATTCGAATGGCGCCTGACAGGTGTCATGTGCGCATAGCGGACGCTTCAAAGTGACCGGCCGCATAAAGCGTACCCTACCGCACTTCGTGCACTTGAACTGATCGCGAAAGGCTTTGAACTCCGCCCATCGTGTTTTCTCATCACCAATCGATCCGACGCCATACATCGCATCTTGGAAGTGGCTACCGAAGTTTTCGACCTCACCCTTTTGCAGCG
>NZ_SCVH01000112.1 GCF_004296935.1 Reyranella sp.
GCCGGTCGGCATCCAGATCGTCGGCAAGCCACCGGACTGGCCGGATGGCACGGCAAGGCTGCAGAGGCCGAGATAGTTGCCCGGCCGCGTCAGATATCCCGGAATGGGCGAGGTCTCGTCGACTTCGGCGAGCGGGATTGCCGGCACCGCCATGGTCGGCATCACGACGGCATCATAGGGCCGGAACCACTCGGCAAATGCCCGGCGACGCTCGGCCATGCCGCGGATCTCCTCGGCGTAGGCGCCGGGCAGGAAGGTCTTGGCGGCCTGGGCGCGAGCCCGCACGCCCGGGCCAATCGCCTTGCTCATGTCCTCGATATAGTCGCGGTGGAGGGAATAAGCCTCGGACGCGATGATCGTTCCGGTTGACCGCGCGAGGTCGAAGTACCAGTCCGGAAGCCGCACGGCTTCCACTGCGGCGCCGAGGCTCTCGAATGTCCGCGCCGCGGCCTGCCAGGCCTTGACCACGCCGGCGTCCACGAAGTTCGGCAATTGCTTCGTATCGGGCACGGCGATGCGCATGCCTTCGATCGAGCCCGGCCGTGCGGCGAGGGTGAAATCCTCCAATGGTTGGCCGAGCGTCGTCGGGTCGCGCGGGTCGGGGGCGGCGAGGGCGTTCAGCAGGAGCGCGCAATCCTCGACCGAGCGCGCCATCGGGCCGATCGAGTCGAGACTCCAGCTCAACATGATGGTGCCGGAGAGTCCGATGCGGCCGAACGTGACTTTCAGGCCGACCAGGCCATTGAAAGCCGAGGGGATCCGCACCGAACCGCCAGTGTCGCTGCCGATGCCGGCCGGCGTCAGCCGTGCCGCGACGGCAACGCCGGTGCCGCTCGACGAGCCGCCGGGCACGCGCTGGGTTTTCAGATCCCAGGGATTCCACGGTGCCCCCATCAGCGGGTTGGTGCCCCAGCCGCCGAAGGCGAATTCGACCATGTGCAGCTTGCCGAGCGGGATCATGCCGGCGGCGGTGAGGCGCTCGACCGTGTTGGACGTCTCGGTGGCGACTCGCGTCTCGAACATTTTCGAGCCGCCCGTGCCGACCTTGCCGGCAATGTCACAGAGATCCTTGTAGGCGATTGGCAGGCCGTGCAGCGGCGGCAACGGAAAGCCGGACGCCCGCGCCTTGTCGGCGCCGTCGGCCATCGCCCTGGCGGCATCGGCATACACTTCGGTGAAGGCATGCAGCTTGCCGTTGGCCTTGGCGATCCGGCCAAGCAGGGCATCGACGATTTCGCGCGACGAGAAGCGCTTGGCAGCAAGGCCGGCGGAGAGCTCGGTCAGGGTGAGGGTGTGGAGGGTCATCAGTCGGTCGCCCTTAATAGGTTGCTCGCCCGCCGGAGAGATCGAAGGTCGCTCCGGTCGCGAAAGTGCAGTGGCTGGAAGCCAACCACGCCACCATCTCGGCCACTTCGGCGACTTCGCCGAAGCGGTTCATCGGAATCTTCGACAGCATGTAATTGATGTGCTGCTCGGTCATTTGGCTGAAGAGTTCCGTCTTCACCACCGCCGGCGCCACGCAGTTCACCAGCACGCCGGTCGTCGCAAGCTCCTTGCCGAGCGACTTGGTGAGGCCGATGACGCCCGCCTTGGAAGCGGAGTAGGCGGAGGCGTTCGGGTTGCCTTCCTTGCCGGCCACCGAGGCGATGTTGACGATGCGGCCCCAGCCGCGCTTGGTCATGCCGTCCGCCACGGCGCGGTTGCAGAGGAAGACGCCGGTCAGGTTGATGTCGATCACCTGCCGCCAGGCGTCGACGGGGTAGTTCACGACCGTCGTGTTGGGCCCGGTAATGCCGGCGCTTGCCACCAGGATATCGGGAGCTGCCAGTCGCTTCTCTGTGGCGGCGAGCGCCTCGCTGACCGATGTTTCGCTGGTCACATCGACCGAAACGGCGATGGCGCCCTTCAGCGCCGCCGCCGATTGCTCGGCCCGCGCCAGATCGCGATCCCAGAGGGCGACACGGCCGCCGCCGGCCGTGATTTTCGCAGCGCAGGCAAGGCCGATGCCGCGCGCACCACCGGTCACGATCGCCGTCCGGCCCTTGAACAGTTCCGCCTCCATGCCCGTCTCCCAAACGCTTGATCTCTCTAGAGATTCCCACCATATCGGCGCCCTGCGCCATCCGCTACACTGACGCTTGCGCGTTCCTTCTGCGTTTCCCCTGCAGCGTTTCCCGGGAGTTGCATGTCCTCCGCCACGCCGGCATCCATCGACGCCACCCTCGAGCTTCTGAAGAGCGGTGACTATATCGCCGATCGCAGCCTCGCCACCGTTCTTTACCTCGCCCTCAAGCTGGGTCGTCCGCTTTTCTGCGAAGGCGAAGCGGGGGTGGGCAAGACCGAGATCGCCAAGGTTCTGGCCGCCACGCTCCAGCGTCCGTTGATTCGCCTGCAGTGCTATGAAGGGCTCGACGTCTCATCCGCGGTGTACGAATGGAACTATGCCCGGCAGATGATCGAGATCCGGTTGGCCGAGGCGCAGGGCGTGCATGACCGGGGCCAATTGGCCGCCGACATTTTCGACGAACGGTTTCTGATCCGCCGGCCGCTGCTCGAGGCGCTCAGCCCGCACACCGAGGGCGCGCCGATCCTGCTGATCGACGAGCTGGACCGGACCGACGAGCCCTTCGAGGCCTACCTGCTGGAAGTGCTGTCCGACTTCCAGGTGACGATTCCCGAACTCGGCACGGTGAAGGCCGCGCAGATTCCCATCGTGATCGTGACGTCCAATCGTACGCGCGAAATCCACGATGCGCTCAAGCGCCGCTGCTTCTATCACTGGGTCGATTACCCCGACCTGAAGCGGGAGCTCGAGATTCTCAAAGTGAAGGCACCAGGCTCGAGCGAGCGTCTGTCGCGCCAGGTCGTGGGCTTCGTGCAGGAACTGCGCAAGCTCGACCTCTTCAAGGCGCCGGGAGTGGCCGAGTCGATCGACTGGGCAACCGCCCTGTCGGAGCTGAACGCGCTCGATCTCGACCCGCGGACCATCAACGACACACTGGGCGTTCTATTGAAGTACCAGGACGACATCCAACGCCTGCAAGGCTCGGAAGCGGCCGAGATCCTGCGCAAGGTGAAGTCCGACATCGCGGCCGAGCCGCTGGGCTGAGCCCCGGTGATGGACGCGCTACCCGAATCGGCGTCTGCGCCTGATCCACGCGAAGGCAAGCTCGCTACCAATATCGTGCACTTTGCGCGGACGCTGCGTACTGCCGGACTCCGGGTCGGGCCTGGGCAGATTCTGCGCGCCATCGAGGCGGTCGAAGCAGCGGGTGTCGCCAAGAGGGACGATTTTTACTGGACGCTGCACTCGGTATTCGTGAACCGCCGCGACCAGCGCGAGATCTTCGACCAGGCCTTCCACGTCTACTGGCGCAACCCGCGGCTGCTGGAAAAGATGATGGAGATGCTGCTGCCTCAGGTCGGCGTGCCAGCCAACGAGGATGAGCGCAAGCAGTTGAGCCGTCGTCTGCAGGAGGCGCTGCAGCCCGGCCGCGGCGAGGCGCCACCTGATGAAGACGAACCGCCGGAAGTCGAAGTCGAGGCGACCTTCACGGTCTCGGACCGCGAAGTCCTGCAGCATCGGGATTTCGAACAGATGTCGCAGGCGGAGATCGACGATGCGCTGCGCGCCATCGCCCGGATGCGTCTGCCGGTGCCGGAGCGGCGGACCCGGCGCTACCGGTCGGCCCGTCGCGGCCCGCGGGTGGATTTCCGCGCCTCGTTGCGCCGGGCGCTGCGGCCGGAAGGGCTGACGGAGCTGCGCCGCCGCGAACAGCGCCGCCGGCCGCCACCGCTGGTCATCCTGTGCGACATTTCGGGCTCGATGGCCCGCTACACGCGCATGTTCCTGCACTTCATGCACGCCATCACCAACGACCGGGACCGCGTCTACTGCTTCACTTTCGGCACGCGGCTGACCAACGTGACCCGTGCCTTGCGTTATAGGGATGTGGATATAGCGCTGGCCAAAGCCTCGGCGCAGGTCGAAGATTGGTCGGGTGGAACACGGATCGGTCAGGCCTTGCACGAATTCAACAACAAATGGTCGCGGCGCGTCCTGGGGCAGGGCGCCGTGGTCGTCCTGATCACCGACGGGCTCGATCGGGAGAGCGGCGGCGGGCTGGCCGAGGAGATGGAGCGGCTGCACAAGTCCTGCTCCCGGCTGGTCTGGCTCAACCCGCTCTTGCGCTACGGCGCCTACGAACCCAAATCCCAGGGCAACAAGGCCATGTTGCCTCACGTCGATGAATTCCGTCCCGTCCACAATCTCGAGAGTTTGGCCGGATTGATCGCGGCCCTCGGGGCGGTCACCCCAGGCGCCGACAGGCGGCTCGCGACATGGCAGACGGAACTGCGCAAGGAGTGAAGACCATGAGTGATGCTCTCGATGTGCTGGATCAGGTCGGCAAGTGGAAAAATGCGGGCAAGGGCGTCGCTATCGCCACGGTAATCACGACCTGGGGGTCGTCGCCGCGTCCGGTTGGCAGCCAACTTGGTGTCGATGATTCGGGTGCCATGGTCGGCTCCGTCTCGGGCGGCTGCATCGAAGGCGCCGTCGTCAAGGAAGCGCTCGACGCGATCAAGGATGGCAAGCCGCGCCTGCTCGATTTCGGCGTTACCGACGAGCAGGCCTGGGACGTCGGCCTCGCCTGCGGCGGCAAGGTCCAGGTATTCGTCGAGAAGGTGAGCTGATCCGATGAAGACCGAGACCATCGCGGCCCTCCAGCAGGCCCGCACCAAGCGCACCGCCGTCACCCTGGCGACGCGCCTCAGCGATGCCGCCGAAACCTTGATCTATCTCGACAAGGCCGACGGTGCGATGGCGGGCGACGCCACGCTCGTGTCGGCTGCGCGACGCGCCATGGCGATCGGCCGGAGCGAGACGATCGATCTCGGCGGCCAGAAGATCTTCCTCAATGTCTACGTGCCGCCGCCGCGCCTGATCATCGTCGGCGCGGTCCATATCGCACAGACCCTCGCGCCGATGGCGACCATGCTCGACTTCGACGTCACTGTCGTCGATCCACGCGGCGCGTGGGCCACCAGCGCACGTTTTCCCGGCGTGAAGGTAATCCAGGACTGGGCCGACGAGGCGTTCCAGGCAATGGGCCTCGATGTTTCCACGGCCGTCGTCACCTTGACGCACGATCCCAAACTCGACGATCCGGCGCTCGAGTCTGCGCTGCGATCGGATGTCTTCTATGTCGGTTCACTGGGCAGCAAACGCACTCATGCCAAGCGCAAGGAGCGGCTGACCGAAGCCGGCATCACCGAGGAACAGTTTGCCCGCATCCATGGCCCGGTCGGCCTGAACATCGGCGCCAAGTCGCCGGCCGAGATCGCGGTCTCCATCCTGGGCCAGATCGTCGAGGTGCGTGCGCGCCGCCTGGAAGCGCTGGCCGGTCCGAAGGTCGTCGCGGCGTGAGATTCGGCGACACTCCCATCGACGAGGCAGCAGGCGCGATTCTGGGCCATAGCTGGCGTTCGGGTGGGATCAATTTCGCCAAGGGCCGGACCCTGTCGGCCGGCGATGTCGCCAAGTTGAAGTTGGCCGGCGTATCGACGGTCGTGGCCGCGCGGCTCGATCCCGACGATATGCATGAAGACGAGGCTGCGGCGACAGTCGCCAAGGCCCTGGCGGGCGAGGGAATAGAGGTAACCGCGCCCTTCACCGGACGCTGCAATCATTTTGCGCGCGGCTCCGGTCTCGCCGTCGTCGATCACGAGCGCATCGATGCGCTGAACGAACTCGACGAGTCGGTCACCGTGGCGACCTTGCCACCCTTTGCGCGGGTGGAACCACGTCAGATGGTGGCGACGGTAAAAATCATTCCCTATGGCGCGCCGAAGTCGGCCGTGGCTCGCGCCGTCGAGGTCGCCCACTCGGCCAACCGGCCGCTCGTCTCGGTGGCACCGTTCCGGGCGATGAGGGCTGGTCTGGTGCAGACACGACTTCCGGGCACGCGCGACAAGGTGCTCGACAAGGCGGTCGGCACGACGACCAAGCGCCTGACATCGCTTGGGAGCACCTTGAACGGCGAACGCCGCGTGGCGCACGACGCCAAGGCGATCGCGGGGGCGTTGAAGGAATTGAAGGCGGAAGGCTGCGACCTCTTCCTGATCGCCGGCGCCTCCGCGATCGTCGATCGCCACGACGTCGTGCCGCTCGGCATCGCCGAAGCCGGCGGCAAGGTCCACCATTTCGGCATGCCGGTCGATCCCGGCAACCTGTTGTTGACCGCCGAACTCGACGGCAAGCCGGTGCTGGGCCTGCCGGGCTGTGCCAAGTCACCCAAGTACAACGGCTTCGACATGGTGCTGGAGCGGCTGGCTGCCGGGTTGACGGTTGGTCGCGCGGAGATCGTGCGCATGGGCGCGGGCGGCCTGCTGGCCGAGATCGCGAGCCGTCCGCAGCCGCGCGACGATGAGCCCTCGGAAGACGAGGGGCCGCAACAAGCGCCGCGTGTTGCCGTGCTGGTCCTGGCCGCAGGGCGGTCGACGCGGATGGGCGGCCCCAACAAGATGCTGGCCGATGCCAATGGCGAGCCTTTGATCGTCCATGCCGTGAAGGCCGCGCTCGAGTCCCAGGCGGTGGAGATCGTCGTCGTTCTCGGCCATATGGCGGAGGAGGTAAGAACCGCCATCGAAGGCGCCATCCCCGGCCGGTCGCGCCTGCGCTTCGTCACCAATCCGGATTTCGCCGAGGGCCTCAGCACGTCGGTGCGGACCGGCATCGGCGCTCTCAGCTCCAACGCCGATGCCGCGGTCGTCCAGCTGGGCGACATGCCCGGCGTTGGCGCCGGCCTGCTCAACCGCCTGATCGCGGCCTTCAGTCCGGTCGAAGGGCGCGCCATCTGCGTGCCGACGGTCGGCGGCAAGCGCGGCAACCCGGTTCTGTGGGCGCGGCGCTTCTTTCCGGAGATGGCGAAGCTGTCCGGCGATAGCGGCGCCAAACATCTGATCGGCGAGCATGCCGATCTCGTTTGCGAGGTCGAGATGGCGGGGGAGGCTGCGATCACCGACATCGACACGCCCGAGGCGCTGGCCGCCTGGCGGGCTCGGAGCCCGGCATGAGCTTCGATGTCGGCGCCGTCCGCGGCCAGTTCCCGATCCTGTCCGAGATCATCGACGGCAAGCCGGTCCACTATCTCGACAACGGCGCTTCTGCCCAGACGCCCAATGCCGTGCTCGATGCGGTACGGACCTACGAGACCACCGGCCGTGCCAACGTGCTGCGCGGCGTGCATCGCCTCGCCGAGCGGGCGACGGACGCCTACGAGAATGCCCGCGTGGAGGTCGCGACCTTTCTCGGTGTCGCGCCGATGGAAATCGTCTTCACCGGCGGCTGCACCGCGGCGATCAATCTCGTCGCTTATTCCTACGGCTCCCTCCTGAAGCCCGGCGACCGCATCCTGCTGTCGGAACTCGAACACCATTCCAACATCGTGCCGTGGCAGCTCCTGCGGTCGCGCGCCGGCATCGAAATCGACATGATCCCGGTCACGGTCGATGGCCGGATCGATCTCGACAAATTGCCGGGCCTGCTCACACCGCGAACTAAACTCATCTCGCTCGCGCATGTTTCCAACGTGACAGGCGCGCTGATCGATGTCGGCGCCGTGGTCGCCGCCGCCAAGTCGGTCGGCGCCAGGGTCATGCTCGATGGCGCCCAGAAGGCACCGCATGGGCCCATCGACCTGCCGTCGCTCGGCGTCGATTTCTACGTCTTTGCCGGCCACAAGGCCTATGGGCCGAACGGCATCGGCGTGCTGTGGGCCAAGGCCGAGCTGCTCGACGCCATGCCACCCTTCATGGGCGGCGGCTCGATGATCGGCCGCGTGACGTTTGCCGAGACGACCTGGGCGCCTGCGCCGCGCCGCTTCGAGGCCGGCACGCCCCCGATCGGGCCGGCGATCGGCCTGGGAGCGGCCTGCAAATGGATGCGGGCGCTCGACTGGACGGGCGCGCATGCCCACGAGATGACGATGGTCCAGCACCTGATGGACGGGCTGCAGAAGATCGACGGCGCCCGGATCTTCGGCCCGGCCGGCCTGCAGAATCGCTACCCCGTGGTGTCGTTCATGCTGGACGGCGTTCATCCGCACGATGTTGCACAAACACTCGATTCCTTCGGCGTCGCCGTTCGCGCGGGCCATCATTGCGCCCAGCCGCTGATGGACCGTTTTGACCTCGACGGCACGACGCGGGTTTCGATGGCGCCGTACAATAGCCGAGGCGACATCGACGCCTTGCTCACGGGCGTGCGGCACGCCGCCAAGACCCTGCGATGAGCGACCAGCTCTACCAGGACCGGATCGTGGCGCTCGCCAAGGCCAAGACCGGAGCCGGCAAGCTCGCGGCACCGACGAAATCGGCACGGCGCGACAACCCATTGTGTGGTGATCGGGTGACGATCGACGTCCGGCTGGACGGGCAGGGGCGCATCGCCGAGATCGCCCATCAGGTGCGCGGCTGCCTGCTCTGCCAGGCCTCGGCTTCGGCCCTGGCGTCGGTTGCCGTCGGCCAGGACGCGGCCGGTATTGCGGCCGTCCGCCACGATGCCGAACGGGCGATCGGCCGCGAGCAGGGCGAAGCGGCCGAGCCGTTCTCGGCTTTCGCACCCGTCGCCGCCCACAAGGCGCGGCAGGAGTGCGTGCTGCTGCCGTTCGAAGCGCTAAAGGACGCACTCTCGTAGATTCGTCGCACCAGCGCCCCGGTTGCGTCATAGTCGGCGCTCACGGTGTGCGAGTGCATCGCCGGGGAGGCTTTATGCGACATCTGCTGGCCAGCTTGGCTCTTCTGGGCCTTTTTGCCTTTCCAACGCTCGCCTTTGCCCAAGACCTCGCGCTCAAGCGCGTGATGCTGTCGTCGGGTGGCATGGGCTACTTCGAATACGAAGCCACCGTCGAGGGCGATGCAACGCTGAAGCTCACGGTCTCGCTGCAGCAGGTCGACGACGTGCTGAAGAGCCTGGTCGTCTACGACGACAAGGGCGGTGTCGGAGGCCTCAGCCTGCCAGGGCGCGAGCCGCTGGCGCAGGCCTTTAAGGATCTGCCCTTCGACCAGGCCTCGCTCGGATCGCCGGCCGAGTTGTTGGCGACCTTGAAAGGCGCCCAGGTCACCGTCGGCGGCAGCCGCGCCATCTCGGGCCGCATCGTCTCGGTCCAGGAAGAGACCGTCGCTCTCGGCAACGACAAGGGAACGACCACGCGCACCCGCGTCACCTTGTACACCGAGCGCGGCCTGCAGCAGTTCATCCTGGAAGACGCCGAGAATCTGCAGTTCGCCGATCCGGCGCTGCGCGACAAGGTCGGCCAGGCCCTGGTCGCCATCCAGGGCAACCGCGCCAAGGATGCCCGCACCATCGAACTGTCGACGCGTGGCACCGGCAAGCGCACGGTACGCGTCGCCTACATCGTCGAGGCGCCAGTGTGGAAGGCGTCTTATCGCCTGACCCTTGGCGCAGACCCGTCGGCCGCACGTTCGGCCCTGCAGGGCTGGGCTACGATCGAGAACCTGAGCGGCCAGGATTGGAAGAACGTCGAGCTCACGCTGGTATCGGGCCGGCCGGTCGCTTTTCGCCAGGCGCTCTACAACGCCTACTACGTGACGCGGCCGGAAGTGCCGGTCGAGGTCGCCGGACGCCTCGTGCCCGGCATCGATCGTGGTGGTGTCCAGGCCGATCAACGCAGCAAGGCATCGTCACCGCCGATGCCCGCGCCGGCGCCGTATCGAGCGCAGCAGGAGCGCACCATGTTGCCCGCTGCAACACCTCCACCGCCGCCGCCCGTCGCGGCCGCCGCCGACCAGATCGAGGCCTCGGATGCGGCGACGCAGGTCGTCTTCAAGTTCCCGCGCGCCGTCAGCGTCGACAATGGCCGCACGCTCTCGATCCCGATCATCGATCGCCAGGTGCCGGCGATGCGGATGGCGCTCTATCAGGCCGACACGGCCGCACGCAATCCGCTGGCCGCGATCCGCCTCACCAACGACGGCGAGAGCGGCCTGCCGCCGGGCATCATCACCATCTACGAGCGCGACAAAGGTGGCAGCGTGGCCTATGTCGGCGACGCCCGGCTGTCGGGCTTCCCGGTCGGCGAGACGCGGTTGCTGGCCTATGCCCTCGACGAGAAGATCATCATCGAGCGCGACGTCTCCCAGGCCGACAGGCTCGCCACCGGGACGATTTCCCAGGGCGTGCTGAAGCTCTCGCGCATCGTGCGCCAGACCACGACCTATCGCGTGCGCGGCCCGGCCAAGGAGCCGCGCCAGCTCGTCGTCGTGCAGCGCCGGTTGCCGGGCTGGACACTCACCAAGCCCGACGCCAAGGGCATCGACATCAGCGAAGGAAACTATCGCATACCCTTCGCACTGCCGGGCGGTGATCAGACCCAGACTTTCGAGGTCGTCCAGGAACAGGCACAGCAGCAGGAGCTGCGCCTGGTCGACGGTGCCGCCGATCAGATCCGCGTCTATGCACTGGCCCGCGAGTTCGACGCTAAGACCCGCGACGCGCTCGCCAAGGTGCTGCAGCTGCAGCAGTCCGTCGCCGAAGCCGAGCGCAAGGGCAAGCAGGTTGACACCGAGCGGCAGCAGATCGTCCAGGAACAGGCACGGCTGCGCGAGAATCTCGCCCGCGTGCCGGCGAACAGCGACCTGCAGCGCCGCTACCTCGCCACGCTCGACAAGCAGGAGAGCGAGCTCGAGACGCTCGCCAAGCGCAAGGCCGAGGCGGAGAATGGCGTCGAGACGGCGCGCGACGCGCTCAGGACCTTTGTCGCGTCTCTCGGTTAGCTAGCCGGCGCGCAACGTCCGGACGGCATCGTCGCGACGGAATAGATAAAGAAGAACGCGGAGCGCCTTGCCACGCTCCGATTGCAGGTCGGGGTCGCGGTCGATCACGAGGCGCGCGTCGTCACGGGCGGCTTGGAGCAGTTCGCCATGGGCCGCGAGGTCGGCCAGCCGCATGTCGGGCAAGCCACTCTGCCGCGTGCCCAAAAGCTCGCCGGCGCCGCGCAGGCGGAGATCCTCCTCGGCGATGCGGAAGCCGTCCTCGGTCTCGCGCATGATCGCGAGCCGCGCCTTGGCCGTCTCGCCGAGTGGCTGTGCATAGAGCAGCAGGCAGCTCGACTTGCCGGCGCCGCGCCCGACGCGGCCGCGCAATTGGTGCAGCTGCGCCAGGCCAAAGCGCTCCGCGTGTTCGATGACCATGACAGTGGCGGCCGGCACGTCCACACCGACCTCGATCACCGTCGTGGCCACCAGGATCGACAGCCGCCCCTCGGCGAAGGCCGCCATGGTCGCTTCGCGTTCGGCGCCTTTGAGGCGCCCATGCAGCAGGCCGACCTTTCCGGGAAAGCGCGTGCTCAGAAGTCCGAAGCGTTCCTCGACATTTGCGAGGTCGACTTCCTCCGATTCCTCGATCAGCGGACAGACCCAGTATACGCGCGCACCGGTGCCGATCATGCGGCCGACGCCCTCGACGACCTCGCCGATGCGTTCCAGGGGGAGCGTGCGGGTGTCGATCGGCAGGCGGCCGGCCGGCTTCTCGGTGAGTTTCGAGACGTCGAGATCGCCGTAGGCTGCCAGCATCAGGGTGCGCGGGATGGGCGTGGCCGTCATGACCAGCAGATCGACCGCCTGGCCCTTGGACGAGAGCGCCATGCGCTGATGCACGCCGAAGCGATGCTGCTCGTCGACGACAGCCAGTGCGAGGTCCGCGAACTCGACTTCTTCCTGGACCAGCGCATGCGTGCCGATGACGAGATCGATCGAGCCGTCGGCCAGGCCGCGCATCGTTTCCTTTTTCAGCTTCTGGCCGTCGCGTCCGGTGAGCAGGGCGAGGCGCACGCCGGTGGCCTCGGCCAGCGGCGCGATGGTGGCGTAGTGCTGGCGTGCCAGCAGCTCCGTGGGCGCCATCAGGGCTGCCTGAGCGCCGGCTTCGACGGCGATCAGCATGGCGAGGAAGGCGACCAGCGTCTTGCCGCTGCCGACATCGCCCTGCAGCAGACGGATCATCCGCTCGGGCTTGGCCATGTCGGTGGCAATCTCCTCGACCGCACCTTTCTGGCTCGCGGTCAGCTCGAACGGCAGCGCCTCGAGCGTGACCTTGTGCAGACGCCGGTCGCCTTTCGTCGCGCGCCCGCTGAGTGTGCGGTTGTGATGCCGGACCAGTGCGATCGCGAGTTGGCTCGCCAGCAGCTCGTCGAAGGCGAGCCGGGCCCGTGCCGGATGCAGGGGCGCGAGATCCTGCTCCTCGGCGGGCGCATGGGCGCTGGCGAGGGAGGATTTCCAGTCGGCCCAGCGGTTGCGCGCCAGGTAAGCGGGGTCCTGCCACTCCGGCAGGGCAGGCGCCCGCTCCACGCCGGCGGCGATCGCCTTCTGGACCGGTCGCTGCGTGAGGCCGGCCGTAAGGCCATAGACCGGTTCGACCCGGAGGATCGACTCGCGCTGATCGAGCGGCACGACGTGATCGGGGTGCGTGATCTGCACTTCGCCCTGGTAGAGGTCGACCCGGCCGCTGACGACGCGGATCTCGCCCGGTGGCAGTAGCTTCTTGAGGTAATCCTCGCGGCCGTTGAAGAAGGTGAGGCAGAGCCGGCCGGTCTCGTCGCTGCACCAGACCCGGTAGGGTTGGCGAGGGTTGCGCGGCACCAGATGTTCGTCGACCGTCACGGTGAGCGTGGCGACGGTGCCGGCCTGGGCGCCGGCGATCTCGGGCGCATTGCGGCGGTCGATGAGGGCGAAGGGCAGATGCCAGAGCAGGTCGACGACCAGCGGCCCGGCCAGTTTCTCGACAAGCTTGCCCAGCCGCGGCCCTATTCCGGGCAGCGATGTCACTTGGGCGAAAAGAGGGGTCAGGCTTTGCGGGCGCATCCGTGAAATGTGCGGCGTGGGGCAGGCTTTGGGCCGCGTGACTCCGCCATCGCCGCCGCCTATATGCTACGCCCCTTTTCGGGTCGGACCTGGGGAAAAGATGAGCAGCGAGGCGGATATCGAGACCCGGCGCAAGCGGCTGCTCTATCGCAGCATCTACCGTGGCAACAAGGAGAACGACATTCTCCTTGGCCAATTTGCGCGCGCCCATATCGCCTCGTTCGGCGCGGCCGAACTGGACCAGTACGAGCGCCTCCTGGACGTAGGCGACAACGATATCTTCGACTGGGTTTCCGCCAAGGCCGACGTACCGCCCGAGGCCGACACGCCGGTCCTGCGCATGCTCATGGCGTTTCGGGTGAACTTCCAGTGACCTTGCCGCTCACCGATACGCTGGCCGCGATCCACCGCAGGGCCGGCCGCTGGACCATCGCCGGCCTGCCGGAAGGCGCGGACTCGCTCGTGCTCGCCGACCTCGCGCGCACGACGGGCGGGCAGGACATCCTGCACGTGGCGCGCGACGGCCAGCGGCTGGAGCGGCTGCAGGACGGCTTGCGCTTCTTCGCGCCGGAACGCGAGGTGCTGGTCTTTCCGGCCTGGGATTGCCTGCCCTACGACCGGCTGTCGCCGCATCCCGACATCGTGGCCGAGCGTCTGACGACCTTGGCCAAACTCGCCGCGGCCAGGAAACCCGGTGCGCCGGGCAGGGTCATCCTGGCCTCGGTCGGCGCCGTCCTGCAGAAGGTGCCGCCGCGCAGCCTCTACGCCGCCGCCGCCATGGTTCTTCGCAAAGGCCAGACCGTCGATGTCACCTGGCTCGCGAAATTCCTGGGCGAGAACGGCTATGGCCGCGCCGAGACGGTGATGGAGCCCGGCGAATTCGCGATCCGCGGCGGGTTGATCGATCTCTTCCCACCCGGCATCGATGAACCTCTGCGTCTCGACCTGTTCGGCGATTCCCTGGAGTCGATCCGCTCCTTCGACGCCATGAGCCAGCGCACGACCGGCACGCGCGACGAGGTCGTGCTGTTGCCGGTGAGCGAGGTGCCGCTTACGTCCGAAGGGATCGCACGTTTCCGCACCGGCTATCGCGAGCTGTTCGGCAATGTCAGTGGCGATGATTTGCTCTACGAGGCGGTGTCGGCCGGTCAGCGCCATGTCGGCATGGAGCACTGGCTGCCGCTGTTCCATGACAAGATGGAGACGATCCTCGACTACTGTCCCGACGCGACGGTGACGTCCGACCACCAGATCGCCGAAGCTTTTCAGGCGCGGCACGAGTTGATCGCCGACTACTACGATGCCCGCCGCAAGACCGGCGGCAAGGGCGGCATGAGCGGGGCGGCGGACTACAAGCCGATCGCGCCGGAACTGCTCTACCTCAATCCCAAGGAGTGGGACGATCTGCTCGATGGGCGTACTGTTGCCGCCTTCACGACTTTTGACGCGCCCCCGTCGGCCGCCAATACGATCGATCTTCACGGCCGCCGCCATGAGGGCTTCGCGCAGGCGCGGACGGCGCAGGGCGTCAACCTGTTCGACAAGGTGGCCGATCATGTGAAGGCCGCCAACGGCGCCGGACGGCGGGTGGTGGTCGCGGGCTACACCGAGGGCTCGGCGAGCCGGTTGCAGCATCTCCTGCAGGAACATGGCGCCACGACGCCGGTGCCCGTGCCCGATCTTGCCACTGTCCTCGGACTGCCGTCGGGCGTGGTCGGCGTCGCCGTCTGGCCGCTCGAACACGGTTTCGTGCTCGATGCCCTGGAAGTCATCGGCGAGGAGGACATCCTCGGCGATCGCCTGTCGCGGCCGGCGAAGAAGCGACGTCCGTCCGAGCGCTTCATCGCCGAGGCGTCCGCGCTCAGCGAAGGCGATCTCGTGGTCCATCGCGAACATGGTGTCGGCCGCTACGAGGGGCTGGTGACGCTGGAAATCCAGAATGCCCGACACGACTGCCTGCGGCTGACCTACGAAGGCGGCGACAAGCTCTTCCTGCCGGTCGAGAACATCGACGTGCTGAGCCGCTATGGCGCGGCGGAAGAGGGCGCCGTCCTCGACCGCCTGGGCGGCGTCGCCTGGCAGTCGCGCAAGGCCCGGCTGAAACAGCGCATTGCCGACATGGCCGACCGGCTGATCAAGATCGCCGCCGAGCGCGCCATCCGGCGCGGCGAGACGATGGTGCCGCAGGACGGATTGTACGAGGAATTCTGCGCCCGCTTCCCCTATGCCGAGACAGACGACCAGCTCCAGGCGATCTCGGATGTTCTGGAGGACCTTTCCTCGGGCAAACCGATGGACCGGCTGATCTGCGGCGACGTCGGGTTCGGCAAGACCGAGGTGGCACTGCGCGCGGCGTTTGTCGCCGCGCTCTCGGGCAAGCAAGTGGCCGTGATCGGCCCCACGACGCTTCTGGCCCGCCAGCATCACCGCACCTTCGTTGAGCGCTTCCAGGGGCTGCCGGTCCGGATCGGCCGCCTGTCACGTCTGGTCACGGCCAAGGAATCGAAGGAAACCAAGGCCGCACTCAAGGAAGGCACCGTCGACATCGTCATCGGCACCCATGCGCTGCTGGCCAAGAGCGTCGACTTCAAGGACCTCGGCCTGCTGATCGTGGACGAGGAGC
>NZ_SCVH01000113.1 GCF_004296935.1 Reyranella sp.
GCTGTCCTTGATGGTGTAGAGCGCCAAGGGCATCCAGGCGAGCGGCGACACCGGCTTCAGGATCTGGATGAAGGGATCGAGCGCGCGATAGACCAGCGGCGACATGCCGATCAGGAAGCCAAGGGGCACCGCGACCAGGGCCGCGAGGCCAAAGCCCAGCAGCACGCGGCCCAGCGAATAGGCGAGCTGGATGCCGATGCCCTTGTCGTTGCTGCCGCGGATGTAGAAGGGATCGAGCAGGTGATGCCAGATCGTCGCGCCGATGTCGGCCGGCGTCGGCATCGCCGACTTGGAGCCGGTGGCGGCCGCGGCGCCTACAAGCTTGGCGTATTCCGGATCCATCGCCGGGCCGGTGCCCGCCGTCGGCATGGTGGCGATCTGCCAGATGCCGACGATGGCCACGAAGATCAGCAGCGACAACAGGCCCGCCCGCAAGCTGAGCGAGTTCTTGAACGCCGTCATGGCGTCACGTCCGCTTGATGGCGAAGCTGTTGATGTATTCGGCGGGCTTGGCGGGATCGAACGGCTTGCCCATGACCACGATGGTCTTCTTCGCCGGATCGGGCGGGGTGAGGCCCATCTCCTTCATCATCCTGGCGGTGTCGGTGGCGAGGTAGACGTCGGAGGCGACCTTGGCGTAGTCGACATCGGTCTTGAGCTGACCCCAGCGCTTCATCTGCGTCAGGATCCAGATCGCGAACTGGTTCCACGGGAAGGGATCGAAGTCGATGCGGTTGGGATCCTTCTTCACGCCGCCGAGCCCATCGGCATAGGTGCCGGTCAGGATCTGCTCCAGCACCGTCTCGGGCTGGTTCAGGTAGTTCTGCGGCGCGATCGCCTTGGCGATTTCCTTGCGGTTCTCCGCTTTGTGGGCGAAAGCCGTCGCCTCGATGATCGACTTCAAGAGCGCCCGGTAGCTGTTGGGATTCTGGGTCGCGAACTCCTTGCTGACCGTGAAGGCGCAGCAGGGATGGCCGTCCCACAGTTCCTTGGTCAGCAGGTGGATGAAGCCGATGCCGTCGTAGACGGCGCGCTGGTTGAAGGGATCGGGGCCGAGATAGCCATCGATATTGTCGGCGCGCAGGTTGGCCACCATCTCCGGCGGCGGCACCGAGCGGATCGATATGTCCTTGTCGGGATCGAGGCCGTGCTCGGCCACGTAGTAGCGCAGCAGGTAGTTGTGCATCGAGAAGTCGAACGGCACGGCGAAGCGGAAGCCCTTCCAGTCCTTCGGGTTTCGCTTGTCCTTGTGCTTGTTGGCGAGCGTGATCGCCTGGCCGTTGATGTTCTCGATCGCCGGCATGGTCCACGGCACCGGATTCGAGCCGACGCCCAGCGAGATGGCGAGCGGCATCGGCGAGAGCATGTGCGCGGCGTCGTATTCCTTGGCCAGCGACTTGTCGCGGATCACCGCCCAGCCCGCCGTCTTCACGACTTCGACGTTGAGGCCGTGCTTGGAATAGAAGCCCATGGGATGGGCCATGATGATCGGCGTGGCGCAGGTGATCGGGATGAAGCCGACCTTGAGGTCCTTCTTCTCCAGCGCCCCCCCCTGGGCAAAGGCCTCACGGGCGGCGCCGAGCGGAAAGACCGACGAGATCGCCGCCAGCGCCGTCGATGCGCCGACCGTCTTCAAAAACAGCCGGCGCTGGGCATCGACCGGGAAGACCGCCTGCAGGACGGCGGCATCCACGACCCGGTTCCACTGCGTCTCCTCGCCGGCCGGCACCGCCTCGGCCGTCAGCCGGGCATGATCGGCGGCCGTGTGATTGCCGCCGCAGCCGCAGCGCCGCTTGAAGAGGGCCTTGGGATCGAACGGGTCCTTGAAAATCGACATGCTTCCTCCGTGCGCTTCAGCGCTTGGGCCCTGAGGAAGCAAGCGGCATGCCAAGGATGCCGGATATGCGAAAACCGCAGACAATCCGCAGGTCGAGGCCACAATTGCCCAGAAACAGGGCATTCTTGCCCGATTCGTTATGCGAAATTCTGCGACTCGAATCTTAGCGCTGGGGATTAAATTTATGGAATCGCTGACTCTTTCCCCGATTTCCGCTTCATTTCTTATTGCGCCCCAACTCACCCTTATGGCAGGCTACCGCTTGTGGGTTGTTGGGTGCCCACCACGATATATCGGCCACCCGCCTCAAGAATGGTTCCCCTAGGAACCGCATGGCGGAAATGGTTGGGGAGTGGGTCGATGGCGTTATCGCGACACGAGCGGACCAGGCGAAAAGTCGATTTGAACCCTCTGGAGATGATCGAAAGAGTCGTCTCCGACAATGATTGGCCCTTCGACCGAACGTCGGACCGGGAAATTGCCGTCGAGGTTGCCGGCCGCTGGTGCGACTACCGCATGTTCTTCAGCTGGCGCGACGATGTCGAGGCGCTGCATTTCACCTGCGCCTACGATGTCCGCATCCCGGCGGAACGCCACAATGAAATCCACGTCCTGCTGGCCCTGATCAACGAGAAGATGTGGCTCGGCCACTTCGATCTGTGGACCGAGGAAGGCCTGCCGATGTTCCGCCATGCCATCCCGCTGCGCGGCACCTCCGGCCTCATGCCCGACCAGTTGAACGACCTCGTCGAGGTGGCGATCACCGAAAGCGAGCGCTTCTACCCCGCCTTTCAGTACGTCGTGTGGGCCGGCAAGACGCCCGCCGACGCGCTCACCGCCTCGATCCTCGAGACGGTCGGCGAAGCCTGATCCGGAAAAAGGGACCATCCGACGCCCCCTCTCGTAAAAAAATAAACGTCACTGTTCGGATCGTCCCCGCGGCGCCGGCCCCCCAGGCCGGCGCCGCATCCATTTTGGGCTATAACCGTCGCACCACATGACACCCCTTCTGATCCCCTATCCCGAAATCGACCCGGTGCTGATCCAGCTCGGGCCCTTCGCCATCCGCTGGTACGCGCTGGCCTACATCGCCGGCCTCGTCATCGGCTGGCAGGTCATGCGGCGTGTGTGCGCCCAGCCGCCCAGGGTCCTGTCGCCGGTCAAGATCGACGACTTCCTGCTGTGGGCGGCGCTGGGCGTCATCCTGGGCGGCCGCATCGGCTACGTGCTGTTCTACAAGCCAGGCTTCTACCTTGAGCATCCACTGGCGATGCTGACCTTGTGGGAAGGCGGCATGTCGTTCCACGGCGGGCTGTTGGGCGTGATCGCCGCCATCCTGGCCTTCGCTCTCCGCAACAAGACCGACCCCTTCATGCTGTCCGATCTCGTGGCCATCGTGGCGCCGATCGGCCTGTTCTTCGGGCGCTTGGCGAACTTCATTAACGGCGAGCTGTGGGGCCGCGTGAGCGACGTCCAGTGGGCCATGATCTTCCCGCGCGGTGGCCCGCTGCCGCGCCATCCCAGCCAGCTCTATCAGGCCTTCTTCGAGGGCGTGCTGCTGGTGCTGCTCGTCGCCGCGGTGTGGAAGCTGGCCGATGGCCGCCGCCGCCCCGGGCTGCTGACCGGCGTCTTCTGCGCCGGCTACGGCGTCGCGCGAATCGCCGGCGAATTCTTCCGCGAGCCCGATGCCCATCTCGGCTATCTATGGGGGCCGATCACCATGGGCATGCTGCTGTCGGTCCCCATGCTCGCCTTCGGCGGCTGGCTGATCGCCCGCGCATACCGGCGACCCGCACTGCCGTGATCGAGGGGCCGTGACCACGGAACTCGGGCGCCTGATTGCGCACCGCATTGCGCTCACCGGGCCGATCTCGATCGCTGACTTCATGGCCGAAGCACTGGGCCATCCCCGCCTCGGCTACTACCGCCGCGCCGTGCCTTTGGGCGCTCAGGGCGACTTCACAACGGCACCCGAAATCTCCCAGATGTTCGGCGAACTCCTGGGCGCGTGGCTGGCCGAACGCTGGCTGGCGATGGGGCGGCCCGCGCCCGTCCGGCTGGTCGAACTCGGGCCTGGCCGTGGGACATTGATGGCCGATGCACTGCGCGCCACCCGCGGCGTGCCGGGCTTCCATGCCGCCCTCGACCTCCATCTCGTCGAGACCAGCGTGCCGCTCAGGACCGCTCAGCGCGCCGCCCTCGCGGGCTTCGCCCCGACCTGGCACGAGCGCTTCGACGACGTGCCCGCCGGACCGCTGCTGTTGATCGCCAACGAGTTCTTCGACGCACTCCCCGTGCGCCAGTTCCACCGGACGGCCCAGGGATGGCGCGAACGCATGGTCGGCCTCGCGCCCGACGGTACCTTGCGGCTGGCCCTTACCCCCGGCCTCACGCCGTTTGCCGCGGTGCTGCCCGACGCGCCGGCCGGCGCGGAGGCGGAAATCTCCGAGGCGGGCCGCGCACTCGCCGCCGCCATCGGCGCGCGCCTGCACCGAGACGGCGGTTGGGCGCTGATTGTCGACTATGGCTACGACGGTTCCACCCTCGGCAGTTCGCTGCAGGCCGTGCGCGGCCATCGCGGCGCGGGCATTCTCGACCGGCCCGGCGAGACCGACTTGAGCGCACACGTCGACTTCGCGGCCCTGGCCGCCGCCGCAGGCGTGCCCACCTTCGGGCCGGCGACCCAGGGCGACTTCCTGCGCCGCCTGGGAATCGCCCGGCGTGCACACGCCTTGAAGCGACAGGCGAGCCCCGAGCAGGGCCGCGTCATCGACGCGGCACTCGCGCGCTTGATCGCGCCCGACCAAATGGGCACCCTCTTCCGCGTTCTGGCCGTGGGCGACACTAGAAGCGCCGCGCCGGCCGGCTTTTCGGACATCCCCTCGGACGCGACATGATCCAGGCCAGAATGCTTGCCGACCTCGACGGCGTGCAACACCGTTTCTTCACCCGCCGCGGCGGTGTCAGCGCCGGCCTGTTTTCGTCGCTCAACTGCGGCTATGGCTCGGCCGATGACCCGGCGAACGTGCGCGAGAATCGCCGCCGCGTGGCCGAACATTTTGGCCTGGGTGAACCCGATCTCCAGACCCTGCACCAGATCCATTCGACCGACGTGCTGACCGTAACCGACGAACGCTGGAGTTCTCCGGGCGCGCCCAAGGCCGATGGCCTCGTGACCGACCGGCCGGGCGTCATGCTGGGCGTGATGGCGGCCGACTGCGCGCCCGTGCTGCTGGCCGATGCCGGTGCCGGCGTGATCGGTGCCGCACATGCCGGCTGGAAGGGCGCGCTGGGCGGCGTCGTCGACACGACCATCGCCGCCATGGAAAAGCTCGGCGCTCGCCGCGAACGCATCCAGGTCGCGGTCGGCCCCTGCATCGGACCCGGCTCCTATGAGGTCGGACCGGAATTTCCTGCGCCGTTCCTGGCCCAGGACGAGGCCAATGCCGCGTTCTTCCGCGCCGCCTCCCGCAGCGGCCACTTCATGTTCGACCTGCCGGGCTATCTCGTGCACCGCATTGCCCGCAACGGCGTCGCGGTCGCCGCGACCGGCCATGACACGCTCTCGGCCACCGAGGATTTCTTCAGCTACCGGCGCAACACCCTCTCGGGCGTGCGCGACTACGGCCGGGGCCTGTCGGCGATCGCCCTCGAGACCTGACGTGCCCTATCTGATCATCCTGATGTTCTGCTGCCTGCTCGGACTTGTCGCGACATGCGTCATGTTGTGAGTCTTCTCTGCGCCGTCCTGCTGGCGGCGTGCAGCACGGGTTCCCGACCGTTCGAAGCCGTCAGCTCCGATGCCGCGCCCTATCGCTCACCGCTCGACAAGATCGAACTGGCCATCGGCGCGCCACGGAACATGCCGCGCGAGATGGGCTCGCGGCTCGCGGCGGCGCTCGCCATCGAGATGCAGTCCTACGGCGTGATGGCCGTGGTCCAGCCCGCCGAGGCGCCGGTGCAGGTCGGCGGCGTGATGAGCACGCGCGACGCGGGCGAAGGCATCGAGATCCAGATCGACTGGCGCATCGAGGGCAAGCCGGCGGCGCAAGAGCCAGCCGTCAGCCGCACGCGTACGCGCGGCGAGGACTATGCCGAAGCCAGTGACAAGCTGATCTCGCGCATCGCCCAGCAGGCAGCGCCCCGGATCGCCACCCTGATCGGCCGGCCGCCCACCTTCCAGCCGCGCTCGCCCGGCCAGGTCGCTGCCGGCGTCAGCGTGCCGCTCGAAGTGGCGGAGCCAACCACGGCCATCCCCGGCATGACGCCCGTCGCCGCCTCGAATTCGAAAGAGCCGCAGGTCAAGGTGATGGTGGGCGCGATCACCGGGGCGCCCTCCGACGGCAATCGCCAGCTCTTTTCCGGCATGCGCCGCGCGCTGGGCTCGAGCAAGATCGTCATCGTCGATACAGCCGGCGAGGAGACCTTCGTCGTGGTCGCCACGGTGAGCCTGACGCCGACCGACGAGAAGATCGGCACGCTCGCCATCAAATGGACGCTCAAGGACCCGGCGGGCAAGACCGTGGGCGACATCGAGCAGTCCAATCCCGTGCCGCTCGCCGCCGCCAAGGGCTCGTGGGCGGGATTCGGCGACATTGTCGCAACGGCGGCATCGGAGGGTGTCCTCGAACTGCTCGAAAAGGCACTCAATCGGCCGCGTTAGAAGGCGCTGCATTCCCTGAATCGGCTTGTCAGAGGGGGGCCTTCGGCTGCTACTGTCTGCGCCAGCGGCTCGATTCTTGCACAGACTGACCGCACAGTAGGGAGACGTCACCGATGTTCGATTTCAGGAAGTCGGCTGCCGCCATCGTGGCGGCCGCAAGCTTAGGCGGACTGCTGGGAGCAGTGCCGGCTGGCGCACAGACGCTCAACGTTGTGATGCATTCGGATCTCAAGATCCTCGACCCGATCTGGACCACTGCCTACATCGTTCGCAACCACGGCTATCTCGTCTGGGACACGCTGTTCTCGATGGATGACAAGCTGGAGGTGAAGCCCCAGATGCTCGAGAAGTTCGACGTCTCGGGCGACAAGCTCACCTACACATTCACCCTGCGCGACGGACTCGAGTGGCACGACGGCAAGCCGGTGACCTCCGAGGACTGCATCGCCTCGATCAAGCGCTGGGGCGCCAAGGATTCGATGGGCCAGGCGCTGCTGGCCCGCGTCACGGACATGAAAGCGGTGAACGCCAAGACGTTCACGATGACCTTGAAGGAACCGTACGGCCTCGTCCTGCAGTCGCTGGGCAAGCCTTCCTCGAACGTGCCGTTCATGATGCCGGCGCGGGTCGCGGCGACCGATCCCAACACGCAGATCAAGGCCGAGGACGTGATCGGCTCCGGCCCCTTCATCTTCAAGCTCGACGAATGGAAGCCGGGCGAGAAGACGGTCTACGTCAAGAATCCCAAGTACAAGCCGCGCAGCGAGCCGGCCTCCGGCCTGGCCGGCGGCAAGGTGGTGAAGGTCGATCGCGTCGAGTGGCGCGTTCTGGGCGACCACCAGACCACGGTCAACGCGCTGCTGGCCGGCGAGATCGACATGATCGAATCGCCGCCGCACGACCTTCTGCCGGTTCTGGCCAAGGACAAGAACGTCAAGCTGTTCAACGCCAACCCGCTCGGCAACCAGTACACGTTCCGCTTCAACGTCCTTCACAAGCCCTTCGACAACGCGAAGGTCCGCCAGGCCGTTCTCTACGCCCTGAACCAGAAGGACTTCCTCGACGCCGTGATCGGCGATCCGAAGTGGTACAAGGAATGCAAGGCGATGTTCATCTGCGGCACGCCGCTGCAGACCTTCAAGGGCTGGGAGGACAAGCTCAACTCCAACTTCGAGAAGTCGAAGGCGCTTCTGAAGGAGGCGGGCTATGACGGCACGCCGATCGTGCTGATGCAGTCGACCGACCTTGCCGTGCTGACCAATCTCGCCCCCGTCGCCAAGAACCTGTTGGAGAAGGGCGGCCTCAAGGTCGACATGCAATCGATGGACTGGCAGACCCTGGTCAGCCGCCGCTCCAAGAAGGATCCGCTGGACAAGGGCGGCTGGAGCGCCTTCCTCACCTCATGGGTCGCAGCCGACGTACTCAACCCGGTGATGGCCGGTTTCTTCAACGCTGGTTGCGACAAGGCCATGTTCGGCTGGCCGTGCGACGAGACCATCCAGAAGCTACGCAATGACTACGCCACGGAAACCGATGCGGCCAAGCAGAAGGCGATCGCCGAGGCCGTGCAGGTGCGCGTGACGGAGTATCCGACCCACGTCCACCTCGGACAGTGGTATTCGCCGTTCGCGCTGCGCAACACGGTCTCCGGCAACATCGAGGCGCCGGTTACCGTGTTCTGGAACGTGACGAAGAAGTGAGAGCAAGCGAGACGCGCGCGGGGCCTCGGCCCCGCGCGCCCATCGATGAGGGCGGGTGGGGATCCGCCTTCTTCGATGGGGAGTAAACTGGAGGGGCTCAGATGAAATCAATAACGAGACGAATGCTTGCGGCGATGGCTGCCGGCGCGGTCGTGGCGGCAGCCGGGCCGGTACTGGCCCAGGGCAAGGTCCTGAAATTCGTGCAGAATGGCAACCTGACGATCCTCGACCCGATCCAGACGACGGCCTACGTCACGCGCAACCACGGCTACTTCATCTACGACACGCTGTTCGCGTCCGACGAGAACAACGCGGTGAAGCCGCAGATGGTCGACAAGTACGAGGTGTCGCCCGACAAGACGGTGTGGACCTTCACCCTGCGCGACGGGCTGGAATGGCACGACGGCAAGCCGGTGACCTCGGAGGACTGCGTCGCCTCGCTGCAGCGCTGGGGCAAGCGCGACGCCATGGGCACCAAGCTCATGGACTTCGTGAAGGAGTTCAAGGTCACCAACGACAAGACCTTCCAGATGATACTGAAGGAGCCGTACGGCCTTGTGCTCGACACGCTCGGCAAGCCGAGCTCGAACGTGCCCTTCATGATGCCGAAGGATGTCGCGGCGACCGACGCCTTCAAGCAGATCGACAAGTATGTCGGCTCGGGCCCGTTCATCTATGTCACGGCCGAATCCAAGCCCGGCGAGAAACACGTCTACAACAAGAACCCGAAATACAAACCGAGAGCTGAGCCCGCGTCTGGGCTGGCCGGCGGCAAGGTCGTCAAGGTCGACCGCGTCGAGATCATCGAGATGCCTGACGTGCAGCAGCAGGTCAACGCGATGATCGCCGGCGAAATCGACGTGATCGAGCAACTGCCGCACGATCTGATCCCCATCCTCAAGAAGGACAAGAACGTCACCCTGGTCGACTGGAATCCGCTTGGTCACGTTTTCATCATCCGCTTCAATCACCTGCAGAAGCCGTTCGATAACCCCAAGGTGCGGCTCGCTGCGCTCTACTCGATGCGCCAGGAGGATTACCTCAAGGCCACCATCGGCGATGCCGCCTACTACAAGATCTGCGCCGCCGCCTTCATCTGCGGCACACCGAACGCATCGGAGGACACCAAGGGCCTGCTGATCAAGCCCGACTTCGAGAAGTCCAAGGCACTCCTGAAGGAGGCGGGATACGACGGCACACCGATCGTGCTGATGCAGTCGACGACGCTGCCGGTGCTGACCAACATGGCGCCGGTCACCAAGGCACTGCTCGAGCAGGGCGGCTTCAAGGTCGACATGCAGGCGATGGACTGGCAGACGCTGGTCAACCGTCGCACGAGGAAGGAATCCCCGCAGGCCGGCGGCTGGAACGTCTTCCATACCTTCTCGGTGTCGGCCGACGCGCTGAACCCGATCTCCAACTCCTACTTCGTCGCCAACGGCGAGAAGTCGTCGTGGTTCGGCTGGCCGACCGATCCGCAGATGGAAAAGATGCGCGACGACTACGCCAAGGAAACCGATCCGGCCAAGGGCAGGGCGCTGGCCATAGCCATCCAAGCGCGCGCGCTCGAGACGGCACAATTCGGCTGGCTCGGCCAGTGGTACGGCCCGGGCGCCATGCGCTCCAACGTCTCGGGCTGGCTCAAGGCGCCGGTGCCGGTGATGTGGAACATCGAGAAGAAGTAACGACGACGTCCCGGGCGGCAACCGCCGCCCGGGACGATCCTCCGATTGGGAACCAATGCTCGATTTCATCATCCGTCGTCTCATCGCCATCATTCCCGTTCTGACGGTGGTGGCGGTTTTCGTCTTCCTCATGCTGCGCCTGACACCGGGCGATCCGGCGGCGGTGATCGCCGGCGACAACGCCACGTCCGACCAGATCGCCGACATCCGCAACAAGCTCGGGCTCGACGAGCCTATCTGGACGCAGTTCGTCATCTGGATCGGCAACATCCTCCAGGGCAATTTCGGCGAAAGCTTCTTCTTCAAGAAGACCGTGGCCGAACTGATCGCCCAGCGTGTCGAACCGACCCTGGCGCTGGCCATCTGCACCCTGGTGATCGCCGTCGCCGTTGCCGTGCCGATGGGTGTTCTCGCGGCTTACCGCCACGGCTCGCTGGTCGACCGCTTCGTCATGGGCTTCTCGGTCATGGGCTTTTCGGTGCCGGTGTTCGTGATCGGCTATTGCCTGATCTACGTCTTCGCCATCGAACTCGGCTGGCTGCCGGTGCAGGGATACGTCCGTATCGGCGTCAACTTCTGGGGTTTCCTCGAGCGCATGGTCCTGCCCAGCGTCACGCTCGCCGTGGTCTTCGTCGCCCTGATCGCCCGCATGACGCGCGCCAGTGTGCTCGAGGTGCTCAACGAGGATTACATCCGCACCGCCCGTGCCAAGGGGCTTTCCAATCGCGTCGTGCTGATGCGGCACGCGCTGCGCAACGCCGCCGTGCCGATCCTGACCGTGATCGGCCTCGGCATCGCCGGCCTGATCGGCGGCGCCGTCGTGACCGAGAGCGTCTACGGCCTGCCCGGCCTGGGCCGGCTCACCGTCGAGGCCGTGCTGAGCCGTGACTTCCCGACCATCCAGACCGTCATCCTGTTGTTCTCGGTGGTCTATGTCGTGATCAACCTGTTGATTGATATCAGTTACACCCTGTTCGACCCGAGGATCCGGTATTGAGCGCGATCACCCCCGAAGAGATCGTCGACTCCGCCTCCATCGCGGCGGCATCGACCAAGCGCAAGAGCTTGTGGGCCCTTGCCGTGCGCAACACCGCCGTCATCTTCGGCGGGGCCATCCTGCTGGTCATGCTGGTGATAGCCATCCTGGCGCCATTCCTGGGGACGGTGGATCCGACCCGCATCGATCCGGCTGCGCGCAACAAGAAGCCGGGCACCGAGATCACCTTCCGCCTCGATGACGGCCAGACCGCCAAGCGCGTGGTGCTCATGGGCACCGACAGCCTCGGGCGCGACGTCTATAGCCGCGTTCTCTACGGTACGCGCGTGTCCTTGGTGATCGGCGTGGCCGTCGCCGTCGCCTCGATCGCCATCGGGCTCGTGATCGGCCTGGTGTCTGGCTACGTGCGATGGGCTGACGGCATCATCATGCGAATAATGGACGGGCTGATGGCGATACCGGGCATATTGCTCGCCATCGCCCTGGTTTCGATCTGGCGCGCTGGCCTCATCACCGTGATCTTCGCCATCGTCGTGCCCGACGTGCCGCGCGTCGTGCGCCTGGTCCGTTCGGTGGTGCTGTCGGTGCGCGAGGAACCCTACGTCGAGGGTGCCATCTCGGTCGGCACACCGACCTGGACCCTGATGTTCCGCCACATCCTGCCCAATACCGTGGCGCCGCTGATCGTGCAGGGCACCTTCATCGCCGCCGCCGCCATCATCGCCGAGGCGATCCTGAGCTTCCTCGGCATCGGCATCCCGCCGGAAATCCCGAGCTGGGGCAACATCATGGCCGAGGGTCGCACGCTGTTCCGCGTGTTCCCGCACAACATCTTCTTTCCCGGCATCTTCCTCGCGCTCACCGTGCTGGCGATCAACATCATGGGCGACGGGCTGCGCGACACGCTCGATCCGAAGATGAGCAAGAAAGTCTGATGTCCGACAAGATGACCGACACCAAGCGTCCCGTCCTCGAAGTCCGCAATCTGAGTGTCACTCTGCCGGCTGGCGCCGACCGCGTTAACGCCGTCGAGAAAGTGAGCTTCACCGTCAATCCCGGCGAGATCGTCTGCCTCGTGGGCGAATCCGGCTCGGGCAAGTCGGTGATCGCCTTCACCATCATGGGGCTGCTCGCCAAGGCCCTGAAGCCGAGTTCGGGCGAGATCCTGCTCGAGGGCGAGAACATCCTGGCCGCCGACGAATCGCGCCTGCGCGAACTGCGCTGCACGCGCATGTCGATGATCTTCCAGGAGCCGATGACGGCGCTCAATCCGGTCATGACCTGCGGCCTGCAGATCGACGAGGTGCTGGCGACCCACACCCAGCTCGACGCCGCCGAGCGCAAGTCCAAGATCATCGCCATCCTCGACCGTGTGAAGCTGCCGGAGCCGGAGCGCATCTACGCCTCCTACCCGCACCAGCTCTCGGGCGGCCAGCGCCAGCGCATCATGATCGCCATGGCGCTGGTGCTCGATCCCGTCCTGCTGATCGCCGACGAGCCGACCACCGCGCTCGACGTCACCACCCAGGCCGAGATCCTGAAGCTGATCGCCGAGTTGCAGGAGGGCCAGGGCACGGGCGTGCTGTTCATCACCCACGATTTCGGCGTCGTCGCCGAGATCGCCCATCGTGTCGCCGTGCTGCGCTGGGGCGAGCTGGTCGAGATGGGCCCGACCGAGAAGATCCTGTCGCGGCCCGAGCACGCCTACACCAAGATGCTGATCTCCTCGGTGCCCTCGATCCATCCCGTGCATCGCGGCGTGCGCAAGGACGGCCCGACCGTGCTGCGCACCGAGAAACTCGGCAAGACCTACTCGGCCAGTGCCTTCTTCCAGAAGGCCCGCGTCGTGAAGGCCGCGGTCGACGTCGACCTCGACATCCGCAAGGGCGAGACGCTCGGCATCGTGGGCGAATCGGGCTCGGGCAAGTCGACGGTGGCGCGCTGCATCGCCCGCCTGATCGACCCGACCGGCGGCAAGATCTTCCTGGGCGACACCGAGATCGCCACCATGTCGGCCGGCAAACTCCGCCCGCACCGCCGCCGCGTGCAGATCGTCTTCCAGGACCCCTACCGCTCGATGAACCCACGCATCACCATCGGCGAGTCGATCATCGAGGGGCCGATGAACTTCGGCCTCAAGCGCGACGAGGCGCTGGCCCGTGCCCGCAAGCTGATGGAGACCGTGCGCCTCGATCCCAATTCGCTTGACCGCTATCCGCACCAGTTCTCCGGCGGCCAGCGCCAGCGCATCTGCATCGCCCGCGCGCTCGCCATGGAGCCCGAGCTGCTGATCGCCGACGAGGCGGTCTCGGCCCTCGATGTGTCGGTGCAGAAGCAGGTGCTGGAGCTGCTCGACGAAATCCGTGTCCGGCTAAATCTCGCCGTGCTGTTCATCACCCACGACCTGCGCGTGGCGGCGCAGATCTGCGACTACGTTGCGGTGATGAGCAAGGGCCGCGTCGTCGAATACGGCTCGGCCGAGCAGGTGTTCGGCTCCCCGCGCGACGACTACACCAAGGCACTGTTCGCCGCCGCCCCCGGCCGCAACTGGGAATTCGGCAAGTTCGCCGCGGCGTGATAGGCTTCCTGCGCTACAAGGAAAAGGCCAGCTAGGCAGCCGCTGCCGAGCCTCCCCCTGACCCGGCACCGGATCAAACGGCAGAACCGTGTCCAGGGAGGCTCACATGGCGGAGAGTGTCTACAAGGTGATCGAGCTGGTCGGCACCAGCAGCGAATCCTGGGAAAAGGCGGCGAAGGCCGCAGTGGAACGGGCAGCCAAGTCGCTGCGCGACCTGCGCGTCGCCGAAGTGGTCGAGCAGGACCTGGTCATCGAGAAGGGCAAGGTCTCGGCCTACCGCACCAAGGTGAAGCTCTCCTTCAAGTACGGCGGCGGCGAGTAAGGCAACGCCTCACCCTCATGACCTTTCATATTCCTCTCCCCCGCTAGGGGGAGAGGTTGGGTGAGGGGGTTACAGACTTCGCTGCCCCCTCACCCGTCCTCTCCCCCTAGCGGGGGAGAGGTGCATGAGGGACTATGTCCCATGTCCTCCGGCCTGCTCGAAGACGCCTCGTTCAATCAATCGCCGCCCTTCGGCGACGTCGATCTGTTCACCGCCGACCGGCCACTGGCCGATGCCGCGTCGCGCCTTGGCCTCGACGCCAAGGGATTGTCGGCCTGCGGCCGCGACTACGGCTCGGCGGCGACCCTCGATCTCGGCCGCGTCGCCAACGAGAATCCGCCCAAGCTCCGGACGATGGACGGCAAGGGCAACCGCCTCGACCTCGTCGAGTTTCATCCCGCCTATCACGCACTGATGGCCAAGAGCATCGGCCACGGCATCCACGCATCGGCCCACGACGGCACCGATCCGAAGGGCCCGCTCGCCGCCCGCGCCGTGCGTCTCTACCTCGCGACCCAGGCCGAGAGCGGCCACCTGTGCCCCATCACCATGACGCACGCCTGCATTGGCGCGCTCCGGGCGGAGCCCGGGCTGCTCAAGAAATGGCTGCCGAAAATTCAATCGCGCCACTACGATCCCCGGCCTTTGCCGTGGCGAGAGAAGAAGGGCGTCACACTCGGCATGGGCATGACCGAGCGCCAGGGCGGCACCGACGTGCGCGCCAACATCACCCAGGCGGCGAATAAAGGCGATCATGTCGAGATCACCGGCCACAAGTGGTTCATGTCGGCGCCGATGTGCGATGCCTTCCTGGTGCTGGCCCAGGCAGAAGGTGGACTCACCTGCTATCTGATGCCGCGCCATAAGCCCGACGGCAGTCACAACGGGCTGCGCTTCCAGCGCCTGAAGGACAAGCTCGGCAACAAGTCGAACGCCTCGTCGGAAGTCGAATTCCATGCCGCCTATGCCGAGCGGGTCGGCGCCGAGGGTGCGGGCGTGCGGACCATCATCGAGATGGTGAACCTGACGCGGCTCGACTGCGCCATCGCCTCGGCCGGCCAGATGCGGATCGCGCTCAGCCAGGCGCTGCACCACATCCGCAACCGCTCGGTGTTCCAGAAGAGGCTCGCCGACCAGCCAGCGATGCGTGCCGTCGCAGCCGACCTCGCCCTCGAACTGGAAGCCCAGGTGGCGCTGGTGTTCCGCCTCACCCACGCTGCGGATTGCGCCTCGACGGACCCGCGCGACGCGGCCTACGCCCGGCTGCTGACGCCTGCGGTAAAGTTCCTGGTGTGCAAGAGCACGCCGCAGGTGATCTACGAGTCGCTCGAATGCCTGGGTGGCAACGGTTACACCGAGGACCTGCCACTGGCCCGCTACTACCGCGAGGCACCGCTCAACGCCATCTGGGAGGGCTCGGGCAACGTCATGGCGCTCGACGTGCTGCGCGCCGCCGGCCGTCACCCCGAGGCCGCGATGGACACGCTGTCCCGGCTGGTGCGCACCGCCTCACAGGCCTTCAACGTGGCGCCCCTTGCCCAGGCGCTGGAACGGACGCTGAAATCCGCCGATGCCGAGCGCCGGGTGCGCTTCGTCTGCGAGGGCCTCGCCCGCATCGCCGCGCTGGCTGCCCTGGTGGACGCCAACTCGCCGTTCGCCACGCTCTATGGCGAGACCCGGCTGGGCGCCGGCCATTTCGCCCAGTTCGGCACTGCCGATCTCGGCACCACCGAGGTCCAGTTGATGGATCGTGCGCTGGCGGCCTGAGCGGCTGCGACAACCTGTCCGGAAAATAGTCGCGACGAAGGGCTCTTCAAAAAACATCGTTGCGCGCCAATCGCTTACGACGACCGACATCGACAGAACCGCGATTCGACTTTCGTTTCGGGTTCTTCGTAGGGTGCCTGCATGACCGAGCTTCTCCGGACAGCTTCACTCGACCGACGTTCGGCCGGACACTCCGAAGAAATTCCAGAATCGGAGTCAAAAAATGTCGCTGTTCAGGCGACAGGCGATGTCCGGTCCGAGAGGCGGAAATGCTCGACAGGACAATGACTTGCCCGCTTCGGCCGGGTCGCCCAAGATCACCAAAGTGGAATTTTTTTCTGTCGCTGTCTGAGCGACACTCAAAGGACAAATGAAAAAGATCTTTACCGCCTGCCTCGGCACCGAAACCAACACCTTCGCCGCCATCCCGACCGACCACCAGCTCTTCGAGGAGACCTGCCTCTTCCGCAAGGGCAGCTACGGCACGAACGTGCCGATGTTCGGCGCGCCGCTCGCTGTCTGGCGCAGCCGCGCCGAGGCCAAGGGCTGGCAGGTGGAGGAAAGCCTCTGCGCCTTCGCCCAGCCCGCCGGACGGACGGTGAAGAAGGTCTACGAAGCCTTCCGCGACGAGATCGTGGCTGACCTCAAGGCCGCGATGCCGGTCGATGGCGTGTTCCTCTCCATGCACGGCGCCATGGTGGCGGAGGGCTACGACGATTGCGAAAGCGACCTGCTCGCCCATGTGCGCAAGGTCGTGGGTCCGAGCGTTCCCGTCGGCGTCGAGCTCGACCTCCATTGCAATATCGGCGAGGGCACGATGCGCGACGCCACAGTGCTGGTACTGTTCAAGGAATACCCGCACGTCGACGTGTCGGACCGCGCCGACGACCTGTTCAACGTCATGGAAGGCGCCATCGAAGGCCGCACCAGGCCGGTGATGGC
Source organism: Reyranella sp. (assembly GCF_004296935.1). GTDB lineage: Bacteria > Pseudomonadota > Alphaproteobacteria > Reyranellales > Reyranellaceae > Reyranella. The sequence goes on from NZ_SCVH01000113.1 coordinate 16,492, forward strand.
CACCTGGGACTGCCGCATGATCGGCGTGTTCCACACTACGCGCCAGCCGATGCGCGGCTTCGTCGACAAGCTCATGGCGATGGAAGGCAAGGACGGCGTGCTCTCGCTCTCGATCGCCCACGGCTTCCCGTGGTCGGACATCAAGGAGATGAGCAGCAAGGTCATCGCCGTCACCGACGGCGACAAGCCGAAGGCCGAGAAACTCGCACGGGAACTCGGGCAGGAATTCTTCGCCATGCGCGCGGCGACGCAACCGCCCTATGTCACGCTGGGCGCCGCCATGGCGCGCGTGAATTCGCACAATCTGCCCAAACCCATGGTGCTGGCCGACGTGTCGGACAATGCCGGCGGTGGAGCCGCTTCGGACTCGACCTTCGTCCTGAAGGCGCTGCTCGACGGCAAGGTAAAGGACGCGGCCATTGCCATGTTCTGGGATCCCGGCGCCGTCAGGCTCGCTTTCGAAGTCGGCGAAGGCGCCGAGCTCGACATCCGCCTGGGCGGCAAGCTCGGGCCGCAATCGGGCCCGCCGATCGATGCCCGCGCCAAGGTGCTGAAGCTCGAGAAGGACGTCTTCATCCAGTTCGGCGGCGCACGCAAAGGCACCAACCCGATCGGCGACGTGGCGGCCCTGCAGATCGAGGGGGTGACGGTGATCGTCAATACCAAGCGCTCGCAGTGCCACAGCCTCGACTGCTTCACCAAGCTCGGCGTCGATCCCTCGACCAAGAAGGTCGTGGTGGTGAAGTCGATGCAACACTTCCATGCCGCCTATGCGCCGATCGCGAGCGAAGTGGTCTATGTCGCCGCCCCCGGCGCCCTGGTGCCGGACTGGTCGCTGCTGCCCTACACCAAGGTCGACAAGGCGCAGTGGCCGTTCGTGGCCCAGCCGCACGCTGCATGAGGCCTCTCGCCCTTCTTGGCGTGATGGCCACGGCGATGGCGCCGAGTGTCGCCGTCGCGCAGTCACCCAACGGCGTCAGGACGCTCGATCCATCCGGCGCCATCAAGGCGGAGGGGACCTGGAGCCTGGGCGCCAGGGCCGGCGACTTCGTCTTCGTCGCCGGCATGCAAGGCGTCGATCCCGCGACCAACAGGCTGGTCCAGGATCCACAGGCCCGTATTCGCCAGGCCTTCCTCAACATCCGGCTGATCGCCCAATCGGAGGGCGCCAGCCTGCAGGACTGCGTGCGACTCACGATCTACGTCAGTGACCTCAAGATGTTCGCGCCCATGGTCGACAAGGCGCAGGCCGAACTCTGGGGCAAGCCGCCCTATCCGCCGCGCACCATGGTCGAGGTCCGGCGCCTGTTCGACGACGATATCGTCGAGATCGACAGTGTTTTTTACGCGCCGAAAAAGCCCTGATTACAGGGCGTTTACACGGCCCGCCCACATTGGTATGGTCCGCCGCGTCGCGGCCCGGGATGGACGTTTTGTCGTGTAATATCAACGACTTAACGAGGTCCCGCCCCGGCGCGAGGGGCGCGATCCATGAAGATTCTCACCGGCAACAGCAACCGACCGCTGGCAGAAGCCATTTCCGCCAAGCTGGCGCTGCCGCTGGTCAAAGCCAACATCCGTCGCTTCTCCGATAACGAGATCTTCGTCGAGATCCTGGAGAACGTGCGCGGCGAGGACATGTTCGTCCTCCAGTCGACCAGCTCGCCGGCCAACGACCATCTGATGGAACTGCTGATCACCATCGATGCGCTGCGCCGCAGCTCGGCGCGTCGCATCACCGCGGTGATGCCCTACTTCGGCTACGCCCGGCAGGACCGCAAGACCGGCTCACGCACGCCGATCTCGGCCAAGCTGGTCGCCAATCTGCTGACCCATGCCGGCGCCAACCGCGTGCTGACGCTCGACCTGCACGCCGCGCAGATCCAGGGGTTCTTCGACATTCCCGTCGACAATCTCTATGCCGGCCCGGTGTTCTCCAAGGACATTCACGAGACGCTCAAGAATCGCAGCTTCACCGTGGTCTCGCCCGACACCGGCGGCGTGGTGCGCGCGCGTGCCATCGCCAAGCGCATCGATGCCGATCTCGCCATCATCGACAAGCGCCGCGAGGCGGCGGGTGTCAGCGAAGTGATGAACGTGATCGGCGACGTGAAGGGCCAGGACTGCATCCTGATCGACGACATCGTCGACTCGGCCGGCACGCTGTGCAACGCCTCGGTCGCGCTGATGGACCAGGGCGCCAAGTCGGTGTGCGCCTACGTCACTCACGGCGTGCTGTCGGGCGGTGCCGTGGCCCGTGTCGCCGCCTCGCCGATGGAGAAGCTGGTCATCACCGACTCGATCCAGCCCACCGAGGCGGTGCGGATTTCGCCCAACGTGCGGCCGCTCAGCATCGCCTCGCTGATGGCCGAAGCGATGAAACGCATTTCCGACGAATCGTCGGTGTCGAGTTTGTTCGACTGAAGATTTGGTCGACTGAGAAGTTCTGAGATCCGGCGATCGGCACCCCTGGAGGCCGCGCCGCGAGTGAGAGAGAAAAGAGCAACCCAAGGAGAAGTGAGATGTCAGAGACGACCAAAGTCGTCGCGAAGAAGCGGGATCGGGCCGGCAAAGGGGGCGCCCGTTCCAGCCGTCGCGAGGGACTGATTCCCGCCGTGATCTACGGCGACAAGCAACCCCCGGTCATGATCGCGGTCGAGCCGAAGTCGATCGAACGCGAACTGCACAAGGAAGGTTACTTCAACCACCGACTGCAGATCGACGTCGAGGGCACGGGCTACCAGGTCCTGCCGCGCGACGTGCAGGTCGACCCGGTGACGGACAAGCCCCTCCATCTCGACTTCCTCCGCATCGGGCCTGAGTCGATCATCACCGTGCAGGTCCCCGTCCACTTCAAGAACGAAGCGGCATCGCCTGGCATCAAGCGCGGCGGCGTGCTCAACATCGTGGCCCACGAGATCACGGTGCGCACCAAGGCCGACGCCATCCCGGAATATTTCGAGGTCGATCTGACCGGCCTCGAAATCGGCCATTCCATCCACCTCTCGACGATCTCGGTTCCCGAGGGCGTCCGCGTGGTGAGCCGTGACAAGAACGCCACCGTGGCGTCGATCGCCGCACCGACCGTGGTGCGCGAAGCGGCGGCCCAGGCGGCGGCAGATGCGGCGGCTCCGGCGGCGGCGACCGACGCGGCGGCAGCGCCGGCGGCGGGTGCTGCACCCGCGGCGGGTGGTGCTGCTCCGGCGGCAGGTGCTGCGGCTCCGGCGGCGGGCGGCAAGGCCCCCGCTCCGGCGAAGAAGTAGTCGGCGGAACAGGGTTCCGCCGGTCCGATGCTCCTGCTGGTCGGGCTCGGCAACCCCGGGCCCCGCTACGCGGGGCATCGGCACAACGTTGGATTCATGGCGGTGGACGAGATTGTCCGCCGCCGTGTTTTCCAGCCCTGGCGCGCACGGTTCAACGGCGAAGTGACCGAAGGTCATCTCGGCGGCGAGCGCGTCATCGTATTGAAGCCCATGACCTTCATGAACGAGTCGGCCAAGGCTGTGGGCGAGGCAGTGCGCTTTCTGAAAGTGCCGCTCGACCGCATGGTGGTGTTCCACGATGAGCTCGACATCGCACCCGGCAAGGTGCGCATGAAGAAGGGCGGCGGCGCCGGCGGCCACAACGGCCTGCGCGACATCGACGCCCACGTCGGCAAGGACTATCGCCGGGTGCGAATCGGCATCGGCCACCCCGGCCACAAGGACCTGGTGTTGCACTGGGTCCTGCGCGACTTCGAGCCGGATGAGCGCGATCCCAAGACCGGCTGGGTGCCGAAGGTGCTGTCGGCCCTGGCCGAAGAATCGGCGCTGCTGGTCGAAGGCGGTGCCAAGGCGGACGAGAAATACATGAGCCGGGTGGCGCATCTCGCGCCGCCTCCCGATCTCCCGGCCAGACTGGACATCAGAGAGTAAGCGGTCAGAAAGAGCAAAATGGGTTTCAATTGCGGTATCGTCGGCCTGCCCAACGTCGGCAAGTCGACCCTGTTCAATGCGCTGACGGCCACGCAGGCGGCGCAGGCGGCCAACTATCCGTTCTGCACCATCGAGCCCAACGTCGGCCGCGTCGCCGTGCCCGACCCACGTCTCGACAAGCTGTCGGCAATCGCGGGGTCGGCCAAGATCATCCCGACCCAGCTCGAGTTCGTCGACATCGCCGGCCTCGTCAAAGGCGCCTCGAAGGGCGAAGGGCTCGGCAATCAGTTCCTGGCCAACATCCGCGAGGTCGACGCCATCGCCCACGTGCTGCGCTGTTTCGAGGACGGCGACGTGACCCACGTCCAGGGCAGCGTCGATCCGGTACGCGACGCCGAGATCGTCGAGACCGAGCTGATGCTGGCCGACATGGACAGCCTGGAAAAGCGCCTGCCCAACCTCGAGAAGCGCGCCAAGGGTGGCGACAAGGACGCCGCCGCCGAAGCGCCGGTGGTCAAGAAAGCGCTCGAGGCACTGCGCGAGGGCAAGCCCGCCCGGGAGGCGGCGCTGACGGCCGACGAGCGGCCGGTCTTCCACGGGCTGCAGCTCATCACCGCCAAGCCGATGATGTACGTGCTGAACGTCGACGAAGGCTCGGCCGCCACCGGCAATGCCCACAGCGCCAAGGCCGAAGCCTTCGCCAAGGAACGCGGCATGCTGGCCGTGGTGATCTCGGCCGCCATCGAGGCCGAAGTGGCGCAGCTGCCGCCGGAAGACCAGGACGACTATCTTTCCTCTCTCGGCCTAAAGGAAACCGGCCTCGCGCGTGTGGTGCGGGCGGGTTACCAGCTTCTCGACCTCGTGACCTTCTTCACGGTCGGGCCGAAGGAGGCGCGGGCCTGGACGGTGCGCCGCGAAGCCACGGCACCCGCCGCCGCAGGGGTCATCCACACCGACTTCGAGAAGGGCTTCATCCGCGCCGAGACCATCGCCTACGACGACTATGTGACCCTGAAGGGCGAGGCCGGCGCGCGTGATGCCGGCAGGCTTCGCCTGGAAGGCAAGGACTACACCGTCAAGGACGGCGACGTCTTCCATTTCAGGTTCAATGTGTAACGCGCCAAGGCGCGTTACACATTGAACCGGCGAGCGGCAGCGCTTGTAACCAAGCGCGAAAGCTCGCACGGCGCGGAATAGACCAGAACGCGAGTGGCCGTTCTTTCTTCGGCGCTCCCGGACATTGCTGCGCAATGTCCTGACGCTTTCAGGCCGAGCTTTGCTCGGCCTACGACCCTATCGGCCCGCCGCCCTTCTTGGTGATGGCGATCACGGATGGCCTGGGCGGCATGCCGTCCTTGAAGTCGGGCCAGCGCGTCGACGGTTTCTCGAAGGTCGATCCGGCATCCTCGCCGGGATGCTGGATGGAAAGGAATACCGTGCTGTCGTCGGGCGTCAGGATCGGGCCGCAGACTTCCGCGCCGGTCGGCGCCTGGAAAAAGCAGCGCGTCAGGCCGCGGCCGTAACCCGCGGTGTCGGCGCCATAAAGGCCGTCGGCGATGCCGGCAGCCGTCGGCGCGCCGTCGGTGGCGATCCAGATGCGGCCCTTGCTGTCGAAAGCACAGTTGTCGACGCAGGACAGCCAGCCGTTCTCCGATGTCGCCCGGTGATAGCGCGCCCCGGCATCGATACCTGGCTTGCCGCCGGCAATGAAGATCGACCACGTACCTTCGGTCGAGGCATGGTCGCCGTCCTTGGGCGTGATTTCGATGACGTGGCCGTGGGCGTTGCGGGCCAGAGGATTGGCGCGATTGACCTGCTGTTCGGTGCGGCGCGTGTTGTTGGTGAGCATGACATAGACCCGACCGTTGACCGGATTGGTCTCGACGTCCTCGGGACGATCCATCGGCGTAGCCTTCAAGAGATCGGCGGCCACACGGGTGTAGATCAGGATGTCGGCCTGGCTGGCAAAGCCGTTCTCCGCCGTCAGCGGGCCCTGGCCATGAACCAGCGGCAACCACTCGACCTTGCCGTCGTCGGCGAATCGGGCGACGTAGAGCGTGCCTTCGTCCAGCAGGTTCTTGTTCGCCGCACGATCTTGACGATTCCACGGTTTGGCCGTGACGAACTTGTAGACATAGTCGAATCGCTCGTCGTCGCCGCTGTAGAACACGACCCGGCCGTCCTTGGCGAGGGCGTAGGTGCAACCCTCATGCTTGAAGCGACCGAGCGCGGTGCGCTTGATCGGCGCCGCCGAAGGATCATAGGGGTCGATCTCGACGATCCAACCGAAGCGATTGGGCTCGTTCGGCTCCTTCTCGACGTTGAAGCGATCGATGTGCTGCGCCCAGGCATACCAGGTGGCCTTCGAGATGCCGTAGCGCTTGTAGGCCTTGGCATCGGGCATCTTCTCGGCATCGCCGCCAAAATAGCCGTTGAAATTCTCCTCCGCCGTCAGCCACGTGCCCCAGGGGGTGCTGCCGCCGGCACAGTTGTTCAGCATGCCCAGCACCTTGGCGCCGGTCGGATCGGCAGATGTCTTCAACTTGTCGTGGCCAGCCGCCGGGCCGGAGACTTCCATCGGCGTGGTGCCGGTGATGCGCCGGGCGTATTTGCTGTCCGGTACGACCTTCCACGTGCCGCCTTCGCGGACGATCTCGACCACCGCACCGCCATGCGCGGCCATCTCGACCTCGACCTGCGGCTTGGATGCCCTGAGGTTGACGCTACGGCCCGAACCCAACCCGGCGAACATCAAGCCGGGATCGGTGTACTCGTGGTTGACGACCATGAGGAACCGGTCGTTCGTCGTGCTGCCGACGGGCAAGGCATGCAGGCCGATGAAGTCGCAGTTGTAGCCGAACTGCTTTTCCTGGGCCGCCGCCGTCAGGTTGGCGGGATCGAAGGCCGGTGCACCGGCCACGACCGGATCGCCCCAGCGGATGATCACTTGCGCCTCGTAGCCTTCGGGGATGTGGTGTGTCTTGTCGAGCCCATGGGCCACCTCCTTGAAGGTGAGCGATGACGGGCCGGTCTCCTGGGCCAACGCCGTGCTGCCCAGCAGTTCATGGCCCAATGCGGCAGCGGCGCCGGCTCCGAACAGGCCGCGCAGGGCGCCGCGCCGACCGAGCCGCCGCTCGATCAATTCGCCGATCGAGGGCTCGGTGCTGGCGTTCGAACCGACGTCTTCCGAATTGTCGTAGCTGTCCATCCCAATCTCCCTTGATGCTTGGGACCGAGGTAGCCCAGGCCCGCGATATCAACGCTGCAACTCTGTGTCACTTTCGTTTCAGCCTCATCCACAAGGCCCGTCCGCAAACCGTAGCGCACCTGCGGTATTTCCCGCGTGCCAAGTCATCCGAGGGACACGATCATGCGCGCCCCCGTTTGACCCCTGCGGCGGCGCGGCGCTAGCTTTCCCCCCAAACGACGAATGTCTGTGGGAAGGATCGCCATGCCGACCGCTGCTGCCATGCCGAACCTCGTGCCTCCGAAATTTCGGCTGCGTCCGTTTGCGGGCGGTCTTGGTGCCGAAATCGAGGGGATCGCGGTCTCGGCGATCGACGATGCGACCTTTCCGGCGATCTATGACGCCTTCCTGGCCCACCAGCTCCTGCTGTTCCGCGACCAGGATCTGCCGCCCGCCGACCAGATCGCGTTCGCCCGGCGGTTCGGCAAGGTACAGGTCCATGTCATGAACCAGTATCACGCCAACGCCCATCCTGAACTGTACACGCTCTCGAACGTCGGTCCTGACGGAAAGCCGAACGGCAGGCATCCGGACCGCGGAACGCTGGCCTGGCACACTGACGGATCGTGGCAAACGTACACGACCAAGGCGACGATGCTCTATGCCGAGGTGATCCCAAGCCGCGGTGGCGGTACCGGGTTTGCGGACATGTATTCGGCCTTCGAGGCAATGCCACCAGACGAGCAGAAGCGCCTCGCGGCGATGCGCGCCGTCCACAATCTCGATTTCTCGCGAAACCGCCGGCACGGCGATGAGCCCATGACCGATGCCCAGCGCAAGGCGGCACCGCCCGTCGAGCAGCCGGTTGTCCGGACGCATCCCGAGACTGGACGCAAGGCGATGTATCTCGGTGACCACGCCGAGCGCATCGTCGATATGGATTACGACGAGGGCCGGGCCTTCATCGATCGGCTCAACGATCGCATCGTCGAAATCTGCCGGACCTATTTCCACGACTGGCGGCCGCGCGACCTCATGGTCTGGGACAATCGCTGCCTCCTGCACAAGGCGGGGGCTTACGATCTCGCCACCGAACCACGGATCATCCGCCGCTGCACAGTCTTGGGCGACGTTCCCTCGTAAAAGACGCGGTGCCCGGCTACGGCAGCACGCGCTTCATCCAGCGCGCGGTGCCCTGGGCGTCCTGGCCGTCGGACGCTTCGAGCCTGGCGATGACGCGTTCGCGGTCGGCCAGCTCGCGATTCTGGCTGAGCTTGATCTTGGTTTCGACGCGCGAGAGGGGCATGCGGAACACCGTGATGCCACGCGTCTGCGCCTCGGCATTGCCGGCGGGCAGCCGGTCGAGGCCCCAGCCTTCCGGGCCGGCGGCCTCGTATTCGCGGGCAAGCGACGCCAGCACCTCGAGCGCGCCCTGGGTGTCCTCGATGATCTGCGGCCGGCCATAGGCGTGCACGGTCACATAGTTCCAGGTCGGCACTTTTACGCCCGGCGTGTACCAGGTCGGCGACACATAGGCGTGCGGGCCCCAGAACAACGCCAGCGATTCCGCAGGGCGCATGAACAGCTTCCAGTGCGGGTTCGCGCGCGCCACATGGCCGATCAGCGAGCCATGCGGCCCACCCGCCTCCTGCCACAGCAACGAAAGATGCGTAGTGAACGGCGCGCCATCCTCGGCCGTGGAGGTCAGCAGCGCCCAGCTATGGGCCCGCATGATCTCCCGGCCTATGGCCTCGTCGCCCTCGAAGTGCTTCGGCAAATACATCACTGATCCAATGGGTTGAATGCCACTGAATTACCATGTCCAATACACCGAACAGAGGGAGTTATTCTCATGGGCGAAGATATACGTCTTAAGTCGGCGGCCGGCGAAATCGGCGCCTATCTCGCGACCCCGAAGGGCGCGGCGCCCAATAATACGCCGAAGGGCGGCATCGTGGTCATCCAGGAGATTTTCGGCGTCAACCATCACATCAAGGCAGTGACCGACTTCTTCGCCAGCCAAGGCTACCTCGCCCTGGCGCCGCGCTTCTTCGACCACATCAAGACCGGCATCGAGCTCGGCTACACGCCCGACACCATCGCGGAGGGCCGCGGATACGTGATGCAACCCGGCTTCACCGACAAGGCGGTGCAAGACACCGAGGCGGCGATCCAGGAACTCAAGACTCGCGGCGCCAGGAAGGTCGGTGTCACCGGCTATTGCTGGGGCGGCACCATCTCCTGGCTGGCCGCGACGCGGCTGAAGCCCGACGCGGTGTCGGGCTATTACGGCGGCGGCATCCACGGCGCCAGGACCGAAAAGCCCACGGTGCCGACGCAACTGCATTTCGGCGACAAGGACATGCACATCCCGATGACGCACGTGAACGAGCTGCGGAAGCTCCATCCCGACGTGCAGATTTTCGACTATCCGGCCGACCACGGCTTCCATTGCGACGAGCGCGGCAGCTGGGATGCGGCGGCGTCCAAGCAGGCCATGGCCCGCACACTGGAGTTCTTCGGCAAGCACGTTGGCTAAAAGACCCGCAAAAAAGGCCTTCGATCCGACGGCGCGCGGTCCCCTTGCCGGGGTGCGCGTCGTCGACCTGTCGCGCCTGGTCGCAGGCAATATCCTCACCCTGCAGCTCGCCGATTTCGGCGCCGAAGTAATCAAGATCGAACCGCCCGAGGGCGACACGCTGCGCTCGTGGCGGGTCAAGGGCGTCGAGACGGCCTGGAAGGTTTACAGCCGCAACAAGAAGAGCGTGGCGCTCGATCTGCGCTCCGATGCCGGCCGCAAGATCGTGCGCGACCTCGCAGCCTCGGCGCATATCCTGGTCGAGAGCTTTAGGCCAGGCGTACTGGAGGACATGGGCCTCTCGCCCGCCGAGTTGCACGCGCGCAATCCCAAGCTGGTGATCGTGCGTATCTCCGGCTGGGGCCAGGACGGCCGCTTTCGCCACAAGCCGGGCTTCGGCACCCTGATCGAAGGCTATAGCGGCTTCGCCTCGATGAACGGCTTCGAGGACCGCGAGCCGGTGCTGCCGCCGATGTATCTCGCCGACGCCATGGCCGCGCTCTACGGCTACGGCGCCGTCATGGTGGCCTTGCGCGAAGTCGAGGTGAACGGCGGCACTGGCCAGACACTCGACCTGCCGCTGTTCGATCCGCTGTTCTCGGTGCTGGGCCCGCAGGCCGCAAACCACAAGCTCACCGGCGAGGTGAAAGTGCGGAGTGGCAGCCGTTCGACCAATGCAGCGCCTCGCAACGTCTACGAAACGAAGGACGGCCACTGGGTTTGCCTGTCGGCCTCGACGCAGGGCATGGCCGAGCGCGTGCTGGTCAAGATCGGCCGGCCCGAGCTCGTGAAGGATCCCAAGTTCGCCACCAATATCGAGCGTGTGAAGAACGGCATCGAACTCGACGGCATCATCGGCGGCTTCATCAAGGCGCGCGATCTCGCCACCAACCTGAAATTCTTCGACGAGGCCGGCGTCACCATCGGCCCGGTCTACGACATCGCCCAGATCGTGCAGGACGACTATGTGCTGGAGCGCGAGGCGCTGATCGAGATTCCCGACGAGGAGATGGGCGACCTGCCGACGCATCCCGTCGTGCCGCGCCTCTCCGGTACGCCTGGGGCACTGCGGACGGCGGCGCCCAAGGTCGGCGAGCACAACGAGGCGCTGTTGAAGCCGCTGCTGGGCGTGGGCGAATACGACAAGCTCTGCGCATCGGGAGCCATATCGAAGGGAAAGAAGAAGTGACCGTCTCTCGCCCCGCTCCGCCCGTCTGGCGCTCGACCCTCTACGTGCCGGGCAATGTGCCCAAGTTCATCGACAAGGCACACGAGCGCGGCGCCGACTGCGTGCTGGTCGACCTCGAGGACAGCGTCCAGCCGGCGCAGAAACCCGAGGCGCGCGCCATGCTGGCCGAGACGATGAAGAAGGTGGCGAAGGGTGGCGCCGACGTCGCCGTCCGCATCAATCGGCCGCTGCGGCTTGCGATTCCCGACATCGAGGCCGCGGTGCGGCCGGGTCTCTCCGCGCTGTTCATCACCAAGACCGAGGGTGTCCAGCACCTCAGCCTGCTCGACGAGATGGTGACCGAGCTTGAGCGCGAGCGCGGCATGCCGGTCGGTGGCGTAGGCTTCGGTGCCATGATCGAGCACCCGCGCGCGCTGAGCCAGATCCACGACATCGCCGAGCACGGCCCGAGAGTCATCGCCATGATGCTGGGCGGCGAGGATTTCGCGCTCGAGACCGGGTCCATTCCGAGCGACGAGTCGCTCGAGTTGCCCAAGCGCCTGGTGGCCTTTGCAGCACAAGCGCATGGCGTCGCGATGATGGGAATCCTGGGCACGGTGGCCGACTATTCCGATCCCGCCGCCTACAGGAAGAGCGCCGAACGCGCCCGCCGCTTCGGCTTTTCCGGCGGCACCTGCATCCATCCCGGTCTCGTGCAGGCGCTGAACGAAGCCTTCACACCCACGGCCGACGAAGTGGCCTACGCCAGAAAGCTGATTGAGGCCGACGAAAAAGCCGCGGCTGAGGGCCGCGGCTCGTTCTCGGTCGATGGCAAGATGATCGACATTCCGGTGATCGACCGCGCCCGCCGTCTGATCGCGCGGCACGAGGCGATCGAGCGCCGCCTCAAGAAGGCGGCGCGCTGACCGGGGTCAGTGCTTGTCGGACCACACCTGGCGCTTCACGGCGTACATCAAGCCGGCCAGCGCCAGAAGGAAGAGGATGACGCGAACGCCGGTGCGCTTGCGGTCCTCCATGTACGGCTCCGAAGCCCAGGCGAGGAATTCCGTAACGTCGGAAGCTTCCTGACCGATCGTGGCTTTGGTGCCGTCGGCGTAGGTCACCTTGTCGTCGGCCAGCGGCGGCGCCATGGCAATCTTGTGGCCGGGGAAGTAGGTGTTGAAGTTGTCGTCCTTGCCGACCGAGAACTCCTTGATCTGCGCCGGCGTCAGCTTGTCGAACGGCACGTAGCCCGTGAGGATGGCGTAGATGTAATCCGCGCCGCCTTCGCGCGCCTTGACGATGACGCTGAGGTCGGGCGGCGCCTTGCCGTTGTTGGCGGCGGCCGCAGCGGCCTCGTTGGGGAAGGGCTTCTTGAAGCGGTCTGACAGACGCGCCGGACGCTCGATCGGCTGACCGTCGTCGTTGAGGTCGGGCACGACGATGTCCTTGATCAGGCCCTTCACCTGATTGTCGGTGAGCCCGAGCTCCATCAGGTTGCGGTAGGCCAGCAGCGACAGCGAATGGCAGGCCGAACAGACCTCGGCATA
>NZ_SCVH01000009.1 GCF_004296935.1 Reyranella sp.
GAACGCGCGCCGCATCGGCATCGGTCTGGCGGTGATCCTGCGGCTGGCGCTGCTCGGCGGCGTGGCCTTCATCGTCCAGCTCACGGCGCCGCTGTTCACGCTGTTCAATCACGGCTTCTCGTGGCGCGACCTGATCCTGATTGCGGGCGGCCTGTTCCTGATCTGGAAGGCGACCAACGAGATCCACGACAATGTCGCGGGCGAACATCCCGGCGAGACGACGGCGGCCGGCGTGGCGGGTGTCACGGTGGCGGGTGTCATCGGCCAGATCCTGGTGCTCGATCTGGTGTTCTCGCTCGACAGCATCATCACCGCCGTCGGCATGACCGACGATCTTCCGATCATGGTCATCGCCGTCGTTACCGCCGTCGTTCTGATGCTGCTAGCGGCTGATCCGCTGGCGCGCTTCATCGGCGACAACCCGACCATCGTCATGCTGGCGCTGGGCTTCCTGCTGATGATTGGCGGCACGCTGCTGGCCGAGGGTATGGGCGTGAAGATCCCCAAGGGCTACATCTACGCCGCCATGGCCTTCTCGGCGTTGATCGAGGGGCTGAACATGATGGCGCGGCGCAAACGGCGGAAGAAGCCTTAGCGCCAGCCCCGATCTACGACTTGGGCGGCGGTCCCCACAGCCGCTCCAGCCGCCGGTCTCGGCCGCAGTTCCAGCGGTAGTAGGTGTAGCTCGTCGGGTTCTTGCGATAGTAGTCCTGGTGGTAGGCCTCGGCGGGATAGAACTTCGCCGCCGGCAGGATCTCGGTGACGATGCGTCCGGGGAGCTTGCCCGACTTTTCCAGGGCCGCCTTGGAGGCTTCGGCCGCCGCAAGCTGGCCGTCGTCGACCGCGAAGATGGCCGAGCGGTATTGCGGACCCTTGTCGCAGAACTGGCCGCCGGCATCGAGCGGATCGATGTTGCGCCAGAACACTTCGAGCAGCCGCTCGTAGCCGACGCGCGCCGGGTCGTACTCGACCTGCAGCGCCTCGTAGTGGCCGGTGCGGCCGGACGTCACCTGCTCGTAGGTCGGATCGGCCTTGGTGCCGCCGGTGTAGCCCGGGGTCGTCGCCAGCACGCCGTCGAGCTTGTCGAACGGCGGCTCCAGACACCAGAAGCAGCCGCCGGCGAAGATGGCGACGGCGCGGGTCTGATCGCGATTCTGGGCCTGCGCCGGCGGCAGCGCCAGGAACATCAGCAGCGAGGCGAGGAGCGCGATCCTTTTCATGAGGGGCTCGCGCCGGGTTTGAAGGTCATCGCCACGCCGTTCATGCAATAGCGCAGGCCGGTGGGCTTAGGTCCGTCCTTGAAGACGTGGCCGAGATGGCCGCCGCAACGCCGGCAATGGACCTCCGTCTGCGCCATGAACAGGAAACCCGTCTCCTGCCTGGTGGCGATCGCCTTGTCGAGCGGCTGCCTGAAGCTCGGCCAACCGGTGCCGCTGTCGTACTTGGTGGCCGACGAGAACAGCGGCAGGTCGCAGCCGGCGCAGCAGAAGGTGCCGGTACGCTTCTCGCGGTCGAGCGGGCTGGACCCGGCGCGCTCCGTGCCGGCTTTCCGCAGGACGGCATACTGTTCCGGCGTCAGCAGGCGCCGCCATTCGGCATCGCTGCGTGTGACCTCGAAGGCCGAGGCCTGTGCATGCGCGCTCCCAGTGCCGAGACCGAAGGCCATCAGGGTGGTGCTCCCCAGAAGGAAACGTCGTCGATCGATCGGGTTCATGGTGTCGCTCATAGCGCCGCACGCGGGCCGGAAGTAAGGCGATCCGCCATCACCGATGGTCACTTTGTCGTGCAGCCGCCGTGGCTCGGGGCTAAGCTTCCCGCCATGAAGCTCAAGGATCAGGTCGCCATCGTCACCGGAGGTGCCTCGGGCATCGGCGCCGCCTCGGCCCGCCTGTTCGCCGCCGAGGGCGCGAAGGTGGCACTGGTCGATCTCGACGGGGCCGGGCTCGGCCAGGTTGCGGCCGACATCGAGGCCGCCAATGAAAGCAGGGGTGGAGGCCAGGCTCTCACCATCACCGCCGATGTGAGCTCCGACCAGCAGGCGCGCGCCGGTGTCGAGCAGGTCATGGAGAAATGGGGCCGCATCGACGTGCTGCTGACTGCGGCGGGCGCCTCGACCGGCGGCACCGTCGACACGATCGAGGAGGCGGCGTGGGACCGCACCTTTGCGATCAACGTCAAGGGCACCTATCTCTGGATCCACTACGCCATCGCGCCGATGATCGCCGCCCGGTCGGGCGCCATCGTCACCATCGGCTCGCAGCTCGCGCAATCGAGCCCGGGCAAGAACGCGGCCTACATCGCCTCCAAGGGCGCCATCGCCTCCTTCACCAAGACCATGGCGGTCGATCATGCGGCGCAGGGAATCCGCGTCAACGCGCTGATGCCGGGTGTCATCGACACGCCGATGCCCGCGAGGTCGCTCCTGCGCTATGCCGACCCCGAGGCGATGCGGACCTTCTGGAAGCACCGCCATCCCATGGGCCGCATCGGCCAGCCCGAGGAAGTGGCCAAGGCGGCGCTGTTCCTCGCCTGCGAAGATTCCTCCTTCATCACCGGCACGCTGCTGTTCGTCGACGGCGGCTGGACGGCGCAGTGATGCCCCAGGAGACCTGCAAGAAGCTGACGCCGGAGCAGATCGCGGGCTATGAGCGCGACGGCTATGTCTGTCCGGTAGATGGCTTCTCGGCCGAACGGGCGCGCGGCTGGCGCGACCGGCTGGAGGCCTTCGAGCGCGCCGAGGGCCGCAAGATGACACGCGGCCACAATTTCAAGCCGCACCTGCTCTTTCCCTGGGTCGACGAGATCGTCCATGCCCCCGAGGTGCTGGACGCCGTCGAGGACCTGATCGGCCCCGATATCCGCCTGTTCCATCTCACGGTGTGGCCCAAGGATGCGCGGAGCGGCGCCTATGTGAGCTGGCATCAGGACGCCACCTACTTCGCGCTGGAACCCGCCTGCCATGTCACGGCCTGGGTGGCGCTCACCGACGCGCCCGTCGAGGCGGGCTGCATGGAAGTGGTGCCGGGTTCGCACAAGCTCGGCCAGATGCAGCATGCCGAGATGCAGGATCCGGAGAACCTGCTGTCGCGCGGCCAGGCGCTGGCGGTCGATGTCGATCGTACGCACACGGCGTTCATGCCGGTGAAGGCGGGGCAATTCTCGCTTCACCATACGCATCTCGTGCACAATTCGCGGCCCAACCGCTCCAACGACCGGCGCATCGGCCTCGGCATCAGCTACATCCCGACCCATGCGCGCTGTACCAGCTCGACACGGGTGACGGCGATGCTGGTGCGCGGTACCGACAAGTACGGACATTTCGACGACGAGCGCCGGCCCCGGGAAGAAGCCGGCGCCGAGGAGCGTGTCTTTCATGCCGAGGCCGTGGCGCGCTTTCGCGCCATGAATGCCGGCGAGACCGAGAATCGCACCGCTGTTGTCAAGAGATAGCTGTCATCCCGAGCGTCGCGAGGGACCTTTGCTCATGGCCTTGAAGATCCCTCGCGATGCTCGGGATGACAGTCTTTCTGGGAGTTGAGTGAAGATGCACACGATTCGCCTGCCGTATCACAACCGCTATGCCTACTCGCCCATCACCGAGCGCAAGGATTACTCGTGGCCGGAGGGCAAGAGGCTGGCCGTCTATCTCGGCCTCAACATCGAGCACTTTGCCTTCGGCGCCGGCGACGGCCATCTGCTCACGGTGGCGGGCACGCCGCCCGATCCGCGCACCTTCGCCTGGAGGGACTACGGCAACCGGGTCGGCGTGTGGCGCTGCCTCGAACTGTTCGACGAGCTCAACCTGCCGGCGGCGCACCTGATAAACACGACGGTGTTCGACCATGCGCCGCAGATCGTCGATGCGCTCAAGGCACGCGGCGACGAGTTCATCGGCCACGGCCGCACCAACGCCGAGCGTCACGGCCAGATGTGGGAAGCCGACGAGAAGCGTTTCCTCGAGGAGGTACGCGATGCCATCGAGAAGGCGAGCGGCAAGCGGCCGCGCGGCTGGATGGCGCCATGGATGAGTTCCAGCCATCACACGCCTGACTTGCTGAAAGAGACGGGCTTCGACTTCCTGATGGACTGGCCGGCCGACGACCAGCCGCTGTGGATGAAGACCCGCTCGGGCCCGCTGATGAGCGTGCCCTATCCGATCGAGATCAACGACAGCCCGCAGATCCTGGTGCGCCACCATTCGCCCGAGCAGTTCCGCGACTTCATCATTGGCCAGTTCGAGGAGCTGCTGCGCCAGTCGGCGAAGCAGCCGCTGGTCTGCGGTATCGCACTGCACACCATGATCGTGGGCCAGCCCTATCGCCTCCGGATGCTGCGCGAGGCGCTGCAGCACATCGCGAGCCATCCGCAGAAGGACAAGGTCTGGTTCACGCGACCCTCCGCCATCTACGACCATTGTGCGAGTTTGCCCAAGGGGACGATGGCACCGCCGCCCGCGTGACCTCCGCTGAGCTCTCTGGCTGGCTGGCCGACGCCGGCCTGCGCAACATGCCGCTGGAAGAGATCGTCGACGGCTTCTCGCGCCGGCTGAACGAGCTGGGCGTTCCCGTCGCGCGCTCCTTCGTCGGCATGAACACGCTTCATCCGATGGTGCGGGCGCGCAGCATGATCTGGGATCGTGCCGCCCCCGAGATCACGCACTTCGAGTTCAGCCATGCCGGGATCGACGTGCCGACCATTCGCGAGAGCCCGTTCTTGCCGATGCTGCTCGACGGCGTTACCGAGCGGCGCTGCGATCTCACCGACGCCGCGACGGTCAAGAGTGTGCCGATGTTCGAGGGGCTGCAAGCCGCCGGCATGACGGAGTGGCTGGGCCGCATCTTTCCCATGGGTGAGCTGGTGCCGCAGATCGGGTGGACGGTCGAGGCTGAGCATGCCGAACGGCTGGCGCTCGTCTGCTCGTTCACGACCGACCGGCCGGGCGGCTACAGCGAGGCCGACCTGGCGGTTCTGGCTCAGGCGCTGCCGGTGTTCGCGCTCGCCGTGAAGGCCGTCACCATGCGCGCGCTCGGCCACGGGCTGCTGGCCGCCTATCTCGGCGACGATCCGGCGGCCCGCGTCTTCGCCGGCACCGTGCAGCGCGGCGAGGTGCAGAGCGTCGAGGCCGTGCTCTTCTTCACCGACCTGCGCGGCTTCACCGCGATTGCCGACACCACGCCCGGCAAGGAGCTGATCGCGCTGCTTGATGAGTGCTTTGAGTGCATGGCGGCGCCGGTCCAGCGCCACGGCGGCGAGGTGCTGAAATTCATGGGCGACGGTCTGCTGGCGGCTTTCGCCGTCCGTCCGACGGGCCGCGCCGAGGTCTGCGCCGCCGCCCTCGATGCCGCGACCGAGGCGCTTGCGCTCATCGAGGCGCTCAATGCCCGGCGGCGGGCCGCCGGGCTGCAGACGGCCGGGCTCGATCTCTCGCTCCATATCGGCACCGTGCAGTACGGCAACGTGGGCACCGCCCAGCGGCTCGATTTCACGGTGATCGGGCCCGCCGTGAACGAGGCCTCGCGCATCGAGAAGCTGTGCGAGCCGCTCGGCCACAGCCTGCTGATGTCGCAGTCCTTCGCCGAAGCGGCGACATCGTGCCGTTCCCGCCTGGTTTCGCTCGGCCGCCACCGCCTGCGCGGCGTGCGCGAGGAGACGGAACTGTTCGGGCTCCGCCAGGGGTCGTATTTATAGTTGACATTTCAGCAGGTTTTAGCCTATATTTCTGATAGGCTGGTGGGGATTGCGCCGGCCTTTTTCGTTCGTTCCGGCAAGACCTGCCCGCGGCCGCCCGCGGGTTCGCGCGCTCCTCCTTGTTGATGGGGCGCTTGGTGCAGCCGCCGCGGGTCCTGACCCGTGGACCCATCAACCTCTGACCCCCTCC
>NZ_SCVH01000114.1 GCF_004296935.1 Reyranella sp.
GGTTTTACTGGCGGGGGCGGTCCAGGCATGGGCCGCCCCTTCGCTTTGCAGGCAGGCATCCCTTTCGATCCGCCGGCTCCCGGCGCGTCATCCGCGCTATCCTGCGGAGGACGGAGGACAGGATGGTTGCCAGCGACAGCTTTGCCGAGTTCCTGCGCGAGCAGCTGGCGCCGCTCGGCCGCGTCACGCTGCGGCGCATGTTCGGCAAGACCGGCGTGTTCTGCGACGGGGTGATGTTCGCCGTGGTGGCCGACAACATGCTCTACCTGCGGCTCGACGACCATAACCGGGCGGCCTTCGCGGAGGCCCTCGCCTCGCCGCTCCTCAACTACGAGAAGAAGGGCGCCACCATAGATCTCGCCTTCTGCCGCGCGCCGGAGCGGCTGTTCGACGAAACCGATGAACTGGTCGCCTGGGCGCGCCTTGCCCTGGCGGCGGCGCGCCGGGTCGCGGCGAAGCGGAAGCGGGCGGCGCCACGGCGAAAATCAAAGCCGTAGCTCGCATCGCGCGGATGGGCCTTGTCCGCACTCTCTTCATATCCCTGCTTTCCGCCATCGCTGCAGCCTCCGTTGCCCGCGGCCACGGTCCGGTGCGCCCGACCTGTGCCCTGGCTGTGAGCGATTCTTGTTGCGAACCTCTCGCAACACCACGGTCGGGGGCCCGGACGGCACCGGGGCCAGGCCAGGGCGCCTTCACCCGGATTGAAACCTGTCGTGATTGCTCCCGCAGACGTGGTGGGCCAGACTGCCTCTGCGGCCGAGGCCGCTGAGCGATCGAACATACATCATGGGGAGGAGAGGGTTATGTTCAGGAAATTGTTCGTTCTCATCGCGGCCGCGTCCTTGTTGAGCGCCTGCGGCGAGCCCGCCGTCACACCACCGCCCGCACCGCCGGCGCCGCAGGCGCCCGTGTCGTACATGACGTTCTTCGACCTGGGCAGCACCAAGCTCAGTGACCAGTCCATGCAGACGATCAGCCAGGCGGCCCAGGTCTACAAGACCAAGGTCAGTGCGCGGATCCAGGTGACCGGCTACGCCGACACGGTGGGCTCGCCCGCCATGAACGTGCAGCTGTCTCAGCGCCGCGCCACCGTGGTCAAGGACGCCCTGGTCAAGGCAGGCGTGCCGGCCGCGGCCATCGCGACAAGCGGCGACGGCGAAACCGGCCTGCTGGTCAACACCGGCGACCAGGCGAACGAGCCGCGCAACCGCCGCGTTGCGATCGTCATCCAGTAGTCGACATCCACCAGCGAAACGTCGCCTGCACCAGCCTGGTGCAGGCGACGCAGCACGGCCGACCACTGCCTTCACATCGCGCGCCAGAGCGGCTGTTCGACGAACCCGATGAGTTCGTCGCGTGGGCGCGCTGCGGCGCAGGATGAGCCATCGCCGACGCTTCAATTGAACGAGGATGGGGAACGCGAAGTCATCGACCGGCCGTGGGAGGACAATATGCGACCAGTTCTCGTTTTTCTGGCCCTGACCCTGCTGTCGACACCGGCATTGCCCC
>NZ_SCVH01000115.1 GCF_004296935.1 Reyranella sp.
CATGCCCTGCTGGGGCATGGACCCTGGCGGCCCGCTGGTTGCGCGGCGCCGATTTCAGCAACAGCGGCACCATCTCGACGGCGTCGAGCGAGAGATTGTCGGCCTGGATGGCGATCATGCCGTAGACCGGATGGCGCTCGACCTCGTGCAGGAGCTGGTTGGCGCGGCGCTGGCGATAGGGTTCGGCCCAGTCGCGGCTGATGAAATAGCGATAGGTGTCGGGCACCACCCGGGCGTTGGCGTTGACCAGGATGCCGCCGGCCGGATTGTAGGCGCGCGGCAGGGCGTCGAACGGCACGAAGCCCGCCCAGTCGTATTCGCCCGTCCAGCCGGGTACCGGCATGGAGCCGTCGCCCTTGCGCCGCATCGGCACGCGCGCGGGCGAGATCAGCCCGGTATTCCCGGCCGTGTCGGCATAGACGATGTTCTGCATCGGCGAGATGATCTTGCGCGCCGCCATCTGGAATTCCTCCCAGTTCTGCGCCAGGCCGAGGCGGGCAAAACCCTCGCCTGATGTATCGGCGCCATCGAGCGCCGTCGCCTGCAACGCCAGCACGTGGCCGGCGGGCGTGAGGCCGGTGGGCGCTAGAGCAGGCGGGGGCGGCTCGTCGGGGCGGGAGAGAAAGTCGTCGATCACCACGCCGTGCCGCGTCTGGCGCACCCGAAGCGCCACAGGATCGCCCCACAGGACGCTGATCGTCTCCTCGCGCACCGTGAAAGGCCGGGCGCCGTCGGGCGTGATGTAGCGGCTGGGATCGGTGGGATCGACGCGCTCGACGAAGAGGTCCTGGCTGTCGAGGTTGGTCGTGGTGAAGCCCCAGCCGATCGTGCCGTTATGGCCGAGCACGATGGCGGGCGAGCCGGGCGAGGAGGCGCCGCGGATGTCGAAGCCCGGCCCGACCAGGCGTGCGAGATACCAGACTCCGGGGAAGGTGAGCGCCAGATGGGGATCGTTGGCGAGCAGCGGCTTGCCCGACACCGAGTGGGCCCCCGACAGCACCCACTCGTTCGACGCTTCGCGCTTCTCAGTCGCCACATTGTCGGTAGCGCGAAACAGCCGGTCGAGGTCGATGCCCCGGGTCGCGGCTCGCACCAGCGAGAGAGTCGCGTCACCATTGTCGCCCGACGGCTCGATCAGGAATTTCACGCCGTCGTCGCCGATCTTGCGCGCGAGTCTCAGCCGCAGCAGTTCGGCGCGCCAGTTGCCGTCGAGGCCGAGCGCCATCAGCTTGCCCCAGACCAGCGAATCGGCAGGCCGCCACGGCTCGGGCCGGTAGCGGCCGCCCGATAGCAGCTTGATGAGCGTGAGTTCGAGTCCGTACTGCTGATCGTCGTCCTTCAGCCACGTGTTGACGCCGGCGGCGTAGGACTCGAGCAGGGTGCGTGTGCCGGGCGACAGCGCGTTCACGCTTTCGCTGGCCTGCCGGTAGAGGCCGAGCCCGCGCATGGTGCGGTCGGTGTCGACCAGGCCGCTGCCGACGACTGCCGGCGGGATGATCTCGGCGAGACGCCCCTGGCCCAGCCGGCGCATCAGCTCCATCTGCCAGAAGCGATCCTGGGCGTGGACGTATCCGAGGCCGAAGGCGGCGTCCTCGATCGAGCCGGCGATGACGTGCGGCACCGCGTTCCTGTCACGCAGGATCTCGACCGGCGCTTTCAGCCCGGCCGCCTCGACATGGCCGCTGTAGGGCGGCAGCGCGCCGCGGACGTGGAAATAGGCGCCGACGAGGAAGACCAGGATCGCAAGCCCCGCGCCAGCCACGAACTTCGCGAGGCCGGTGCCGAAGCGGACCATGATCATCGCGGGAGGTGCCCGCACGGTCTAGCCGCCGAGGTAGGACAGGATGGCCTGGCGGTCGCTGTCGAGATCGGGTGCAGGCGCCCGCGTCGGAGGGTCGGCAAAAGCCGACATTTTCAGCGGGTTGCCGGCGAGCTTGAGCGTGCCGCCGCTGCCGTCGGGGACCTCGACCACCATGTTGCGCGCCGCGACCTGCGGATGCGCCAGCGCCTGGGCGATATTGTTGATCGGCCCGCAGGGCACGCCGGCCTTCGAGACGACCTCGATCCAGTGCGCCGTCGTGTTGGCCTTGAGCACCGATTCTATTTCCCGTTCGAGCTTGCCATGATGCTTCTGGCGCAGCGCATTGGTCTTGTAGTCGGGATTGGTCGCCATGTCGGGCCGGCCGAGCGCCTCGCTGGTCTTGACGAAGAGACTGTCGTTGCCGGCGGCGATGATGATCGAGCCGTCGGAAGTCTTGAAGGCCTGGAACGGCGTGATGGTGGGATGCCGCGCGCCGAGAGGGCCGGGAATCTCGCCCTCGACCGTGTAGCGCATGATGGCGTTCTCGAGCAGCGCCAACTGGCAGTCGAACATGCCGATGTCGACCTTGGTCGACTCACCGGTCTTGAGGCGATGGACGAGGGCGGCGTTGACGGCAACGGCGGTGTAGAGGCCGGCGCCGATGTCGCCGATCGACATGCCGACTCGGGAGGGCGGCTGCCCCTCGTTGCCGGTGATGCTCATGATGCCGCCCATGCCCTGCATGACCATGTCGTAGGCCGGGTCCTTGGAATTGGGGCCGCTGTGGCCGAAGCCTGAAGCCGCGGCGTAGATCAGCTTGGGATACTTGGCGTGCAGCGTCTCCCAACCGTAGCCCAGCTTCTCCATCGTGCCGGGGCGGAAGTTCTCGACCACGACGTCGGCCTTCGCGAGCAGCTTCTCGAAGATCTTCCGGTCGGCGTCGTTCTTGAGGTCGAGGGCGATGCTTTCCTTGCCGCGGTTGACCGAGGCGAAATAGGTCGACTTGCCCTTGATGAAGGGGCCGTAGGCGCGGGCGTCGTCGCCGCCCTTGGGGGGCTCGACCTTGATCACCCGCGCGCCCATCTCGGCCATCAGCAGGGTGCAGTAGGGTCCGGCGAGGATACGGGAGAGGTCGACGACAACGATGCCCGACAGGGGGCCACTCTTGGAAGCATTGGGGACGGCATTCTGGGTCATCCCCGGTTCTTAGCCAGTGGACCGCCACGAATCCAGCCGGTCGTGACGGCGATTCACCGCACCGGGAGCTCGAAAGCCGCGCGCAGGAATGTGGCGACATCGCGCTCGGCGCGGGCAAGCGCTGCGGAATTGCCCCCCATCGTCGCGCCGCGCTGCATGCAGGAGCGGAAGTAGGCGGAAATCGTCGTCTGGTCGCGAAGGACCTCACCGGTGTCCGGCCGCCGCACCGTACCGCTGTCGACGTCGACTTCCGCCCTGCAGCCGCGGGCGCTTTGGAGAGCGGGCAGGAAGCGGGGCGGATCGGGAATGTCGAAATCGTGTTGCGCGCCTTCGTAGGAGATTGCCGTGATCGGGACACCCTTGCTGGCGAACCAGGCGGCATAGTCACGACAGGCCGCGGCCGGTGTGTAGTCGTCGGCGTCACCGAGCAGCATCAGGACCGGCGACGTGCCGACTTCCGCCGAACGATAGGGAATGCTGCAAGAGGGATACAAGGCCACATGCGCGGCGAATCTCAGATCGCCTTCGATCATCCCGCGCCTCAATGGCTCCAGCGCGCTGTAGAGGGCGACCTGTCCGCCGCGCGAAAAACCCATCACAGCGATGCGGGCCGGGTCGATGCGCGGATGTGTGGCGAGCAGGCGCAACGCAGCCAGCGCGTCGGCCAGATTGGCCATCGTGGAGAGGCGGCTCTGGTTACGCGACGTCGACTGCAGGCCGCGCGGCGTGAAGCTGTCGACCACGAAGGTGGCGATGCCGAGTGCGTTCAGGCGCGCCGCCCAGGCGTCCTCGCGGCCGGGCAGTATTCCGCCGCTGCCGTGGGCGATCACCATGGCGGGCGTCCTGCCGTCCGCGCTCAGCGGCAGGACGAGCGTGCCGACGACGGTCGTTCCGGTGGCCGAATAGCTCCGGCGGACAAGCTCGGTCGGCCCGCCGGGCGTCACCGATGAAAACTCGATGCGCCCCGTGCGACCGTCGGCGAGCGAAGCGACCGGATCGGCGGAAGCCGGCTGCGGCGGCATCAGGAGAAGCGCCGCAGCAGCGAAAGAAGCGGCAATTTTCATGTCTCGGTCCTAGCCAGCGGGTCGCCGCGAATCCAGCCACACATTGGCGGCTGCGGCGGCGATGACGATGGCGCCGCCGATCAAGGTGAGGTCGTCCGGTTTCTCACCATCGAACAGCCACACCCAGATCGGTCCCAGGACCAGCTCGAGCAGGCCAAGCAGGGCGGCGCGGCCGGCGGGAATGCGCTTGAGACTCGCCATGTAGAGGAGGAGCCCGCCCACGAGCTGGCCGGGGCTCAACGCGAAGAGCCACGGGACCTGCGACCACATGACGGTCTCGGGATGGGCGAAGGGCAGGGCGACCAGGCCGGATATCACGCCGGCCAGCCAGATCGCCGGCGCCATGCCGACATCGCGGCGATGGCGGACGACGACATAGTTGCCGCTCATGCAGAGCACGACGATGAAGGCCACGGCCATACCGGCGAGGGCACCGGCCTGCAGCGATCCGGCGACACTGATGGCAAGCCCCACCACCGCTGCCGCCATGGCGAGGACGGTGTGGGTGTGCAGCTTCTCGCCGAGGAATATCCGCGCGGCGATGGCGGTGATGAACGGCGTCGCGCCGAACATGATCAGGACATTGGCGACCGGCGCCAGGCCTAGTGCCAGGATGAACGCCACGAAGCTGCCGGCCAGCAGCAACGCGCTCAGCAGCAGGGCAAGCCCCGCATTGCGAACGTCGATCCAGATGCGGCGGTACTGCCACAACAGCAAGGGCAACATCGTGACCACGAGAAAGGCCGAGCGCCAGAACGAGATGTCCCAGGCCGGCAGGTCGATGCGCCGTACGATGACGCCGGCGGTGCTGAAAACCGCGGCGGCGACGACTGCGTACAAGACGCCGAGTGCCGCGGCGTGTGGGGAAGGAGTGGGCGTTGCCATCTGGGTGCCGGCCGTGAATAAGGACTAGTCGTGCAGACGTCCATTGCTTCCCTCGACTTGCCGCCCTTCCGTCCGCGCTTTCCCTGGTGGGGCGGGGATCTCCAGACCTTGGCCAATCGCCTGCGCGGCGCAGCGGCGCGCCTGGCGCCGCGTGGCGGCGAACGGCTCCGCTTTCCGCTGGCCGACGGCACTGGCGACACGCTGCTCGCCACATTGCATCGGCCGGTGACGCCTAAGCCCGGCAGGCCGCTCGTGCTGCTGATCCATGGCCTGACCGGCAGCGAGGACAGCCATTACATCCTGAGCCAGGCGCGGCTGCTGCTCGACCGCGGTTATCGCGTGCTGCGGCTCAACCTGCGCGGTGCCGGCCGGTCGCGACCGTTGTGCGGAGGTCATTACTACGCCGGCCGCAGCCAGGACTTCCGGGCGCTGCTGGCCCTCCTGCCGGCCGACCTCACGCAGGACGGGCTGGTCGCGGTGGGCTACTCGCTGGGCGGGGCAATGCTGCTGAAATATCTCGGCGAAGAGGGGTCTGCCTCGCCGCTCGCCGCCGCCGCCACGGTGTGCGCGCCGATCGACCTGTCGGTCACTTGCGGCCACATGATGCGGCGGCGCAATGGCTTCTATCACCGCTACATCCTCGACCAGATGAAGCGCGAGGCGACCGCCGAGGGCGCCTCGTTATCCGCCGCCGAACGCACGGCGATCCTGGGTTCGAGGTCGATCTGGGACTACGACGAGGTCTTCATCGCGCCGCGCCACGGGTTCGCCGGTGCCGAGGACTATTACGAGCGCTGCAAGCCGGTGCGCTTCATGACGGGCGTCCGCGTGCCGACGCTGGTGCTGGGCGCGGGGAACGATCCCTGGATACCGGCCGCGCTGTATCGTGCCTACAACTGGGCGGCCAACAAGGCACTCGTGCCGCTCTTGCCGGAGTCGGGTGGTCATGTCGGCTTCCACGGTGCTGGCGACGATAAGCCGTGGAGCGACGAGGTGATCACGAGGTTCTTCGATCATGGGTGAGGTCGAACCAATGACAATGATCGTGGGCGTCGCCTGTTCCCTTGTCGCCCTCGTCCTGGCATGGCGGGCCTATCGTGGTGCTTCGGCCGAACACGAGAGGCGTAAACGGGAAGACGAGGAACGCCGCCGCCGCTAGCCGCGTGTCAGGAGCGCCAGCAACGCCTTCGCGGCCGGGCTGAGATAGCCGGTGCGGCGATGGATGGTGGTGATCGGGATGGTGGTCCGCATTGCGGGAACATCCAGCGCCACCAGGGCGCCCCGACGCAGTTCGTCGCGCACGCTGCTTTCCGGCACCAGCGCCAGGCCGAAGCCGGCCTGGGCCAGTCGCTTCTGCGCCGTCAGGCTGTCGATCAGGGTGACGTCGGCGGCGTCCAGCCCGGCGTGGATAAGCTGGCGTGCCAGAACGTGGCCGGAGGAATCGCGTTCCTCAGGCACCGGCGGAAAGCCGATCCAGCGTTCGCCTTCCAGCATGCGTGCGTGACGCACGCGGCGTCCGGCCAGGCGATGGCCGGGGGCGGCGACGACAAGCATCGCCTCGCCGCCTGCGGCTAGCGAGACGAGTTCCGGCCGGTCACTGGTGAAGTAACGCAGACCCAGTGTGACCTCGCCTCGCCGGACCAGGTCGGTGACCTCGGCGCTCGAGGCGGTGCGGAGCTCGAGGCGCACGTCCTTCGAGCGCCGCGCGAAGCGGCGCAGGGCAGTGACGATGTGGGTGTCGGCAAGGGTGCCGACCAGGGCTAGCGAGATCGCGCCCCGCATTCCTGTCTTCAAGCCGTGCACCGCCTCGCGCCCGTCCTTGAGGGCTGCCAGCGCCGCCTCGGCGTGGGGCAGGAAGGCGCGCCCCGCCTCGGTCAGCCGGGCGCGGCCTCGGATGCGCTCGAACATCGGCGCGCCGAGTTCGTCCTCGAGGAGGCTGAGGCGGCGACTGATGGCCGGTTGCGAGCGGTGCAGCCGGCGTCCGGCCTGGGTGAAGTCGCCGAGATCGGCGATGGCGACGAAGGCTTGTATCTCATCGATATTCATGGATCAGAAATCCAGATGCTAATCGAAAGAACTATGCATTTTACAATGGATAGCGTGGCCGCGATCCTGAGGCGACAGATTTCACCCGAGTAAGGAGAGACAGCATGCGTAGCCGAGCCGAGAAAGCAGCGGCCTTCCGCGCCCTGCACGAGCGACCCGGCGCTTTCATCATTCCCAACCCGTGGGACGCCGGCACGGCCAAGCTGCTGGCGGCCCTCGGCTTCGAGGCCTTGGCCACCACCAGCCTCGGCCTCGCCAACGCGCTCGGCCGCGCCGACAGCGCCGTCAGCCGGGCGGAAGTGATTGCCAATTGCCGGGCGATCGCAGAGGCGACCGACCTGCCGGTCAATGTCGATCTGGAGAACTGCTTCGCCCACGAGCCCGCCGCCGCGGCCGAGGCGATCGGTCTTGCCGCCGAGGCCGGAGCGGTCGGCGGCTCGATCGAGGATTCCACCGGCGATCCCAAGAACCCGATCTACGACTTCGACCTGGCGGTGGCACGCGTGCGCGCGGCCGCCGTCGTGGCCCACGCCCAACCGGTGCCGTTCATGCTGACCGCACGGGCCGAGAACCTGATCAATGGTCGCAGCGACATGGCCGACACCATCCGCCGCCTGCAGGCCTATGCCGATGCGGGCGCCGACGTGCTCTACGCGCCCGGCCTGCGCAGTCTCGCCGAAGTTCGGCAGGTTGTGGGCGCGGTGAAGCGGCCGGTGAACGTCGTTACGGGCTGGCTCGATCCCGACATCACGGCGGCGCAACTGGCCGAGGCCGGTGCCAAGCGGATCAGCGTGGGTGGTGCACTGTCCCGCTTGGCTTTGGCCGCCTTCGTCAACGCGGGTCGCGCCATGAAGAACGATGGCTCCTTCGCCTGGATGCGCGACATGATGGCCTTCGCCGAGGTGCGGACGATGCTTGGTGCCGGGACAGGCGCTAGCCGATCGTGACCGGCTCCTTCGGCGGGCCGTCGCGCAGCAGGGCCTTCAGCCTGGGGCCGAGGTCGAGCGGCTCGAAGCGTTCACTCGACGCCGCGATTTCGTCGGCCGTCCACCAGCGGTGGCCCAGAGTCCAGCTCCGCTCCTTTTCGTCGAGGCCGGAGGTATCGGCTTCCGTCCGGTCGGTGCGGGCGAGGAAGAAGCGCTCGCGATGCATGACATCGGTGCCGCGCCAGCTCATCCGGCGCTCGCGCGTCCAGACCCAGTGCGGCGCGCCGGTGACGGGGAGCTTGGTCTCCTCGCCGGCCTCGCGAACGGCGGCCTCGGCGAAATCCTCGCCGGGATCGACCATGCCGCCGATCATCACCCAGAAGGGATCGAAGAACGGGTTTGCCGGATCGAACACTTTCGGATCGTGGACATTGAACAGGAACAGGCGGTCCTGCGGATCGAGCAGGATCAGCCGCGCCGACGGCCGCTCTTTCATTTCGACTTGAGCAATCGCGCTGCGTCGACCGCGCCGTAGGTCAGGATGCCGTCGCAGCCGGCGCGCTTGAAGCTGGTGAGCGTCTCGATCAGCACCTTGTCCCAGTCGAGCCAGCCGCGGTCGGCGGCACCCCTGAGCATCGCGTATTCGCCGCTCACCTGGTAGGCGTAGGTCGGCACGCCGAAGCTCTCCTTCACGCGGTGCACGATGTCGAGATAGGGCAGGCCCGGCTTCACCATCACCATGTCGGCACCTTCCTCGATATCGAAGCCCACTTCGCGCAGCGCCTCGTCGGAGTTGGCGTAGTCCATCTGGTAGGTCTTCTTGTCGCCCTTCAGCGCGCCGGAGCTGCCGATGGCATCACGGAACGGATTGTAGAAGGCCGAGGCGTACTTGGCCGCGTAGGACATGATCTGGGCGTGGATGAAGCCCTTGCCGTCGAGCGCTTTGCGGATGGCGCCGATGCGGCCGTCCATCATATCGGAGGGCGCCTGGATGTCGGCGCCGGCCTCTGTCTGCACGATCGCCTGCTTGATCAGGGCATCCAGCGTCTCGTCGTTCTGGACGTAGCCGTCGCGCACGATGCCGTCGTGGCCGTCGCTGTTGAAGGGGTCGAGCGCCACGTCGGTCATGATGCCGATATCGGGCACGGCCTTCTTCACGGCCGTGGTGGCGCGGCAGACGAGGTTGCCCGGGTTGTAAGCCTCGCGGCCATCGGGCGTCTTGGACTTCGGGTCGGTCTCGGGGAACAGCGCCACCGCCGGGATGCCGAGATCGCGCGCTTCCTTCACGGCATCGACCAGCAGGTCGACCGACAGGCGGTCGACGCCGGGCATCGAGTCGACGGGGGTGCGGGCGTTCTTGCCTTCCTGCACGAACACCGGCCAGATCAGGTCGTCGACCGAGAGCTTGTGCTCGGCGACGAGACGGCGCGACCAGTCCTCGCGGCGGTTGCGGCGGAGGCGGGTCGAGGGATAGCGGCCGAGAGTGGAGAAGCGCTTGGGCATGAGCCGCCTTATCGCGCGAACCGCGAAAGGCCGCAATGCGGCTTGTTTGCCCGCTTTGTTTGACTGGGATGGGGCCGCCGATATGATCCCGCGCGCATGGATTTCAACCTTTCCGAGGACCAGCAGGCCTTCCGCGACACGGCGCGGCAATTCGCGACGGGTCGGATGCTGCCCGAGGCGGCGCGCTGGGACGCCGAGAAGATCTTCCCGGTCGAGGTCCTGCGTGCGGCGGCGGCACTGGGCTTCGGCGGCATCTACGTGAAAGAGGATGTTGGCGGCAGCGGCCTCAGCCGCTTCGACGCCGCGCTGATCATGGAGGAGCTGGCGACGGCCTGCCCGAGCACGGCAGCCTACATCTCGATCCACAACATGGCGGCCTGGATGATCGACGGCTTCGGCGACGACGACCAGCGCCGGCGATTCCTGCCCAGGCTCTGCTCGATGGAGCATTTCGCGAGCTATTGCCTGACCGAGCCCGGCGCCGGGTCGGATGCGGCGGCGCTGGCCACGCGCGCCGAACTCAGTGGCGACCACTATGTCGTGAACGGCACCAAGGCCTTCATCTCCGGCGGTGGGCGCAGCGACATCTATGTCGTCATGTTGCGCACCGGCGGGAAGGGCGCGGGCGGCATCTCGACGCTCGTTGTCGAGGCCGGGACACCGGGCCTGTCGTTCGGCAAGCAGGAGAACAAGCTCGGCTGGAACAGCCAGCCGACGGCGGCGGTGATTTTCGAGAACTGCAAGGTGCCGGTCGCCAACCGGCTGGGGCCGGAAGGCCACGGCTTCAAGATCGCCATGGCGGGACTCGACGGCGGGCGCATCAATATCGGCGCCTGCTCGCTGGGTGGCGCGCGCGCCTGCCTGGAGACGGCGTCGCGCTACGTGGTCGAGCGCAAGCAGTTCGGCCAGCCGATCGCCGACTTCCAGGCGACACAGTTCAAATTGGCCGACATGGCGACCGAACTCGACGCCGCGCGGCTGCTGATCTGGCGGGCGGCCGCGTTGCTCGACGCCAAGTCACCGGAAGCCACGCAGGCGGCCGCCATGGGCAAGCGTTTCGCCACCGATGTCGGCTTCCGCGTCGTCAACGATGCGCTCCAATTGCATGGCGGCTACGGCTACTTGAAGGATTTTCCCATCGAGCGTTACTTGCGCGACCTTCGGGTGCACCAGATCCTCGAAGGCACCAACGAGATCATGCGCGTGATCATCTCGCGCCGCCTGCTGATGGGGTAAGTCGTAGAAATGTCCGACGCTGAAATCCTGTTTGAGATCAAGGACGGCCTGGGTCTCATGACCCTCAATCGGCCCAAGGCGCTGAACGCGCTGTCGCACGGCATGATCCTGGAAATGGAACGGGTCATGCCGCAGTGGGAGAAGGACCCGGCGGTCAAGGCCGTGGTGCTGCGCGGCGCCGGCGACCGTGCCTTCTGTGCCGGCGGCGACGTGGCCGGCCTCTACCGCGAGATGCGCGACGATCCCAATGGCACGGTGCGGCGCGACTTCTTTCGCGACGAGTATATCGTCAATCGCCGCATCTACCGCTTCGCCAAGCCGTGGATCTCGCTGATCGACGGCATCGACATGGGCGGCGGCGTCGGCCTGTCGGTACACGGTTCGCATTCGGTGGCGAGCGAGAAGTTCCTGTTCGCCATGCCGGAGACCACCATCGGCCTCTTCCCCGACGTCGGCGGCGGATATTTCCTGACGCGCCTGCCGGGTGCGCTGGGCACTTTCCTGGCGCTGACCAGCCATCGCCTGAAGGCGGCGGACGCGCTGTGGGCCGGCATCGTCGATGCCTATGTCCCCAGTGCCGCCATGGGCGAGCTGCAGGCGGCGCTGGGCGCGGCCGATCTCTCGGGGCCCGACGCCAACCGCAAGGTCGACGCGGTAATTGCCCGCTTCGCCGGCGACGCCGGCGTGCCGGGGCTGCCGGCGATGATGGCCGACATCGACCGCTGCTTTTCCGCCGAGTCGCTGCAGGAGATAGAGGCCAAGCTCAGGAAGCATCCGGGCGAATGGGCTGAGAAGCAGCTCGCGGCACTCCTCAAGCTCTCGCCGCTGTCGATGGCGATCACGCTGGAGCAGCTCAAGCGCTGCGCCAACCGCTCGTTCGAGGATTCGATGACCATCGAGTACCGCATGTCGCAGCGCTGCATGCAGAAGGGTCACGACTTCTTCGAGGGCGTGCGTGCGCTGCTGATCGACAAGGACCAGAAGCCCCAGTGGAACCCGCCCACCATCGACGGCGTGACACGGGAGATGGTCGAGTCGCATTTCAAGCCGGTGTCGAACGATCTGTTCTTCGACTGAGCCGGCAGCACGAGGGAGGACATCATGGCGAAAATCGCCTTCATCGGTCTCGGCAACATGGGTGGCCCGATGGCCGCCAACCTCGCCAAGGCGCAGCATCATGTGACGGCCTTCGACCTGTCAGACGCCGCGGTGAAGGCCGCGGTCGACAAGGGCGCACACAAGGCGGCGACGGCGGCCGAGGCGGTCAAGGGGGCGGAGATCGTCGTCACCATGCTGCCGGCCGGCAAGCACGTGCGCGAGGTCTATGAAAAAGACGTGTTGCCCAACGTCGCCAAGGGCACGCTGCTGATCGACTGCTCGACCATCGACGTCGACAGCGCCCGCCATGTCGCGGTGCTGGCCGAGAAGGCGGGGATGGAGATGGTCGACGCGCCGGTGTCGGGCGGCGTCGGCGGGGCCACGGCGGGGACGCTCACTTTCATGGTCGGCGGCGGCGATGGCGCCTTCGGCAAGGCCCGGCCAATCCTGGAGAAGATGGGCAAGAACATCGTCCATGCCGGTGCCAGCGGAAACGGCCAGGCGGCCAAGATCTGCAACAACATGATCCTCGGCGTCTCCATGGTCGCGGTCAGCGAGGCCTTCATGCTGGCCAAGCGGCTGGGCCTGGACGCCCAGAAAATGTTCGACGTTGTGTCGACCTCGTCGGGCTCCTGTTGGGCGCTCACCAGCTATTGCCCGGTGCCGGGTCCGGTGCCGGCGTCGCCGGCCAACCGCGACTACCAGGCGGGATTCACGGCAGCGATGATGCTGAAGGACCTGATGCTGGCGCAGCAGGCGGCGAACGCGGCCGGCGCCAGCACGCCCCTGGGGGCGGAGGCGGCGCAGCTCTTCAACATGTTCGTCAACAGCGGCAACTCCGCCAAGGATTTCTCTGGCATCATCCGGATGCTGGACGGCAAGTGAGGCCGCGATGATCACGCTCTACGACCTCGTCTTCCAGGATGACCGCCGGCCAAGCCCGTTCTGCTGGCGGACCAAGTACGCGCTCGCGCACAAGGGCCTGAAATGGACCGAGGTGCCGGTGGGCTTCACCGAGAAGGACAAGATCGCCTTCGCGTCATCGCAGACCGTGCCGGTGATCAAGGACGGCGAGATACCGGTGCGGGACAGCTGGGCGATCGCCAACCACCTCGACAAGGCGTACCCGGACAAGCCGCTGTTCAAGAGCGAGATGGCGCGCTCCTACGCGCTTTTCATCAACGGTTGGGTCGACACGCAGGTCCATGCCGCTCTCGCGCCGCTGATTATCGGCGATCTTTATGACCGCGTGCGGCCCGTCGACCAGGCCTACATTCGCGAGAGCCGCGGCAAGCGCTTCGGGTCGAGCGATTTCACCGCGGTCCAGTCGGCTGCGCGCGAGAAGGGGCTGCCGGCCTTCCGTCTTGTGCTGGAGCCAGCGCGGCGGACGCTCAAGGAGCAGAAGTTCCTGGCCGGCGATGCTCCGGCCTATCCCGACTATGCGTTGATGGGCGCCTTCCTGTGGGCCCGCATCGTCAGCCCATTCGAGCTGCTGGCGGGCGACGATCCGGTTCACGCCTGGCGCGAGCGCATGCTCGATCTCTACGGGGGCATGGGCCGCAAGGTCAAAGCGGCGTAGAAGTCGCGGACACCCAGGGAGAACATCGTGCCGGACACCGACGCCAAGCCTTTCGATCCGGCCGAGCACCGCTTCGGACCGACACACTGGTTCGAGGACCTGAAGGTCGGGCAGAAGTTCTACATCAATTCGCGCACCCAGACCGAGGCGCTGTTCGCGGCCTTCCAGCTCGCCAGCGGCGACAACCATCCGATCCACTACGACCGCGAATACTGCAAGGCGCTGGGACATCGTGACATGCTGGCGCACGGTCTCCAGGTGGCGATCCAGGGCGCAGCGGGCGGCGGCATCTTCCCGCATGTCGTGGGCGAGTCGCTGATCGGCTTTCTCGAGCAGTCCTCGCGCTTCCTGAAGCCGGTCTATGTCGGCGATACGCTCTATCCGATGCTGGAGGTGAGCGAACTCAAGCCCGGCCGCACCACCGGCGTCGCCGTCCTGAAGCTCACCATCCACAACCAGAAGGGTGAGCTGGTGAGCGACGGCGAGCACAAGTACCTGATCAAGCGGAAGCCCGCGTGAAGGCCCCCTTGAAGGGCAGGATCGCCTGGGTGACCGGCGGCGGCACCGGGATTGGCCGCGCCGGCGCCTTGGCGCTGGCGGAAGCCGGTTGCCGGGTGGTGATCTCCGGCCGTTCCGAGGCGACGCTCGCCGAGACCGCGGCGCTGGTCCGCAAGGCCGGCGGCACGGTCGAGATCCGCAGGCTCGACGTCGCCAACAAGAAGGCGGTCGCCCGGGTTGCTGCCGCCATCGAGAAGAAGCACGGTCGCATCGACATCCTGGTCAACAGCGCCGGGACCAATGTCCCTAACCGCCGCTGGTCGGTGCTCACGACCGAGGCCTGGGAAGAGGTGGTGCGGACCAACCTCGACGGCATGTTCTACTGCTGCCACGCCGTCCTCGGCGGCATGCGCAAGCGGGGCGACGGGGTGGTGATCAACATCTCGAGCTGGTTCGGGAAGTACGTGAACCCGCTCGCCGGCCCGGGCTACACCGCCTCCAAGTTCGGCGCCGCGGCGCTCACCGAGACCATCAATGCCGAGGACGGGCTGAACGGCGTGCGCGCCTGTGTCATCTGCCCTGCCGAGGTGGCGACGCCGATCCTGAACAAACGGCCGATCGTGCCGCCCAAGGCGGAGCAGGATCGGATGTTGCAGGAGGAGGACCTCGGGCGCACCATTGCCTTCGTGGCGGCGATGCCGGCGCGCGCCTGTGTGAACGAAATCATCATCAGCCCGACCTACAACCGGTTCTATTTCGGTGGCGGGGAAATCAACCAGGTCGCGCCGACCAAAGGGAAGAAGTGAGGAATGCCATGCTGGGAGTGATCGCCAAGTTGACCGTGAAGCCGGGCACCAACGCCGATTTCGAGGCGACAATGAAGGCGCTGCAGGCCAAGGTGCGGGCCGACGAGCCGGGCAACAAGCTCTATGCCCTGCACAAGACGGCCGACGTTAATGTCTACATCATGTTGGAACGTTACGACGACGAAGCAGCGCTGGCCGCGCACCGCGCCGCGCCGCACTTCAGGGAACTCGGGCGCAAGCTCGGCGACTATCTTGCCGGCAAGCCGGACGTTCAGGTGATGCAGGAAGTCTGACGTCCACGAGGGGCGGCAAGACGGATCGGCGAGAGGATCAATGGACGGCTTAGTTCACCGCCACACCAAACCCGGCACCGCCCCCGGCACGCTCGCCGGGCGGGCGCCCGTGCTCGACGAGGCGCTGGACTTCACTTTGGTCGAGTACACACCGGACGACGTCCAGGTCGTGAAAGGCGTGGAGGTCGACGAGTGCCGTTTCCATCTCGGCACGCCCGGCCACACCTGGATCGACGTCGCCGGCCGGCCGAACTCGGACATGCTGCGCGACCTCGGCATGGCCTTCAATCTTCATCCACTGGCACTGGAAGACGTGTTCCATGCCCACCAGAGGAGCAAGCTCGACCTCTACGAGGGGCAGGGTTTCATCGTCTTGAGCGATCCCGCCTACGAGGACGGCGAGCTGCAGTCACGCCAGGTCAGCATCTTCTTCGGCGAGAACTACGTGATCTCGTTCCACGATCACAAGCTCGACATCTTCAAGCCCGTGCGCGACCGGCTGCAGACGGCGGGCTCGCGGCTGCGCACCTTCGGCGTCGACTATCTCGTCTATGCGCTGATCGATCTCGTCGTCGACCGCAAGTTTCCGCTGATCGAGGCCCTGTCCGCCCACCTCGAGGAACTAGAGGACGAGGCGCTCGGTCATCCCACCGAGGACACCCTCAATCACATTCACAAGGCGCGGCGCGCCCTGGTGGCGTTTCACCGCATCGAGTGGGCGGAGCGCGAAACCGTGCTGGCGGTGATGCGGCCGGAAGTGCCCTTCATCATGCCGGAGACGCGGACCTACCTGCGCGACTGCTTCGACCATGCCGTGGCGGTGCTCGACCTGGTCGAGAGCTACCGTGAAATGACCAACGGCCTGATGGAAGTCTATCTCATGCACTCGTCCAACCGGATGGCCGAGGTCATGAAGACCATGGCCATCATCACGGTTTTCTTCATGCCGCTTAGTTTCCTCGCCGGCATCTATGGCATGAACTTCGAGACTCAAATCGGCAACATGCCGGAGCTCGGCTGGAAGTATGGTTATGAGTTCTTTTGGGGAATGGTCGTCGTCGTCGTCGCCAGTCTCTTCATCTGGCTGAAGCGCAAGGGCTGGATCTGAGGGACATGCATCGCATCTTCGGCTCGGAACTGTCGCCCTATTCGGTGAAGGTCCGCTCCTTCTTCCGCTACAAGAACCTGGTCCATGAATGGATCCCGCGCTCGCCCGCGGTCCAGGCCGAGTTCCAGAAATACGCCAAGCTGCCGCTCGTGCCGCTCGTGGTGACACCTCAGGGAGAAGGGGTGCAGGATTCCACGCCGATCCTCGAGCGCTTCGAGGCGGCGATGCCGGAACCCTCGACCATTCCCGCAGACGCAGCACTCGCCTTCGTCTCGGCGCTGCTGGAGGAGTACGGCGACGAATGGGGCAACAAGTGGATGTTCCATTACCGGTGGCGCTACCAGCCCGACGTCTGGTCGACGGCAGAGCGCATCGCCGGGCAGATGATGGCGGGGCAGGGCACGCTGGCGGTGGCGCAGGCCCGCGCGGCGGTAGCTGAGCGCATGATGGGCCGGCTGGGTTTCGTGGGCTCCAACGACAAGACACGGCCACTGATCGAGGCCTCGTTCAAGTCTGTACTCGGCCTGCTCGAGACCCATCTCGCGGCGCGGCCCTATCTGTTGGGCGGCCGTCCGGCGATGGCTGACTTCGGCCTGTGGGGCCAACTCTACGAGGCCGCGACCGACCCGACGCCGGGCGCGATCATGCGCGCCGCGGCGCCCAAGGTGATGGCCTGGGTGCAAAGGATGGTCTCGCCAAAGGCGGAAGGGGCGTTCGAG
>NZ_SCVH01000116.1 GCF_004296935.1 Reyranella sp.
GCTGGACTTGGCCTGCTCGATCCAAGGACGCGCATGATCGGCGCCGCGGCTTTCCTCGGCCACGGCCACCACCATGAAGCCCTTGTCCTTCAGTTCGTCGTAGAGAGCCTGCCACACGGGCAAGTCAAAACGGCAGCCTCACCAACTGGCCCAGGTGGCGACGAAGACCTTGCGGCCGCGCAGCTGCGAGAGCGAGCGCGGCGTGCCGTCGATGTCCGGCAGGGTGAAATCCGGTGCCTGCAGGCCCGCGAGGGCGGCGTTGCGTTCGTCGGCCGGTGCGCCCAGCGCCCACACATCGTGAGCCTCCGTCGAAACAACCGGACCGCCAAGCTTCGTCCAGAACGCGGCGACGTCGACCTCGTTGCCCCGCACCGCCAACGCCGGCATTGGCACACAGAGTTCGGCGCGGCACATGCCCTCGGCCTTCAGCGTCCAGCCGGTGACGCGCTCGGCGTCCGCAGCCGTCATCCAGAGGCCGTCACGGGCCTTTACGTCGAGAGCGTCGGTCGGGGTGAGGATTTTTGTCATGCTGAGCGTAGCGAAGCATCTTTCCAGGCAACAGGAAAGGTCCCTCGCTACGCTCGGGACGACAATTTGCCGTTACTTCGGCACCGAGATCGTCACTTCCTTGGAGGTGATGAACTCGAGCAGAACCGGCACGCCCTTCTGGGTCTGCTCGATGCCGCGCTTGATGGCGGGGATGATGTCTTCGGGCTTGGTTACCCGCTCGCCATAGCCGCCGAAGGCGCGCGCCATCGCGGCATAGTCGCCCGAGATGTCGGTCGAGCGATACTTCTCGGTCGAGACCTTCATGATGTGAAGCTCGATCGCCATCGAGAAATTGTTGAGCAGGATCGACATGATCGGAATGCGCTCGCGCACCGCGGTCTCGAAATCCATGCCGGTGAAGCCGATCGCAGCATCGCCCCAGACGTTGATGCAGAGCTTGTCCGGGCAGGCGAGCTTGGCGCCCATGGCGAGGCCGAGGCCGTAGCCGAGCTGGGTGGTCTTGCCCCAGCCGATATAGGTGTGCGGCGCCGTCGTCTTCCAGAACGGCGAGAGCTGGTCTCGCGGACTGCCGGCGTCGTGGGTGATGATGGTGTTGGCGATATCGACGGTGTGCTGGAGATCCCACAGCACGCGATAGGGATTGAGCGGCGCCTCGTTGTTGGTGAGCTTGGGCATCCACTCCTTCAGCCACTCGTCCGCGATCGACTTGATCTCGGCAACGACCGCCGTCGGGTCGCGCTTGGTGGCGCCCAGTGCCTTAGCCGCCTCGACCAGCGCCGCGAGCGTGAGCTTGGCGTCACCCACGAGTCCATACTTGATCGGCACGTCCTTGTTGAGATGCGCCGGGTCGAGCGTGGCATGAATGATGGTCTTGCCGGCCGGCATCGAGATGCCGAAATTGGTTTCGGTGAAGGAACAGCCGATGCCGAGGATGACGTCGGAGCGGTCGAGGAAACTGCGCACCGCCTTCGGGTAGGCGCGGCCGCCCGAACCCAAAGCCAGCGGATGGGTCTCGTCGAAGCTACTCTTGCCCTCGAGGCTGGTGCAGACCGGGATCGCCAGCAGCTCGGCCAGCTGCTTCAACTCGTCGTAGGCCTCGGCCCAGTGCACACCCTGGCCGGCATAGATCACCGGCCGCTTGGCCGCCAGCAGCACCTTGGTCGCCTCGCGCACCGCCGCTGGATCGGGGCCATACTTTGTGACGACAACGGGCTCGTAGACCAGCGGATCGGGCGCGTCCTCGCCATAGGCGTCGGCCGGAAGCTCGACGATGACGGGCGAGCCGCGGCCGTTGCGCAGCAGGCTGAAGGCCCGGCGCATGATGTTGGCGATCTCCTTGCCGTTGGTGATCGGCTCGGCGTGCTTGGCGACATGCGCCATGGCGAGGGTCGAGTTGAAGTTGGGCGGCACGTGGGCGATGCGGCGCGGATAGCCCTGCGGGATGACCAGCAGCGGGATCGATTCACCGAAGGCCTGCGCCACGCCGCCATAGGCGTTTTCCGCGCCGGGGCCGCTCTGCATGCAGAACACGCCCATCTTGCGGCCTTTGGTCATGCGCGACATGGCATCGGCCATGTGCAGGCCGATGCGCTCCTGGCGCACGATGATCGGCCGGATGTCGACGGCGGCGCACGCCTCGATCAGATGGTTGACCGGGTAGGCGAAGAGATATTCCACGCCCTCTTTCTTCAGGATTTCGGCGATCGCCGGCCCGGTTTTCATCTGCGTTCCCCCAAATTACTTGTTCAGTTCCTTCATCGCGCTGTCGAGACCACCCAAGGTGAGCGGGAACATGCGGTTGGAGCTCAGCTGCTGCAGCAGCTGGATCGACGGTGTGTAGCTCCAGTGCCGCTCCGGCACCGGGTTGAGCCACACCATGCTGCGATAGGTCTCGGCCATGCGCTGGATCCAGACCTGGCCCGCCTCCTCGTTCCAATGCTCCACCGACCCGCCGGGATAGGCGATCTCGTAGGGGCTCATCGAGGCATCGCCGACGAAGATGATCTTGTAGTCGGGCGGATAGGTGTGCAGCAGCTGCGCCGTCGAGAAGGTGTCGACGTGACGGCGGCGATTGTCCTTCCACAGCTTCTCGTAGAGGCAGTTGTGGAAGTAGAAGAACTCGAGATGCTTGAACTCCGTGCGCGCCGCCGAGAACAGCTCCTCGCAGACGCGGATGTGGGCGTCCATCGAGCCGCCGATGTCGAACAGCAGCAGCAGCTTCACCTTGTTGCGCCGCTCCGGGATCATCTTGATGTCGAGGTAGCCCGCGTTGCGCGCCGTGCTGCGGATCGTATCGGGCATGTCGAGCTCGACCTCGGCGCCTTCGCGCGCGAACTTGCGCAGGCGCCGGAGTGCGATCTTGATGTTGCGCGTGCCGATCTCGACGGTGTCGTCGAGGTTCTTGTACTCGCGCTTGTCCCAGACCTTGACCGCGCGACCCTCGCGGTTCTTGTCCTGGCCGATGCGCACGCCCTCGGGATTGAAGCCGTGGGCGCCGAACGGCGAGGTCCCCGCCGTGCCGATCCACTTGCTGCCGCCCTGGTGGCGCTTCTGCTGCTCCTCGAGCCGCTTCTTCAGCGTCTCCATGAGTTTCTCCCAGCCGCCCAGCGCCTCGATCTGCGCCTTTTCCTCGTCGGTCAGCAGCTTTTCGGCAAGCTTGCGGAGCCACTCCTCGGGAATCTCGGCCGCAACACCTTCGCCGGGCACGGCCTCGAGGCCCTTGAAGATATGGCCGAACACGCGGTCGAACTTGTCGAGATTGCGCTCGTCCTTCACCAGAATGGCGCGCGACAGGTAGTAGAAATCATCGACGCTGAAGTCAGAGACGCCCTTGTCCATGCCCTCCATCAGCGCGAGGTACTCCTTGATGGAGACCGGCACCTTGGCTTGGCGGAGTTCAAGGAAGAAGTTCACGAACATCGCGATCTCCTCTTCGCCGCTACTGGCGCTGCTCTCTCCGCGCCATGAAGGCGAGACGCTCGAACAGATGCACGTCCTGCTCGTTCTTGAGCAGTGCACCGTGCAGCGGCGGGATGAGCTGCTTGGAATCCTTGGAGCGCAGCGCGTCCGGCGACATGTCCTCGACCATCAGAAGCTTCAGCCAGTCGAGCAGTTCGGAGGTCGAAGGCTTTTTCTTGAGCCCGGGCACTTCGCGGATGTCATAGAACACGTTCAGCGCCTCGCGCAGCAGGTTGCGCTGCAGGTCGGGGAAGTGGACGTCGACGATCTGGGTCATCGTCTCGCGGTCGGGAAAGCGGATGTAGTGGAAGAAGCAGCGGCGCAGGAAGGCGTCGGGCAGCTCCTTCTCGTTGTTCGACGTGATCATCACGATCGGCCGCTGCTCGGCCTTGATGACCTGCTGCGTCTCGTAGACGTAGAATTCCATGCGATCGAGTTCGAGCAGCAGGTCGTTCGGGAACTCGATGTCGGCCTTGTCGATCTCGTCGATCAGCAGGACCGGTCGTTCGGGGGCGGTGAAGCCGTCCCAGAGCTTGCCGCGCTTGATGTAATTGGAGATGTCCTTGACGCGCTCGTCGCCGAGCTGGCTGTCGCGCAGGCGGGACACGGCGTCATACTCGTAGAGACCCTGCTGGGCCTTGGTCGTCGACTTGATATGCCATTCGATGATCGGCGCCTTCAGCGCCTTGGCGACCTCGTGCGCGAGCACGGTCTTGCCGGTGCCCGGCTCGCCCTTGATCAGCAGCGGACGCTGCAACGCGATGGCCGCGTTCACTGCCACGCGCAGGTCGTCGCTGGCCACGTAGGAGTCGGTACCGGTAAATTTCATGATGCAAAATCCAAATTCACAAGGGCAGCGGGCACCCTAGAGGGGGGCCTTCCGGGCAGCAAGGCCGGGGGTCAGCCGCCGGCTCTCACGATGAAATACACGATGGCTGCGGCCACAAGCAGCAGCGACACCGCCAGCCGGCCCGGCGCGAAGACGAGCTTGGGCGCGGGCGCGCCCGGAGCCACCACGTCATCGAGCGGCTTGCGGCCGGTCACCATGGCGCCGATCAGGTTCTGCCTCTTCCAGACGAGGTAGACGATCGCCGCCAGCACGTGCAGGGCCACCATCCATAGAAGGACGTTGATCCAGAATTTGTGGAAGGCGGTCGCCCGCTCGACCCATTTGTCAGCGACCAGAAGCGCGAGCGGTCCGTTCACCGTGCCCATGTCGGTATCGGCCGAGAAAAATCCCGCAAAGACCTGCAGCAGCACGGCGAGCAGAAGCGCCACGACCATCGCGCCGCCCACCGGATTGTGCCCGGCCTCACGCGGTCGGCCTCGGCCCAGCAAGTCCCGGAGGTGGTCAATGGCGGCTGACGGACCCTTCACGAAATCGGTGAAGCGCGCCGTTGTGCTGCCGACGAAGCCCCAGGCGATGCGAAACAGCACCAGGGTGAGAATCGCGTAGCCCGACCAGAAGTGGAGCTTCATCCACTCCCCACCGGCCCGGGCGGTGAAATAGGAGACCACCATCAGGATGACGAGTGCCCAATGAAACAGCCGGATGGGCAGATCCCAGACCCGGATTTTGCGTTGATTCTTGTCGGCCATGCGCTGTTTATCGACTCCCCCGACGAAGCTGACAATCCCCGGACGGCCGGGACCTGCGACAGTCCACTACACGCAGTCGTGATGGCGACAGACCCACCTATCCTGTTCGCTTTGACCCCAACCTCTGCAACTAATGTGGTGGTCGTCGAGGTCCAAAGGGCCCTGCGGCTGATTGAATTCAAAGGGGATGGTTCACATGAGGAAGACTCTGGTTCTGGCGGTGATCGGCGCGCTTGCCGCCGGTGCAATGGTGGGCGGCGCGACGATTGCGATGGCCCAGGGCGACCCGATCAAGGAGCGCCAGGAAAACCGCAAGCAGGCCGGTGCTGCGATGCGCGCGATCAAGGGCATCATCGACGCCAAGGGAGCGACTACAGGTGCCGTCGAGCAGGCCGCCAAGCTCAAGACTCTCGAGGCTTCTTTCGTGAAGCTGTTCCCGGCCGGATCCGACAAGGGCGAGACCAAGGCCCTGCCCGCGATCTGGACCGACATGGCGGGCTTCCAGGCGGCCAGCAAGGCGGCCAACGCGGCCTACGACAAACTCGCCGTCGCGGCGGGCTCGGGCGACATGGCCGCCCTGACCGCGGCGTTCGGCGAGACCGGAAAGGCGTGCGGCGCCTGCCACGACAAGTTCCGCGCCAAGCCGAAGACCTGATTTCGCTCTGACGACAGGGGAAAAGGCGCCGGATCGGCGCCTTTTTCTTTGGCCGCAAAGGAAAGGCCGGTCGCTTGGGGAAACGACCGGCCTCCTGTGGGGCCCGTGGCTAGGGTGGGGTTGGGTGAGAGACGAAGCCTTGGGTGTGTGGGAAGGGGGCTTCGTCGTGGTGGCTGGTTAGGCCACCGCCACGGGCTGGTTGGGAACCGTGAGGGCCTGCTGGACGATGGCCTCGGCGGTGAAGCGCCAGGTGCGCGACGCATGAACCGGAGACAGGCGGAGCTGCTCGCGCATGTTCATCCAGCTATCGAGGCCGAAAGCGACATCGAGCGAGTCGAGCACCAGATCACGCGCACCAGGATGAAGATTGCCGAGTTCGGTCGCGAACCACACGGCCAGACGTTCGCGCAGCAGCCGGCGCAACTGGGCCACGCCCAGGCCAACCGCCGGCGCCACGCTGCGCACGCGTTCGGCGAAATGCCACACCGGCAGCCACTCTTCGAAGAGCTGGGCCCGGTCCGACACCAGCAATTCGATGCGATTGGACAGCGGCGCCTCGGCATCCACGGGACCGTTGACGTCGAACGCCCGGCTGACGGCCAGATCGAAGGCTGCCGCATAAAGATCGGCGAGACTGGTGAAGTGCTGGAAGAGCGCCCGACTGGACACTCCCGCAATGGTCGCGATCGCTGCCGAGGTCGGCTCGACGTCACCGGCCTGGATCAGATCCAGCGTCGACTGGATCAAGGCCTGTCGGGTTCGCAGACCGCGCACGATGCGGCCGTCTTGCGAACGCGAAACATCGATGGGGAATCCGACAATTTTCATATTGAAACCAATAGAATAAGAATTGCTTTAATGGCTGTACCTTAACACGGCGCTAGAAGCGTGTAACTTGCAAAAATGCATATCTCCGTCGATATGGACCCTGATTTTGTTGCATTTTTTTTCTGAGATAGACATTTTTGGGAAGTCTGACATTGCATTTAACCTGCAATAACTGTGAACGCCGAGAGGCGCAGTAGCGCTTTTCCTCAATTTTGTTCAGGGGTCAATCCCGGCTCGGCAACCGTCTGTGGACGACTCGATGCCAAAAAACGGCTGGGCCGAAAATACGAAAGGCCGGTCGCTTGGGGAACGACCGGCCTTCCTTAGGAGCCCGCCTGGGTGTGGGGTTATCGAAGCCTTGGGGTGTGTGGGAAGGGGGCTTCGATGAGCGGCTTGGGGGCCGCTGGCGGGCTAGGTGGAACTTTGGGTGGGTGCGGGCACGCTCAGGTTAGGGAGCGCTGCCAAACTGGGATGAAATACCTTTCGGATATGAATTACGAAGTGAGACCAGAACCTCTTATGGAGGCAACTTAACAAACCAACCCGCCGTCCGTCACCTGCAAAATTGCATATCTGATTTTGACTACCCCCCCCTGTTTCCTAATGATTTCTGCAGGCTCCGGGCATCAGATAGTCAAAAAGGGTGACTCTATTTTGCCTCTTCAATCACCATTGGTCAGTGATTATCGTTTGATATCAATAGTTTATAAACTTGAAGACCGATTCGTGACGGCAATTCCCATGCAAATTGATCGCCGGCTGACCGAAAGCATCAGGACCATCGACCAAAGTCGTCCAGTGCTTGGAGAATTGGACATAGGCGGACCGAGGATCAGAGCCCCAATCCGGCGGCAAATTGATCGGTTCCCGTCGT
This sequence comes from Reyranella sp., assembly GCF_004296935.1. Lineage (GTDB taxonomy): Bacteria > Pseudomonadota > Alphaproteobacteria > Reyranellales > Reyranellaceae > Reyranella. The sequence goes on from NZ_SCVH01000116.1 coordinate 7,425, forward strand.
CGCACGCCGCGGTCGATCGGGATGTCGCGCCACAGCGTTTCCGAGCGGCCAATCGCACAAAAAATCAAAGTCGTCATGACGACAATGCCCCTCGCCCGTGGTCGCGCGCGGCTTCGTGTTTCGGCCCCAATTCCATGCTAGACGATGCCGCGTTCCGCCAATACTGACAGCTGCCGCCAGCCGTCGTTATCGGGAGTTCTCATCCGTGCGAGCCGTCCGTTCCCTGCGATCCCTTCTCTGCGTTCCCGCCGCCGTCGCGCTGCTGGCAGTGGTGGCACAACCCGCCGCCGCCGGGCTCGATGAGGCCCTCAAGGCTTTGCAGGCCGGCGACATGCCGGCGGCGGAAAAGGAACTTCAGGTTCTTGCCAAGGAACGCGATCCGCGCGCCCAGTTTCTCCTCGGCCTCTACGTCTACGGCAATCCCGAGTCGAAGCTCCACGACGGCAACAAAGCCACGCCGTTGTTGCTCGATGCCGCCGAGCGCGGCTACCTGCCTGCGATGATCCCGCTTGCTGGCGGCTATGCCGAAGGCAAGGGCGTGCCGAAGAGCGCCTTCGAAGCCTACAAGTGGGTGGCGATCGCCGAGCGGTGGAACGTACTCAACGCCAATCTCGCGCTCGAGCAGGCGGCCGCCGGTCTCAGTCCGGCCGAAATCGAGAAGGCCAAGGCTGCGGCACTGGCCTACACCTTCAAGACCAAATGATCGTGCGGCAGGCGGTGCCGCTCGCGGCACTTCTTGCGGCCGGCACCGTCGCGTACGCTCAATCGAACGAAGCGACCGATGTCTCGCCGGCCCTGCGTCCGGCGGTGACGGCATATCGCACCGGCGATCTGGCCGGTGCCGAATCGTCGCTGCGTGCGCTGGCGCCGGCCGATGCCGACGCCGCGGCGTGGCTGGGGGCGCTTCTTCTGGAACGGGGTGCCCAGCGCGAAGGTCTGCGGCTGATCCAGCAATCCGCCGACGCCGGTTCGGCCGAAGGGGCCCACCGGCTGGCGCTGGTCTTCGCCAACGGCGACGGCGGCACGCCACGCAACGAGACGCGGGCGGTCGAACTGTTCGAGCGTGCGGCGGAGAAAGGCCACACGCGCGCCCAACTCAACCTGGGGACGCTCTACCTGCGCGGCCAGGGCGTGCCGCGCGATCTCATCCAGGCGCGCGCCTGGCTCGAGAAGGCCGCGGCCAACGGCGACCCCTACGCGCTTTATGCCCTCGGTCGCGCCATGTCGGAGAGCCTGGGGCCGGCCAACGCCGATCAGGTCCGCGCCTCCGACCTCTATCGACGGGCGGCCGAGAAGGGACATCCTTTCGCCGCCCTGCGCTACGGCCTGGCGCTTGCGGACGGCAGCGGCGTCAAACGCGACGTCGTGGCCGCCCAGCGCTGGCTGGTGCATGCGCAGGGGAGCGGCGTTCCCGAGGCCGCGTTGGCGCTGGGCGACATGGCGGCGCGGACCCCCGCCTCGCGCGACAAGGCGATGAACGAGAAGATCCTGCGACTGGCCATCAACTGGTTCGAAGTCGCCGCGAACGCCGGTGTGCCGTCGGCCCAGTTCAAGCTCGCCAACGCCTATCTTGCCGGCGCCGGCGTCGCGCGCGACCCGTCGCAGGCCCAGCTCTGGTATGGCCGCGCCGCTCAGCAGGGATTGACCGAAGCCCAGAACGCGCTCGGCATCATGCTGATCGGCGGCGCTGCCGGCGTCTCCGATCCCGTCGAAGGCTACAAGTGGCTGGCGATCGCCGAGCGCGGCGGACATCCCGAATCCCGCGCCATCCGCGAGAAGACCACCGAGCAGATGCCGGACCGCGACCGCAAGCGCGCCGAGACCTTGGCCCAGAAATTCGTGCCGACGCCGGAGACCCCGGTCGATCCCGCGCCACCGCGCCTCAACCCGCCCACCAAGCCCTAGCAACGCGGCGCCCGGGTTCGCGGCCATGGACACACCGCCCACCCCATCGTCGGCTGCGCGCCAGGCGCGGCCTGAGGTCACGATCGCCGTCTGTCGCGGCGCCTGCCGGCTGATGCGCCAGGCCGGCCTCTCCGTGTTGCTCGAACTGCCGCTGCCCGACGGAAGACGCGCCGACATCTTCGCCGTCGGCCGCGGCGGCGAACTCGTCATCGTCGAAGTGAAATCGTCGATCGAGGATTGGCGCGTCGACGGCAAATGGCCCGACTACCTCGACTGGTGCGACCAACTCTACGTCGCCGTTCCGGTCGACTTCCCGCAAGCCCTCATTCCCGA
>NZ_SCVH01000117.1 GCF_004296935.1 Reyranella sp.
GCCGCCAGCAATCCTACAAAATCTGGGCCGCAAAATCGCCTTTTTCAGGGCACCCTTGGGGATTGTCTCGGTCAGCGCCCCTTAAAGGAAGGCTCCCGCTTGTCCAGGAACGCCCTGATGCCTTCTTTCATGTCCTCGGTCTGCATCAACGGCAAAAGTTGCAGGAAGACATGGTGGACATGCTCGTTGAACGGCTCGTTCCAAGCCATGCGCATCATGCGCTTGGCGGCCTGGATGGCAAGCGGTGCATTGGCGGCGATCTCGAAGGCGAGCTCGCGCGCCGCGCCCATCACCTCGCCATCGGGTGCGACCTTATTGACCAGGCCGATTTCCAGGGACTGGGCCGAGGTCAGGGTGCGGCCTGTGAAGATCAGTTCGGCGGCCTTGGCCCAGCCCAGCATCCGCGGCAGGTACCAGGTGCCGCCGGATTCGGGCAGGACGCCACGCTTGGCGTAAGAAGCGGCGAGCTTGGCCGACTGTGCCATGACCCGGATATCGGCGCCCAGCGCGAGATCGAGGCCGTAGCCCGCCGCCGATCCGTTCAGTGCGGCGATCACCGGCTTGTCCATGGCGTGCAGCACCGGCGGCGGCGTGTTGCGCAGGTCGATGTTGGTGGGCGTGGCGCCCGCGCCAACGCTGAGATTGTCGGTGCCCTTGGATTGCGCCTCGAGATTGAGGCCTGCACAGAAGGCACGGCCTGTCCCGGTCAGGATCACGACCCGCACGGCCGGATCCTCGTTGGCCCGGACCAGCGCCTCGGTGAGCTGCTTCAGCATCGGCCCCGAGATGGTGTTCATGCGTTGTGGCGCGTTCAGGGTGATGGTCGCGATGGCGCCGTCGACGCCGTAGAGCAACTCTTCCGGCATTAGGGCCGGTGTGGGCTGGGCCGCAAACTGGCTCATGTTTCCTCCCTCTGCCTGAAGCGGCTATGGTGACGCAGGAGAACACGCCACGCCATGCAAAACCGTTTCATCGACCTCTACAGCGACACCAAGACCAAGCCCTCGCCCGGCATGCGGAAAGCCATGGCCGACGCCGAGGTCGGCGACGAGCAGAAGATGGAAGACCCCACCGTCGAGCGCCTGCGCGAGCGCATCTGCGAGTTGCTGGGCAAGGAGGACGCGGTTTTCCTGCCGAGTGGCACCATGGCCAACCAGATCGCCATCCGTGTCCATTGCCGGCTGGGCGACGAGGTAATCGCCGATCGCACCGCGCACATCATCAATGCCGAGGGCGGCGGCACCGCCGCCAATGCCGGCGTCATGATCCGCATGGTCGACGGCCCCAACGGCGTCTTTACCGGCGAGCAGGTGCGCGATGCCCTGCGCGATCCCAACAGCCGCAACGCGCCGCGCTCGCGCCTGGTCTCGATCGAGAACACGTCGAATGGCGGCTGCGGCACGGTATGGCCGCTCGCCACGATGCGGGGCGTGACCAAGGTGGCGCGCGCGGCCGGCCTCAGCCTTCACATGGATGGCGCGCGACTTTGCAACGCATCCGTCAAATCAGGCACCAAGGCCCGCGACTACGCGGCCTGCGTGGACTCGCTCTGGCTCGACTATACCAAGGGTCTCGGCGCCCCGGTCGGCGCAAGCCTCGCCGGCTCGAAGGACTTCATCAAGGAAGCCTGGCGCCAGAAGCAGATGCTTGGCGGTTCTATGCGCCAGTCCGGTGTCATCGCCGCCGCCGCCCTCTATGCCCTGGAACACAACTGGGACCGCCTCGCAGAGGACCATGACAACGCGCGCCATCTCTCCGAGGGCATTGCCAACATCAAGGGCCTGAAAATCGATGTGCCGCGCATGGAGACCAACCTGGTCTTCTTCGAGATCACCAAGCCCGGCTGGACCACGGCCAAGCTGGTCGAGGCCTGCAAGGCGCGCGGCGTGGGCATGGGCACTGCCGCCGGCAACCGCATCCGCGCCGTCACGCATCTCGACGTCAACCGCGCCGAGATCGATACCGCGCTCAAGGTCATCAACGGCGCGCTGGCCGCCTAGACCGCCCATGAAGCTCGGCCAATCGATCGCGCGGCGCGAGGATCGGCGGTTCCTGACCGGCACGGGCCGCTACACCGACGACACCGCGCCGGAAGGGGCGCTGGCCGTGCTGTTCGTGCGCTCGCCGCACGCCCATGCCCGGATCGCCGGCATCGACAAGGAAGCGGCGCTCGCCTCGCCGGGCGTCGTCGCGATCTACACGGCAAAGGATACCGCCGCCGACAAGCTTCGCCACCTGCCCGCCATCAGCGAGATCAAGGACGAGGCCGGCAATCGTCATCGCGAACCGCCGCATCTGCCGATGCCGATCGGCAAGGTGCGCCACGTCGGCGACATCGTTGCCATGATCGTGGCCGGCACGCTCGACCAGGCACGCGACGCCGCCGATCTGCTGGCCGTCGACTATGACGAACTGCCTGCCGTCGTGACGGTGGCACAGGCGCTCGAGCCAGGTGCTGCACTGGTCCATGACGACGTGCCCGGCAACCTGATGTGCCGCTGGGGCAAAGGCGATGCCGCGGCAACCGAGGCCGCCTTCGCCAAGGCCGCGCACATCTCGAAACTCTCGATCCGCTCGCCGCGCCAGATCGTGCACTACATGGAAACCCGCGCCGCCTGGTCGGCCTACGACGCCGCCAGCGACCTCGTGACCGTCACCTTCGGCTCGCAGGGCGTGCAGATCCCGCACCGGCTGATGTGCGAGCGCGTCCTCAATGTCGCCAAGGACAAGCTCAGGCTGATCACCGAGGACGTGGGCGGTGGCTTCGGGCCGAAGTATCCGATCTATGCCGAGCCGGTGCTGATTGCCTGGGCGACGCGCAAGCTCGGCCGCGGCCTGCGCTGGACGGCGGACCGCGCCGAACTCGCCCTGACCGACAGCCACTCCCGCGACCTCGTGGCGACAGGCGAACTGGCACTCGATGCCGCCGGCAGGTTCCTGGGTGTGCGGGTCAGGGCCGAAGCCAACTACGGCGCCTATGTCTCGATGTTCGCGCCCACCATCGCGACCACCGGCATGGCCAAGGTGATCTCGGGTCTCTACCGCATTCCGGCGATCCGCCTCGACTTCGACTGCGCCTTCACCAACACCGTGCCGGTCGATGCGATCCGCGGCGCCGGCAAGCCCGAAGCGCTGTTCCTGCTCGAACGGCTGGTCGACATCGCCGCCCACGAGACCGGCCGCTCGCCGATCGAGCTGCGCCGCCTCAACCTGCTCAGATCCGAGGACATGCCGTACGCGGCGGCGAGCGGTTACACCTACGACGCGGCGGACTGTCCGCGGCTGTTCGAGACGGCCCTCAGCAGGGCCGACGTTGCAGGCTTCGAGGCGCGCCGCACCGCGAGCGAGGCCGCCGGCAAACGCCGCGGCCTCGGCCTCTCCTGCCACCTGCACGGCACCGGCGGCATCGCCGACGAACATGTCGTGGTGCAGGTCGAGCCCGATCGGTTGGTGGCGCGCCTTGGCACGCAGAGCCAGGGTCAGGGACACGAGACGGTCTTCGCCCAGATGCTGTCGTCGGCGCTTGGCGTACCGGTCGAACGCATCGAAATTCGCCAGGGCGACACGCAGAGCATCCCGCGCGGCGGCGGCACTGGCGGCTCCTCCTCGACCATCATCAGCGGCACGACCTTGACGCGGGCCGCCGATGTCGTGATCCAGCGCGGCCGCGATCTTGCCGCCGAGCGGCTGGAAGCCGCACCTGCCGACATCGCCTACCGTGACGGCGCCTTCGAGGTCGTGGGCACCGACCGTCGCGTCGGCCTGTTCGAACTCGCAGCCTGGAAGCCGTTCGACGGCGACGCGGTGTTCGCCGACAAGATCGAGGCCTTTCCGACCGGCGTCATGGTCTGCGAGGTCGAGGTCGATCCCGACACCGGCGTCACGCGCATCGACCGCTTCACCGCCGTGGCCGACACCGGCGTGGTAGTGAACCCGCGCCTGCTGGCGGGCCAGATGCATGGCGGCATCGTGCACGGGCTCGGCAATGCGCTGATGGAGGAGGCCGTCTACGACGAGGAGACGGGGCAATTGCTCAGCGGCACCCTGATGGACTATGCCCTGCCGCGTGCCGACGACGTGCCGGGCCTGCAGGTCGAGACGATCGCCACCCCCTCGCCCAATAATTTCCTCGGGCTGAAGGGCATGGGCGAGTTGCCGACCAACGGCGCCCCGGCCGCGCTCGGCAATGCCATCATCGATGCGCTGCGCCCGCTGGGCGTGCGCCATATCGACATGCCGATCACCGCCCACAAAGTTTGGAAGGCCTTGAACCGATGACGCGCTGGATGCGCCACCTGACATACGGGTTGGGCATCCTCATCGTCGTGGTGGCCGGTGCACTCGCCGCCGCCATCGCCTTCGATTCGCCAAGCGCGCCGCCAGTCTTGGCCGCCGGCAACACCATCCCCGGAATCGCGCAATGGAACTTCGCCGAGCTGCCCAAGGCGCAGAGCGTCAAGGCGCGTGACGGCGCACCGCTCAACTACCGCCTCTATCCCGGCCGCGCCGACCGCGCGATCGTCCTGGTGCACGGCTCGACCGGCTCCGGCACGGAAATGCTCAAGCTCGCCCAGGCACTGCAGGCGGCGGGCGCCACGGTCTACGCCATCAGCCTGCGTGGCCATGGCGGCAGCGGCACCCGGAACGGCGATGTCTCGTATCGCGGCCAGCTCGACGACGATTTGGCCGATCTCGTCAAAGGCGTCGGGATCGACAAGCAAGGCATCCATCGCACGCTCGCCGGGTTTTCTTCTGGTGGCGGCTTCGTGTTGCGCGTCGCGGGCGGTCCACAGGCTGGGCTGTTTGACGACTATCTCGCGATCTCGCCCTACATCGGCCCCGACTCACCCACCAGCAAGCCCGACTCCGGAGGCTGGGCCGGCGTGGCGCTGCCGCGCATCGTGGCCCTGTCGCTGCTCGACGGGATCGGGCTCCCCTGGTTCCAGGGACTGCCGGCCATCCATTTCGCCACCCAGGCGAAAGCGGACGACCGCCGCACGCCGGTCTATTCCTTCCGCTTGATGGCCAGCCTGCAGCTCGGCATGGACTGGCGCGCGGTGCTGGCGCGCATCAAGGCCCCGACGCAGATCGTGGTCGGCGCCGACGACGAGCTGTTCCATGCCGACCAGTTCCAGCCGATGATGCAGGCCATCAATCCCCGCATCGGCGTTACGGTCGTGCCGGGCCATGGCCATCTCGGCATGATTGCCGACCCGGCGGCGGTGAGTGCTGTCGCCGCCGCGTGGCGGCGGATGGCGGACCGTTGACGCCGGACGCTACGCCTGCAGGAACGTCAGGGCGCCTCGTCCGCCGACATAGAGACCAGCGGCAATGACGAACCAGGCGAAGACGCGCGTGAGCAGGCCCTTGCGCCGGGCAAGCACGGTGTTGGCCTTGGTGCCGGCGATCGCACCGACGGCGCCACCGCCAACCAGCAAAGCTGCGACCGGCCAGTCGACCAGTCCCGACCAGGCGTAGCTCGACGCAGAAGCAATGCCGAACGCGGTGACGGCAACGAGCGAGGCACTGGCGGCGTCCTGCAGTTCCATGTCAGTCGCCAGGATCAGCCCCGGCACGATCAGGAAGCCGCCGCCAATACCGAAGAACCCCGACAGCAGGCCGACGCCGGCCCCCAGCACGATGAGCCGCGGCAGCAATCGCCGTGCGTTCTCCCGCGTGAGACGCGCCGATTGGGAGCCGCTCGCCGGCTTGGGCCGAAGCATCACCAAGCCGACGACGATCATCACGAGCCCGAACAGGGCCAGCAATTTCTGGCCATCGACGGATTTCCCGAAGGCGGCACCGGCCAATGCCCCTCCGACCCCGGCGGCGCTGAAGACGAGCGCGCAGGGCCAGCGGATCGACGTACGCCAGGCATGCAGACCAAGACTGGTCGCGGCATTGAGCGCGACGGCGAAGGCCGCCGTGCCGATCGCGACGTGAGCGGAGGGAACACCCACCGCATAGACGAGCAGCGGCACGGCGAGGATCGAGCCGCCGCCGCCGATCAATCCCAGGACGAGACCGATCAGGCCGCCCGAAGCCAGTGCGATTGCCGCGGCAAGCATCAGCCCAGCGCGGCCTTCACCGCGCGGTTCCACGGCATCAGGCCGAGCAGCCGGGCCATGCCACACCAGCCGCTCACACCGGCGAATACGAGGCCGGCGCCGACGAAGGCGGAGAGAGCGAGAAATGCCGGCGCGATCCAGATGCCCAACGCCACTCCCAGCACGACGAGGCTGCCAGCGGTGATCTGGACCTGCCGCATGATCTCGATCGGCTGTCGTGTGTCCGTGGTGACCGGCAGACCCGCCTTCTTCCAGGCGTCGATGCCGCCTTCCAGGACATAGGCGTCGCAGCCAGCGGCACCGGCAAGACGCGCAGCATTCGCAGCCGTGCGTGCTCCGGAGCGGCAATGGAAGATCACAGCCTTGGCGCCGGCCGTGTCGATCGTCGAGAGTTTGGAAAGGGCATGATGACGTGTGCCCGGCACATGCTCGCGGGCACGCTCATCGGCCTCGCGGATGTCTACGAGCACGGCACCGTCGTCGATCAGGCGCTTGGCGCGGACGGCATCGATGGTGGGAAGGGACATGATGTTCTCCTCGTGGAAAGATCTGGGTCAGGTGCGGCAGTAGAGCCGGTGCAGGGTGGCGAGCAGCGTTTCCACCCGCGGATCGGCGATGCGGTACCAGAGCGTCTGGGCTTCGCGGCGGAAGGTAACGATGCCCTCCTCGCGCATGCGCGCGAGATGCTGCGACAGCGCCGACTGGGACAGGCCGACGTCATCGGCGAGCGCGCCGACTGTCGCCTCGCCTGTCTCCACCAGCTTGCAAAGAATGAGCAGCCGGCGGTCGTTGGCGAGGGCTCCCAGCAGGTCGGCGACTTGGCCGGCCTTGGCTTGGAGGGCGCGGGGATCGATGCGGGTGGATGTGTTTTTCATATTAGGTATTGCTAATTTAGTTATCTCTAATATATATGTCAAGTCGCAGCCTTGGAGAAAGACATGTCCTCGCAGCCGGTCATCGACGCCTTCTTCGACCCAGCCACTTTCACCATCACCTATCTGGTCAGCGATCCCGCCTCCGGCCGGGCGGCAATCATCGACCCGGTGCTCGACTACGATCACCGCTCGGGCAAGGCCACGACCGCGTCGGCTGACCACGTACTGGCCAAGGCCGCGGAGCGTGGCGTGCAGGTCGACTGGATCCTGGAAACCCATGCCCATGCCGACCACCTGACCGCGGCGCCGCACCTCAAGGCGAAGACGGGCGCGTCGGTGGCGATCGGCGAGCACATCAGAGAGGTCCAGAAAATCTTCGGCAAGGTCTTCAACGCCACCGACGTGAGCGGCGACGGTCGCGAGTTCGATCGCCTCGTCCGCGATGGCGAGCGGCTCGCACTCGGCACGCTCGAGATCGAGGTCATGCATCTGCCCGGTCACACGCCGGCCGATGTCGCCTACCGGATCGCCGACGCCGTGTTCGTCGGTGACACGATCTTCATGCCCGACTACGGCACCGCGCGGGCCGACTTCCCGGGCGGGGATGCAACACAGCTCTATCGCTCGATCCGCCGCCTTCTGGCTTTGCCACCCGCCACCCGGCTCTTCATGTGCCACGACTACAAGGCGCCGGGACGGGACAGCTATGCCTGGCAGACCACCGTGGAAGAGGAGCGCGCGCGCAACGTCCATGTCCACGATGGCATCGACGAAGCCACTTTCGTCGCCTTGCGTACCAAACGCGACGCAACCTTGGCAGCGCCGGTGCTGCTGCTGCCGTCGGTGCAGGTGAACATCCGGGCCGGTCGACTTCCGCCGGTCGATACGAACGGAGTCGCCTACCTCCGCATTCCGATACGCCTCGCCGCCTGACGGGTAGTACCTGCCCCCTCCGTCGGCTAGCATCCGCGGCCAAGGAGGAAATCAATGAAGTCGACAATGAAAGCCCTGCTCGCGGGCGCGATGATTCTGTTTGCCGCCGAAGCGCAGGCCCAGGCCTGGCCCAGCAAGCCGATCAAGCTCGTGGCGCCCTATCCTCCCGGCGGCCAGACCGACGTCGTGGCGCGCTATTTCGCCGACAAGCTCACGGGCGTGCTCGGCCAGCAGGTGATCGTCGAGAACAAGGCCGGCGCCCAGGGCATGGTCGGCGCCGAGATCGTCAAGAACGCCGCCCCCGACGGCTACACGTTCGTCTACGTCAATTCGTCGATGATGTGCATCAATCCCTACGTCTACAAGAAGATGCCCTACGACGGCTTCAAGGACTTCGTGCCGGTGACACAGCATGGCCTGGCGCCCTTGGCCATGGTGGTGCTGCCCACGCTCGGTCCGAAGTCGGTGAAGGAGTTCGTTGCCTGGGCCAAGGAACGCAAGGGCAAGGTCAACTTCGCCTCGTTCGGCCTCGGTTCGTCGTCGCACATCTGGGGTGAAATGCTGAACCAGGCCGAAAAGCTCGACATGACCCATGTGCCGTACAAGGGCGCGGGTCCCGCAATCCAGGATACGCTGGCCGGCCACATCCCGATGACCATCCAGGATCTCGCCTCCAGCGGTCCCGCAATCTCGGGCGGCAAGCTCTTGCCGCTGGCCGTCACCTCGGCGGTGCGCTGGCCGCGCCTGCCCGACGTCCCGACCTTCAACGAGGTCGGCTACAACATCAACCTGGTCGGCTGGAACGGCATCATGGCGCCGGCCGGCACGCCGAAGGAGATCGTTGAGCGGCTAAGCGCGGAGATCCGCAAGGTGGTGCAGGCACCCGAGGGCAAGGAGAAGCTCCTCGACATGGGCCTGTTCGCCACCGGCACCACGCCGGCCGAAATGACCGAAATCATGAAGACCGGTTGCGCCGCCTGGGGTGACGCCGTGAAGCGGGCCGGCGTCGAGCCCGAATGACCTAGGTCAAGGCCCGGGCCCGGCGGTCATGCGACCTCTTACGCATGACCGCAAATATCCTGATTCTCAATGGCCACCCCGACCCCGTCCGCAAGGGGCTCTGCCATGCCTTGGCCGACGCCTATGGCGCCGGCGCCGCAGAGGGCGGCCACGAGGTCCGTCGCCTCGACATCGCGACGCTGGCCTTCGGCTTCGTCCATTCGCAAGGCGAGTTCGAGCATGGCGATGTCCTGTCCGACATTGCCGCCGCCCAGGAATCGATCAAATGGGCGAGCCATGTGGTGGTGATCTTCCCGCTCTGGCTGGGCGACGTTCCGGCCGTACTGAAGGCCTTCCTCGAGCACACGTTGCGGCCGGGTTTCGCCTACAACTATCGACCGAGTGGCTTTCCCGAGATGCTCCTGACGGGGCGATCGGCGCGCATCGTCGTGACCATGGGCATGCCCGCCTTCGTCTATCGCTGGTACTTCCGCGCCCACGGCGTGAAGAACCTCAAGCGCAACATCCTGCGCTTCGTCGGCCTCGCCCCGGTGCGCGACACCCTGCTCGGCAGCGTCGGCACGCGCAGCAAGCCCCAGATCGCACGCTGGTTCGACGATATGAAAGCGCTCGGCCGCCGGGCGGCCTGAGCTAGCGTTCGCCCAACTTCGCGAGAGCCGCCGCGATCGCCTCGCGGGTCGCGGCCGGCTGTTCGGCGATCGCCCGCCCGATCACGTCGAGCTGGCCGCGCAGCGTATGCACCTGGTCGATGAGGTCGATCACCATCTCGACCGTCTCGTCATCGAGGCCGAGATCGCCCGTCAGTTCGGCGAGCAGGTGCGTGCGGGCCACGTCGATCGTCTCGAACGTCCAGGAGTCGGCACCGCCGGTGGGTCGCAGCAGGCCGCGCGCCACCCAGCGCTCGACATGGACGGTGGTGAGGCTGCCGTGCAGGCGCAGCAGGTCGTCGAGCGTGGTCATGTGAACTGCTCCATGCCCTTGCGCGGATCGTAGCCACGCCCCGCCTCCCAATTCTCGAGAAACTCCTTCAGCTTCTCGTCCGGCTGGTCGGGCAGCGTAACCTTCAATTTCACGTACTGATCGCCGCGCTGGCCGGATTTGCGGTCGAGCAGGCCGCGGCCCCTGAGGCGAAGCGACGTGCCGGTGTTGGAGCCGGCCGGAATGTTCAACATGACCGCGCCGCCCACGGTCGGTACGCGGATCTTGCCGCCCAGCGCCGCCTCGGTGAGCGTCACCGGCAGTTCGACGTGGATGTCGTTGTCGCGCGGCTGGAAAAAGGCGTGTGGCTCGACATGGATTTCCACATAGGCGTCGCCTGCCGGCCGGCCTTGCGTGCCGGGCATGCCCTGCCCCTTCAGCCGCAACGTCTGGCCATCGGTCGTGCCTTCGGGAACGTCGATGTCGAGCGTCTTGCCGTCTGGCAACGTTACGCGCTGCTTGCCGCCGCGCGCGCCCACCAGGAACGGAACACGCAGACTGTAGGTGACGGGCATGCCACCCATGTCGAATCCCCCGCCGGGCGCACCGCCGAAGCCGCGCCGCTCGCCGAACATTTCGGAAAAGATGCCGCCCATGTCGACGAAGGATTCGTGGCCGCCCGCATGCGCGTACTTGGCGCCGCCGGGCCCGCCCGCCTGGTCGCGATAGAAGCCGCGCGGCGGCATCTCCTGACCCGTGGCGTCGATCTCGCCGGCGTCGAAGCGCCGCCGCTTCTCCGCGTCCGAGAGTAGATCGTTGGCCTGGGAGATTTCCTTGAACTTCGCTTCGGCCGCCTTGTCGCCCGGATTGAGGTCGGGATGGTGCTTCTTGGCGAGGCTGCGGAAGGCTTTTCGGATGTCGTCCTCGGTGGCGGTTCGCGGCACGCCGAGCACTGAGTAGGGGTCGCTCATACCCCTACAAATGTGGTGTGAATTGCGTTGTTGCAAGAGCAGCACCCGACGCCGACGCGACTTCACAGTCTGTGATTCAGCTGTTGGACCGCATGAGAATCCATTGGATAGGGATTGAAACCATTGACAGGATCGGCTGTGTGGCTAAAGTTATCGCACGCCGACTGAAATCAATATCCGCGAGGTTGTTGGTCCTGTCGTCGTAAAGTGGCGGCAGCGAAGTGGGAAGCGCGGCCGTTGGGGATATCGAGCCAAAACTCGATTCTGTGGGCGGGTAGGTAGGTAATGTCTGGTTCGAAAGCCGGCGCTGCAGCGTCTGGCTCCGCATTGCTTGGCGCGTTTGGCGGTGGCGAGGCTTTCGATTTCGAAGCCGCCGGCGAGACGATCACGAGGCGGTTTGCCGCGAGCGCGGAGGCTGCGGCTCCGCGCGTTGCACTCGTCCAGGATGGCGCTGTTCTGACCTACGCCGATCTCGACCGGCAATCCAACCAGCTTGCGCGTTTCCTGCGTCGCCAGGGCGTCGGCACGGGCAGTGTGGTGGCGTTGCATGCCGGGCGCTCGATCGCGTCACTGCTGTCGATTCTTGCGACCGTCAAGGCCGGTGCGGCCTACATGCCGTTGGATGCGGCCGCTCCGATCGCCTATCACGACTGGATCCTGCGTGACTGCGGCGCCGACCTCGTCCTCTCCGGTGAAAGCCCGGCCGACGATTTCTCCGTTCCGACGATGAGCCTCGATGCCATGCTCGCCTCCGCCGACGCCGAGTCCGGGGCGACGCTGGAAGGCAGCTGCGCACCGGCCGACATTGCCTGTGTCATGTACACCTCGGGTTCGACGGGCCGGCCGAAGGGTGTATCGATCCCCCATCGCGCAGTGGTGCGGCTGGTCACCGGCCAGACTTACGCCCATTTCGGCGCCGACGAGGTCTTCCTCCACAACGCACCGCTCGCCTTCGACGCCAGCTCGTTCGAGATATGGGGCACGCTCCTGCACGGCGCGCGAGGGATCCTCATCAAGGACGATCACGCCTCGCTTCAATCGATCGTCGACACCATCAGGGAGAACGGCGTCACGACGGCCTGGTTCACGGCCGGCCTCTTCCGCGCGCTCGTCGATCATCAGCTCGAGGCGTTGCGAGGCCTTCGCCAGATCATCGCCGGTGGCGACGTGCTGTCGCCCACGCACGTCATGCGCGCGCAGGCGGCGCATCCCGACTGCCAGCTGATCAACGGCTACGGGCCGACCGAAAACACGACCTTCACCTGCTGCTACCGGATTCCGCGTGAAGGCTGGGGTGGCGGGCCGGTTCCGATCGGCACCGCCATTCGCGGCACCTATATCCGCCTTCTCGACGACGACATGAAGCCGGTGGCGGCGGGCGAAGTCGGCATGCTCTATGCCGGCGGCCTCGGCCTCGCGTCCGGCTACCTCGGCGATGCGCAGCATTCGGCGACGCAGTTCGTCCCCGATGCCGGGCGAGCCGGCGCCACGCTCTATCGAACGGGCGATCTCGCGCGCAGCCGGCCCGACGGCAATCTCGATTTCGTCGGTCGCCGCGACCGGCAGGTCAAGATCGACGGCAAGCGCGTGGAACTCGGCGAGATCGAAGAAGCGCTGCGCCGCAGCAACGGTGTCGCCGACGCCGTCGTGACGGTGGCCAAAGGCGACGGAGACACGCCCCTGCTGACCGGTTACGTCAAGCCGGCGTCCGGCGCTCACGACCGCGCGGCGCTGGCGTCGGAGGCGCGCGCGACCCTTGTTCACGCGTTGCCGCCCCACATGCGGCCCTCGCAGGTCGTCGTCCTCGACGAATTTCCGCTGACCCCCAATGGCAAGATCGACCAGGAGCGCCTGCCGGCGAGCCGGCCGCTCGAGCTGTCGGCGACAAATCCTGCAAGCGGCGAAGCCGAACGGACCTTGAGCGGCATCCTCGCCCGAGTGCTCGGGCTGCGCGCCCTGGGAGCGGACACCAATTTCTTCGATCTCGGCGCCACGTCGCTCAAGCTCGTGGAGGCCCACGCCCTGATCGCGCGGATCTGGCCCGACGTCGAGGTGCTTGCCCTCTTCGAGCATCCCAACATTCGTGAACTGGCGCGGGCCATCGAAGGCAGGCACACATCGGCCGACAATGCGGCACAGCGGCGGGCGCAGCAGCAGTCCGACGCGCTGAAGCGGCTGCGGAGCGCCCGGCTGCCCCGATGAGCGTGCCCGATAACGCCATCGCGATCATCGGGCTTGCCGGCAGGTTTCCCGGGGCCGACGACGTCGACCAGTTCTGGGCCAACATCCGCGCCGGCACGACCTCGATCAGCCGCTTCTCCGACGCCGAGCTCGAAGACGCTTTCCCCAACGACATTCGCAAGGCCGCCAACTTCGTGCGCGCGCGACCGATCCTGGCGAACGTCGACCTGTTCGACGCGGAATTCTTCGGCATGCTGCCCCGCGAGGCCGCCTTGACCGACCCGCAGCACCGGCTGTTGCTCGAGTGCGCGTGGTCGGCGCTCGAGGACGCGAGCTACGATCCCGCGCGCTTTCCCGGCGCGATCGGCGTGTTCGCCGGTTGCAGCATGAACACCTACCTGCTCACGAACGTCCTCGCCGAACGGCTGGATCCGGACAGGTTCGTCAGCGACTACCAGGTCGGCTCCTACGATACGTTGCTGGGCGCCCTGCCCGACACCCTGGCAACGCGCATCGCCTACAAGCTGAACCTGCGCGGTCCGGCGATGACCGTGCAGAGCGCCTGTTCGACGTCTCTGCTCGCCATCGCCGAGGCCTGCCAGAGCCTGCTGCTGTACCAGTCGGATATGGCGCTGGCCGGCGGCGTCTCCATCACCTTCCCGCAGAAGCGCGGCTACCAGCACCAGGAAGGCGGCATGGTGTCGCCCGACGGCGCCTGCCGCCCGTTCGACGACGCCGCTGCGGGCACGGTATTCGGCGACGGCGCGGGCATCGTGCTACTGAAGCGCCTGGCAGACGCCATCGAGGACCGGGATCACATCTACGCCGTCATTCGCGGCAGCGCGGTCAACAACGACGGCAGCGACAAGGTCGGTTTCACCGCGCCCAGCGTACGGGGACAGGCCGACGTCATTGCCTCGGCGCTGGCCTCGGCAGGGGTCGATGCGGGCTCGATCGGCTATGTCGAATGCCACGGCACGGCCACCGCTCTCGGCGATCCGATCGAGTTCGCCGGCCTGGTTCGGGGCTTCGGTTCGACCCGGGTCGAGCGGCCCCACTGCGCGCTGGGCTCCGCCAAGGCGAACGTGGGCCATCTGGACGCGGCCTCCGGTGCCGCCGGCCTGATCAAGACGGCGCTCGCGCTTCATCACCATGAAATCCCGCCGCTGGCGAACTTCCACAGGCCCAACCGGCACATCAACCTTGCCGGAACCCCGTTCTACTTCCCCACGGCGCCCGTCGCCTGGCCGCAAGGACGCAGTCCCCGACGGGCCGGCGTCAGCTCCTTCGGCGTCGGCGGCACGAACGTGCACATCGTGCTCGAGGAAGCGCCGTCCATCGCGCCGGCCCGCGACGCGGCACACCGGCGCCACGTGCTGCCGTTGTCGGCCAGGAACGATGCGGCGCTCGCGGCGGCGGCTGCGGCGCTGGCGGATCACCTCGCCACGAGCCCGGAAACGGCCCTGGAAGATGTCGCCCATACGCTGCAGACCGGCCGGCGCGCCTTCGACCGGCGGGCTGCCGTAACGTGTTCATCGCACGAGCAGGCCATCGAAGCGCTGCGCGCCCTGCCGGCTCTCCCAACCGCGCCCCCAACCACACCGGGGCCCGGCGAAAGGCCGCCGCTCATCTTCCTGTTTCCCGGTCAGGGCGCGCAATACCCCGGCATGGCGCACGCGCTCTATCGGGATCACGCCTCCTTCAGGACCACGCTGGACGCGGGCATTGCCATCGCGGAGCCGATCGTCGGCGCCGACCTGCGCGCCCAATTGCTCGAGCCGGCGGCGACGGGCGGTGACGCCACCTTGCTCGCGCAGCCGGCGCTGTTCGTCTTCGAATATGCCCTGGCCAAGCTCTGGATGTCCTGGGGCCTCGAGCCCGACGCCATGGTGGGCCACAGTGTCGGGGAGTTCGTTGCGGCCTGCCTGGCTGGCGTCTTCTCCTTCGAGGAAGGCTGCCGCCTCGTCGCCACGCGCGCACGGATCATGCAGGGCATGGCCCCCGGCGCCATGCTGGCGGTTCGCCTGCCGGAGAGTGAGCTGAGAGCGGAGCTGGGCGACACGATCGACCTCGCCGCCATCAACGCGCCGTCGCTCTGTGTCGCGTCGGGTCCGATCCAGGAGATCGAGGCGCTGAGCGACAGGCTGACCGCGAGAGGCGTGGCGTGCCAGCCCTTGGCCGTCTCGCACGCCTTCCATTCGCGTGCCCTGGATCCCGTGGTCGCGCAGATCGAGAAAGCCGCCGGCGCGACGCAACTCGCGACGCCCCGGATGTCCTTTGTGTCGTGCGTCACCGGCGACTGGGCCGATGCGGCGCAAGCGACCGATCCGAAATACTGGGCCCACCACGGCCGCGCTCCGGTACGGTTCGCCGACGCCGTGTCGACCGTGGCGCGGGACGGTCATCCATTCCTGCTCGAAGTCGGACCGGGCCACACCCTGTCGGCGCTGGCGGCTCAGGTCGTCGACCGGAAAAGGCTGCGCGGGATCACGGCGAGCCTCGCCGACGCGGAGACCGACGACCTCGGCGATGCGCTGACCGCCCTCTGGCGCGCGGGCTTCTCGCCCGACTGGACGGCCGCGGCGGACACCCAAGGCAGCAGAGTCCCGCTCCCGACCTATCGCTTCCAGCGCAAGCGCCATTGGATCGAGCGCTCGGACAAGCGCAGTACCATCACTTCCTTGCCGGCGCCCGTCGAGCCGCCGGTCGCTCATCCATCGGACGTTCCCGCCGCACCGGGCGCACCGCCCGCCCATGCAGCCTCGCGTATCGACACCCTGCAGGCCGCGATTATCGCCATCCTGGAAGAGCTGTCCGGCGTGTCCGACATCGACCCCCGGGAGAACTTCGTCGCGCTGGGTTTCGACTCCCTCCTGCTTGGCCAGGTCGCGCGCGCCCTAGAGAAGAAGTTCAAGATCAGGATCACGTTCCGGCAGTTGCTGAGCGACATGCCGTCGGTCGCCCGGCTCGCCGCACACCTCGAGTCGATCCTGCCTCTCGATCCGTCGCTGCCGGCGGCCGTGGCGCCCGCTCCGCGCATTGCCGCGCCAGTCGCCGTGCCGGCCCCGCGCGAGGAGGCCAATGCCCGCATACGCCTGCAACACCCCTCCGCTGGCAGCCAGCAGGACCTGACCGCGAGCCAGCGCCTTTACATCGAGGATCTGGTGCGGCGCGTGAACGCGCGTACGCCGCTTTCCAAGGCCAGGACGGAGCAGGACCGGGCCGTGCTCGCCGACCCGCGCACCGTCGCGGGCTTCCGCCGGGAGTGGAAGGAACTGGTCTATCCGGTGATCGCCGCGCGGGCCAAGGGCTCGAAGATCTGGGACATCGACGGCAACGAATACGTCGATCTCGTCAACGGCTACGGCCAGACGATGTTCGGACACTCGCCGGACTTCGTCACCTCGGCCATCGCCGCGCAGTTGCAGGAAGGATTCCCGATCGGGCCGCAGAGCTCACTGGCCGGTGAAGTCGCCGCGCTGGTATCGGAGATGACGGGCGACGAGCGCGTGACGTTCTGCAACACCGGGTCGGAAGCGGTGATGGCGGCGATGCGCGTGGCCCGTGCCGTGACGGGCCGTGAGCGCGTCGTCGTCTTTGGCAACGACTACCACGGGCAGTTCGACGAGGTGCTGGTCAAGGCCGGCGGCGCCACCCGGCGCGCGCTTCCGGTGGCGCCGGGCATCCCGCCCGAGGCGGTCGCCAACATGACGGTCCTGCCGTATGGCGACCCGCAGAGCCTGGAATGGATCGACACCAACGGCGACGACATCGCGGCCGTTCTGGTCGAACCGGTGCAGAGCCGCCATCCCGAGCTGCGGCCACGGGCCTTCCTGCAAAGGTTGCGCGCCATCACCGAGGCCAGGGGCGCGGCCCTCGTGTTCGACGAAATCGTCACCGGCTTCCGGGCCCATCCCGGCGGCATGCAGGCGCTGTTCGGCATCAGGGCCGACCTCGCGACCTACGGCAAGGTCGTGGGCGGCGGCATGCCGGTCGGAATTCTCGCCGGCAAGGCGCGGTTCATGGACGCCCTCGACGGCGGCACATGGCGCTTCGGCGACGATTCCGTCCCCGAGGTTGCGCCGACCTTCTTCGCCGGAACTTTCGTACGCCATCCGCTGGTGCTTGCCGCCACCAAGGCGGTGCTCCTGCATCTCAAGGCCGAGGGCCCCGCCCTGCAGGAGCGGCTCGCCCAGCGCATGGGCGGCCTCGTCGATGCCGTGAACCGCGACCTCGAGCGGCGCGGGCTGGCGACGCGGGCCGAGGGCTTCTCGAGCTGGTTCCATCTCAGTTTCGCGGCCGAGCACCCCCTGGCAGCGCTGTTCTGGCCGCAGATGCGCCTGCTCGGCGTACATGTCCAGGAAGCCTACCCCTGCTTCCTGACCACCGCGCATTCCGATGCCGACATCGCGACGATCGAGAATGCGTTCAAGGCAACGCTCGATGCGCTGGAGGCGGCCGGCATCCTGACGGCCACACGACAGATCGGCAGACCGTCACCGATCGATCTGCCCCCGGTCGAACCTGACCAGGCTCCCCTCACCGATCCGCAGCTGGAAATCCTGACCGCCGCGCAGATGAGCGACGAAGCCTCCTGCGCCTTCAACGAGTCGATCAGCATCTCATTCGATGGCGAGATCGATGCCGCCGCCCTGGCAGCCGCGCTGAACGCCGTCATCGCCCGCCATCAGGCGTTGCGGGGACGCATCGGGCGCGCCGATGAGCGCATGCACTTCGCGCCGTCGCTCGTCCTCGATCTGGAAGCGCAGGACTGCTCGCGCGAGCGCGATCCGGAGGCGGCGCTGGCCGCGTGCATCGCCGCCGATGCGCGCACGCCATTCGATCTCTGGGCCGGACCGCTGGTGCGCGCCATGCTCGTGCGCCTCGCGAAGGACCGCCACGTTCTCCTGTTCACCGTTCATCACATCGTGTGTGACGGCTGGTCCACCAACATCATCCTGCGTGATCTCGCGGCATACTATCGCCTGTCGCACGCGGGGCAGCCTGCCACGTTGCCCGCGGCCCCACATTTCGCGCGCTATGCCCTTGCGCAGGCGGCGTCGAAGGACTTGCAGGCCGTCGATCTCCGCTACTGGACCTCGCTCTACAGCGATCTTCCCGCGCTGCCGGATCTGCCGACGGACCGCCCCCGTCCGCCGCAGCGGTCGTATGCCGGCGCCACCTACTCGATCCAATTCGATGCCGGATTGTTTGCCTCGCTGAAGAAAGTGGGCGCCGGGTACGGCGTGACCGTTTTCTCGACTCTCTTCACCGCACTGCAGACGGTCCTGGGCCGGCTCGCGGGAGCGACCGACATCGTGATCGGCGTGCCGGTGGCAGGCCAGTCGGCCGATGACGAACCGGACCTGGTCGGGCACTGCGTTCAGATGCTGCCCTTCCGGGCACCACTGGTCTGGAACGCACCCTTCGGCGCGCATGTGCATGTCGTGGCGCGCCGCCTGCTCGACGGCTTCGACCATCCGAAATGCACCTACGGCACCCTGGTCCGAGCCTTGCCGCTGCAGCGTGCCGCGAACCGCCTGCCGCTCATGGAAGTCCAGTTCAACCTCGAGCGCATGGCCGAGGCGCTCGATTTCGGAGGCCCAGCGGTCAGGGTCACGCCCAACGCCAAGGCGGCGGTCAACTTCGACATCTTCGTCAACGTCATCGAGTCCGGCGCGGGCCTGCGGATCGATTGCGACTACAACACCGACCTGTTCGACGAAGCGACGATCGCCCGCTGGATGACGCACTACCGGCGCATCCTCGAAGGCATCGGCGCGGCGCCGGAAACGCCTTTGTCGGCGCTGCCGGTGCTTTCCGCCGAGCAGGAGCGTTTCATCCTGGACGTGGTCAACGACAGCGCGGCTCCTTACCCCCGCGAGAATTGCATCCACGATCTGTTCGCCCAGCAGGTCGCGAAGACACCCGATGACGTCGCCTGCATCGACGGCGCCGGCGCGATGTCATATGCCGAGCTCGACCGCCAATCGACGCGTCTGGCGCAAGAAATTCTGGGCGTCAGCATCGTCCGCCGGGGCCGGATTGCCGTCGCGGTCGACCGCTCCCGGGCGTTGCCCGTAGCCCTGCTGGCCGTGATGAAGGCGGGCCACGCCTACGTCCCGTTCGACGTGCATCAGCCGCTGGATCGTCTTCGGCAGATCGCGACGGCCGCGCAGATCGACGGCATCATCTGCCAGGACGAGCGCATCCGGTCGATCGCGCCCTATGCCTTTGCGTTGCGCATGGATCAGCTCGACCTCAACGAACGCCTGGACGGGCACAAGCTCCCGCGCGTGCCCGCCGACGATTCCGCCTACATCCTGTTCACATCGGGCTCGACTGGAATGCCGAAGGGCGTCGAGGTCGGCCACCGGGCGCTGACCAACGCGATCAGCGATGTCGTGCGCCGGTGCGATGTCACCGCGGCCGATGTTGCCATCGCCTCGAGCGCCATCACATTCGACGTCGCAGCGGCGGAACTCTACGCGCCGCTGATCGTGGGCGGCCGGCTGGTCCTCGCCGAATCGGATGTGGTC
Organism: Reyranella sp.; assembly: GCF_004296935.1. Classification (GTDB taxonomy): domain Bacteria; phylum Pseudomonadota; class Alphaproteobacteria; order Reyranellales; family Reyranellaceae; genus Reyranella. Next base: position 19,506 of record NZ_SCVH01000117.1, read on the forward strand.
AGGACCGGCTTCGAGCTGGAGGCGCTCGCCAGGAAGGCTGGCGCCACGCTGATGCAGGCGACGCCGACATTGTGGCGGATGCTGCTGGAGGCAGGCTTTTCGTCACGCCCCGGGCTGAAGATGATCACCGCTGGCGAGGCGATATCCCGCGATGTCGTCGACCGGCTGCTCTCGGGCGGCGGACGACTGTGGAACCTCTACGGACCGACGGAGGCCACCATCTATTCGTCCGGCTGCGAGATGCACGCTGGCGCCGCCGATGTCACGATCGGCAAGCCTCTGGCCAACACGCAGCTCTACGTCCTCGACGATCGCGACGGGCTCGTGCCGGCAGGTGCCGTCGGAGAACTCTTCATCGGTGGTGACGGCCTGGCGAAGGGGTATTTCGACCGCAGCGACTTCACCGTGCAATCGTTCCGGACGATCTCGCTCGCCGGCCGCGCGGCGCAGCGCCTCTATCGCACCGGCGATCTCGCGCGCCTTCTGCCGTCGGGTAATTTCGAATTGCGCGGCCGCGTCGATCATCAGGTGAAGCTGCGGGGTTTCCGCATCGAGCTCGAGGAGATCGAAAGCGTACTGCGTCAGGCGCCCGGTGTTCGCGATTGCGCCGTCCTGCTGCGCAGCGACGCCGGCCCCGACCCGGCGCTGGTCGCCTATGTCGTCGCCGCCGACGGCACCAAGCCCGCCGAGTTCGCCGCCCACCTCGCCAGCCGGTTGCCGGACTACATGGTCCCGGCGCGCTGGCTCGGGCTCGAGGCGCTGCCATTGACGCCGAACGGCAAGATCGACCGTAACGTGCTGCCGCCGCCGGCGCCTGCGGCCACGGAGACCGCAACGCCGGCCACTGCCCTGCCACGGACGCCCCTGGAGGCCAGGATTGCAACCGTGTGGGCCAACGTGATCGGGCGGCAGGAGGTCGGCATCCACGATCCGCTGTTCGCCCTTGGTGCAGATTCTCTGCAGGTCTTCCGCATCGCCGCCCAACTTGACCAGATCGGCATCGCCGTCAGTGCCCGTGAGTTGATGAAGAACCCCACCGTCGCTGCCCTTGCCGGCGGGCTCGAGGGCCGGCCGGACGCGTCCCACGATGCGTCCGGCAGGAAAGGCCCATCACTTGCCGACTTCCGGCGCGGCGCGAGACGGCATACCGTCAAGCCATGAGCATCGGCGGGTTCGACGACCGGCAGGCGCCCCTCGACAACGGCGGCGCGAACGCGTTTCCGTGCACGCTGCTGCAGGAGCGGCTCTGGGCGCAACTTGGCAAGGACGGCCCACAGGGGCTGAATGTCGCGATGCGCTGGCTCATGACCGGGAGCCTGTCGCCCGCGACCGCCGAGGACGCGCTGCAGTCTCTGATGCAGCGACACGAGATCCTGCGCACCCGCTTCGACGAAATCGACGGCAGGCTGGCCCAGGTCATCCTGCCCGCCTGCCCGCTCAAGCTGCGCGACGTCGACCTGTCGTTCCTCTCGGCCGACGAGAGCGCGGCGCGTGCCGAGGAGATCGCCAGGGACGAAGCCATCGAGCCGATCGACCCCCACCAGGCGCCGCTTATGCGCGCGACGCTGCTGCACTTCGGCCCGGATCGTGGCGTCCTGATGCTCACCCTTCATGCGATGGTGGCCGACGGTTGGTCGACCGGCTTGATCGCGAGCGAGTTCCGCGCCGCCGCAAATGCGATCGACGCGGGCGCCGCTCCAGACAAGTCCGAGCCGGAGCTCCAGTTCGCCGACTATGCGCTCTGGGAGAACGAGTTGCTCAAGAGCGGCGCCCTCGACGAGGCGCGCGCCTTCTGGCAGCGGCAGCTGCGGGACGCCGTGGCGACCGAGGTCGCGCCCGATCACCGGCCGGCTGCTCGCGCGGGCGAGCGAAGCCACATCACCTCGCTCCTGCTGCCGGACGCCCTCGGCCGGGCGGTCGACAGCTTCGCCCGCCAACAGAACGTCACGCTCTACAGCCTTGCCGCAGCGGCGCTTGCCCTGATGCTGCACCGTGTCACGGGCGACCCGGAGATCGTGCTGGGATCCCAGGTGGCGAACCGGACGGAACCGGAGACCGAGGATCTGATCGGACCGACCGTCAACTCGATCACGCTTTGCCTGCCGGTCGACGACGATGTCCGGCTCGACGCCTTCGCAAGGGCGGCGGCGGACAAGGTCCAGGAGGCCCTCGAGCATCAGCGCCTGCCGTTCGAGATCGCGTCGAAGTTCGCGCCCGACCGCGATGGCAGGCCACTGCACGCCATCAATCTCGTCGTCCACCGTTCCTATTCGGGCACGACGGAGACGGAACGGGAGGGCTCAGGCCGCTTCAGCCTGATCTCCCTGCCGTCGTACTCATCGGGAAGCCAGTGGCCCCTCAATTTCTACATGATCGGCCGCGACGAAGGCTGGCGCATGTCGTGCGAGGCCGACGCGGAACTCTACGATCTGGAAACGGTGCAGGGCCTGGTCGAAGCGTGGCGCCGGTGTCTGGAAGCACTTGCGTCGTCGCCCGACTGCCGCCTGGCCGACTGTCCGGCGCTCCAGGACATTTCCCCGCGCGCCGGCGCCGCGCCCGATTCGGCGGGCCCCCTCAAGCCCATTCCGGTCCACGATCCCGCCCAGCAGGTCGCCCGCTTTCACGAGGGCGGTTCGCGCACGCCGATGATCGTGTTCAACAACCGGTCGGTCTACTACCAGCTCGCGCGACAGCTCGGAGAGGATCGGCCCTTCATCGACATCCTGCTCTATCACCAGGACGGCCCACTCGAGCTCAAGTCCTACGCCTTCGAGGATTTCGCCACCTACGCGATACGGCTGATCCGTTGGGCGCAACCGCGAGGGCCCTACGTCCTCGGCGGTCATTGCGTGTACGGCGTCCTGGCGTTCGAGGCCGCCCGGCAGTTGCAGCGGATGGGCGAGAAGGTCGCGCTCGTCGCCCTCTTCGACAGCTGGGCGCCGGGCTATCGCGAGACCATGCCGGGCTGGGCGCGGATGGTGCGTCGGCAGCAACTGCGCCTTCATCGTTATGGCCAGCGCTTCGAGCGGTTCCGGAAGGGCGAGGTCGGCCTGAACGAGATGGTGCGCAAGCCCATCCTTTTCCATCTCGGCCTGCTGCCCCCGGAACCGGGACCCGAGCGGCAAAGCCTTCCTGGCGAGTGGTTCGACGGCTGCTTGTACGACGCGGTCGCGCGCTACCGACCGAGCCCCTATGACGGCGACGTCGTCCTCTTCCGCAGCAACGAGCCATTGCGGGGCCGGTTCTTCGACGAGCGGATGGGCTGGGGACCGCTGGTGTCGGGCAGCCTGACGAAGGTCGACGTCGACAGCGGGCATTTCGACATGTTTCGCGAGCGACCCGCCGGCGAGATCGCTTCCTTCCTGCAGACGTGGTGAGCGCCCTGCGCCTCCTGCTCATCGTCGGCCTGGTCCTTGCCGTGGCGCTGGCCGTGACCGGATGGGTCGTGTTCGTGCCCCGCGCGCCGTCGCCCGGCGGACCCAAAGCCGTCGGCCAGGCGGAGCTCGTGCTACAGGACTCCAAGGGCCAGCCCATCCCGGTCACTGTCTGGTATCCGGCTGCGCGTGCACAGGCCAACGCGCCACTCGATGCCCCGACGCCGGCGCCGCTGATCCTCTATTCGCCCGGCTGGGGCCAGTCACGTACGCAAAGCAGAACCCAGCTCGAGAACCTCGCCAGCCACGGCTTCGTCGTCGTGGGCTGCGACGACTTTGCCAGTCCCGCCATCACCCCTGGCCGCGGGGTCACCTTCGATCTCTCGTCCGACGCGGCGATGGCGGCCACGATCGAGCGCGCCGGAGAGGACGTCGTCGGCCAGGCCGGCCGTCTCCTGGAAGTCCTTCGCGCCCTCGGTGCCGGGCAATTCCCCCTTCTTGCCGGCCGCCTCGATCTCGCGCGGGTCGGCGTGCTCGGCTTTTCGATCGGCGGTGCGTCGGGCCTGACCGCCGCGCTGATGGACACACGCATCGTCGCCGTCCTGAGCGTCGATGGCGGGCTTTTTGGACCTGCCGCCACCGAGATCGGATCGGAGGCGTACTTCCTGCTCTCGAGCAAGGAGGCTTTTCCGTCCGAGGCCGAACTTGCCTCGCCCGACACCTTCACCCGGAACTACGCCCTGGTGAGCGCCATCGACCTGCCGCGCAACAGGCGCCGGATGGAGCGGCCCGGCAACTACTGGGCTCTGCTGCCGGACGCCGACCACAATGATCTGTCCGATGCATTGTTCGCCTTCTCCATCGACAAGTTCCACCGCACCAATTTCGAACGGCGCGCCATGAACGCGGCGATCCGGGCATTCGAGGTCGCGTTCTTCCGCAGCATTCTCCTCGGCGAGCGCGAGCCTATGCTCGCCCTGCTCGGGCGGAACGATCAGACCGTCCGCTGGATCAGTCCGACCTCGGCGCCGCCCGGCGCCGCCAACGCGCGGCAATAGTCTCCCGTCATCAGGTGCAGCCACCACGCTTGTGGCGCGCCCTCGGGGCAGAGCACCATGGTCGGCGGCGAGGTCGCGATCGACACCTCGAACGTGTCGAGCGGAATCGACAGGCCCCTGCCGAGCGATTTGACGACGGCTTCCTTGAGGGTCCAGGTGCCGAAGAAAGCTCTCAGCTGTTCTTCCGGACGCGCCAGCTTTTCAATCGCGGCAACTTCGTTGGGATGGAAGTATCGCCGCGCGAGGTCGAGGTGCTCCAGCGCACGAACGCGCTCGATGTCGGCGCCGACAACCAGCGTGTCGCTCACGGCAAGAACGGCCCGGTCCTCGGAATGGCTGAGGCTGAAGTGCACGGACGGGTGGTGGGCGAGTCGCGGCTTGCCGAACTCATTCTGCATGAAGACGAGCGTGCGCGGATCGAGACCCAGATGCTCGCCGAGCAGCGACCGCAATCGCGACCGCCCGGCCACGAAGCGACGACGGTGGCGTGCGGCAACGAAACTCCGGGCCCGTACCTTCTCGTCCTCCGACAGCAGCGCCTCGGCCGCCTCGAGCGATGACGGGTCCGCATCGAGGCGCCATGACCAGACCACCATCTCCGGACGGCGCGCGCTCGTCATGGGCGGCCATTCAGCCCGTTCACCACATCGGCAAACAGCCGGTACTTGACGCCGACGACCGAGAGTTCGCGGCCCCAGTTCACGAGGTCGCCCCAGGGATCGTTGAGCTTGCCCAGCCCTGAGACGATCGCCACCACCGTGCCGACCTCGATGCGCCCCTCGACGGCGAACCAGCCGCCGACGCCCAGCGCCGCCGCGACCGAGAAGTAGTACATGAGGTTCATCGCCAGGTTCATCGTGTACTTGAACTTGTAGATGCCCATGTTGAGCGTGAACACCCGGTCGATGCGCTGGCTCTCGCTCGGCACGTCGAGCACATCGACGATGGCGCCGGCGATGCCGCTGCTTACCTCGCGCATGGTGCGGATGCGGGCTTCGGCGCGGCGATTGATCGCCCATTGCATCAGGGGCACGAACACCAGCTGCGGCAGGAAGAACAACGGGCAGAGCGCGGCCATCCACGGCTCGAGGTAGATCATGTAGCCGATGACGCTGGCCAGGATGCCGCCCTGCAGCAGCGGCTCGGACATGCTGATGCCGACGAAACCGCCGATCGGTTGCGCCTCCTCGACGATCATCGCGATCTCGACGCCGGTGGTGTCGGACGACAGCGCCCCGGGCGCGAGGTCGCCGCGCTGGACGTGAAGCGTCCGCCGGAGCGCCCGCACCGCGGTCTCGCTCACCCAGGCACGATAGACGTTGAGGACCAGCTTGAGCGCCTGCTCGAGCATCGCCACCCCGGCATAGGCGAGGGCCAGCAGGAAGATCGTGCGCACGGCGCCGCTGCCGATGGCATCGTTGACGATGCGGCGCTGCAGCTCGAGCGGCACCGCGCTCAGGGCGAATACCGCCACCGACAGCACGGCGAGCGCGGCCTGGTGCCGGCCGCTTTTCTGCAGGACATAGCCCATGATCGTCCGCGGCAACATCGGGGGCCGGCCAGGGTTCATGCCAGCATGCGCAGGCAATCGGCTTCGTCGAGCACGGGGTCGAGCCGCTGGCGCGCCGCCGCTGGCAGGGCGGCCAGGCGCTTGCGGAGCGCATCGAAACACTTGGCCTGGTAGCGGAACGGCGCCTGGGCATAGGGCCGGCCGAGCAGTTCGACCTCAAAGGTCTCGGCCCCCTCCTGCAGGGCGCGGGCGTTGGCGGCCAGGAACGGCAGGTAGGTTTTACCTGCATGCTTCAGCAATGCCGCGATCCCCTCGGGCAGCGGCGCCATGGCATCGATCCAGTCGCCCTCGACACCCGAGGCATCGTCGAGTCGCATCAGCCAGCGGAAGACGTCGGGGGCCCGGGCGCGCATCTCGGCGGCCGGCGTCGGATCGACCGACAGGATCTGCAGCTGGCCATAGAGACCGAAATCGCCGAGCGACGGCCGCGTGCCCAGCAGGAACGGCACTGTCCTCAGGTGGCGATCGAGCGTGTCAAGCACGAAGCGGTAGCTCTCCTCGATAATCGGCCGGTTCTGCTCGGTGCAGCCGACCAGCGCCATGCGCCCGACCTGCCGGTCGTTGAAGACCTGCATCGCCTGCCGGCGCGCACCTTCCGCCATCACCGGGTCGCGCGAGCTCACGACCCAGACCTGCGCGAAGTCGCGATCGGCGGCGTAGTACCAGCGGTAATGGAACATCACCTTGGTGATCCATTCGTCGCCGAAGTCTTCCAGCAAGTCGCTGAGATAGGCGAGGACGGGATCGGCGGGGATCACCGAGCGCTGGCCCGGGTGCTCGCGTTCGAGGGCATGGGCGAGCGGCGTCGAGTCGTTCATCACCCTTCCATCTGGAAAGCGCAGCACCGGGATGACCGGCGGCAGGCCGGCCGCCACGGCGACGTCGCGCGGGTTGCCGGTGGCATGCCAGACGAACGGCAGGCGGCGATAGCGCATCAGCGCCCGCATCTTCACCGAGTAGGGCGACGGGTTGAGTCCGTGCAGCGCGTAGACGGCGCTCCCCGATTCGCTCACAGCCCCAACACTGCCTTGGCGATGATGTTGCGCTGGACCTCGTTGGAGCCGGCGTAGATCGAGGCGGCGCGGTTGTTGAGATAGAGCGGCATCGCCGTGATGCCCCACTCCGGCGTGACGTTGGGCGCGTTGTGGCCGAGCAGCCGCGCCTCAGGTTCGAAGGGAGCCGCGTACCAGGCCAGCGCCTCGACCCCGAGATGGTCGATCTTCTGCGAGGTCTCGCTGCCCCGGATCTTCATCGACGACGAGGCGGCGCCCGGGTTGCGGCCCTTGCTGAGGTCGGACAGGACCTGCAGCTCGATCATCTCCAGCGCCTGGATGTCCATCTCGGCCTCGGCCAGGCGCTCGGCGAAGCTGCGTTCGGTGGCGAGCTTGCCCGACCCGTCGGCCGCCTCCTCAGCGACGATGCGGCGAAGGTCGTCGAGCCTGGCATAGAGGTTGGGCGTGTAGGCCTCGCCGCCGCGCTCGAACTCGAGCAGGTACTTGGCCACCGTCCAGCCGGCGTTCTCCGGGCCGATGCGGTTGGCGATCGGAGTCCGCACATTATCGAAGAACACCTGGTTGACTTCGTGGTCGCCGGCCAGGGTCACGATCGGCTTCACGGTGAGGCCCGGTGTCTGCATCGAATCGATCAGCACGAACGAGATGCCGTCCTGCGGCTTGCCTTCCGTGGCGGTGCGCACCAGGCAGAACATGTGGTCGGCGACATGGGCGCCCGTGGTCCAGATCTTCGTGCCGTTGATGACGTAGTCGTCACCGTCCTTCACTGCGCGCGTCTTCAGGCTGGCGAGATCGGAGCCCGAGCCGGGCTCGGAGTAGCCCTGGCAAAAGACAATGTCGCCCGACACGATGCGCGGCAGGTACTTGGCCTTCTGCTCCGGCGTGCCGTATTTCATGATCACCGGGCCGACCATGCGCAGGCCCATGGCGAAGATGCGCGGCGCATCGACGGCCGTGCACTCGCGCGAGAAGATGTAGCGCTGGATGGCACTCCAGCCGGTACCGCCATATTCCTTCGGCCAGCTCGGTGCCGACCAGCCCTTGCGGGCCAGCACCTTATGCCAGCGCACACCGGCTGCAACGTCGGCGAAGACGCCGCCGGTCTTGCGCCCGGCCTCGCGCAGGTCCTCCGTCAGGTTCTCGTCGAGGAAGCGGCGGACCTCGCCGCGAAAGGCCTCGTCCTGGGGGCTGAGTGCTAGATCCACGGGCTTTCTCCGGCTGCTCTGTCCACAGAAGCTAGCGGTCGCCGCCACCGGCCGTCCAGAGCGCGGCTGACAGAAGCTTCCGACGGGCGGTATGATTTATGCTTGGAAGACAGCGTTGGTTGGAGGTCGGCCATGCGTATGTTGCTCTCCCTGTTCGCGCTCCTGTTCCTCGCCTTGCCGGCCACGGCGCAGGACCGCAAGGAAGTCGACCTGGCCCTGGTGCTGGCCATCGACATCTCGGGCAGCATCGACCCCGACGAGGCCCGCCTGCAGCGCCAGGGCTACGTCGAGGCCTTCAGCGACCCCGTGATCGTCAAGGCGATCCTGGGCGGCAACCACGGTCGCATCGCCGTCGCCTACTTCGAATGGTCCGACTCCTGGGTGCAGAAGCTCATCATCGACTGGACCCTGCTCGACTCCAGGGAGGCGATCCAGGTCTTCGCCACCCGTCTCGCCAACGCCCCGATCTCGATCGCGCGGCGCACCTCGATCAGCGGCGCCATCCGCTACGCCATCCCGCTGTTTGGCAGGAGCCCCTATGAGGCCGAGCGCAAGGTGCTCGACATCTCGGGCGACGGTTCCAACAACGACGGCGGCCTGGTCACCGATCTGCGGCACGACGCCCTCAAGGAGCGCATCGTGATCAACGGGCTGCCGATCATGAACGACCGGCCCAATCCCTACGGCTTCCCGAGCGAGACCGACCTCGACCGCTACTACCTCCATTGCGTCGTCGGCGGCCCGCGCTCCTTCGTCGAGGTCGCCGTCAATTTCGAGGACTTCCCCCGCGCCGTGCGCAAGAAGCTGCTGCAGGAAGTGGCCGACATCGGGCCCCGGCCGGAGTTCGGCCACGACTTCGACGTCGGCGACTTGGGCGTGCCAGAGGGACACGAAGGTCTGGGGCGTGACGGCGTCCAGCTCGCCCAGGCCGGCCCGCGTCGCACCAGCGGCGCCCCCGACGACTACACCCGCTTCGTGCGGCCCGAGTACGAACTGGGCTGCGATATCGGCGAGCGCCGCAGCCGCGAATTCTGGCAGCGCCGGTTTGGAGTCACGCCCGACTGATCGCTTCCTATCCTGCGTGCACCCCTCGGGCTCAAGCGGCTGATCCCTTTGACTTTTTCGCCGATTCGGGGGCCGTGGAACGGGAAACATCATGGGACATTTTTTCGCCGGCCTGGCGGCTGAAGTAGTCGAGCACCCGGATGGAAGCGAGGTGGGTGAACGTCCGCCGCCAGCCGACCTCCAGACCCTTGTGGTAGACTGAGCGCAATTCGCCCTCGCGGACGATCGCCATCAGCCTGTCCTCGATAATGTCCCGGCGTTGTAGCTGGATAGCCTCCCAACGCTCGCGAAACTTCGCGTCCCGCTTGCGCCAGCGATAGACGGTCGACAGCGGCACGCCCGTACGCTTGGCGGCCAGGCTGACCTCGCCGCACTGTCGCAGCTGGCGGAGAAAGAAGACTCTTAGACGCGGCGGCGTCCGCCGCTTCACCGGGCCCCGCAGCACCCGCGTCAACAACTCGGCTGCGCTCCAAACCTCGCCAGCCTCCATGGTCATCCTTCTTCCTCCCCGGATCGGATTCGTCAGAAGGACTGATAGTATTTTCCTATCCTCTTGTCAAGTAGATTAACCCTGCGCCTCGAAGAAAGCGTCGGCGCTCTCGACCTCGACCAGCCGGCCCTTGCGGATTTCCAGGAAGCGGGTCGCGGCGGTCCTGGTGAAATAGCGGTCGTGGGAGACGAACAGGCACGAGACCTCGCCCTGCTCCAGTTCGGCCTCCAGCGCCTCCTGTCCCTCGATGTCGAGATGGTTGGTGGGCTCGTCCAGCAGGTAGAGGTTGGGCCGCAGCAGCTTCATCTTCAGGAACACCAGCCGGGCGCGCTCGCCGTGGCTCAGCAGGCCGATCGGCTGGCCGATGCGCGCAAAGGCGAAGCCCGCCTGGGCCAGCAGCCGCACCGCTTCCTTCTCGGTGGCGCCCTCGGCCTCGACGACATAGTCGAGGATCGTCATTTCCGTCGGCAGGTCGCGCATGGTCTGGTCGAAATAGACCAGCCGGCAGGACGGGTTGAAGCGGATCGCGGCCTGGCTGTCGTAGTGCTCCAGCGCCGGATCGTAGGCGGCCGCCAGCGCCGACAGCAGCGTCGACTTGCCGGCCCCGTTCGCGCCCAGCACCGCCACGCGGTCGCCGGCCGCCACGGTCAGGCGATCGATGGCCAGCAGTTTACGGCCGCCGCCCGGCACCATGACGTCGAGATTGGCGAGCCTGAGCGCCACCTTGGCGTCGATCTCGCCCTCGTTCAGCTCAAGGCGGCGTTCGCGCGCGACGTAGGTCTGGGTCCGCTCAGCCTCGATCTTCGCGATCCGCGATTCCACCGCGTTCTTGCGCTTGTTGAGGTCGGGATTCTTGACCGCCCATACCTTGTAACGCGCCGCCGCCCGCTCCAGCCGCTCGATCTCCCTGGCTTCCAGCCGGCTGCGCGCTGCCGCGGTGGCGTCACGGCGCAGCAGTTCCTCGCGCGCCAGCGAGAACCGCGTCTTGAAGGCGTGGACGCCGTCCGAGCGCAGGAACAGCGTGCGCTCGGTCACGCGATCGTGGCACTCGCGATCATGACTCACGATCAGCATCGGGATCCTGAATTCGACGGTGAGCCAGCGCTCCAGCGTGTTGATGTTGGCGAGGTCGAGATGGTTGGTCGGCTCGTCCAGGATCAGGAGGTCGGGCTCTTCGAGCCGCGCTGCCCCGGCAATCAGCATCAGCCGCTGCCAGCCGCCCGACAGGGTGCCGAAGCGCTGTTCCGCGATCTCCGCCGCGACGCCGATCTCGTCCAGCAGCACATCGATGCGCCAGTCCTCGCCGCCGAGGCCGGCGCGCTCGAGCGAGGCGCCCAGCACCTCGCGCACCGTCTGCCCGGCCAGCCCCTCGGGAATATCCTGCGGCAGGCTTCCGACGCGCAGGCCCCGGGAGCGGATGACCTGGCCGGCGTTCAATTCGAGCTCGCCGGTCAGGCATTTCAGCAGGGTGGATTTGCCGGCACCGTTCTCGCCGACCAGCGCCGTGCGCGCGTCATCGAGCAGGAACGACACGCCCTCGAAGACGCGCCCTGCCCCATAGTAGAAACCGGCATTCTCCATGCCCAGCACGGCCTGACGCGGCGCCATTGTCGTTCTCGCAACTCTCCCGGTTCGAAAGGAGCGGCGGTTTTGAGGGGCGAAGCCCCGGCCGTCAATAGACGGTCCCGGCCATTGTCTTTCGCCGCCTCTGCCGTCAGCCTGCCGGACTGAATATCGAGGAGAAGAAAATGGCCGTCGTAGAAACCGAACGTCACGGGCAGGTGCTCGTGGTCCGCATGAACCGGCCCGAGCGGCTGAACGCGCTCAGCCACGAGATGCGCACCGAGCTGGCCCAGGCCTGGACCGACTTCCGCCACAGCAAGGAGCTCGAGGTCGCCATCTTCACCGGCACCGGCCGCGGCTTCTGCGCCGGCGAGGACATGAAGGAATCGCTGCAGAAGGGCGTCGCCGGCGGACAGCGGCCGGCGATCGAGGACCCGTTCATGTCGGGCAAGCTCGAGAAGCCGGTGATCGCCGCGATCAACGGCTTTGCCATGGGTGGCGGCTTCATGTTGGTCGAGCGCACGGATCTGCGCGTCGCAGTCGCTGAGGCGGTGTTCGAGGTTTCCGAAGCCAAGCGCTGGCTGCTGGGCGGTTACAACCATGGCCATATCGCCAACGTGCCCTATCCCATCGCCATGGAGATGGCGCTGGGCTTCCGCTTCACCGCCCAGCGCTTCTATGAGGTGGGCTTCATCAATCGCCTGGTCGAGGCCGACCAGCTGATGCCGACGGCGATGGCCATGGCCGAGCATCTGCTGACCCTGCCGCCGGCGTCCAGGGTCAACACCGTGCACATGATGCGCCAGATGCGCCCCGCGCCCGGCCCCGAGATGCAGCGCCTGGCCGAAGCCCTGCACGACCACGGCGCCAAGAGCGACCTCATGGAATCGCGCGCGGCCTTCGCCGAGAAGCGCAAGCCCAACTTCAAGGGCTGGAACGATCCCGAGGACCGCTACAAGCTGCCGACGCTCGATTCGGTCAAGTGACCACCTCTCCTCCCCTTGCGCAGCAAGGGGAGGTGTCGGCCTCTTAGGCCGACGGAGGGGTCATGGATCGCAATGAGGCTTCTGACCCCTCCGTCGTCGTAAGACGACGACACCTCCCCAGCAGACTGGGGAGGTGGATGAGGCTTCACGGCAGTTGAATGGGCATCCGGTAGAAGCGGATGGCGTTGTGCGCAAAGAACTTGGCCAGCGTTTCCGGCGTCTCGGCCTGAAGCGCCTCCAGCATGACATCGACAATGCCGCCGAAATCCGTGCTCAAAGTCGAGACCGGCAGGTTGCTGCCGAAGATGATGCGGTCGGCGCCGAAGATGGCCGCGGCTTCGCGCACCACCCGGACGTTGCTCGGGATGTCCCATTTGCCGTGCGGCAGGCCCAGTTCCGAGAGCTTGATGATGACGTTCGGGCAATCGGCGAGCGCCTCCAGCCCGCGCCGCCAGATCACGAGGCCCTCTTCCGAGCGATCGAGCGGCAAGCCGGTGTGGTTCACCACCATGGGAATACCCGGAAAGCTCCGCGCGACCTCCGCACCTTCCACCAAATGCCAGTAGGGAATGCGCATGTCCCAGGACATGCCGTGCTTCTCCAGCAGCGCGAAGTTCCGCCGCCAATGGTCGTCCTGCATGGTGCCGGGGGCGCCGGCGACCGACTCGTTCGGCCCGGAAGAAGTCACCGGCCGCGAGCGGATGCCGCGCATCAGCGGCGAGCGTGCATGGCCTGCCAGCACCTCGGCGCAATCCGGCTGGGTGAAGGTGACGTGGCCCACCATCACGCAAGGCAGGCCGTGCTGCCGGTTCACCGTCTCCAGCCACTCGGTCTCGGCCACCTGCTCATCCGGAGCGCGGCCGGCCTGGATATGAACGCTGCCGACGACCTTGAAGCCGGTGACGTCCCGGACATAGTCCGCCGGCAGATAGTCGCGGCAGATCTTGCGGTAGTCGCCGAGGAAGAAATTATTGTCGTACTGATCCTGCTTGGTGGGATAGCGCCCGGCGCTCAGGTCCCAGAGGTGATGGTGGGAATCGACGATCGGCAGCGAGAAGCCCTGCGGCGCGGGCAGGGTGTCGAAGAGGCTCATGCTCATGCCATCGGGTAGTCGTAGCGGATGAAGCCGACGTGGCGTGCGACCTTGTCGTAGAGCGCGCGGGCGCGGGCGTTGTCCAGCCTGGTGAGCCAGTAGTAGCGCGGGCAGCCTCGGGTGCGCGCCGCCCCCGCCACCGCCTCGATCAGCCCGCGCGCCGCGCCCTGGCCGCGCACGGTCTCGTCGACGAAGAGGTCGGCGAGATAGCAGACATCGTCGAACCAGACGCTGGCCTGGAACATGTAGTGGGCGATGCCGATCACGCGGCCGTCGAGCCGCGCGGCAAGGCCGTGCAGTTCCCGGGCCTTCATCAGGCGGGCAAACGTGCGGTCGTAGTCGGCGGCGGGCAATACCCGCTCGTAGAAGGCGTTGTAGCCGACCGCGAGCGGCTGCCAGCCGGCACGATCGTCGGGGCGAAGCGGCGAGATTTCGATCATGCCGCCTTGTAGCGCAGGGAAACGATGCCGCCTACACCTCGACGAAGGTCTTGAAGCCGCCGCACGACATGCGCTTCATGTCGAACGGCATCTTCTTGTTCATGGTGGCGGTGATGCGCTTGTCGGCCATCACCTTGGCGTTGACCTTGTCGCGATGCGCGCGCGACTTGTAGACGATGTAAGAGAACACGATCGCCTCGCCGGACTTGGGCTTGGCCAGCTTGGGGAAGGGCCTGCCGAACTTGATATCGAGGTCGTCGCCGACGCACTCGCGATAATCGAGCGCGCCGTGCTCGCGCCAGACCTTGCCGGCCCGGGTCGAGATGCGCTTGTAGGCGGCGAGATTCTTTTTCGGCACCAAAAGCACGAAACCATCGACATACGACATGGATCATCTCCTGATACTTAACCTTATAGTTAAGCGATAGAGAATCTCACACCAGGTGTCAATCCGGCCGCAGCACCGGAAGCGCCAGCAGCCGCTTGGCGGCGAAGTCCAGGAAAGCCTCGATCTTGGGCGCGCGATGGGCGCGGCCCTTGGTGACGAGCTGCACCGGCAGCGGCGGCAGCTCCCAGGTCTGCAGCAGGCGGACCAGCCGGCCCGCAGCGAGGTCCTCGGCCACCTGGTAGGACAGGAGCTGGGCGATGCCGCGTCCGTCGCGCGCCGCGCGCAGCCGCGTCTCGACGTCGTCGACCCTGAGCCGCCCGGTCATGTGCATCGGCGCACCGCGCCGCGCACCGGCGAAGACCCAGTCGATTGTGCCGCGCGAGGTGCCGAGCACGGCCTCGTGCCGGGCGAGATCGCCCGGCGCCCGTGGCGTGCCGCGCCGCTTGAGATAGGCCGGGCTCGCCACCCATAGGCGGCGCACATGGCCGACCGGCCGCACCGTCAGTGTCGAATCCGCCAGCGCCCCGATGCGCAGCGCAACATCGATCCCCTCTTCGAACAGGTCGATGTTGCGATCGTTCAGCAGCAGCTCGATCTCGACCCCATCATGGGCATCGAGGAAGCGCGAAACCATGGGCGCGATATGGCGGCGGCCGAACTGCACTGGCGCTGTGATCCGCAGCAGGCCGCGCACCGGCGCATCGGGCGCGCCCGCGGTCGCGGCCTCGTAGTCGGCCACCAGGGTCCGCGCCTTGTCATAGAGCGCGCGGCCGGCCTCGGTGGGGGCGAGGCGGCGCGTCGTGCGGTCCACCAGGCGGACGCCGATGCGGTCCTCGAGGGCGGCGAGCGCGCGCGTCACGGCGGGCGGCGAGCGCCGCAACCTGGAAGCGGCGCGCACCAGGCTGCCTTCTTCCACGATGCGCACGAAGACGCCGAGTTCGTCGAGACGGTCCATGATATTATTCCATTTACTGGAATTATGACTTTATCATTCATGCTCTACACGGCGCAATCACGGAGGCCTATCTTGGGCGTGCCACATCGAGGAGAGCGGACATGTTGAAGGGGAGCTGCCTGTGCGGCGGTGTCGCCTACGAGGTCGACGCCGAACTGAGCCGGATCGCGCATTGCCACTGCCCGACCTGCCGCAAGACCCATGGCGCCGCCTTCTCGTCGGTGACCGCGGTGCCGCGCGAAAAGTTCCGCTGGGTACGCGGCGCCGAGCTGCTCGGCAGCTTCGAGTCCTCGCCTGGCAAGTTCCGCCGCTTCTGCACCCGCTGCGGCTCGCACGTCATGGCCGAGCGTGTGGCCCAGTCCAACGTGCTGCTGCGGCTGGGCTGCCTCGATACCGCCGTCGGCGAGCGGCCCCAGATCCATATCTGGCGCTCGCTGGGCGCCTCCTGGTACGACCCGAAGAAGCAGGTCGAGGAGCTGCCGGAGGGCCTGACATGAGCCCGCCGGACGGCGCGACGGGCTTCCTGCCCTTCCATCGCGACGAGCTGGCGGCGCAGGCGCTGGCCGGCGAGGGCGCCGGGATCGCACCCATTCGCCCCTTCATGCCCGACCAGCACCGCGCGTTCTTCGCCAGCCTGCCCTATCTGTTCGTCGCCACGGCGGATGCAGAGGGTTGGCCCGTGGCCTCGGTGCTGGCGGGCAAGACGGGTTTCGTCCAATCGCCCGATCCGGTGACGCTGCGCCTCGACGCCATTGCCGGTGCCAACGATCCGGCCGCCGCCGGCCTGGCGATCGGCCGCGAGGTTGGCCTGCTCGGCCTCGATCTCACCAACCGGCGGCGCAATCGCGCCAACGGACAGCTGACAGAGGTCGATGATGATGGCCTCACGGTGCGGGTCGCCCAGAGCTTCGGCAATTGCGCCCAGTACATCCAGACGCGGCGACCGACGGCGGTGGCGCGGACGGTGGCGCCGGTCGAGGCCCTGGACGGGCTGGATGATGCGGCACGCGCGCTGATCGCGACGGCGGACACGTTCTTCGTGGCCAGCGGCTCCCGGCCTGGAATCGGCGGCAACGGCGGCCTCGACATGTCGCACCGCGGCGGACGGCCGGGATTCGTCGGCGTCCACGGCAATACGCTGGCCATCCCCGACTTCCGCGGCAACCGCTTCTTCAACACGCTGGGCAACCTGCTGGGCGATCCGCGGACGGGCCTGCT
Organism: Reyranella sp.; assembly: GCF_004296935.1. Taxonomy (GTDB): domain Bacteria; phylum Pseudomonadota; class Alphaproteobacteria; order Reyranellales; family Reyranellaceae; genus Reyranella. Next base: position 35,924 of record NZ_SCVH01000117.1, read on the forward strand.
GTTCGTCGACTTCGCCACCGGCGAGCTGCTGCAGCTCCAGGGCCGGGCGGAGATCACCTGGACACCCGGCAACGCCGGCCCTGACGGCGCGGAACGGTTGTGGCGGGTCAAGGTCGAGCGCGGCTGGCGCCGGCGCGGCGCCTTCCCCTTCACCTGGGCCTTCGGCGACTACGCGCCGACGACGCTCAAGACGGGCGTGTGGTAAATGGCGCCTGGTTGCTACCGCGCGGCCTTGCCCAGATGGGACACCATCGCCTCCAGCGCGAGCACGTAGGAATCGACGCCGAAGCCCGCGATCATGCCGATCGCGGCCTCCGAGGTGACCGAGCCATAGCCGCGCTTCTCGATGTTGGTGATGTGGATCTCGATCGCCGGCGCGCGGATCGAGCGCAGGCAGTCGCGCAGCGCGTGGCCGGCGTGGAGAAAGCCCGCCGGGTTGAACAGGATGCCGTCGATCTTGGCCCGGTCGGCCTTGTAGATCGCCGACACGGCAGCGCCCTCGGTGTTGGTGTAGAGGATCTCCAGCGACACGCCGAGCCGCTTCGCCTGCCGACGCATCAGGGCGTCCAGTTCCTTGGCGGTCGTCGTGCCGTAGAGTTCGGGCTGGCGCCGGCCCAGATATTCCATGTTGGCGCCCTGAATCAGCAGCAGCTTCATCGCGTCCCCAAGTGACCCACCCAAGTGACCGACGCACCGCCCCCCACAGGCCCGCGCCGGTTGTCCCGGACAAGCCTATAACAATTCTCGCACGAACTGAAAGCTTCTAAGTCGCGCTGGTAGGTCGCACCGGGCTAGCGCGGCAGCGTTGTCGTCCCCATCAGCGCCTCATCGATCGAGCGCGCGCACTGGCGGCCTTCGCGGATCGCCCAGACGACCAGCGACTGGCCGCGGCGCATGTCGCCGGCGGCGAACAGCTTGGGCACGGAGGTCCTGTAGTCCTTCACATTGGCTGCGACGTTGCCCCGCGGATCGAGGGCGACGCCCGCCTGCTCGACCATGCCGGGCTTGCGCGGACCCAGGAACCCCATCGCCAGCAGCACCAGGTCGGCTTTCAGCTTGAAGGCGCTGCCCGCGACCTCCTGCATGGCCATGCGGCCGTCGGCGCCCCTGGCCCATTCGATGCGGACGCATTCCAGCGCCTCGATCCGGCCGTCCTTGCCGCCATTCGAACCAATCGCCTTCTTGGTCAGCACGGCGAAATCGCGCGCGACACCCTCTTCGTGGCTCGACGAGGTCCGCATCTTGAGCGGCCAATCCGGCCAGGTCAGCGCCTTGTTCTCGTGCTCCGGCGGTTGCGGCATGACCTCGAGCTGGGTCACCGAGGCGGCACCCTGGCGGTTCGACGTGCCGACGCAGTCCGAGCCGGTGTCGCCGCCGCCGATCACGATGACATGCTTGCCCTTGGCGGTGAGGGTGCCGCGCGGGGCGGCACGCGCCTCGTCGTCGCCGGCGACGCGCTTGTTCTGCTGGACCAGGAAATCCATGGCGAAATGGATGCCGTCGAGCTCACGGCCCGGCACTTCGAGATCGCGCGGCAGCTCGGCGCCTCCCGTCAGCGCCACGGCGTCATAGCCCTCGAGCAGCGACTTGATCGAGAGCGTGGCGCCGACTTCGACGCCGGTGCGGAATTCGACGCCCTCGGCCTCCATCTGGCGCATGCGCCGGTCGATCAGGCGCTTCTCCATCTTGAAGTCGGGAATGCCGTAGCGCAGCAGGCCGCCCACGCGGTCGGCCTTCTCGAACAGCGCCACCGCATGGCCGGCGCGCGCGAGCTGCTGGGCGCAGGCCATGCCGGCCGGGCCGGAGCCGACGACGGCGACGCGCTTGCCGGTCTTCTTCGCCGGCAGCAGCGGGGCGATCCAGCCCTCCTCCCAGCCACGGTCGACGATGGCGCACTCGATCGATTTGATGGTGACCGGGTTGTCGTCGATGTTGAGCGTGCAGGCGGCCTCGCACGGCGCCGGACAGATGCGGCCGGTGAATTCCGGGAAATTGTTGGTCGAATGCAGCATCTCGAGCGCGTCCCGCCAGCGGTCGCGGCGCACGAGGTCGTTCCAGTCGGGGATCAGGTTGTTGACCGGACAGCCGTTGTGACAGAACGGAATACCGCAATCCATGCAGCGCGCGCCCTGTCGGCCGATCTCGGCCGGCGGCAGCGGCAGCACGAATTCCTTCCAGTTCTTGAGGCGCTTCTCGACCTTCTCGTAAGGCCGGTCCTTGCGCTCGATTTCCAGAAACCCCGTCGGCAGACCCATCTACGCTACTCCGCCGCGACGGCCTTGGCCGTCGCCCGTTCATGTGCCTGCAGCAGCGCGCGCTTGTAGTCGCGCGGCATCACCTTGACGAAGCACTTGAGTGAATTGTCCCAGTCTTCCAGGAGCGCGCGCGCGTGGGCGCTGCCGGTGTGCAAGTGGTGGCGTTCGACCAGGATTCGCAGACGCTCGGCGTCGAACCGCAGCACGTCGCCCATGCCGCTGTCCTCGACATCGTGCGAACGCTGGCGCGGGCGTCCTGGATCGTCGGCCTCGCCCACCGCCGGGCCGACCTTCTCGAGATCGACCATCGCCGGATTGCACAGCACGTCGAAGCGGCCCCTGGGATCGTAGACATAGGCGATGCCACCCGACATGCCAGCCGCGAAATTCCGGCCGGTCTCGCCCAGCACCACGACGACGCCACCGGTCATGTATTCGCAGCCATGGTCGCCGGTGCCCTCGACGACGCAGACCGCGCCCGAGTTGCGCACCGCGAAGCGCTCGCCCGCGACGCCCTCGAAGTAGGCTTCGCCGGCAATGGCGCCGTAGAGAACCGTGTTGCCGACGATGATGTTCTTCAGCGGATCGCGCCTGGATCCGTTGGGCTGGCGGACCACGACTCGGCCGCCCGACAGGCCCTTGCCGACATAGTCGTTGGCATCGCCCGCGAGTTCGATCGACACGCCGCGCGCCAGGAAGGCGGCGAAGCTCTGGCCCGCGGTGCCTGTCAGTTTTACCGAGATGGTGTCGTCGGCCAAGCCGACATGGCCGGTGTGCCGCGCGACATCGCCCGAGAGCATGGCACCCACGGTGCGGTTGACGTTGGAGACCGGCAGCTCGATCAGTACCGGCTGGCCTTTATCAAGCGCCGGCTGCGCCGCCTCGATGAGCTTGTGATCGAGTGCCTTGTCGAGGCCGTGGTCCTGGCGCTCGCTGTTGTGGATCGCCACCCCGGATCGGGCCGGCATCTGGTGCAGCAGCTTGGTGAGGTCGACGCCGCCCGCCTTCCAGTGATCGAGAGCGCGATGCATGTCGAGCCGGTCGACTCGGCCGGTCATTTCGGCCAGCGTCCGGAAGCCCAGCCGCGCCATGATCTCGCGCAGCTCCTCGGCCACGAAGAAGAAATAGTTGATCACATGCTCGGGCTGGCCGGTGAAGCGCTTGCGCAGGACCGGGTCCTGCGTCGCCACGCCGACCGGGCAGGTGTTGAGATGGCACTTGCGCATCATGATGCAGCCGGCGGCGATCAGCGGGGCCGTCGCAAAGCCGAACTCGTCGGCACCCAGCAGCGCGCCGATGGCGACGTCGCGGCCGGTGCGCAGCCCGCCGTCGACCTGGACGGCGATGCGGCCGCGCAGCCCGTTCAGCACCAGGGTCTGCTGTGTCTCGGCGAGGCCGATCTCCCACGGCGAGCCCGCATGGGTGAGCGAGGTGAGCGGCGAGGCACCGGTGCCACCCTCGAAACCCGAGATCGTCACATGATCGGCGCGCGCCTTGCTGACGCCGGCCGCCACCGTGCCGACGCCGACCTCGGACACCAGCTTGACCGAGACGCGGGCCTTGGGATTGACGTTCTTGAGGTCGTGGATCAGCTGCGCCAGATCCTCGATCGAATAGATGTCGTGGTGCGGCGGCGGCGAGATCAGGCCGACGCCGGGCGTCGAGCGGCGCACGCGGGCGATGTTCTCGTCGACCTTGTGGCCGGGCAGCTGGCCGCCCTCGCCGGGCTTGGCGCCCTGCGCCATCTTGATCTGGATGTCGTCGGCATTGACCAGGTA
>NZ_SCVH01000118.1 GCF_004296935.1 Reyranella sp.
TCAAGGCCAGCCCCTCGGTTCGCCTGGAGCTGCTGGAACGCGAATGGACGGCGGCGCTCTCGATGCTGATGACGGATCGGGTCGATTTTGCCGTCCTCGACATCATCGCCTTGCGCGGCGTGCCGTCGCTGCGCGTCGAGCCGCTCGGCAAGCTGGAAGGGGTCTATTACTGCCGTGCCGGCCACCCGCTGCTGAAGAAGAAGGCGCTGCGGCCGGAGGATGTGCGGCCCTATCCCTTCGTCTTCTCCAGCATGTCGCGCGAGAAAGTCGCGCTGGTCGAGGATATCGATTCCGGCTTCACCGTGGATCCGGTGACGGGCGATATCCTGCCGTCGATCGCCGTCTCGTCGTTTCGCCTCGGCATGGAGATCGTGTCTGGCACCGACGCCATCAGCCTCGGCCATCTGAGCCAGATCGAGGACGAAATAGCCGCCGGTCGTCTGGCGCTTCTCGATCTGCCGTGGCGGAGCAGGCCGCCGGTCGCCGAGATGGGTGTTGCCTACAAGCGCGAGCGCACGCTGCCGCCGGCGGCGCGCACTTTCATCAACTTCATCCGCAAGCGCATGCGGACCGTCGAGCGGGCCAGACCGGTCGCCTCTTGACGAGATAGGATTTTTTATCCTATAAATCCGGCCGATGATCGGCCGGACCCCTTCCTTTGCCTGCGTTCCAGTCGCGCAGAATATCAACGAAAAAAGAGGAAAGTCGATCTCCGGAATGTCCGCTTCCGGCGGACATCTCGCGACTCCGATAGGATCGGAAAAGATCAGACGGCAGAAGGGCTTGGGCCTTGTCCAGCGCGACAGCGCGGAGCACGAAGTGAGTTTCCTTTCTGTCCGCCCTCCACCGGACTCGAAGCGGGCGGCTTCAGCCCTTGATCCGCTGCCCGCCGATCCTGAAGTCCTTCAGGATCTCGGGCCGGAAGGCGAGGCCGTGGCCCGGCCGTTCGGGCGGCGACATCATGCCGGTCTTCGACGGCAGCACCGGTTCGATCCAGAGGTCGTCGTTCCAGGTCATGTATTCGAGATAGTTGGCGTTGGGGATCGAGGCCATCACATGGACCATCGTCTCGTGGAAGAGATGCGGAGCGATGCGGATGCCCCAGGGTTCGGCTGCCGCCGCGATCTTGCGCAGTTCGCTGTAGCCGCCGCGCATCGGGTCGGGCTGCAGGATCGGCGTGCTCGGGTGCTCGAAGAAGGGCCGGAGGTCGTTGCGGCCATAATGGCTCTCGCCGCCGACGATGCGGGTCTTCAAGGCGGCCGCGATGCGCCGGTAGCCGGCGAAGTCCTCGGCCACCACCGGCTCCTCCAGCCAGTAGGGGTCGAACTCGTCGATGCGGTGGCCGGCCTGGATGGCGGTGTCGGCGTCCCAGCCCATGTTGACGTCGATCATGATCTCGATGCCGCCGCCCATCGCCTCGCGCATCGCCTTCACGTTCTCGACGTCCTCGCGCCACGGCCTGATGTGCGCGACCTGCATCTTGATCGCCTTCAGGCCCTGCGCGGTGAACTCCTTGGCGCGGGCGATCATGCCGTCGCGGCCGAGGCCGCGGAACACGCCGGAGCCGTAGGCCGGGATCTCGGTACGGGCGGCGCCCCAAAGCCTGAACAGGGGCAGGCCGGCACGCTTGCCGACGATGTCCCACAGCGCCATGTCGACGGCGCTCTGCGCGAACACCGTGACACCCATGCGGCCCAGCCAGAAGTTGCTCTTGTAGAGCGCCTGCCAGATCGCCTCGATTTCCGTCGCATCGCGGCCGATCACATGGGGCGCAATGAGCTCCTTCATGCAGGCGTCGAGGGTATGGAGCCCGCCGCGCAGCGGCATCAGGTAGCTCATGCCGACGAGCCCGCCCTGGGTCTCGATCTCGAGCACGAAGATGTCGCGCTTGGTCTCGATCTTCAGCCCGGCCGCCGGCGGCTTGCCGTGCCAGGGCACCTCCAGAAGGGTCGTGCGCAGCTCGGTGATGGTCGTGGCCGTGGTCATAAGGCGTATCTCCCGCTTCTTTCGCCCACTATGATGCGGCCCGCATGAGCCAGTCCAACCGCATCTATCTCTTCGACACCACCCTGCGAGACGGGGCCCAGACCCAGGGCGTGGATTTCACCGTGGCCGACAAGGTCACGATCGCGCGCGAGCTCGACCTGCTCGGCATCGACTACATCGAGGGCGGCTGGCCGGGCGCCAACCCGACCGACGATCGCTTCTTCGCCGATCCGCCGGAATTCAAGAACGCCAAGTTCACGGCCTTCGGCATGACGCGGCGCGCCGGCCGCAGCGCCGCCAACGATCCCGGCCTCGCCGCCATCCTGGCGACCAAGGCGCGCAACGTCTGCATGGTCGGCAAGACCTGGGATTTCCATGTCGACGTGGCGCTGGAAGTCGATCGCGGCGAGTACCTCGGGATGATCGGCGATTCGCTGGCCTATGCGAAGACGCGCATGGAAGAGGTGATGTTCGACGCCGAGCATTTCTTCGACGGTTTCAAGGCCAACCCCGACTATGCGATGGCCTGCCTCGCCGCAGCAGAGAAGGCGGGCGCCCGCTGGCTGGTGCTGTGCGACACCAACGGCGGGACACTGCCGCACGAGATCGAACGCATCGTCGGCGAAGTCGTGAAGAAGATTCCCGGCGAGCGCCTCGGCATCCACACCCACAACGACACCGAGAACGCTGTCGCCAACACGCTGGCGGCCGTGCGCGCCGGCGTGCGCCAGGTCCAGGGCACCATCAATGGCCTCGGCGAACGCTGCGGCAACGCCAACATGATCGCCCTCATTCCCAACCTCGTGCTCAAGATGGGCTTCGACACTGGGCTGAAAGAGGGCGCGCTGCAGCGGCTGACGCATCTGTCGCGCCTGCTCGACGACCGGTTGAACGTCACGCCCAACCGAAGTGCGGCCTACGTCGGCACCCGCGCCTTCGCGCACAAGGGCGGCCTGCATGTCTCGGCGGTCGAGAAGGATCCCAGGACCTACGAGCACATCGACCCGGAACTCGTCGGCAACCAGCGCATCATCGTGGTCAGCGACCAGGCCGGCCGCTCCAACATCATGGCGCGCTTCCGCCAGATCGGGCTCGAGGTCGATCCGAAGGATCCGGGCGTCGCCCGGCTGCTCGAGATCGTCAAGGAGCGCGAGGCCGAGGGCTATGCCTATGACGGCGCCGACGCCTCGTTCGAACTTTTGGCGCGCCACGAGCTGCATACCGTGCCCGACTACTTCGCCCTGCAGAGCTTCCGCGTGCTGGCCGAGCGGCGGGTCAATGCCCGCGGCGTGCTGGTCGCCCTCTCCGAGGCCACGGTGAAGCTCGACATCGCCGGCCGGCGGGCGATGGAAGTGGGCGAGGGCAACGGCCCCGTGAACGCCCTCGATGCTGCGCTGCGGAAGGCATTGCTGCCGATCTATCCCGAACTCGAGGACATGCGGCTGGTCGACTTCAAGGTGAGGATCCTCGACTCGGCCGGCGGTACAGCCGCCACCACCCGCGTCATGATCGAGAGTGCCGATGCAAAGGGGCGGCGCTGGAGCACCATCGGCGTGTCGCCCAACATCGTCGACGCCTCGTACAACGCCCTCTACGACGCCATCACCTACAAGCTGTTCCGCGACGGTGCCCGGCCGGCGCAGCCGGCATAGAAGTTTGGCCGGCGCAGCCGGCATAGCAAGACTCCCGGCGGCGCCCGCCTAGCAGCCATGCCCCGTGCGCCAGTTGACCTGCGATAGGGCGGGGCAGACCATATCTGGCGTGCGAGACGGAGAGCATCTGGACACCCAGAACCCGCCCATCGCGGCGGCCGTAACGCGGCGGCCGCGCGTGGCTGGACGCGTCCTTGCCCGTGCCGTCATGTGGTTGCTGCCGCTGTTCGTCCTCGCCGTGACGCTGTTCGTCTGGCTGTCGTCGGGGCGCACCATCACGACCGACAATGCCTATGTGAAGGGCGACCGCGCCCAGATCGCCACCGAACTCAGCGGCATCATCGTCGAGGTGCCGGTGAAGGAGAACCAGGCGGTCTCGCGCGGCCAGCTCCTGTTCAAGCTCGACGACCAGTCCTATCGCCTGTCGCTCGTCAGGCTCGAGGCCGAGATCGAGTCGGCGCGCGCCGAGATCCGCGGCCTGCGCGCGCAATGGCGCGTCAAACGCGAGGAGATCAAGGCCGCGCTCAGCCAGCAGACCTATGCCGAGGCGGAGTTCGAGCGCCAGGCGGGGCTGGCCGAGAAGAAGATCGCCTCGACCCAGAAGCTCGAGGAGGCGCGCCTCGCGCTCGACGTGGCGCGCCAGCGTATCTCGGCGGCGCAGGAGGACCTGACCCGCATCGAGGCGGCGCTGGCCGGTGATCGCAGGATCCGCACCGACGATCATCCCAAGGTCAGGCAGATGATGGCGGCGCGCGACGAGGCGCTGCTGCAGCTTCGCCGTACCACCATCGAGGCGCCGCTCGACGGCATCGTCGCCAAGCGGCCGGTGCCGGGCAGCTACGCCACTGCCGGCGTGCCGGTGATGATCGTCGTCGCCGACACCGACCTCTGGATCGAGGCCAACTTCAAGGAGACCGAGCTCACGCGCGTGCGGCCGGGCCAGAAGGCCGCGATCCACGTCGACACCTATCCCGATGCCGAGTGCACCGGCACGGTGGCGAGCATCTCGCAGGCGACCGGCGCGGAGTTTGCCGTGCTGCCGCCGCAGAACGCCAGTGGCAACTGGGTGAAGGTGGTCCAGCGCATTCCGGTCAGGATCGCCGTCACCTGCCGCGACGGCGACCCGCCGCTTCGGGTCGGCATGAGCACGACGGTCGAGATCGATACCGGTCACAGCCGCTCGCTGGGCGGGCTCCTGGCCGCGCTCGGCAGGTCGCTCGGCCTGTCGAGCGCCTCGGCCACCGCCAAGCCCTGAGGCAATGGCGCCGGCCACCGATCCGGCGTTGCTGCGCCGCCGCCGCCTGATCACCTTCACGGTGATGGCCGCCACCATCATGCATGCGCTCGACGGCACCATCGCCAACGTGGCGCTACCGTCGATCCAGGGTTCGCTGTCGGCCACCCAGGAGCAGGTCTCGTGGGTGGTCACGTCCTACATCGTGGCGTCCGCCATCATGACGCCGCTCGCCGGCTTCTGCGCCATGCGCTTTGGCCTCCGCCGCACGCTCGCGACCTGCGTGGTCGGCTTCACGATCGTTTCGATGCTGTGCGGCGCGGCGCAGTCGCTCGACCAGCTCGTGCTGTTCCGCGCCCTGCAGGGCGGCTTCGGAGCGGCACTGGTGCCGGTGTCGCAGGCCATCATGATGGACACCTATCCGCGCGAGGAGCAGGGCAAGGCGATGGCGATGTGGGGCGTCGGCACCATGCTGGGCCCGATCGCCGGCCCGTCGCTGGGCGGCTGGCTGACCGACGAATTCACCTGGCGCTGGGTGTTCTACGTCAACCTGCCGGTCGGCATCCTCTGCACGCTCGGCATCCTCGCGCTGGTGCGCGACAGCGTCCACGACCGGCCCCGGCGCTTCGACCTGCTGGGCTTCACGCTGCTGGCCGTGGCCATCGGCTCGTTCCAGCTCATGCTCGATCGCGGCCACATGCTCGACTGGTACGACTCGGTCGAGATCATCGGCGAGACGCTGGTGGCGGGCGTGGCCTTCGCGATGTTCCTGATCCACATGATGACAGACCGCCAGCCGTTCCTGTCGCGCGACCTGTTTCGCGACCGCAACCTCTCGGTCGGCCTCATCTTCACGGCACTCGCCGGTCTCGTGCTGATCGTCTCGGCGACCCTGATGCCGCCCTTCCTGCAACAGCTCATGGGCTATCCGGTCTTCACCACCGGCGTCGTGCTGGCGCCGCGCGGCGCCGGTATGATGGTGTCGATGATGCTGGTGTCGCGCCTGATCGGGCGCATCGATTCGCGCCTGCTGATCGCCCTCGGTTTCGGGCTTTGCGCACTGTCCTTGTGGGACATGACGCTGTTCAACCTGAACGTCAGCGAGAGCCACATTGTCTGGAACGGCGTGCTGCTGGGCTTCGGGCTCGGTCTGGTGTTCCCGCCGCTCACCGTGCTCACCTTCGCCACCCTGCCGGCCCGGCTGCGCACCGAGGGCGCCGCGATCAACGCACTGCTGCGCAATCTCGGTGCCAGCGTCGGCATCGCCGTGCTGGTGTCGATGCTGGCCAGCAACACGCAGCAGAACCGCGCCGACATCGTCGAGAAGTTCACGCCTTTCCATCCCGGCTGGCCGCTCGGCCGCGGCCTGCCGGGCGCCGACCCGGCGCTGCTTGCCGTCTGGGACGCCGAGATCAACCGTCAGGCAGCGCTGATCGGCTATCTCAACGATTTCCGGGTCATGATGATCTGTTCGCTGGTCCTCATCCCGCTGCTGTTCCTGATGCGGCGCCCGGCCCTTATCGTAACGCGCTAACCACGTTATACGGCGGCATGGGACGAGCTTCGAAGGGCCGCGCGACCGCCATCACCGCGCCCGTGATCATCCTGGTGCGGCCGCAGCTGGGCGAGAACATCGGCATGGCGGCGCGCGCGATGCTGAATTGCGGCCTCTCGACCCTGCGCCTGGTGAGCCCGCGCGACGGCTGGCCGAACGACAGGGCGCAGCGCGCTGCCTCGGGCGCCGACGTCGTGCTGGAGGGGGCCGAGGTCTTCGACACGGTGCAGGCCGCGGTGGCCGACCTCGAACGGGTGGTCGCGACCACGGCGCGCAACCGCGAACTCAGCCAGCGCATCCTGACGCCCAGGCGTGCTGCCCTCGAGATGCGCGGCTGGCTCGGGCAGGGCGAGCGCGTCGGAATCCTGTTCGGACCCGAGCGCACCGGACTCGAGAACGACGACATGGTCCATGCCGACACCGCGCTCTCGATCCCGCTCAATCCGCAATTCTCCTCGCTCAACATCGCCCAGGCCGTGCTGCTGGTCGCCTACGAATGGGCGACCGCCGGCGACACCACGCCGGTCTCGCGCATGGCCGAGCACGCGACGCGGCCCGCGACCAAGGAGGAGCTGCAGAACCTGTTCGACCATCTCGAGCGCGCGCTCGACCAGTCGGGTTTTCTGCGCAACAAGGACATGCGGCCCTCGATGGTGCTCAATCTCAAGGCGCTGCTGCAGCGCGCCGAGATGACGGAGCAGGAGGCGCGCACCTTCCACGGCGTCATCAAATTTCTCTCCAAGAACAAGCACGAGGAATAGCCATGTCCACCACCGCCAAGATTTCCTGGGTCGACGGCGCGCTGTTCGTCGCCGAGGCGGGCAGCGGCCACACCATCACCATGGACGGCTCGCCCGACGTCGGCGGCCGCAACCTCGCCGCGCGGCCGATGGAGGTGGTGCTGATGGGCATGGGCGGCTGCACCGCCATCGACGTCGTCTCGATGCTGAAGAAGCAGCGCCAGGACATCGAAGGGGTGGAGGTGTCGCTGGTCGCCGAACGGGCCGACGACCATCCCAAGGTCTTTACCTCGGTGAAGCTCGTCTACACGGTCCGCGGCCGGAAATTGAACAAGGCGCTGGTCGAACGGGCGGTCAGCCTGTCCGACGAGAAGTACTGCTCGGCCACGGCCATGGTGAAGAAGTCGGCCAACGTTACGCATGAGGTGGTGCTGGTTGAGATCTAAGCCTTTGATATTGCAGCAGGAACGCGTGCTTGACTGGCCTGCTTTCGCCAGTATGTTCCGCCCTTCTTCCGGAGAACGTGGTTGCGCGCCGTTTGGGCCTGCATCCCGCCCCAGCACATGCTGGATCAAGGCCTATCCGGACAACAGCGCGTCACCGCAAAGCGGGGCGCAAAACCGACGGAGTGCTGCGTGAGCAAGCGCGCGAATTCGAAGTACAAGATCGACCGCCGCCTCAGGGTCAACCTGTGGGGCCGTCCCAAGAGCCCGATCAACAAGCGCGAGTACGGTCCCGGCCAGCATGGCCAGGGTCGCACCAAGCCGACCGACTATCGCCTGCAGTTGATGGCGAAGCAGCGGCTCAAGGGCTACTACGGCTCGGTCGGCGAGCGTCAGCTCCGCCGCTATTATCTCGAGGCCGTGCGCCGCAAGGGTGACACCGGCGAGAACCTGGTCGAGTTGCTCGAGCGCCGGCTGGACGCGGTCATCTACCGCATGAAGTTCGCCATCACCGTGTTCGCCTCGCGCCAGCTCGTGAGCCATGGCCACGTCAAGGTGAACGGCCGCCGCGTCAACATCGCGTCGTACCTGGTGAAGGACAACGACGTGATCGAGCTGACCTCGAAGGCCAAGGAAATGGCCCGCGTCATCGAGGCCACGCAGACCGCCGAGCGCGACGTGCCGGAGTATGTCACGGCCGACCATCAGGCCATGAAGGGCACCTACGTCCGCGGCCCGAAGCTGGCCGACGTGCCCTATCCGGTCCAGATGGAGCCGTCGCTGGTCGTCGAGTACTACAGCCGCTAACGGGGCTTTACCGCCAAACACTGTGAAAACCCGCCCTTTGTGGCGGGTTTTTTGCGTGGAATCCTCGGTCTTGCCACGGTTGTGACTGTCCGGCGGGGGGAAGCTGGGCCTATAATTCCGTGGGGCTTGGGGTTTGGAGACTACGGGTATGCGGATGGTCCGTCTGGTGGTCTTGGCTACGGTCGCGGTCGTAGTCTGCGGGACTGCCTATGTTTATCGCAATGACGTGGCCCAGCGCCTGGGGTTTGGCACATCGGCGAAAGCCGCCGAGCAGGCCCAGGCCAGCAGCCCGGCCGGCATGGCGCAACCGCAGGGCCGGCGTGGCCGTGCCAATCCCGGTGGGCCGGTCCCGGTCGTGGTCGCCAAGATCGCCCAGAAGCCGATGCCGGTCATCGTCGATGCGGTCGGCACCGTGCAGGCGATCGCCTCCATCCAGATCAAGCCGCGCATCGACAGCCAGATCATGAAGGTCCATGTCGAGGAGGGCGCGCTGGTCAAGGAAGGCGACCTGCTGTTCGAACTCGATTCCCGCACGCTCAAGGCCCAGCTCGGCCAGATCGAGGCCCAGATCCGCAAGGACCAGGCGCAGCTCGTCCAGGCCCGGCGCGACCATCAGCGTTATGAGGATCTGCTGTCGAAGAACGCCGGCACCGTGGTGCAGCGTGACAACGCTCACACATCGGTCAAGGCGGCCGAAGCCCAACTCGAGGCCGACGAGGCGGCCAAGGCGAGCGTCACGACGCTGCTCACCTACACCGAGATCCGTGCACCGGTGTCGGGCCGAATCGGCTCGATTGCGAGCAAGGCGGGTGCGGTCGTCCGGGTCGGCGACAATTCGCTCGCCAGCACGCTGGCAACCATCAACCAGGTCGACCCGATCTTCGTCTCCTTCGCGATCCCGCAGGTGCTCTTGCCCGACCTGCGCGCCGCCATGGCCAAGGGCCCGGTCAAGGTCACCGCGATCGTCGGCGAGGCCAAGAAGCAATCCGGCGCGATGGCGTTCATCGAAAACACCGTCGATCCCAACACCGGCACGGTGACCGCCAAGGCGCGTATCGCCAATGCCAACGAGCTTCTCTGGCCCGGCCAGTTCGTCAGGGTCGAGGTCATCCTCGGCATTGAGCCGGAGGCGGTCGCGGTTCCGTCGGCAGCCGTCCAGCTTTCGCCGCTGGGGGCCTACGTGTTCGTCGTCAAGGATGGGGTCGCGGAGGTCCGGCAGGTTGTCGTCAGCCGTACCCAGAGCGGCGAGTCGGTGATCGGCAAGGGCCTCGCCGATGGTGAGTCCGTCGTGGTCGACGGCCAGCTTCGGCTGGTCAACGGTGCTGCGGTCGCCGTGCGCCCGCCGCCGGCCGAGGTGGCCAAGCCCCCGGCGCCGCCGCGCGGCTGATCGGCACGGAGACCGGATATGAATCTGTCAGAACTCTGTATCCGCCGGCCGGTGATGACCATCCTGGTCATGGCGTCGTTCGTCATCGCCGGCATGTTCGCCTACAAGCAGCTCCCCGTCGCCGCGATCCCGCGCGTCGAATTTCCGACCATCCAGGTGACGGCCCAGCTTCCCGGGGCCAGCCCCGAGACGATGGCGGCGTCGGTGGCATCGATCCTGGAGCGCCAGTTCTCGACCATCGCCGGCGTGACGACGATGACCTCGACCTCTTCGCTCGGCAACACATCGATCGTCCTGCAGTTCGACCTCAACCGGAGCATCGACGGCGCCGCGCTCGACGTGCAGTCGGCGATCTCCTCGGCGATGCGGCGGCTGCCGCCGGAAATGACGACGCCGCCCAGCTTCCGCAAGGTCAATCCGGCCGACTGGGCGGTGATGTTCCTGGCACTGCGCTCCTCCCAGGTGCGGCTGTCGGACATCGACGCCTTCGCCAACCGGGCGATCCTGCCGCGCGTCTCGACCCTGCCCGGCGTCGCCCAGGTCCTGATCTTCGGTTCGCAGAAGTTCGCCGTGCGCGTGCGGGCCGATCTCGACCAGCTGGCGGTCCGCGGCCTCACCATGCAGGAGCTGCAGAACGCCGTCGTCAACGCCAACTCGAGCAAGCCGGTCGGCTCGATCGCCGACCAGAAACAGAACGCCATCCTCGACGCCACCGGACCGATCAACAAGGCGGCCGACTACATGCCGGTGATCGTGAGCTGGCAGAACGGTGCACCGGTGCGCCTGTCCGACGTCGCCACCGCCGTCGACAGCGTCGAGAACGACAAGGTCGCGAGCTGGCTCGATGGCACGCGCGCCATCATCATGGGCGTCTACCGGCAGCCCGACGCCAACACCGTCGAGGTCGTCGACCGGGTCAAGGCGATCCTGCCGCAAATCCAGGCCGAGCTGCCGCCGGGCGTCGAAGTCCGGTTGCTTGCCGACCGCTCCAAGTCGATCCGCGACGCCGTCGAAGATGTCGAATTCACGCTCGTCCTCGCCGCCGTCCTGGTGATCATCGCGATCTATTTCTTCCTGCGCAGCTTCAGGGCCACCCTCATTCCAGCGGTCGCGCTGCCGATCTCGATCATCGGCACCTTCGCCGGCATGTACGTTCTCGGCCACTCGATCGACAACATCTCGCTACTGGCATTGACGCTGGCGGTCGGCTTCGTCGTCGACGACGCCATCGTCATGCTCGAGAACATCGTGCGCCACATCGAGGCCGGCGAGAAACCGATGGAGGCCGCCTTCAAGGGCTCCAAGGAGGTCGGCTTCACCATCATTTCGATGACGCTGTCGCTGGTCGCCGTGTTCATTCCGGTGCTGTTCATGGGCGGCGTGGTCGGCCGCATGTTCAACGAATTCGGCCTCGTCATCAGCATGGCGATCCTGATCTCCGGCCTGGTGTCGCTGACGCTGACGCCGATGCTGTGCTCGCGCATGCTGAAGCCGATCGACCACCACGAGAAGCACAACTTCCTGCTCAGGCTCTTCGAGTGGAGTTTCAAGAAGGTCACCGACGGTTACGCCTGGGCGCTGAAGCGCACCGTCAGAATGCCGCGCATCGTCCTTGCCTTCACGCTCGGCACCTTCGTTGTGACCGCGATCCTGTTCCAGGCGGTGCCCAAGGGCTTCTTTCCGTCCGAGGATATCGGCCAGATCACCGGTTCGACGGTCGGCCCCGACGATGCCTCGTTCGACGCCATGGTCGCGCGCCAGACGGCTCTGGCCGAGGTCATCCGGCGCGATCCCGATGTCGCTTCGGTCGTGTCGACGGTCGGTGGCGGCAACGCCGCGGCAACGGTCACGTCGGGGCGCATGTTCATCATGCTGCGCGACAAGCCCGAACGGAAGGACAGCGCCCAGCAGGTGATCGCCCGCTTGCGCCGCGCCACGGCCACGGTGCCCGGCATCAACATCTTTTTCCAGGCGGTGCAGTCGATCAACATCGGCACGACCCAGACGCGGGCGCAGTACCAGTTCGGCATGCGCTCGAGCGATCTCGCGCTCCTGCGTGAATACGCGCCGCGGATGGAAGCCGCGATGCGTCGCATCCCCAGCATCCTCGACGTCAACACCGACCTGCAGGTCCGCGCCCGCTCGGCGCTGATCGAGATCGACCGCGACATCGCTTCCCGGCTCGGCATCTCGGTCGATCAGATTCGGCTGCTGCTCTATTCGGCTTTCGGCTCGCGTCAGGTGTCGACGATCTACGCCTCCGACGACACCTATCAGGTCATCCTCGAGGCCGATCCGAAGTACGCCGATGCCAGCGACATCCTGCGCCGCCTGCAGGTGCGCACGCCCAACGGCAGTCTGGTGCCGCTCGATACGCTGGCCAAGCGCATCGACAAGCCGACGGCACTCACCGTCAACCACATCGCCCAGCTTCCCTCGGTGATCGTCTCGTTCAATCTGGCGCCGGGCATTGCGCTCGGCCAGGCGGTCGCCGACATCCAGGCGGCGGCGGCCGAAGTCGGCCTGCCGGCCAGCGTCGCCACCAGCTTCGAGGGCAGCGCCCAGGTCTTCCAGCAGGCGGTCGCCAACCAGGGGCTGCTGCTGTTTGCCGCCGTGCTGGTGATCTACATCATCCTCGGCATTCTCTATGAGAACTTCATCCACCCGCTCACCATCCTGTCCGGCCTGCCGTCGGCAGGCATCGGCGCGCTGGCGACGCTGATGCTGTTCGGCATGGACCTCAGCGTCATCGCCATGATCGGCGTCGTCATGCTGATCGGCATCGTCAAGAAGAACGCCATCATGATGGTCGACTTCGCCATCGAACGGCGCTCGCAGGGCGCGTCGGCCGAGGTCGCCATCGTCGAGGCCGCACAGCTGCGCTTCCGTCCGATCATGATGACCACCGTGTGCGCGCTGCTCGGTGCACTGCCGATCGCCCTCGGCAGCGGTGCCGGCGCCGAACTGCGCCAGCCGCTCGGCATCACGGTGGTTGGCGGCCTGCTGGTGTCGCAGCTGCTCACGCTGTTCATCACGCCGGTGGTCTATATCTGGTTCGACCGCCTGACCGGCATGCGCTTCAGCCCGGGCTGGGCCAGGCGCTGGCGCACCAGGGGCCGGGTGCCTGCCGCGCCGGCCGAATAGTTCCCCTTCCGACAAGAGAGCAGCTTCCATGACCGACGATATCGGCGCGTTCGTGCCGGGCCCGCGTGTCCGCATCGAGGGACGCGCCGGCGGGCCGCTCGGCGGTCTCACCTTCGCCGCCAAGGATCTGTTCGACGTCGCGGGCGTCGTGACGGGTGGCGGCAACCACGACTGGCCGACCGGCCGGCCCATCCCGAAGAAGAACGCGTGGGCGGTGCAGACCCTGCTCGATGCCGGCGCGACGCTGATCGGCAAGACCATCACCGACGAAGTCTCGCTCGGCATCCTGGGCGAGAACGCCTTCGACGGCACGCCGGTCAACGTCCGGGCACCGGGCCGTGTGCCGGGCGGCTCCTCGTCCGGCTCGGCGGCCGCGGTCGCGGCAGGGATCTGCGATACTGCGCTCGGCACCGATACCGGCGGCTCGGTGCGGGTGCCCGCGAGCTTCTGCGGCCTCTACGGCATCCGCCCGACGCACGGACGGATCGACGTCACCGGCATGCTGCCCCAGGCACCGACCTCTGACACCACGGGCTGGTTCGCCCGCGACGCCGCGACCTTCGCCAGGGTGTCGTCGGCATTGTTGAGCGAGGCGATTCCAACAGCGCTGCCGACCAAACTGATCGTGGCGGTGGACACCTTCGGTTTTGCCGATGCCAACGTCGCCGAAGCCCTGCAGCCGACGGTGAAGCGCCTCGGCGCGCTCATCGGCGACAGCCGCGAGGAGATCATGGCGCCGCAGGGCCTCTCGGTGTGGGCGCGGGCGCAGCGCAGCCTGCAGCCCGTCGAGGCCTATGCCACGTTCAAGGACTGGCTCGACAAGGGCAATCCACGCTTCGCCTTCTCGGTCGCCAAGGCGCTGGTGATGGGCTCGATGATCCCCGAGAGCGAGCGCGTGTGGGCCAACCTGATGCGTCAGGAAGCGCGCAGCCGCATGAAGTACCTGCTGCCGGCCGGCACCATCCTCTGCCTGCCGACCACGCCGTTCCCGGCGCCGCTCTGCGGCCAACCGCTCTCCGTGCTCGATCCGTTGCGCGACCGCATCACCTGCCTCTGCGCACAGGGCGGCCTCGCCGGCCATCCGCAGGTCAACATTCCAGGTGCGACGGTCGATGGCCTGCCGATCGGGCTCTCGATCATCGGACCGCGCGGCAGCGACGCCACGCTGGTCGCCGTGGCCCGGGCTCTGGACAAGACGGCGTGAGCGATCGCACGCCCAACATTCCCGAAGTTGTCGAGGAAGTCCGTCAGCTCTTCGAGCGCTACGAGCAGGCCCTGATCGACAAGAACGTCGAGGTGCTCGACACCACCTTCTGGAACAGCCCGTACGCCATCCGTCTGGCGAACCACGAGCACGGCTACGGCTTTGACCGCATCCACGCCCATCGCGTGGCGCGCGTGCCGGGCCCCGGCACCAAGGAGAAGCGCCTGCGCCTCGATATCGTGACCGTGGGCCGCGGCATCGCCACCGTCACGTTGGTCTACAAGGTGCGCGGCCGGGAGATGACCGGCCGGCAGATGCAGACCTGGGTGCGCTTCCCCGATGCAGGCTGGAAAGTCATCGCCGCCCATGTCTCTATGATCGGGGAAACGCCCGTATTGTAGAGGCCGCAATGACTGAACAAGCACCGCAGCTCGGCAACGTGATGACTCCCGACGCGGCCTGGGTCGCCAAGGTGAGCGAACCCGCCCTCGAACCCGACTTGCCCATCGTCGATCCGCACCATCATTTGTGGCAGCGCGCCGGCAACGACTACCTGTTCCACGACCTGCTTGCCGACACCCGGACCGGCCACAACATCGTCGCCACCGTCTTCGTCGATTGCCACTCGATGTACCGCAAGGGCGGCCCGGCCGAGTTGCGCTGCACCGGCGAGACCGAGTTCGCCAATGGCGTCGCCGCCATGAGTGCGAGCGGCCTCTACGGCAATCTGCGCGCCTGCGCCGGCATTGTCGGCCATGTCGACCTGCGCCTGGGCGGCAGGGCGGGCGCCGTGTTCGATGCCCAGATCGCCGCCGGCAACGGCCGCTTCAAGGGCATCCGCCATCAGACCGGCTGGGACGCGGATCCCGGCATCCGCAACTCCCGGACCGATCCGACGCCGGAGCTGACACGCGACAAGACCTGGCGCGCGGGCTTCGCCGAGCTGGCCAGGCGCAACCTCACCTTCGATGCCTGGCTCTATCATCCGCAGCTGGCCGAGATCGCCGAGCTCGCCGATGCCTTTCCCGGCACGACCGTCATTCTCGACCATGTCGGCGGGCCCTTGGGCTACGCCGGATACGCCGGCCGCCATGACGAGGTGAGGGCCGCCTGGCAGAAATCGATGATCGAACTCGCGAAGCGCCAGAACATCGTCGTAAAGGTCGGCGGCCTCGGCATGGCCATGGGCTGGTTCGATTTCTATCAGCGCCCGGCGCCGCCCAGCTCGCAGATGCTGGCCGAGGCCTTCAAGCCCTGGGTCGAGACCTGCATCGAACTGTTCGGTGCAAATCGCTGCATGTTCGAAAGCAATTTCCCGGTCGACAAGATCACATCCGGCTACGGCGTGCTGTGGAATGCCTTCAAGCGTCTGGCATCGGGCGCCTCGGCTTCCGAGAAGACTGCCCTGTTTTCGGGCACCGCGAGCCGCGTGTACCGCCTCGACTGATAGTTGTTTGACATTCCGGGCGCCGGCCGGCAATTTCGTTGTCAGACAACTTTGTTGCATCCGGAATCGGGGCGGCAACCGGCAGGTCGATCAACGGCCGTCGGATCAGGGAGCGAAGGACTAGACCAACGAAGTCGACTGTCTTTCGCCGTGGCTTGGACCTACGGGAGGAAAAAACATGCGCGTGATTGGTAAGTTGGGAGTAATCGCGGCTGCTGCGGCGGTGGCCCTGGGCGCAGGCACGGCCGTCGCCCAGGACAAGAAGGTCCGCATCCAGATGCAGTCGAACTTCGCGTCGACGCTGGCCCTGCTGGGACCGAACGCCAAATACACGGTCGACCAGGTCAACAAATTGTCGGGCGGCAGCATCGACATGAAGTTCTTCGAGCCGGGTGCCCTGGTGCCGCCGGGACAGGCGTTCGACGCGGTCTCGTCGGGTGCGCTCGACGCCGCCTGGGCGACGCCGGGCTTCTGGACCGGCAAGGACATCGCCTTCGCCGTGTACTCGACCGTGCCGTTCGGCCCGGGCCTCGGCGAATACCTCGGCTGGATGAAGGAGGGCGGCGGCGAGAAATTGCTGCAGGCGCTCTACGCCAAGTACAACATCCATTCAGTGATCTGCCATCTGATCCCGCCCGAGGCCTCGGGCTGGTTCCGCAAGGAGATCAAGACTCTCGAGGACCTCAAGGGCCTCAAGATGCGCTTCTTCGGTCTTGGCGCCAACGTCATGCAGAATCTCGGTGTCTCGACCCAGCTCCTGCAGGCCGGTGAAATCTTCCAGGCGCTGCAGCTCGGCACCATCGACGCCACCGAGTTCTCGATGCCGGTGATGGACCTGAGCCTCGGCTTCCACCAGGTGGCGAAGTTCTACTACTTCCCGGGCTGGCATCAGCAGGCGACGTTCGGTGACATGATCATCAACAAGACCAAGTGGGATTCGCTGTCGGCGACGCAGAAGGCCCAGGTCGAGGCGGCCTGCGACCAGACCGTGCTCAAGGGCATCAGCGTCGGCGAAACGGTTCAGGGACCTGCCCTGAAGGAGATCGAGGGCAAGGGCGTCAAGCTGATGACCTGGAGCCCCGAATTCCTCGCCGCCTTCCAGAAGGAATGGGACAAGGTCGCGGCGGAGCAGGCTGCCAAGAGCCCGGAATTCAAGAAGGCCTGGGACTCGCTCAGCAAGTACCGTGCGGATTACTCGCTCTGGAAGGAGCGCGGCTACCTCAAGTAGCCGACGAAAAGGCGTACGCGGCCGCTCCTCGGGGCGGCCGCTTCTTCTTGGGGGGGGAGTTCGCGTAATGCAGGCAATGTTGAATGTGAGTGACGTGATCGATCGCACGTTGCAGCGAGTCGCGCATGCGTTCGGTTGGTTGTTCCTCGTCCTGGTGGTGGTCATTTGCTGGGACGTGCTGACCCGCAAGCTCGGCTTCCAGATTCCCGGCTTTGGCTCGACGCCGATCCAGGAGCTCGAGTGGCACCTTCATGGTGCGCTGTTCCTGTTCTGGCTGGGTTACGCCTATACCCGTGACGTCCATGTCCGCATCGACGTGTTCACCGGCCACAGGACGCCGCGCCAGAAGGCCAAGCTGGAGATCTTCGGCATCCTCTTCTTCGCCATCCCCTATTGCCTGGTGGCCACCTACTACGCCTTCTTCTTCGCCGAAGTGTCGTTCCTGCAGAACGAGCGATCCGACGCGCCGAACGGGCTGGAGTGGCGATGGATCATCAAGTCCTGCCTGTTCCTCGGCCTGCTGCTGCTCGACGTGGCGGTCATCTCGGTCATGTTCCGCAAGCTGGTCATGATCTTCGGTCCTCCCGACCTCGCCGCGCGCGCCTCGACGCCCGTGGTCGGCCAATAGGAGGCGCGCCATGGAATGGGTCGGCGACCATCTCTCCATCCTCATGTTCCTGGTGCTCACGTTCATCATGTTCGTGGGCTATCCGGTGGCCTTCGTCCTCGGCGGCGTGGCACTCGCCTTCGGCGTCCTCGGAATGATGTTCGACGTCTTCCGGCCGGCCCAGTTCGGCAGCCTGATCCCGCGCATCTGGGGCCAGGCCGTGCAGAACCAGGTCCTGATCGCGGTGCCCATGTTCGTCTTCATGGGAACGATCCTGGAAAAATCCGGCGTCGCGGACGAACTCCTCAAGGCCCTGCAGGTGCTCACCCGGCGGATTCCCGGCGGACTCGCCATGTCGGTGACCCTGATGGGCACGATCATGGCGGCGACGACCGGAATCGTCGGCGCCTCGGTGATCATGCTGACCCTGATCGCGCTCCCGACCATGCTGGCGATGGGCTACTCCAAGGAACTGTCGGTCGGCACGATCGCGTCGGCGGGGACACTGGGAATCCTGATTCCGCCCAGTATCATGCTGGTCATCATGGGCGATCTCATGACGCTCTCGGTCGGCACGCTGTTCACCGCGGCGATCATTCCGGGCCTGGTACTGTCGGGCATCTACCTCGTTTATGTCGGCATCCTCGCCGCCGTGCGGCCGGATCTCGCGCCGCCGCTGGCGACCGACGTCGGGCCCCAGGGTTCCGCCGAGTTGATGCAAATGATTTTTCGCAGCTTCCTGCCGCCGGCCTTCCTGATCTTCGTCGTGCTGGGCTCGATCTTCGGCGGCTGGGCGACGCCGACCGAGGCAGGCGGCACCGGCTGTGCCGGCGCACTGGCGCTGGCGTGGTGGAACAAGCGCCTCAGCATGAAGATGCTGAGGGAGGTCATCGAGAGTTCGGCGCTCACCAACGCCCTGGTCTTCTTCATCATCTTCGGCGCAACGCTGTTCTCCTTCGTCTTCCGGGCGCTGGGGGGCGACGACCTGGTGGCCGAGATGCTGAAGGCCGCCGGCATCGACTCGGGCTGGGAAATCCTGGTCTTCGTGATGGTGCTGGTCTTCATCATGGGCTTCTTCTTCGACTGGCTCGAAATCTGCCTGATCGTGCTGCCGATCTTCGCGCCCATCCTGAAGGCCATCGATTTCACGCCGCACATCACCGAGAACAAGGACTTCATGGTCTGGTTCGTGATCCTGGTGTCGGTCAACTTGCAGTCGGCCTTCCTGACGCCACCCTTCGGCTTCGCGCTGTTCTACATGAAAGCGACCGTGCCGCCCTCGGTGACGATGATGCACATCTATCGTGGCATCGTCCCGTTCGTGGCATTGCAGATGCTGGCGCTCACCTTCTGCATCATCTGGCCGGAGATCATCCTGTACCTGCCGCGCGAGTTCGGATTCCTCGATTGACCCGGTAACCAAGCGTCGGGGAAGCGCCGAAGGGATTTTGAGTATGCAAGCGTTGCTGGGCGTCGCCGACACCATCGAACGGGTGTTGCGTACCATCGCCGACTGGTCGGGCTGGCTGATGGTCGTGCTGATGGTCGTCATCTGCTTCGACATCATGAGCCGCAAGATGGGGTTCCAGATCCCGGGCATGGGATCGACCCGGTTGCAGGAACTCGAGTGGCATCTGCACACCATTCTGTTCTCGATGTGGCTCGGCCAGTGCTACATCCTGAATGCCCATCCGCGCGTCGATACCCTGACGGCCCATCGTTCGCTGCGCACGCGGGCGTGGGTCGAGATCGCGGGCTGCCTCGCCTTCGCATTGCCCTACGCCGGCATCGTCGCCTGGTACGGCCTGGGTTTCGTCGCCACTTCCTACATGACCGGCGAGAGTTCCGAGGCCGTGATCGGCCTGTCGCACCGCTGGATCATCAAGGCCTTCTTCGTGCTCGGCCTGTGGATGCTGGTCGCCGCCATCGTTGCCGTGATCTTGCGGCTGATCGTCTTTCTTTCCGGCGGGGTGGCGGGCCGCCCTGCCGACCTTAACATCGAACGCTTCGTCGATCCGACATGATGTTTCGCGGCGTGCCCTCATGATCGCTTGGCTCAGCGAAAACCTGGCGCTCGTCATGTTCGTGACGATGTTCGCCGTCATCTTCTGCGGCTATCCCGTGGCCTTCGTCCTGGGCGGCACCGGTCTCGCCTTCGGCCTGATCGCCTGGAGTTTGGGCGATTTCCCGCTGGTCAAGCTCACCAACATCCTGCTGCGCATGTGGGGCGGCGTCGCCGTCGATCCCGTGCTGGTGTCGCTGCCCATGTTCATCTTCATGGGCGCGCTGCTCGAACGAAGCGGCGTCGCCAAGGACATGCTCGACGCCTCGCAGGTCATGCTGCGCCGCACGCCGGGTGGGCTCGCCGTCGCGGTCATGGTGATGGGCACCATCCTGGCCGCGCCGATCGGCGTGGTCGGCGCGTCGGTCATCATGTTGTCGCTGATCTCGCTGCCGCCCATGTTGGCGGCGGGCTACGACAAGCGCCTGGCGATCGGCACCATCGGTTCGGCGGGGACGCTGGGCATCCTGATACCGCCCTCGATCATGCTGGTCGTGATGGGCGAGATGCTCAACACCTCGCTGGGCGCACTGTTCGCGGCAGCGACCATTCCGGGCTTCCTGCTGTCGGGTCTCTATCTCGTCTACATCTGGGGCGTCGCCATCGCCAAGCCCAGCTGGGCGCCCAAGATGCCGAAGGAATCGGGGCCGCAGACCTGGGGGGAGGTCTGGAAGGTCGTGGCCTTCGGCATGCTGCCCATGACCGTCCTGATGGTGGTCGTGCTGGGCTCGATCTTCGCCGGCTTCGCCACGGCCACCGAGAGCGCGGGCGTCGGCTGCGCCGGCGCCATCCTGATCGCCTGGATGAACGGCCGCTTCAGCCTGCAGATGATCAGGGAATCCATCCGCGACTCGTGCCGCGCCAACGGCCTGGTCTTCATGGTGGTGCTGGGTGCCACCGGCTTCTCCCTGATCTTCCGCGAACTGGGCGGCGACGAGCTGATGCTGAGCACGCTCTTGCATCTCGGCGTCGACACGCCGTGGGAGATGCTGATCTTCGTCATGATCCTGATCTTCCTGCTCGGCTTCCCGTTCGAGTGGATCGAGATCTGCCTGATCGTGCTGCCGATTTTTGCCCCGATCCTGGCCAAGATGGATTTCTCCAGCCACATCGGCAACAACGCCTGGTTCATGCCGTGGTTCGCCACCCTGGTGGCGGTGAACCTGCAGACCTCCTTCATGTCGCCGCCCTTCGGGGCCACGCTTTTCTACATGAAGGGCACTGTGCCGCCCGGCGTGTCGATGTCGGACGTCTACCGCGGCATGTATCCGTTCCTCATCCTGCAGGTCATCGGCCTGTTCCTCTGCCTCTATTACCCGAGCCTGTCGCTGTGGCTGCCGGAAGTCACCGGCATGCTCGACTGATCCGGGCAGGGGCGCTGGTAGGACATCAGGATGGGCCTCAGGCTGGCCAGACCACTGCCGCCATGACCATGACCAGTCCCGCGGATGCGATGTTCCAGCTGAACGTCCGCAGCCACCGGACGCCGGTTGCATAGAGGGGCAGGAAGAGCACCCGCCCACCGAGATAGATCACTGCACCGGCCTCGCTCAGCCACCATCCCGTTCGATGGAAGATCTCGAGCATCAGCACGGCAGCGGCAAAGATCGCAAAGGTTTCGAGGAAGTTGCGTTGTGCCCGGTCGAGACGTCCGGCAACGCCGGCGGGTCGAAGATCCTCGTCGCGCGCGCCGACGGTATAGGTGTTCCCGACCTGCGCCTTGAAGGCGAACGACGCGACGGCGAGGTGCACAAGCCCCAGTACCATCGCCCCGAACAATGCCCAGGATTCAATAGACATGACCACCTCCAGCCTGACCGGCTGCCAGTATACGACCGCCGCCTTGTCTGTCCCGGCGGGCGACGCTGATTTCGGACCTGCTCGACTGACCGGTGACAGGCGCGCCCCGGGCGGCCTAGAGTTTGGACCTCCATTTGTCGGGGGACCATTCCATGCGTCGTTTTGTGTTAATTGCAGCCGCTGCCATCGCCGCTGCGCTGTCGTCCGCTGCCTCGGCGCAGACGCTTAAAGTCGTCATGCATTCCGACGTGAAGGTGCTCGATCCGATCTGGAGCGGCGCCTACATCACGCGCAACCACGGCTACATGCTCTACGACACGCTGTTCGCCATGGACGAGAAGTTCCAGGTGAAGCCGCAGATGGTCGACAGTTTCACGACCAGCGACGATGGATTGACCTGGACCTTCAAGCTGCGCGACGGCCTGGAATGGCATGACGGCCAGCCGGTGACGGCGGAGGATTGCGTCGCCTCGCTGAAACGCTGGTCGGCGCGCGACGCGATGGGCCAGAAGCTCGCGCAGTCGATCCTGGAATACAAGGTCGTCGATCCCAGGACCTTCCAGATCGTGCTCAAGGAAAAGTTCGGCCAGCTTATCAACGCGATCGGCAAACCGTCGGTCGTCGTGCCCTTCATGATGCCCAAGCGCATCGCCGAGACCGATCCGTTCAAGCAGATCGACGACTATGTCGGCTCCGGCCCCTTCGTGTTCAAGAAGGATGAATGGAAGCCGGGCGAGAAGCTGGTCTACACCAAGTTCGCCAAGTACAAGCCGCGCGCCGAGCCGATGTCGGGCCTGGCGGGCGGCAAGGTCGTGGGCCTCGACAGGGTCGAATGGGTGTGGATTCCCGACGCCGAGACGCAGGTGAACGCGCTGCTGAACGGCGAGATCGACATGCTGGAGTCGGTGAGCTCTGATCACCTGCCGCTGCTCGAGAAGAACAAGAACATCCGCATCATCAAGAACACGACCTCCAACCAGTACGTGTTCCGCATGAACTGGCTGCTGCCGCCCTTCAACAACGTCAAGGTCCGCCAGGCCGCGGCCATGGCCCTGAACCAGATCGATTTCCTGCAGGCCAACATCGGCGACAGCCGCTTCTACCGGACCTGCAAGGCGATGTTCACCTGCGACACGCCGCTCGCCACCGACGCCGGCATGGAAGGGCTGGTCGAGGGCAATTCGGCCAAGGCCAAGGAGATGCTGGCGGCATCGGGCTACGACGGCACGCCCGTCACGCTGCTCTATCCGACCGACCTCGGCGTCATCAAGCAGCTCGGTCCCGTCGCCAAGGCGGCCCTCGAGAAGGCCGGCTTCAAGGTCGATCTGCAGCCGCTCGACTGGCAGAGCATGATCGTGCGGCTGCAGAAGAAGGTGCCGGTGTCGGAAGGCGGCTGGAACGCCTTTTCCACGAGCTGGTCGCAGGTCGACATCCTCGACCCGCTGATGACGCCCTTCCTGGCCGCGAACTGCGACAAGGCCCGCGCCGGCTGGCCGTGCGACGAGGCCATGGAGAAGCTGCGCGACAAGTACGTCAAGGCCGCGACCGACGCCGAGAAGAAGGCGGTCGCCGAGGAGGCGCAGCGCTATGCGCTCCAGATCGTCACCCATGTGCCCCTGGGCGAATGGTTCGGTGTCGGTGCGGTGCGTGCCAACGTCGGCACCCGCCCGGTGCCACCTCCGATCACGACCTTCTGGGGCGTGACGAAGAAGTAGGGCGCCGCCATACTTGCCACTCGTACTCCTCTCCCCCTGAAGGGGGAGAGGACAAGAGGGAATGGGAGGCAAGTTTGTTGAATCATCGTCTGACACGCCGCGTGGCGCTGGGCGGCGCCATGGCCGCAACGCTGGCGCCTGCCGCCCGCGCGCAGGAGCTCACCAAGGCCTCGATCGCGCTCCTGCGGCTGTCCTCGTCCGGGCCGGTCTTCATCGCCCAGGAGAAGGGCTGGTTCAGGGAAGCGGGGGTCGACCTCACGCTCAAGGATTTCACCGCCGCGGCCCAGGTGCCGCTCGCCATCGTCTCCGGCGACGCCGATTTCGGGACTACGGCCTTCACCGCCGGTTTCTACAATCTGGCGGCCAAGGGCGGGCTGAAGGTGATCGCGGCGCAAAGCGCGGAGCGGCCGGGATTTCAGCTCAACGTCATCGCCGTGACGAAGCAGGCGTGGGACGCCGGCGTGCGCTCGATCAAGGACCTCGCCGGCAAGCGCGTCGCCATGACCACGGCGGGGTCCTCGATGCACTATTCGATTGAGATCCTGGCGCGCAAATATGGCGTCGACGCCAAGACCATCATCATGGTGCCGCTGCAGTCATTGCCCAACATGGCGGCGGCCTTCAAGGGCGGCCAGGTCGATGCCGCCAGCTTTCCCATCACCACATACCGCCAGGTCGAGTCGGAGGCGGGCGGCCATATCATCGCCTATGTCGGCGACGAGGAGCCGTGGCAACTCGGCGCCGTCTTCACCTCGCCCAAGACCATCGCCGAGCGCCGGCCGCTGGTGGAGAAATTCCTGGTGGGCTACCGGCGCGGCGCCGCGGCCTACAACCAGGCCTTCGGCAAGCGCGAGAACGGCAAACTGGTACCGGGCCCGAACTACGACGAGATGATCGCGCTGCTGTCGGTGGCGCTGAAGCAGCCGCCGGAGCGGGTGGCGCAGGGCCTGCCCTTCATCGATCCCGAGGGCCGGCTCGACGTCGGCGACATTTACAAGCAGGTCGCCTTCTGGCAGGCCTCGGGCCAGGTCGCCAAGGACGCCGACGCCAAGTCGTTCGTCGACCTGAGCTTCGTGGCCGGCCACTTCAACGTGCCCAAATAGCGTCACGTCTCCCTCAGCACGGACTCCCGACACGGATGGCAGAGGCACGCCGAATGAAGCGACAGACCTTGTTGACGATCCTCGCTCTTGCCGCCGCGATGTTCGCCCTGCCGGCGCTGGCCGCCGGTCCTGACGCGCCGGCGATCGACGGACGTGGCCTCAGTTTGCTGTGGATCGTGCCGTTCGCCGGCATCCTGCTGTCGATCGCAGTCATGCCGCTCGCGCTGCCCCGGTTCTGGCATCACCATTTCGGCAAGGTGTCGGCGGCGTGGGCCCTGATGGTCATCGTGCCCTTTGCGGTGATTTACGGCGTGCCGACCGCCGCCTACGAGATCATCCATCTGCTGCTGCTCGACTACATTCCCTTCATCGTGCTGCTGCTGGCGCTGTTCACTGTGACCGGTGGCATCCACATCAAGGGTAACATGCACGGCTCGCCGTCGATGAACACGGCCCTGCTCGCCGTCGGCACGGTGCTGGCCGGCTGGATGGGCACCACCGGGGCCTCGATGCTGCTGATCCGGCCCGTCATCCGGGCCAACGACGACCGGAAGCACAAGATCCACGTCTTCGTCTTCTTCATCTTCCTGGTGTCGAACATCGGCGGCGCGCTGACACCGCTCGGTGATCCGCCGCTGTTTCTCGGCTTCCTGAAGGGTGTCAGCTTCTTCTGGACCACCACGAACCTGTTCGGCGAAATGCTGCTCTGCGCCATCGTGCTGCTCGGCCTCTTCTATGCGATCGACAGCTACTGGTACCGCAAGGAAGGTCACCTCAAGCGCGATCCGACGCCGGAATCGCCGGTGCGGGTCGAGGGTGGCGTCAACATCATCCTGCTGGCGGCGATCGTCGGCGTGGTGCTGGCGAGCGGCACCTGGAACCCGGGCGTTCACTTCACCGTTTTCCACGTCACGCTCGAACTGCAGCACGTGGCGCGCGACCTCTGCCTGGTGGCGATCTGTGCGCTCTCGCTCAAGCTCACCTCGAGCAGGTTGCGGTCCGAGAATTCCTTCAGCTGGGGCCCGATGGCCGAGGTCGCCAAGCTGTTCGCCGGCATCTTCATCACCATCGCGCCGGCGATCGCCATCCTGAAGGTCGGCAAGGACGGCGCCATGGCGCCGTTGGTCGCGCTGGTCACCAATCCGGACGGCCAGCCCAACGACATCTGGTATTTCTGGCTCACCGGCATCCTGTCTAGCTTCCTCGACAATGCACCGACCTATCTGGTGTTCTTCAATCTCGCGGGCGGCGATGCCAATGTCCTGATGGGCGCGCTCGCCAGCACCCTGGCGGCGATCTCCTGCGGCGCGGTGTTCATGGGCGCCAACACCTACATCGGCAACGCCCCAAACTTCATGGTCAAGGCCGTGGTCGAGGAGTCCGGCATCCGCATGCCGAGCTTCTTCGGTTACATGGCGTGGTCATGCGCGATCCTGGTTCCCCTTTTCGTGCTGGTGACCGTGGTGTTCTTCCAATGAAGACGCGCGACGTCAGGGAGGAGGATTTGGCGATCGTCGCCGGATGCCTGCGTCGCGCCCGGCTTATGATCGCTAGTCTTTTCGGGGGAGCGCTGCTCGCCATCACCGGTGCGGCTTGGCTGTGGAATGCCGGCCTTCTCGGAGCGGGCCAAGGGGGGCGGCTTTTCGGCGCTGTCCTGGTCGGATCGCTGCTGGTCATAGCGGTCAAGCTCGGCCTTCTCCTGCAACGCCGCTCCGCCATCGAGGAGTCTGCCGTCTTTCGGCTTCTGCGAGATCAGCCCGGCCGAGTGCTGTGGACTTTCCCGACGGCGTTGCGCACGAACGTTCTGGGCATCGACATTGAAGCCGAGCAATTGATCATCCTCTGTACCGACGACGCCAGGATCGAGCGGGTCCGAGGTGTACGGAAGAGTGATGTTCAGAAGGTCGCGGCTGCGGTGCGGCGTCTGACTCCAGGGGCATATTACGGCCTAACGGATGCCAACCGCCGCCGCTTTCAGAAGACCACGGGGTTTGTCGTCAAATAGTCGGAAGTAGCGGGAGAGCCGGGTTCGAACCTATTCCGCCGCCTTCAGTTCCGCCGCCCGCACCGCGCGCAGCGCGGCGTCTTCCACTTCCCAGCGCATGCCGATCTCGGCCAGGCGGCCCATCACGTCGTCGAGTTCGTGGCCGCGCTTGGTCAACGAATAGGTGACCTTGGGCGGGATCGTCGGCTCGTAGTCGCGCCGCACCAGTCCCGCGCCCTCGAGCGTGCGCAGCCGCTCCGTCAGCATCTTGGCCGAGACGCCCGATACGCGGCGCTTCAGTTCGCCGAAGCGCTGCGGCCCGTGGGTCTTGAGGTTGTAGAGGATGTAGGTCGTCCACGGCCCCATCAGCATGCGCAGGATGAAGTCCATCGGGCAGGAGACGCTCTCCTTGCGGAGTTCGGCAGTCGTGATCATCGGCGTGGTCTCCAGGTTACGAATCGGTACCTACTGGTAAATATATAGTCCTCACCTTAGATGTTTCCAGTCACTTTGTGTAATCGACTGCGCTTGGGAAACGATTTGGTCATTTTCCAAGCAAAATCAAAGGATTGGAGAACCTCATGAGCAACATTGCCATCGTCTATCACTCCGGCTTCGGCCACACCCAGGCCCTGGCCGAAGCCGTTGCCGCCGGTGCCCAGGCCGTCTCGGGCACTAAGGTGAGCCTCGTGCCGGTCGCCGAAGCGGAGGCCCGCGAGGCCGAGCTCGACGCCGCCGACGCCATCGTCTTCGGCAGCCCGACCTACATGGGCAGCGTCTCGGCCGACTTCGCCAGGTTCGAGGAATGGACGTCGAAGCGCTGGATGGCGCGGGCGTGGCAGAACAAGCTCGCCTCCGGCTTCACCAACTCGGCGTCCTGGAATGGCGACAAGCAGAACACGCTGGTCCAGCTCATGACGCTCGCCATGCAGCACGGCATGGTCTGGGTCGGCCTCGGCCTGGCGCCGGGTTTTAACCACTCCAAGAGCTCGATCGAGGATCTCAACCGCCTCGGCGCCTCGATCGGCGCCATGGCGCAGTCCAACGCCGACCAGGGCGTCGAAGGCATCGCCCCGAGCGACTTCAGGACCTTCGAGGCGCTGGGCCGCCGTGTCGCCGAGGCGGCCGGGCGGTGGAAGGAAGAGCTGCTGGCGAAGGCTGCGTAAGGGACGTGGTGTCATCCCGAACCGAAGGCGAGGGATCTTTGCCGATACTGGAAAGTTCTCTCACTTCGTTCGGGATGACAACTTCGCTGTCACTTCTTGCTGATGTTCCAGAGGATCGGTACCGGCGCCGGGATCCAGCCTTCCAGCCGGTCCTTGCGGTAGGCGCCGAACGCCTTGTACTGGCCGAGCACGAGGTAGACGGCCTGCTCCATGACGCGGTCGGAGACGGCCAGCGCCACCGCCTTCTGGCGCTCGGGGTCGGTCTCCTTGGCGAAGGCCTGGCGCAGCTTCTCCATCTCGGGATCGCACGGCCAGCCGAACCACGCCTTGTCGCAGCCGCCGCTGGTGAAGGAGTTGCCGGCCGGGTTGTCGGCATCGACGGTGACGGTGGTGGTGTAGAAGACGTTCCAGCCACCCTTGTCCGGCGCCTCCTTGCGGGCGCGGCGGGCGACCACGGTCTGCCAGTCCATCGCCTGCAGGTCGACCTTGAAGCCGGCCCGCTCCAGCGCCTGCTTGCCGACCGGCGGCAGCTGGTTGGACGATTGCAGGTCGGTCTGGTGCAGCATGACGATGGGCGTGCCGTCGTAGCCGCTCTCCTTCAGGAGCTCGCGCGCCTTCTCGAGGTTGGGCTTGATCAGGAGGTCGCCGTAGCTCTTCTCGAACGGCGAGCCGCAGACCAGCGGCGCGTTGCAGACCTTGTAGATCTCGGGATCGCCCACCTGGGCGCGCAGGAAGTCCTCCTGGGCGATGGCCAGCATCGCGGCCTGGCGCGCCTTCACATTGTTGAACGGCGGATGGAGGTGGTTCAGCCGCATGATGATCTGGCTGCCGAGCTGGTTCCAGCCGAACAGGGCGATGTTCTTGTCGGCCTTGAGCAGCGGGAAGTGGTCGGGGATCGGCACCTCGATCATGTCGATCTCGCCCTGGACCAGGGCGTTGACCGCCGTCATCGGGTCGCCGATGGCCAGCCATTCGATGCGGTCGACCTTGGCGACCTTGCCGCCGGCCAGCATCGAGGGCGGCTCGGGGCGCGGCTTGTACTTGGTGTTCTTGGCATAGACGATCTTCTCGCCGGGCTTCCACTCCTCCTTCTTGAAGATGAAAGGGCCGGAGCCGGTGTAGTCGGAAATCTGCTTGAACGGGTCGGTCTCGGCGACCCGCTTGGGCATCATGAAGGGCACGGTCGAGCTGGGCTTGCCGAGCGCGTCGAGCAGCAGGCCGAACGGCTCCTTGAGCACGATGGTGAAGGTCTTGGCGTCGATCGGCTTGACGTCGGCGGTGACCGCCATCAGCTGCTGGCCGAGCGCGTCGCGGGCGCCCCAGCGCTTGATCGAGGCGACGCAGTCCTCGGCCGTCACCGGCTGGCCGTCGTGCCATTCCAGGCCGTCGCGCAGCGTGAAGGTCCAGGTGAGCTTGTCGGGCGAGACGGTCCGCTTGTCGACCATCTGCGGCTGGATGCGCAGCTGGGCGTCCTTGGCGAACAGCGTGTCGTAGACCAGGTAGCCGTGGTTGCGGGTGATGAAAGCGGTGGTCCAGATCGGGTCCAGCACCTTGAGGTCGGAATGGGCCACCATCCGGAGCGTCGTCTGGGCCATCGCGGCCGGCGCCGCCAGGATCACCCACAGGCAGGCCGCAATCTGACCCCATCTCCGCAACATGTGCATAGTATCGTCCTTCCCTTGTCCCGGATCCCGATTGCACACAGGCTGCCACGAGCCGCGTGAGGAATAAAGCGATGTCGATGCCTACTGTCTTCGTGTCACACGGCGCACCGACGCTGATCCTGCAGGAGTCGCCAGCGCGGACCTTCCTGGCCTCGCTCGGCCAGCTGCTGCCGCGCCCCAAGGCGATCGTGGCGGTATCGGCCCATTGGGACACCGACGTGCCCGCCGTCTCTCTGGCGCGCAGGCCCGACACCATCCACGATTTCTACGGCTTCCCCGATGCGCTCTATCGCCTGCGCTATGCCGCACCCGGTGCGCCGGAACTGGCCGAGCGCGTGGCCAGGCTCACCGGGGCGGCGCACGACGCTCATCGGGGGCTGGACCACGGCGCCTGGGTGCCGGCGATGCTGGGCTGGCCCGAGGCCGACATCCCGATCTTCCAGCTTTCGGTGCAGCCGGAGCAAGACCCGGCGCACCACATTGCGCTCGGCCGCAAGCTGAGTGCCTTACGCGAAGAAGACATCCTGGTGATGGGCAGCGGCAGCGCCACGCACAACCTGCGCGCCCTGGTGCGCGGCGGGGCTGCCTCCGAACCCGAACCGTGGGCGCGGGAATTCGACGACTGGCTGGTGGACACCGTGGAGAAGGGCGACGAGGCGGCGCTCGCCGACTATCGCGCCCGGGCGCCCAATGCCGTCGATGCCCACCCCACGGATGAGCACTTCCTGCCGCTGCATGTGGCCTATGGCGCGGCGGGCGAAGGCGCCCGCGGACGGGCGCTGCACCGCAGCTTCACGCTGGGGAATCTTTCGATGGCGTCGTATGCGTTTGGCTAAGGCGCGTTCAGACGCGCCGGCGGGCGGCAGCGCTTGTAATCAAGCGCGAGAGCCCGCACGTTTCAGAAAAGGTATGAATTCAGACTGATCGAAGACTGCTTGCAAGCCTCCACACAGCAGGCTCTCGCGCTTCGCGTTGCGAAGCGCTGCCGCCTGCCGACGCGCTGCTTTGCAGCGCGCTAAGCCGCGTTGGCCAGCGAGATGCCCTTGTCCTTGAACAGCTGCTCCAGCTCGCCGGTCTCGAACATCTCGCGGACGATGTCGCAGCCGCCGATGAACTCGCCCTTCACGTAGAGCTGGGGAATTGTCGGCCACTGGCTGAATTCCTTGATGCCCTCGCGCAGGTCCGGGTCGACCAGGATATTGATGCCGTGGAATTTTACGCCGAGCTGGCTCAGGGCATCGACGGTGGCGGCGGAGAAGCCGCACTGCGGGAACACCGGCGTGCCCTTCATGAACAGCAGTACGTCGTTCTTGCCGATCTCGTCGCGGATGCGCTCGAACACTTCGGGTTCGCTCATGTCGATCTCCTGGAGGGATCCAAGGAAGCGCCCCTGGGGACGCGGATATGAAGGCAATATAGGGCGGTCAGGGCCTTTGCGCCATGGTGGTCAACTTGAGGGCATGCAGCACGCCGCCCATCCGGCCGCCCAGCGCGCCATAGACCATCTGATGCTGCTGGATCTTCGATTTGCCGGTGAAGGCCGGTGAAATAACCGTAGCCGCATAGTGGTCTCCGTCGCCGGCCAGGTCCTGAATCTCGACCTCGGCATCGGGGATGCCTTCCTTGATCAGGCGGATGATGTCGTTGGCTTCCATCGGCATGGCGCTCTCCTGTCAGGCGGCGCTGTTCATGTAGGTCGGCAGCCACGCCTCGTGAACGGCGCGCAGCTCGGCCAGCGGCAGATTGACCAGCCCCTCGACGACGAGGGCCTGACCGCCGGCATATCCCAGAAGGCTCGCCGGAACGCCG
This sequence comes from Reyranella sp., assembly GCF_004296935.1. Taxonomy (GTDB): domain Bacteria; phylum Pseudomonadota; class Alphaproteobacteria; order Reyranellales; family Reyranellaceae; genus Reyranella. The sequence goes on from NZ_SCVH01000118.1 coordinate 30,738, forward strand.
GCGGCAGCCGCCGCCGCCAGAAGGGCAATGCCATCGTCGGCAGCCGCCAGGTAGCGGCCCTGGTCTTCACCGTAGAGGAAGCCGTGCGGTGCACCGGCGCCGGCCGGCAACTTCATGGTGACGCCCGTGCCGCCGGCCAGGCACATCTCGGCCAGGCCCACCAGCAGGCCGCCGTCGGAAAGGTCGTGGCAGGCGGCGATGCGCCCGCCCACGATCTGGCCGCGCACGAAATCGCCGTTGCGGCGCTCGACGGCAAGATCGACCGGCGGCGGCGCTCCCTCCTCGCGGCCGCAGAGTTCGCGCAGGTAGAGCGACTGGCCGAGCCAGCCCCTGGTCTCGCCGATCAGCACCAGGGCGAGGCCGGCCTTGGTCAGGCGCGAACCGACCGCCTTGGCGATGTCCTCGATCACGCCGACCGCGCCGATGGTGGGCGTCGGCAGGATCGGCCGGCCCTCGGTCTCGTTGTAGAGCGAGACGTTGCCCGACACGACGGGGAAGTCGAGCACCGTGCAGGCTTCGACCATGCCCATGATGGCGCCGGCGAACTGGCCCATGATCTCGGGCTTGGTCGGGTTGCCGAAATTCATGTTGTCGGTGACGGCAAGCGGCCGCGCGCCCACGGCGGTGATGTTGCGCCACGCCTCGGCCACGGCCTGGCGGCCGCCGGTCTCGGGATGGGCCTGCACATAGCGCGGCGTGCAGTCGGACGTCATGGCGAGGCCCTTGTGTCCGCCCGGCACGCGGACGAGGGCGGCGTCGCCGTCCTGCGGACGGATGGCGGTGTTGCCCATGATGAGGTGGTCGTACTGGTGCCAGATCCACGCCTTGCTGGCGAGATCCGGGCAGCTCATCAGCGTGAGCAGAGAGGCCTTGTAATCCTTGGGTGCCGGCACCTTGGCGGCGTCGAGCACGGCCGGCAGCGGCGTCAGCGTCCACGGCCGTTCGTACATCGGCGCTTCGGTGACCAGCGGCGGGATCGGGATGTTGCCCACGATGTCGCCGTGCCAGGAAAGCACCATGCGCTCGGTGTCGGTGAGATGGCCGATCACCGCGAAGTCGAGCTCCCACTTTTCGAAGATCTTGCGCGCCAGCTCCTCGCGGCCGGGTTTTAGCACGATCAGCATGCGCTCCTGGCTTTCGGAGAGCATGAGCTCGTAGGGATTCATGCCGGTCTCGCGCATCGGCACCTTGTCGAGCTCGACGATCACGCCGAGGCCGCCCTTGGCCGCCATCTCGAACGACGACGAGGTGAGGCCGGCCGCGCCCATGTCCTGGATGGCCACGATGGCATCGGTCGCCATCAGTTCCAGGCAGGCTTCGAGCAGCAGCTTTTCGACGAAGGGATCGCCGACCTGCACCGTCGGCCGCTTGCTCTCGCTGTCCTCGTTGAACTCGGTCGACGACATGGTGGCGCCATGGATGCCGTCGCGGCCGGTCTTGGAGCCGACATAGACCAGCGGATTGCCGATGCCCGCGGCCGCCGCATAGAAAATGCGATCGGTCGGCGCGATGCCCACGGTCATGGCGTTGACCAGGATGTTGCCGTTGTAGGCGGCGTGGAAGTTGGTCTCGCCGCCCACGGTCGGGATGCCCATGCAGTTGCCATAGCCACCGATGCCCGCGACCACGCCCGACACCAGGTGCCGTGTTTTTGGATGCGAAGGATCGCCGAAGCGCAGCGCATTGAGGTTGGCCACCGGCCGCGCGCCCATGGTGAAGACGTCGCGCAGGATGCCGCCGACGCCCGTCGCCGCGCCCTGATAAGGTTCGATGTAGGACGGGTGGTTGTGGCTCTCCATCTTGAAGATGGCGGCCTGGCCGTCGCCGATGTCGATCACGCCGGCGTTCTCGCCCGGCCCCTGGATCACCCAGGGCGCGCTGGTCGGCAGCTTCTTCAACCACACCTTCGAAGACTTGTACGAGCAGTGCTCGCTCCACATCGCCGAGAAGATGCCGAGTTCCACCATCGTGGGCGTGCGGCCCATGATGGCGAGGACACGCTGATACTCGTCCGGCGCCAGCCCATGCTCGGCCACGATCTGCGGCGTGATGACGGGTTCGTTCGGCAGCTTGACGGGCGCGGCGCTCGTGCCGGACTTGCTCATGACAATGCCTCGACCATGCCCTCGAACAGTGCCTTGCCGTCGGTACCGCCGAACATCGGCTCGGTGGCGTTTTCCGGATGCGGCATCAGGCCCATCACCGTCTTGGTCTCGTTGAAGATGCCGGCGATGTTGTTGATCGAGCCGTTGGGATTGCCGCTGCCGTCGACCGTGCCGTCGGGCGCGCAGTAGCGGAAGGCGATCTGGCCGCGATCCTCCAGCCGCTTCAGGGTCTCGGCGTCGGCGAAGTAGTTGCCCTCGGCATGCGCCACCGGGACCTTGATCACCTGGCCGGCCTGGTAGCGGTTGGTGAACAGGCTCTGGCTGGTCTCGACCTTGAGGTGGACGTCGGCGCAGACGAATTTCAAATGGGCGTTGCGCATCAGCACACCCGGCAGCAGGCCCGCTTCGGTCACGATCTGGAAGCCGTTGCAGATGCCAAGTACCGGCACGCCCTGCGCCGCGCGGCGTTTGACCTCGGCCATCACCGGCGATTGCGCCGCCATCGCACCGCAGCGCAGGTAGTCGCCGTAGGAGAAGCCGCCGGGGACCACGATCAGGTCGGTCTTCTCGAAGTCACCGTCGCCGTGCCACACCATGGCGGGACGGCGGCCGGTGACCAGTTCGATCGCCTGGGCCACATCGCCTTCGCGATTGGAGCCCGGGAAGACGAGAACCGCTGCCTTCATCAGCCGACCAGTTCGATCGAGTAGTTTTCGATCACCGTGTTGGCGAGCAGCTTCTTGCACATGTCTTCGAGCCGCGCCTTGGCCTTGGTCTTGTCGGTCTCGGCGATCTCGAGCTCGATGTACTTGCCCTGGCGGACGTCGCCCACTTCGGGGAAACCCAGGCGATTGAGCGAATGTCCGATGGCCTTGCCCTGGGGGTCGAGCACGCCGTTCTTCAAGGTCACGTGAACTCTGGCTTTCAATGTCGCCTCTTCATTGCAGCGTGGCTATTGGAGTGTCGTGGGGCCGCGCACGTCGCCCGGTCCCTGGTCGATCAGGATGCCGAGCCGCCGCGCGACTTCCTGGTAGGCCTCCTCGACCTTGCCGAGGTCGCGGCGGAAGCGGTCCTTGTCCATCTTCTCGTTGGTGCGCAGATCCCACAGCCGGCACGAGTCGGGGCTGATCTCGTCGGCAAGCACGATGCGGACCATGTCGTCCTCGTAGAGGCGGCCGAACTCGACCTTGAAATCGATCAGCTTGATGCCGCAGCCGAGGAACAGGCCGAACAGGAAGTCGTTGACGCGGAGTGTCAGCGCCACGATGTCGTCGAGGTCCTGGGGCGTCGCCCAGCCGAATGCCGTGATGTGCTCCTCGGTGACCATGGGATCGCCGAGTTTGTCGTTCTTGTGAAAGAACTCCATGATCGAGCGCGGCAGCTGGGTGCCCTCCTCGACGCCGAAGCGCTTGGCGAAGGAGCCGGCGGCGACATTGCGCACCACGATCTCGAGCGGGATGATCTCGACCTGCCGGATCAGCTGCTCGCGCATGTTGAGGCGGCGGATGAAATGGGTGGGCACGCCGATCTCGCCGAGCTTGGTCATCAGGAACTCGGAGATGCGGTTGTTGATCACGCCCTTTCCGGTGATCGTGCCCTTCTTCTGGTTGTTGAACGCGGTGGCGTCGTCCTTGAAGTACTGGACGATCGTCCCGGGCTCGGGCCCCTCGAACAAGGTCTTGGCCTTGCCCTCGTAGATTCGGCGGCGGCGGGACATTCTTTACTCCTGCACGGACGATGCGGATCGCCCGCCGATCGGCGGCATGGTTGGCGGCCGGAATATGGCGGAAGTCCCATGCGCCGGTACTGGGGAAAAATCCATTGAAAAAGGTGACGCAGCCGTCATATTGAGCCCTTCATGGGAGGCCCTCAAATGGCCCAGCAAATCACCTACGACAAGGCCTACGACACCGTCGCCCCGGAAGATTTCCCGGCAATGCTCGAGGTGCCGCGCTACGGCCGTCGGACCAACGCCTTCGACGGCATCATTTCGGCCACCCACGACCATTTCTGGGACCCGTTCGACAAGAGCTATATCGACTACGACCTGCCGTTCGACATGTCCAAGACGCCGATCGTGCCCCTGGACATGGTGGTCGAGCTGAAGAGTGCGGTGGCCGACCGGCTGGACGACCGGCAGAAGATCGGCCTCGCCAACGACGTCATGCATTGGTCTGTCTCCAACCTGCTGCATGGCGAGCAGGGGGCGCTGTCGCTGTCGGCCAGCCTCTGCCACATCCTGCTCGACCCGGGCGCCCAGGAATATGCCGCCAACCAGGCGCGCGAGGAGGCGCGCCACGTCGCCGGCTTCACCCGCTACATCGCCAAGCGCTGGGGCGATCCGCTGCCGGTCGGCCCGACCATCGCCACCGTGCTGAACGACCTCGTCGGCACCCAGGAGGTCTACAAGAAGATCGTCGGCATGCAGATGCTGATCGAGGGCATCGCCATGGGCTCGTTCGCGACGCTCAATGCCAAGACCAACGATCCCGTCCTGCGCCGCCTGGTCCAGCTGGTGATGAGCGACGAGGCCTTCCATCACCGCTTTGGCCGCATCTGGGCGGCCAAGACGATCCGGCACCTGAGTCCGGACGAGCACAAGAAGGTCGAGGACTGGTCGGCGCAGATCTTCCAGATGCTGCTGTTCAACCTGATCAACGCCGAGCAGAAGCAGGGGATCTACGCCAAGTACGGGCTCGACTGGCAGTGGGTGCGCGATGCGATGAAGGAGACCTTCACCGACGACGACCGCCGCGACCAGCTCAAGGAAAGCACCAACATCTTCCGCGTGCTGATCAAGACGCTGCTGCACGCCGGCATCATCACCTCGCGCACCGCGCCACTCTACGCGGTGTGGGTCGACATGAAGGAGCTCGAGGCCGAGGGCGACGGCATCCCGGGCGACATCGTCGCCGAGGAGATGCTGGTGGTCCTGCGCGAGATCAACGCCAAGCGCCGCCGCATCGGCTCGAAAGACGTGGCCGCCGCCGCTTCCTGACTTTCATGTTCCTCTCCCCCGCTAGGGGGAGAGGAGAATGAAATGCTACGTCTGCGCCCTTTTTAGGGCTTTTTGGCCAGCACGAAGGCCGACAGGCCGGCCAGGCGGTTGTAGGGAAACAGCGGCAGCTCGGCGGCGCAGGCTGCCGTCAGGATGCCGTTCGTGAAGGCGCTGTGCTTCTTGAGGCTGCTGCCGGGCTCGGTCGTGTTGCGGCGGGCGAGCCGCACTGCCACCGCCAGCGGAAAGATCAGCCCGAAATAGTAGGCGCCGCGCACGATCTCAAGGCCTCCGTCGCCGAGCGCCGCCTCGATCTCGGGCAGGCGATAGCGCCGCTTGTGCTCGAGGAAGACGTCGTGGCCGCTCCACAGGAAGGCGAAGGCCGGCACCGTCACCAGGAAATGCGCGCCTGAAGGCACCTTCGACGCATAGTGGCGCACGAGGCGACGGTCGTCGTCGACATGCTCCAGCACGTCCATCATCAGCACCAGGTCGCAGTCGGTCCGGCCGGTGTCGCGGCGATAGTGCACCGGCTTGCCGGCGACGCTGTCGTCGCGGTCGCGGGGGTAGCCGATGTCGACGCAGAGCGCGCTTTCCGCCGGCGTCTCGGCCAGCAGGTGGCGGGAGAAGAAGCCCGATCCGGCGCCGACGTCGAGCAGGCGCCGCGGCCGCAGCCCGGCCACGGCTCGGCGGAGCGCCGCTGCCTTCGAGCGATAGTACCAGTGCCGGCCGATGTCGGCGCCGAGGATGTCCTCTTCCTTGAGATCCATCGCCCGCCGTCAGTTCTTCGGCGGCGCGTCGGCCCGCTGTGCGTCGGCCCCGTCCCCGTAGACGCCCTCGACGACGTAGATCGGCCGCCCCTTGACCTCGAGGAAGAGCCTGCCGAGGTATTCGCCGATGATGCCGAGCGACAGCAGCTGGATGGCGCCCATCAGCAGGACCGCGATCAGCAGCGAGGCGTAGCCCGGCGTGTCGATGCCCAGGATCAGCACGCGGGTGACGATGAACAGGGCATAGAGAACGGCCACGGCCGCGATCACCACGCCGACATAGAACCAGGCGCGCAGCGGTGCGGTCGAAAAGCTCACCACGCCGTCGAGCGCGAAGTTCCACAGCCGCCAGAAATTGAACTTGGTGGTTCCGGCGGCGCGCTGTGGCCGCTCGTAGGGCACGCCGATCGAGTTGAAGCCGACCCAGGCGAACAACCCCTTCATGAAGCGGTTGCGTTCCGGCAGCTGGCGCAGCACCTCGACGGCACGGCGATCGACCAGCCGGAAGTCGCCGACGTTCGGCGGAATGCGCACCGGCGAGAGCGAATTGAACACCCAGTAGAACCAGCCGGCCGACATGCGCTTGGCCGCCGTGTCGGCATGGCGGGTGCGGCGCACGCCGTAGACGATGTCGTAGCCCTCGCGCCAGCGCGCCAGGAACGCCGCGATCAGGTCGGGCGGATCCTGCAGGTCGATGTCGATCGGGATCAGGACATCGCCTTTGGCGTGGTCGATGCCGGCGGTGAGGGCGGCCTCCTTGCCGAAGTTGCGCGACAGGTTGACGACCCTGATGCGCCGGTCGCCGGTGCTGCGACCGAGCAGGCGGGAGAGGGTGTCGTCACGCGAGCCGTCGTTCACGAACACGATCTCGAAGCGCAACCGGTCGCGCTCGAGGATCGGCACGACCGTGTCGATGAAGAGATCGATCGATTCGTCTTCGTCGAAGACCGGCACCACCAGCGACAGCAGCGGGTCGGCGGGCCGCCTGGACCGCTGCAGGGCGAGCTGATGCTCGAGGGCGGCGCCGGCAAGTCGTGGAGCAGGGAGGGATGAGTCGGGCACGAAGGAAGGTTCCGCAAGCTTTGCGTCAGGTCACGGCAGTGACGGCGCCGTTCAGGCCCATGATTCCGATGTCGACGCGGAGCCGGGGGTAGCGCTGTCCGACCTCCGTCCGGAAGGCCCGGAGCGCCTCGGTGAGCCTGGCGGTCTCGAACACCCGGTCGGTCTTGATCCGGTCGCCGTAAGCCACCGCCGCGGCGCCGCAGTCGCGGTGAACGATGCCGACCACGCCCTTGATGCTGTGCAGCTTGACGGAGATGTCGAGGTTGTCCCACCAGGCCTTGCGCCAGTCGGCGAACGCCGGCGCCACGGCGGCGATCGGCCCGCCGGCGATGTTGAACTGGCTGTAGTCGTTCTGCAGGCCGGCGCTGGCCATGAAGGACCAGGTGAAGGTCGTGAAGCGCGGGTCGATGCACTTCATCAGCATCGCTTCATAGACAGCGTCGTCCGCGGCCAGGACCGGCGACGCGGCCGCCGCGGCGGCGGCACCCAACCCCAGCCCCATGACGCCGCGACGGGAGAGCGCCTGCAGGCAGCCGCAGCCGCGATGGTGGAGACGCTCGTTCATCGGAATGCCGCCTTTCCCTGCTGTGCCAGGCCGCCGTTGGGGTCGGCGATCCAGGTCGTCACCGAACCGTCGGCTTCGCGGCGGGCCTGCACCGAGAAGGCAGGACCCGAGAACACCGGCGAGAGCGCCCGGAACTCGAAATTCTTCACGACTCTACCCGGGTGGGCCCGGCGCGCCAGTTCGATCTGCAGCATGCCGAGGAGCGGCCCGTGGACAATCAGCCCGGGATAGCCCTCGGTGCCGGTGACGTAGGGCTGGTCGTAGTGGATGCGATGGCCGTTGAAGGTGAGCGCGGAGAAGCGGAACAGCAGGACCGGGTCGGGCACGATTTTCCTGGTCCACGTGGCGTCGGCTGGCGCCGGCCTGGGGGCCTTCGGCTGTTCGCCGGGCCTGGCCGCCTCGCGGTAGACGATGTCGTGCTCCTCGACGAACGATACGCCCCGCGGTCCGGAGATCGTGTGCTTCACCGTGACGAAGACCATCGCGCCGGTCGATCCGCTCTTGGGTTCGACCGACTTGATCTCCGACAGCCTGCCGATCGTCTCGCCGACGCGCACCGGCTCGCCGTCGAAGCTGAACCGGCTGCCCGCCCACATGCGCCGCGGCAGGGGAACCGGCGGCAGGAAATCGCCCCGTTCGGCGTGGCCGTCGGAACCGATCTTGGACTGCGGCGCGGCGTCCAGGAAATAGAGCCAATGCCAGAGCGGCGGCAGGGGATCGCCGTTTCGCGGGTCGGGATCCTTCTCGTCGAAGGTGGCGGCCAGCGCGCGCACGGGGAAGGGGGCGGCGAGATCCTCCATGGCCTGGGTGCGGCCGACCCAGTCCTTCAGCTTTTCCAGCGACATCTCTTGGCATCCTCCATGGGGCGCGGGACTTTGCCACCGCCAACACGGGGTGGAAAGACCGCGTCGTCGTCGCTATATACCGGCGCGACCAGCCCAACCCGGAGCGGCCATGACCACGTTCAACGATCGCGAGAAATCCTTCGAAAAGAAGTTCGAAAAGGACCAGGAACTCCAGTTCAAGGTCAACGCCCGCCGGAACAAGCTTTTGGGCCTGTGGGCCGCCGGCCTGATGGGCAAGAGTGGCGCCGATGCCGAGGCCTATGCCAAGGAAGTGGTCCTGGCCGACTTCGAGAAGCCCGGCGATTCCGATGTCATGGCCAAGCTGGTGAAGGACCTCGCCGCGGCGGGCAAGCCGACCGAGGAACACACCATCCGCAAGCAGGCCGAGCGGCTGATCGAGGATGCCAAGAAGCAGGTCATGACGGAGACGAATTAGGCGTCTGCCGAACGCGCGTTGGCTTCGCTGTCATCCTGACCGCAGCGAAGGATCTTGGGGAGCCGGAGAAATCCGGCGCAATGCCGGGATGACAGCCAAGGGCCGTCACTTCCTGGCAAGCACGCCGGCGAGGCCCGTGTAGTTCTCGGGACGAAGCGCCCTGAGCCGCACCTTCATCTCGGGGCTTATATCAAGGCCGTCAACGAAGGCGGCGAGATCCTCCATCGTTACCTGCTTGCCGCGGGTGAGCGCTTTCAGCTTCTCATACGGCATCTCCACGTCGGCGACGCGCAGCACCGTCTGTATCGCTTCGGCGAGCACTTCCGGATGCGCCAGGAGCGCATCGCGAAGCGCCGCCTGATTCACGCTGACCTTGCCGAAGCCGCGCCCGAGCGCGCGATAGCCGATCAGCGAGTGTGCGAAGGCGGTGCCGAAGGTGCGTGCCACGGTAGAATCCGAGAGATCGCGCTGCAGGCGCGAAATCGGCAACTTTCTCGAGAGATGTTCGAAGAGCGCATTGGCGACGCCGAAGTTGCCCTCCGCATTCTCGAAATCGATCGGATTCACCTTGTGAGGCATGGCCGACGAGCCGACCTCGCCTTCTTTCGGCTTCTGCGTGACCCACCCGTCCGAGATGTACCGCCACATGTCCTGCGACAGATCGAGGAGGATCGTGTTGATGCGGCGCAGATTGTCGAACATCTCGGCGAACGTGTCGTGCGGCTCTATCTGGGTCGTCACTTCATTGAGCTCGAGGCGTACGACATGCGCCTTGCCGGCGCCGTCCGCATTCAGGCTTTCCGCAAAAGAACGCGCAAAGTCCAGCCAATCGATCTTCGGCAGCGCCACCATCTGGGCGTTGTAGTTGCCTGAAGGTCCTCCCCATTTCATGAAGACGGAGCGATTCTTCAGCGCCTCGACCTGCTTTTCGAGCCGCCTCGCGAAGACGTTCATCTCCTTGCCGAAGGTCGTGGGCGTCGCGCTCTGGCCATGGGTGCGCGCGAGCATGGCAGTATCGGCATGCGCCCGGGCAAGGCTGACGATCTCGCTTTTCATCTTCTCGAGCGCCGGAAGCATGACTTCTTCAAGCGCCCCGCGAAGCGCGAGGGCATGGGCGGTGCTGTTGACGTCCTCAGACGTGAGAGCGAAGTGCACCCACTCGAGCACGTCCGTAAGGCTCGAGCCTCTGAGCTTGAGCTTGATGAAATATTCGACCGCCTTCACGTCGTGATTCGTTGCAGGGATACCGTCATAGCCCTCACGCTCGATCTTCTGGATGATCTGCGCATCGTCGATATCAATGTGCGGCAGCGCCCGAAGCATCGCCTTCTCGCTGGACGTAAGCGGCCGCATGCCGACGCCCTTTGTCTCCGAAAGCGCCGCGAGATATTCACACTCGACGGTAACGCGCATTCTCATGAGCGCATATTCGCTGAAATATTCAGCAAGCGCTTGGGAGGTCGCGCGATAGCGGCCATCGATGGGACTTACGGCGGTGAGTGGCTCGAGGCGCATGGTCGTCTGCTATTGCTCTGAATTTACCGTGGCAACCTGGTATCGCATGGCCCGGCTTTTAGTCCCGAACGGTCCAGATTGCCATGTTAAGAAGTGTCCCACCATGAAGCCTTTGAACGAATGTCCCCGTGCCGCTCTTGCCTCGATCCGGGGCGTCCTGACCGACATCGATGAGACCGTTTCCACCGAGGGCCGGCTCACCGCTGCCGCCTATGCCGCCCTCGAGGCGCTGAAAGAGGCGGGATTCCTGGTCATTCCGGTGACCGGCCGGCCGGCCGGCTGGTGCGACCATATCGCCCGTTTCTGGCCGGTCGATGCGGTGGTGGGCGAGAATGGCGCCTTCTGGATGTGGCACGAGCCGTCCGAGGGAAAGCTTCGGACGCGCTTCATCCAGTCCGAGGCCGAGCGGGCGGAAGGCCGCCGCCGTCTGGAGTTGATCCGCGCCCAGGTGCTGCGCGAGGTCCCCGGTGCGGGGATCGCCTCGGACCAGCCCTATCGCGTCGCCGACCTCGCCGTCGATTTCCGCGAGGACGTGACGCCGCTCGCACCGGCCGACATCCAGCGCATCGTGGCGATCTTCGAGCGCCAGGGCGCCCATGCCAAGGTGAGCTCGATCCACGTCAACGGCTGGTTCGGCGACTACGACAAGCTCACCACCAGCAAGTTGATGATGCGCGAGCTGTACGGCGTCGATCTCGATGCGCAGCGGCAGCACTATGTGTTCGCGGGCGATTCGCCCAACGATTCGCCGATGTTCGGCTACTTTCCCAATGCCGTCGGCATGGCCAACGTGGGCGACTTCACCGGCCGCCTCGACCACCAGCCGCGCTGGGTGACTGCGGCGCGCTCGGGCGCCGGCTTCGTCGAACTCGCCCGGGCGCTGATTGAGGCGCGGCGCTAGCGCGCCGGCGGATTGACCAGCAGTGAGCCGTAGTACGTCAGGCTGTCGGCCTGGCTCCACACGCCCATGGGGCCGGCCTGGATCAGCGTGCGGTCGGTGGCGCTGAACAGGGAAGTGCCGTCCAGCATCACCTCGAAGCGGTCGTTGACCGCGACCACGCGGAGCGAATGCCAGGTGCCGCTCTCGACCGGGACCTCCTTGCCGCCGACCTGCCGCCGCTTGCCCTTCTCCATGCGGTAGAGCCGCACCGAACCCTCGAGCGCACTGGCGCGGACGACGTAGTAGTCGTTGGCGCTCTGCGCCCTGAAGATGAAGCCGGCCACGCGCGCGCGGACACCCGACACCGGCTTGAAGCGGAGCGTGGCGTCGAGGTCGCGCAGGACGGCCTGCTCGTTGATGCAGAACGGAAACCGGAGATCGGCAGGGTCGGCGGCGGTCTCGGCCACGACCCAGCCGCTGGGGCCGTCGGGATCGGCCAGTGCCTGCCAGGCAGGGGGCCGGCCGATGCCGGTCATGCCCTGGGTGCAGGCGATGCGGCCGTCGGGTGTCGTGAGCGGCACGAAGAACTGGGCCGAGGCTGGCGTCGTGAGGAGAACCGAGGCGAGCAAAAGCGGAACGAAGAACGTGAAACGCATGCCGCATCCTAGCAAATCGCGCCGCGCTTGACCGCTGCGCTTGACCACCCGGGCTGGAGGTAGGAGTTTACGCCCCGGCCACAATCGGGCGACATTCGAAGGGGAAATGCCATGCGTCTGTGCACCATCATGAGCGGCGGAAAAGCCGCCGTCGGCGTAAAAATGGGCGACGGCAAGATCGTCGATCTCAGCAAGCAGATGCCGCGTGGACCGAAGTCGGTGGTCGAGATTCTGGCCGGCGGCAAGGCGGTCCAGGCCGCGGTCGCCAAGGCCTGCGCCAAGCCCAAGGCCGGCGCCACGGTGTCGGAGAAGTCGGCGAAGTACCTGACGCCGATCCCCAGCCCCGGCAAGATCCTCTGCATCGGCCTCAACTACCGCAAGCACGCCGAGGAGACCGGCAGCCCGATCCCGCAGTACCCGGTCGTCTTCACGCGCTTCAACAACACGCTGGTGCCGCACAACGGCAAGATGCTGTCGACCACCCACTCCGAACAGTACGACTGGGAGGCCGAGCTTGCCGTCATCATCGCCAAGAAGTGCCGCAACGTGCCGAAGGAGAAGGCGCTCACGGTGATCGGTGGCTATGCCTGCTTCAATGACGGCTCGATCCGCGACTGGCAGCGCAAGTCGGGTGGCCAGTTCACGCTCGGCAAGAACTTCGACGGCACCGGCGGCTTCGGCCCCGACATCGTGACCTCCGACGAGCTGCCCAAGGGCGGCGCGCCTCTGCGGATCATGACCCGTGTCAACGGCGAGGTCATGCAGGACAGCAACACCGACGACCTGATCTTCGACGTGCCGACCCTGGTGCACGAGCTCAGCAAGGTCATGACGCTCGATCCGGGCGATGTCATCATTACCGGCACGCCGTCGGGCGTCGCCATGGCGCGCAACCCGCAGCCGTGGCTGAAGCCGGGCGATGTCTGCGAGATCGAGATCGAGAAGATCGGCGTGCTGCGCAACCCGATCGCGCAGGGCGGCTAGCGCGGAGCCTGCACGGCGCGGCATGTCCGGTCGCCCCTTGGTCGTGGAGTCCTTCCGGCTCGATGTCGAGCAGGAAACTCCCTTCAGCGCCTTCTACCATCATGAATTCCTGCCGGCCGTCCTCGGCGACGCCGGCGGGGTGAGGGACACCTGGCGCTATCAGGAGCACCAGGTGACGGGCTCGCTCCGCTACTACCGGAAGCAGTTCTTCACGATCCACGAATGCGATGCACGGGCCGACGCCGAGGCCCTGATCGAGATCCTGCGGCAGCGTACCGCCGATGGCGCGATGGGCGTCTGGGCCGGGTAGATCGTCGAGGCGGAGCCGCCGCGTCTCTACGTCGAACGCTGGGCGCATCCGCGCACGCCCCTCGACGGCATCTTCGGCAGCCGGCCGTTCTTCATGGTGTCGGTCGAATTGCGGCCCGGCCGCGAGCAGGCCTTCCATGACTGGTACGAGACCGAATATCTGCCACGCAACGTCGCGGATGTGCCGGGCTGGGTCGGATGCCGGCGCTACAGCAGCGTCGGACGCACGCCGGCGCGCCACCACGCGATCTACGAGGCGGCCGACCTCCACGGCCTGGATGAGAGCCTGGAGGCGATGCGCGCGCCGTTTCGCCTCAAGGAAAACATGGCGTGGAAGCAGTGGGACAGCGGCAGCGATCCCGCGATCGCCTGGGAAGACGCGGCGATGTTCAAGCCGATTTTCCGGAATCCCTGACGGGCAGCCGGTCCAGCCCGCCCAGCATCAGCCGCGTCGCGAACTCCGTCGCCCCGACGGGATCGACGGGATCGCGTGCCACCATCACCATCGAGACTTCGAACGCCACGCCGGCCAGGGAGGCCGCGAGATAGGAGACGTCGATGTTGGGCAGCACGCCGCGCGCGATGGCGGCGCGGATGTCCTCGTTCAGCGCCAGCGCCAGCGCCCGCACGTCGGGTTTGTCGAGCAGCGTGCGGATGGCGGTGAAATTCTTCTGCGCCAGCGCCAGTAGCTCGGGATCCTCGACGATGAAGTCGAAATAGACGGCATAGTGCTTGCGGAAGAACTCCTCGGCGGTGTGAGCCCTGGAGCGGCCTTCGCGATGACGCTTCAGGAGTTCACCGGTGAGCTCGCCGACCACGGCTTCGAAGATCTCGTCCTTGTCCTTGAAGTAGTTGTAGAAGGTGCCCGAGGCGAGATCGGTGCGGCGCACGATGTCGCGCACGCTGGCCGCCCCCGAGCCCATTTCGGCAAACACCGCGCGCGCGGCCTTGAGCAGGGCGGTGCGGTTCTCCGCCTTGTTCTGCTCGCGCCGTCCCGAGCGCTCGCCGCGCGGGTCGGTGGAAGCGAGGTCAGGGGGAGTATCGTCGGTCATTCGGCGTTTTCCCGTCTCATCGTCCGAGCCCTCATCGTCCGAGCTGGGCCAGCTCGTGGCGCAGGCCGGCTACCATGTCGTCCATCGCCCGTGCCGCTGCCTGGATGGCACCGCGCATGCCGATGAAGCCGTGGATCAGAGAATCGAATTCACGGTAGATCGTCTTCACGCCGGCTGCGGTCAACTTGTCGGCGTAGGCCTTGCCCTCGTCGCGCAGCGGATCGAAGCCCGCAGTGTAGATCAGCGCCGGGGCCACGCCAGCGAGGTCGTCGGCGCGGAGCGGCGAGACGCGCGGGTCCGCCACCTCGTCGAGGCTGTTGAGATAGTGGCCGCGCACCCATTCCACGTCGGCGCGGCCGATCATGAAGCGTTCGCCGCAGGAATCGTAGGAGCCGCTGTCGAGGCCGAGATCAGTGGCGGGATAGAACAGCCATTGCAGGCAGGGCGGCCGGCCGTCGCCGCGGACCAGACGGGCCAGCACGGTGGCGATCGTGGCGCCCGCCGAATCGCCCGCCACGATGACGCGTGCCGGGTCGATGCCGAGGCCCACGGCGCCCGCCGACAGCCAGCGGAAGGCGGCGACCGCATCGTCGATGGCGGCCGGAAACTTGTGCTCCGGCGCCAGCCGGTAGTCGACGGCGACAACGGCGCAGCCGGTGCGCGCGCAGAGGTAGCGGCAGACGAGATCGTAGGCCTCGAGGCTGCCGATCACCCAGCCGCCACCGTGGAAATAGAGGATGGCCGGCAGCAGCCGCGCCACCGCGCCGGCGGGCCGGTAGAGCCTGACGCGCAGCCGCCCGACCGGTCCCTCGATGGTGCGATCGATGATCTCGCCGACCGGTGCGGGGCGTCCGCTCAGCAGGGGCAGGAAGGCGTCGATGTCGGCGCGTGCATCGGCCACGCTCATCTTGTGCATCGGCGGATGGCCGCTGCGTGCCAGCAACCGGAGGAACCATTGGCTGCGGCCGTCAAGCGTGCGCCCGTCGAGCGTCACCGGCGGCCCGGCCAGGATGTTGACCCAGGAGATCGGCATGCGCAGCGCCAGATTGGCGGCCTTGCCCTGCAGTTCGCGGACGGTCTCCCTTATCGGCATGGTCCCGTTCCTAGCACTCCCGCCCGCCGTTGTGGAGGCCGCGCCGGCTGGCTAGCGTGGCCCCTGAGATGTCCATGGCTGTGACCGACTCCTATGACGACGCGCTTCGGCGCGAGATCCTGCGCAGCGAGCTGCAGCGCATGCGCGCGCTGGCCATCATTCTGGCGATCCTGCTGGCGGTGACCCTGATCGCCGCCAACCTGTTCCCCGAGCTCAACCAGCGCATGTTCCGCAAGGGCATCGCGGGCTGGCTGCCGCTGGTCGGCATCGGCCCTTTCCTGCTCTACGAGCTGGCGGCACTGACGTTCCTTCGCTGGCGCCTTGCCCGGGACAAGGACTTTCCGCGGCCCGCCCGCTTCGCCAATGCCTTGATCGAGACCAGCCTGCCCGGCGTCATCATCGCGGCGCTGAGCTTCCACATGGACCCGCACGTCGTGTTCGGCTTCTGGCCGCCGCTGCTTTATTTCATCTTCATCCTGCTCTCGAC
>NZ_SCVH01000119.1 GCF_004296935.1 Reyranella sp.
TTGTTGCCGCCGG
Source organism: Reyranella sp. (assembly GCF_004296935.1). Taxonomy (GTDB): domain Bacteria; phylum Pseudomonadota; class Alphaproteobacteria; order Reyranellales; family Reyranellaceae; genus Reyranella. The sequence goes on from NZ_SCVH01000119.1 coordinate 14, forward strand.
CCGTCATCGCCTTTTCGAAGTCGTTGACCACCTGGGGCGTGCACCAGTCGTCGGTGTTGGCGAAGTGGCCCTGGATTGGGATCCTGATCTTGGCCGGATCGGCGAGCTGGCCCGGCGGCACGCCATAGAACGGTACGCCGCAGGCGATGCCGGAGACGCGCGCCGCCGCGGCAATCGTGAGCGCGCCGCCCATGCAGAAGCCCATGACGCCCACCTTGCCGCTCATGGCAGCCAGATGCTTTACCGCTCCGGCGATGTCCTGGTCCGAGGCGCCGACGAAATCGAGGCCGCTCATCATGTGGTTGGCTTCGTCCGGCTTCTGCGTCACGCGGCCCTTGTAGAGGTCGGGCGCCAGCGCATTGTAGCCGGCGGCGGCAAAGCGATCAGCCACGCCCTTGATCTGGTCGTTCAGCCCCCACCATTCCTGGATCACGACGATGCCGGGCTTGCCCTTGCCGGCCTCGGCGACATAGCCCTTGCAGGTCGAGCCGTCGGGACGCTTGAAATCGATCATGCTGCCCATGGTTTCCTCCTCGTTTGGTCGTGAGCTTAGAGCTTCGAGCGCAGTTCCGTCTTGAGAATCTTGCCGTAGTTGTTCTTGGGGAGAGCATCGACGAACTTGTAGTCCTTCGGCCGCTTGAAGCGCGCGATGTTGTCGAGGCAGAGGCGGTCCAAGTCGGCCGGCGCGACGCTGGCCCCCGGCCGCGTCACGACGAAGGCCACGACGTCCTCGCCCCATTCGGGGTGCGGCCGGCCGACCACCGAGCATTCGGCGACGGCGGGATGGAGGTTGAGCACGTCCTCGATCTCGCGGGGATAGATGTTGGAGCCGCCCGAGATGATCATGTCCTTGGACCGGTCCTTTAGCGTCAAGAACCCTTCCTCGTCGAAGGCGCCGACGTCGCCGGTCCACAGCCAGCCGTCGCGCAGCGAGCGAGCGGTGGCCTCGGGATTGTTCCAGTAGCCCGCCATCACCGGATCGCCCTTGCAGATGATCTCGCCGACTTCTCCCGTTGGCAGCTGGCGGCCGTCCTCGTCGACGACGCGGACCTCCATGCAGGTGTCGGCGATGCCGGCCGAGGCGAGGCGCACTTCCCAGCGTGGATGATCCTTCTGGGCGTGGAATTCGCGGCTGAGATGGGTGATGGTCATCGGGCTCTCGCCCTGGCCATAGAGCTGGCACAGGACATTGCCGAGCGTCTCCATTGCGCGCTTGAGGTCGCTCACGTACATCGGCGCGCCGCCGTAGGTGATCAGCCGCAACGCGCCGGGCCTGAGGTCGGCGGCGCTGCCGTGTTCGACCAGGCGCTTCACCATCGTGGGGGCGAGGAAGATGCTGCACTCCGGCCAGCGGTTCATCAGCTCGACCGTTTCCGGCACCTCGTATTTGCCGCTTTCGGGAAAGACCTGCACCGAGCCACGCGCCAGCATCGGGAAGTTCCACAGTCCCGAGCCGTGGCTGATCGGCGCGGCATGCACGATCGAGCCGCCGGGCGGCGGTCGGTCGACATCGGCATAGTAGTTGAGCGTCATGGCCAGCAGGTTGCGATGCGTCAACATCGCGCCCTTCGGCCGGCCCGTGGTGCCCGACGTATAGAAGAGCCAGGCGAGGTCGGTGGGCTCGCAGTCGGCGATCGGACTGGGATCGCCCACAGCCATGAAAGTATAGGCGCGCGTCGTGGTGTCGACGATCTCCTTCAACTCGGGGGCGTCCTTGGCGGCCTCGGCGATCGTGCCGGCGAGGTCTGGGGTCACGAAGCAGAGCCTGGCGCCGGAATTCTCCAGGATGAAGGCCATCTCCTTGGCGTGCAGCTTGGCGTTCATCGGCACGGCGCAGAGGCCGGCATGCCAGATGGCGTACATGACCTCGATCGATTCGACGCAGTTGGTCATGGCGAAAGCCACGCGATCGCCCGGCTGCAGCCCGAAGCGGACGCGCAGGTGCGTGCTCATGACCGCGACCTTGCGCCAGAGGTCGCGGTAGCTGAGATAGGGCGAGGCACCGCGCGCCAGGGCGGGCAGGTCGCGGAATTCCTGGGACGAGCCCAGCAGCAGATGAGCGATGTTCATGGCGGCAGAACTATTGCAGGCGCGGCATCAACCTTGCAATGTGCGGCTCATGCAGGATTTCGATTTCGCCATCATCGGCGCCGGCATTGCCGGGGTTTCCGCCGCCTACCATCTCGCACCCCAGGCAAAGGTGGTCATCCTCGAACGCGAGCACGTGCCAGCCTATCACACCACCGGGCGCTCGGCGGCGCTGCATTCGGAGACCTACGGCAGCGCCGAGATCCGCGCCATCACCGTGGCCTCGGGCCATTTCTACCGCAAGCCGCCGCCGGGCTTCACCGAGCATCCCCTGCTCACCCCGCGCGGCGCCCTGATCGCCGGCCGTGTCGACCAGGAGGCGGCGATGAAGCAGGCGGCCGCCAACTATGCCCGCCTGGTGCCGAGCGTGCGCTGGCTCGCGCCCGAGGAGGTGCTGCGCCGGCAGCCCCTGCTCAAGCCGGAAGCCGCGGCGGGTGGCGCGATCTTCGAGGAAGCCGAGGACATGGACGTGGCCGCCATCCACGCCGGATTCCTGAAGGGCGCCCGCGCCGCAGGGGCGGTGCTGAAACTCAATGCCGAGGTTATCGGGCTCGAGCGCAAGGATGGGCGCTGGACCATCAATCTGCGCGGCGACGAGAGCGTGAACGCGGCCAACATCATCAATGCCGCGGGCGCCTGGGCCGACGTGATGGGCGGGCTCGCCGGCTGCACGCCCGTCGGCCTGGTGCCGAAACGGCGCACCGCCTTCACATTCGACGCCCCTCAAGGGCTCGATCTGGTACCTCTGCCGATGGTCATCGATTTCGACGAGACCTGGTACTTCAAGCCCGAGGTCGGGCAGTTCATGGGCTCGCTCGCCGACGAGACGCCCTCGCCGCCCTGCGATGCCCAGCCCGAAGAGATCGACGTCGCCACCGCCGTCGAGCGCATCGAGACGGCGAGCACCCTCACCATCCGCCGCATCAAGAACAAGTGGGCGGGCCTCCGGAGCTTCGTGGCGGACAAGAATCTGGTGGTGGGCTACGACTCCAAGGTCGAAGGCTTCTTCTGGCTGGCGGGTCAGGGCGGCTATGGCATCCAGACCGCGGCGGCGGCCGGACGACTGGCGACAAGCCTGGCGCTGGGCAAGGGACTGCCGGCCGACATCATCGAACTCGGTGTCAGCGAGGCGGCACTGTCGCCGGCGCGCTTCACGCCGCAGTGATAAAATGATCACAGCACATCGCCAAGCCCTGACTTCCTGGTGAGGCTGCCACAGGCGCATGGTTGCGTCGTGGAAACGCCCCCGCGCCCTCCACGACAGATATCAACAAGGGAGTGACACATGACCAGGAAGACCCTCATCGCCACCGCGACCGCGATCTTCGCCGCCGGTGCCTTCGCGACCTCCGCGCAAGCCGCCGGCGTCAAGTGCACCGGCGCCAATTCCTGCAAGGGCACCAGCGCCTGCAAGACCGCCTCGTCGGCCTGCAAGGGCATGAACGCCTGCAAGGGCCAGGGCTGGACCGAGGCCGCCGATGCTGGCGCCTGCACCAAGGCCGGCGGCAAGGTGATGTAGGTTCGTCGCTCCCCCGACGGACAAGGGGCGTCGCGGGAAACCGCGGCGCCCTCTTCGTTTGGCCAGCTCACCAAACTGTGAGGAGAGCACGTTGATCGGTGATTTGTCCGCCGCCGTAGACCAAGCGCAGGGTCGTCCTGCCGCATCGGCATCACGCCGATCCGAGGCCAAACAGGGAGACAGAAGAATGACCAAGCGCACCGCTTTCGCCACCGCCGCCGCCGTCTTCGCCGTCGGTGCCTTCACACCCGCCGCCTTTGCCCAGGTCGCCTGCGCCGGCGCCAACGCCTGCAAAGGCCAGAGCGCCTGCAAGACGGCCAAGTCGTCCTGCAAGGGCATGAACGCCTGCAAGGGCCAGGGCTTCGTCAACACCGGCTCTTCTTTTGAATGCACCGTGATCAAGTCGAAGTAACCCGGCTTTTGGCGGCAGGCGGGCGTCTGGGGAAATCGCGGACGCCCGTCCCCTTTGTGGAGTAAAATTCACCCCATGTGCGCCGTCGCCGTCGATTTCGGGTTGGGGCTCCGGCCCGAGCACTACGAGGAGATCGCCGCCAGCCCCGGCCGGGTGAGCTGGTTCGAGGCGCTGTCGGAAAACTACATGGTCCCGGGCGGCAGCCCGATCTACTGGCTCGACCGCATCCGCCGCGACTATCCGATGGCGCTGCACGGCGTGTCGCTCTCAATCGGCTCGATCGATCCGCTCGACTTCCGTTATCTCGACGACCTCAAGGCGCTCGCCGACCGCGTGCAGCCGATGTGGGTCTCCGACCATCTCTGCTTCACCGGTCTGCGCGGCCTCAACATGCACGACCTGCTGCCGCTGCCTTATACCGAGGAAGCGCTGGACCACGTCGCCGAGCGGGTGATGCGCGTACAGGACCGGCTCGGCCGCCGCCTCGTGCTGGAGAACGTGTCGAGCTACGTTACCTACGCCGCCTCGGAACTCAGCGAGTGGGACTTCATCGCAGAACTCGCCCGCCGCGCCGACTGCGAAATCCTGCTCGACGTAAACAACGTCTATGTCAGCGCCTTCAACCACGAATTCGACGCGCTTGGCTTCCTGCACGCCATGCCGAAGGAGCGCGTGCGCCAGTTCCATCTCGCAGGCCACACCCACAAGGGCAGTCATATCATCGACACCCACGATCATCCCATCGTGCCCGACGTCTGGGCGCTCTATGCCGAGGCAGTGAAACTCTTTCCGGACGTGCCGACCATGATCGAGCGCGATGCCGAGATCCCGCCCTATGAAGAGTTGCTGGCCGAACTCGACACTGCGCGCGGCATCGCCGCCGGCATCTCGCGCGAGGCCGCGGCATGAGCGGGATCAATGCCGGTTCCCTGGGCGATCTGCAGCGCGCCTTCCAGGATTACCTGCTCGTCACCAGCGATGCCTTCCAGGCGGCCGTGCGCGACACCAGGAAGGCCGATCGCACCATCCTGCTCGACGTCTACCGCGACGGCTATGCACTGCGCCTGATCGAGGTGCTGACCACCGACTATCCCGGCCTGATGGCGATGGCAGGTCCGGCCGACTTCGACCATGTGGCACGCGCCTACATCGCCGCCCATCCCTCGCGGCAGCCCTCGGTGCGCTGGTTCGGCAAGGACCTCGCGGATTTCATGGACAAGACCGCACCCTACGACAAGGCGCCGGCCGCAGCCGAGATGGCGCGCTTCGAATGGGCACTGGGAGAGGCCTTCGACTCGGCCGACGTGGTCCCCATCGCCGCCGACGTGTTGCTGGCCCTGCCGCCGGACGCCTGGGAGACGCTCACTTTCACGGCCCTGCCGTCGCTGCGTCGCTGCACCTTCGCCTTCGAGGTGGCGCAGGCCTGGCAGCGGCGCGATGAGGTCGAGCCCGGCAATCTCGAGGTCGCCGCCGCGGCCGAGCCGGTGACCTGGGCGATCTGGCGGCCCGAGCGCATCTCCAGCTTCCGCTCGCTCGAGGCCGACGAAGCCGCGATGCTCGACGCGCTGGTCGCCGGGCGTTCCTTTCCCGAACTCTGCGAGACGGTGGCGGCCTTCACCGGCGAAGATCAGGCCCCCGCCCGCGCCGCCTGGCTGCTCCGCACCTGGGTCGAGGGCGGCATGATCGCGGGTTTTTCGTCAGGAACCCGCGCCGGCTGAAATCCCGCTGACACCGAGACGGCCAACGATGCGGAACGTCCCGTCGCCGGCAGGCTTCACGATTGCACCCTGCCCTTCCGGCAGTTCGACACCGGAAACATCGCGCATGGTCGGCGCGTGACCGACCAGCACGACATTGTCGCCGGCCGGCAGACGCCGGGCGAGCCGCGCCTGCAGCCTGGCATCGGCCACCGCCACCTCGGCCGGCGTCTGGCTCACGTGATAAAGGAGATCGGGGTTCACCTTCGCCGCGCGACCAAAGACAAGCTCGGCGGTCTCGCGCGTGCGGCAGAATGGGCTCGACTCGACTGTGGCGGCAGAAATACCGAGCGCCCGCAGCTGAGCGCCGAGGGCAGCCGCCTGGGCGCGGCCCTGGGCGTTGAGATTGCGCTGCCAGGAACAGTCGGCGAAATCGCGCACGGCGGGCTCGGGCGTCGCCGCCGTCTCGGCATGGCGCAGATAGATGACGTAGCCGCCCTGGCGCAGTTCAGCCACCAACGCCGCCTGAGGATCGGCGGCCGTCGGCGGCCGCGGCGTGGCGCATGCCGCAAGCAGACTCATCAGCAGGCAGAGCGACAGAACGCGCATGGCTTTCCATTAACACGCGCGACGACTAAGGTCGCATCACGCCCGCTTGATGGAACTGGTAGACATACGGGACTTAAAATCCCGAGGCCGTGAGGCCGTGCTGGTTCGAGTCCAGCAGCGGGCACCATCCAGCCTGAACCAAGAGGCCTGATGTTCTCTCGTATCGCAACGGCGGGCCTGCTGGTCGCGATCGCCTTACCGCTCTCCACCCCCGCGTCCGCCCAGGCCCCGGCGCCCGATAGCTGGATCGAGGACGGCAAGACCGGCTGCAAAATCCGCAATCCGGCGCCGCAGCCGCGCGAATCGGTCGCCTGGTCGGGCGCCTGTCCGAACGGGATCGCCGAAGGCACCGGCGTCCTGCAATGGTTCGACGGCGACAGGCCGACCGACCGCTACGAGGGCGAGTTGCGCGACGGCTGGGAAAGCGGCCGTGGCGTCGCCACCAGCACCGTGATCGCCGACCGATATGAGGGCGAGTGGCGTGACGGCTGGCGGCATGGCCAGGGCGTCTACGACTTCACCAATGGCGACCGTTATGAAGGTGAATGGTTCGAGGGCCTGCGAGCCGGGCGGGGAACCATGGTATGGGCCGACGGCGCCCGCTACGAGGGCGAATGGCTCGACGGCCACCCGAACGGGCAAGGCATCTATGTCGATGCCTCGGACGCCGTGTTCTCGGGCACCTGGCTCCGGGGCTGCTTCCGCGACGGCGGCCGCAAGATGGCGGTCAGCGCGACTCCCAGGGATTGCGGCTTCGAGTAACCGCTAGCCTCTGTAGTGGCACGACACCCAATGCCCCGGCCGGCTCTCGCGCAGCTCGGGAACGCGCGTCGCGCAGTCGGGCCTGGCGATGGGGCAGCGGGTGTGGAAGTGGCAGCCCGACGGCGGGTTGATCGGGTTGGGCACGTCGCCCTGCAGCATGATGCGCTGGCGCTTCACCGTCGGATCGGGGATCGGCACCGCCGACAGGAGCGCCTCGGAATAAGGATGCAGCGGCGTGTCGTAGAGGTCGCGCGCCGGCGCGATCTCGACCACGCGGCCGAGATACATCACGGCGATGCGCGTCGAAATGTGCTCGACCACGCTGAGGTCGTGGGCAATGAAAAGATAGGTGAGGCCGAATTGCTCCTGCAGGTCTTCCAGGAGATTGATCACCTGTGCCTGGATCGAGACGTCGAGCGCCGAGACCGGCTCATCGCAGACGATCAGCTTGGGCTCGACGGCAAGCGCGCGGGCGATGCCGATCCGCTGGCGCTGGCCGCCGGAGAATTCGTGCGGGAAGCGGCGCATGTGGTCGGGCTGCAGGCCGACGGTCTCGAGCAGCTGGACCACCCGCTCCTCGTGCTCGCGCCGCGATTTCGCGAGATTGTGGATGGTGAGCGCCTCGCCCACGATCGCACCCACGGTGAGGCGGGGATTGAGCGAGGCATAGGGGTCCTGGAAGATGATCTGCATGTCGCGGCGGAGCGAACGCAGCGCCGTGGCGTCCATCTTCGTCACGTCGGCGCCCTCGAACCAGATCCCGCCCGAGCTGGGCTCGATCAGCCGCAGGATGCAGCGCCCCGTCGTCGACTTGCCGCAACCCGACTCGCCCACCAGGCCCAGCGTCTCGCCGGCACCAATGTCGAAGCTCACGCCGTCGACGGCATGCACCTGATCGACCACGCGCGACAGTATCCCGCCCTTCACGGCGAAGTGCTTGCGGAGGTCGCGGACGGACAGCAGCGCGCCATCCTTGGTCGCTTCCATCTTGCTCATAGGATGCATGCCACCTTGTGACCGGGTGCCACTTCCTTGAGTGGCGGTATCGCCTGCGTGCAGGCCGGCATCACATACTTGCAGCGGGCAGCGAAGCGGCAGCCCGGCGGCGGATCGAGCAGGCTCGGTACCGTGCCGGGGATCGATTCAAGCCGCGCCTGGCGCCCGGCGCTGCGGTCGACGCGCGGGATCGAGCGGATGAGGCCTTGCGTATAGGGATGGCGCGGATCGCCGAACAGCGCCTCCACCGGCGCTTCCTCGACGACCTTGCCGGCGTACATCACCACCACGCGCTGCGTCGTCTCGGCGACCACACCCATGGCATGGGTGATCAGCATGATCGCCATGCCGAAGCGCTCCTTCATCTCCTGCATCAGTTCCAGGATCTGTGCCTGGATGGTGACGTCGAGCGCCGTCGTCGGCTCGTCGGCGATCAGCAGCTTGGGCTGGCAGGAAAGCGCCATGGCGATCATCACGCGCTGGCGCATGCCGCCGGAGAACTGGTGCGGATAGTCGTGCACCCGGCGCTCCGGGTTGGGGATGTTGACCAGTTTCAGCATGTCGGCGGCGCCGACCATGGCCTGCTTGCGCGAGAGCTTCTGGTGCAGCTCGATGACCTCGGCGATCTGGTCGCCCACGGTGTAGACCGGGTTGAGCGAGGTCATCGGCTCCTGGAAGATGATGGCGATCTCGCGGGCGCGGATCTTGTTCATCTCCGCCTCGTCGAGCGGGATGAGGTCACGGCCCTGCCACAGGATCTGGCCCGCCTCGAAGCGGCCCGGCGGCATGTCGATCAGCTTCAGCACCGAGCGCGCCGTCACGGTCTTGCCGCAGCCCGACTCGCCCACCACGCCCAGCGTCTCGCCGCGGTCGATGCTGAGGCTGACGCCGTCGACCGCACGGACCATGCCGTCGTCGGTCTTGAACCAGGTTTTGAGTCCACGAATATCCAGCAGCGGTTCAGCCACGCTACACTCGCTCTACAGGACGCGGCGCGGGTCGAGCGCGTCGCGCAGGCCATCGCCCATGAAATTGATGGTGATCACGGCGAGGAAGATCGCCGCCCCCGGGAACAGCGCCCAGTGCGGCGCAATGTCGAGATAGTCCTTGGCGTCGCGCAGCACGCTGCCCCAGGTCGGAATGTCGGAGGGAAAGCCCAGGCCGAGGAAGGACAGTGTCGATTCGGCGATGATGGCGGCGGCGACGTCGATCGTGCCGGCCACGATCACCGGACCGACCGCATTGGGCAGGATGTGCCCGACCACCAGGCGTAGCTTGGAGGCACCCAGCGCCCGGGCGGCCTCGACGAACTCCTTTTCACGCAGGCTGAGGAACTGGGCCCGCACCAGGCGGGCGACCTGCATCCAGCGCAGGCCGCCGATCACGACCACGATCAGGATGAACGCGCCGCCTTCCACGCCAAACAGCC
>NZ_SCVH01000120.1 GCF_004296935.1 Reyranella sp.
CTTCACCATCTTCTGGATGTCGGCCTCGCTGAGGCCGCCCGAAGCCTGGATGCGGATCTGCTGCTCCTTGCCGGTGGCCTTGTCCTTGGCCGAGACCTGCACGATGCCGTTGGCGTCGATATCGAACGTGACCTCGACCTGCGGCTGGCCGCGCGGCGCCGGTGGCAGACCGACCAGGTCGAACTGGCCCAGCATCTTGTTCTGGGCGGCGATCTCGCGCTCGCCCTGGAACACGCGGATAGTGACCGCCGTCTGGTTGTCGTCGGCCGTCGAGAAGGTCTGGCTCTTCTTGGTCGGGATCGTGGTGTTGCGCTCGATCAGGCGGGTGAACACGCCGCCCAGCGTCTCGATGCCGAGCGACAGCGGCGTCACGTCGAGCAGCAGGACGTCCTTGACCTCGCCCTTCAGCACGGCCGCCTGGACGGCCGCGCCGACCGCGACGACCTCGTCGGGATTGACGTTGCGGGCCGGCTCCTTGCCGAAGAACTGCTTAACGACCTCGATCACCTTGGGCATGCGGGTCATGCCGCCCACCAGGATGACCTCGTCGATCTGACCGGGCTGCAAGCCGGCATCCTTGAGGGCCGCCTTGCAGGGCTCGAGCGTGCGCTGCACCAGGTCGTCGACCAGGGACTCGAGCTTGGCGCGCGACAGCTTGATCACGAGATGCTTGGGACCGCTTGCGTCGGCGGTGATGAACGGCAGGTTGATCTCGGTCTCCTTGGCGTTGGAGAGCTCGATCTTGGCCTTTTCGGCCGCTTCCTTCAGGCGCTGCAGGGCAAGCTTGTCGTTGCGCAGGTCGATGCCCTGGTCCTTTTTGAACTCGTCGGCCAGGTAGCCAATGATCCGGACGTCGAAATCCTCACCACCCAGGAACGTGTCGCCGTTGGTGGCTTTGACCTCGAACACGCCGTCGCCGATCTCGAGCACCGACACGTCGAACGTGCCGCCACCCAGGTCGTAGACCGCGATGGTGCCGCTCTTGCGCTTGTCCATGCCGTAGGCGAGCGCTGCCGCTGTCGGCTCGTTGATGATGCGCAGGACTTCGAGGCCGGCGATGCGGCCGGCATCCTTGGTCGCCTGGCGCTGGGCGTCGTTGAAGTAGGCCGGGACGGTGATCACCGCCTGCTCGACCTTTTCGCCGAGATAGGCTTCGGCGGTTTCCTTCATCTTGCCGAGAATGAAAGCCGAAATCTGGCTGGGGCTGTAGGTCTGGCCCGCGGCCTCGACCCAGGCGTCGCCGTTGCCGGCCTTCACGATCTTGAAGGGAACGAGCGACATTTCCTTCTGGACCATGGGGTCCTCGAAGCGGCGCCCGATCATGCGCTTGACCGAATAGAGGGTCTTGAGCGGGTTGGTCACGGCCTGGCGCTTGGCGGCCTGGCCGACGAGACGCTCGCCGCCGTCGGTGAACGCGACCATCGACGGGGTCGTCCGCGCGCCCTCCGAATTCTCGATGACCTTGGTGTCGCCGCCTTCCATGACCGCGACGCAGGAATTGGTCGTTCCGAGGTCGATTCCGATGACTTTCGCCATGTTGCTACTCTCTCGCTAGGCGGATCGGTCCGGCCCCAAAGGCGCCAAATCGACCCCCGATATGTGATTACCTGCCGGAAAAACCGGGTCAGGACAGGGGCTATATAGGTCCTCTATGGCTGCCTGCAATGGCGCGACCGGCGTTGGACCCGGAAAATCGTGCCGTGCCTAATTCTCGTTGCTGGGGGGGCGAACCGTCGGTCGGCCTATCGGGCCGCCTTTGGCAACCGCGACCATGGCCGCGCGCAGCAGGCGTCCGGCGATCAGATAGCCCGGGATCAGTTCCTGAACGATCGTGCCGGCCGGAACCGAAGGATCCTCGACTTCCATCATGGCCTGGTGGAATTCGGCGTTGAACGGCTGGCCCAGCGCCTCGACGCGGGTGACGCCGTGGCGCTCCAGCACCGATTGCAGTTCGCGATCGGTGGCCTGGATGCCGACGATCACGTTGCGCACCGCGGGATCGATGGATTCGAGATCCGCCGGCAGCGCCGACAGGGCGCGGCCGAGATTGTCGGCCACCGACAGCACGTCGCGGGCGAAGCGCTCGATGCCGAACTTGCGCTCCTTCTCGACGTCCTGCTGGGCGCGGCGGCGCACGTTCTGGGCCTCGGCGAGCGCCCGCAGCTGCTTGTCCTGCAGGTCGGCCTTTTCGGCCTGGAGCTGCTCGACGAGATGTTGCAGCTCGGTAGCGCTCTCAGGCTTGGGCGGAATATCGAGGCTGGAATCGGACGGCTCGACCGGCATCTCAGCCGGGGCGCCGCCCGCGGTCGGATCGCTGGCCATTTGTCGTCCCTCGTTGTGCCTAGCTTCAGTGGTCTCTTCAGGCGGCCTTCAATTAGGGATGCTCACCGTCCGGGTCAACCACCTGCGTCAGACCGCCTGCCACTCAGACCATCCAGCGTCACACGGCCTGAAGAGGGGCGTGCAATTTGGTGCCGTGCACGATGATGCCGCCGCGGTCGCCCACGGTCACGGTGCCGTAGCGCTGGGCGTAGATTTCCGGAAGCGGCCTGGCGTCGGAGGCTGCCAGCCACAGGCGCAGCAGATGGCGTCGGCGCTCGGGTTCCGGCCAGTCCACGAAGCCGGTTCGGTCGTGCAGCATGGTGTGGTTGTGCACGAGCTGGACGTCGCCCGGCTTGAACTCCATGAACAGGTGCAGCTTGGGATCGCCCGCCAGCGAATCGAACATGTCGAGAGCTTCGACCTGGGTCGGCGACAGTCGTGGTGCGTCGGCAAAGCGCTGGGCGGAGTCGACGTACTGGCGCTGATAGATCGCGCTCAGGAAGCCCTTGTGCCAGTTGAACACGGGAATCTCGAAGTAGGGCTTCTGGCCCTCCGGCACCTCGCCGCGCCGATCGGTGGCGAGCGGCTGGAACAGAAGCTTCAGAAGATCGGGCCGGCGGCGACGCATCTCGTTGAAGATCGTGGTCGAGCTGACCAGGGCCGACAGGCCACCCGACTGCGCCGTCTTGAGGCAGAGCAGGCCGACGATATCGCAGGAATCGGTGTGGTAGGTTTGGCGCTCGTTGGTCTGGTAGATGCGGACGTTGGGATCAGCCACATCGAGGCCGAGGTCCTGGACATGGCCCAGCACATGGCCCTTGCCGTTCTGCGAGCGCGCGCTGCCGAGATGGGCGCCGAGGCCGAAGAACGCGGTCGCTGCCTCGCGCATCGACCAGCGCTCGACGGGCAGGCCGCGCAGCAGCAGGAAGCCGCGGCCATTCAGGACCTCGTCGCGGACTCGTGCCTTGAGCTTGGGGCCGAGCGAGGGCAGCGGAAAATCGCGCGCCGTCACCGCCGCAATATCCGCGTCGCGCGACGCCAGCGCCTTCGTGGCGTGCTCAATCTCCGCGATCTCGGCCGGCGACAGCGGCATCGACCAGTCGTCGCGCTGGGTCATCTCGGGGCCATACCATGCGGCGGCGCCGGTCTGTTCCGGCGGCAGGTCAAACGGCTTGGGACTCACGTTTCCCATGGAAACCTCGGGGCAAAGAGATCGTCGCTGGTCGACAGGCGGAAGCTCTCGGTGGCGTTCACCAGCGCCGCACGGATGCCTGGTTCCAGCGCGCTGTGGCCGGCGTCCGGCACCACGACGTAGCGTGCCTCGGGCCAGGCGCGCGCCAGGGCGTCGGCGGTGACGGGCGGACAGACGATGTCGTAGCGGCCCTGAACGATGGTGCCGGGCAGCTGACGGATGCGGTCGAGATCCGACCACGGCCAGCCTTCGGGCACGAACGTGCCGTGGGCGAAGTAGTGCGCCTCGATGCGGGAGAGCGCGAGGGCAAAGCCGCCATGATCAGACTCGAACGGCGCGCGTGCCGTCGGATAGAGCGTCGAGCAGGCCGCTTCGTAGCGACTCCAGGCGCGGGCTGCCGGCCGATGGCTGTCGGGATTGCGGTCGGTGAGGCGGCGATAGTAGTTGCCCAGCAGATCGGTGCGCTCGCTCTCGGGAAGGTGCTCGACGAAGTCGCGCCATGCTTCCGGAAAGACCGTGCGCATGCCGTGGAGAAACCAGTCGATCTCCGATCGGGCACCGAGAAAGATCCCACGCAGGATGAAGCCCGTCACGCGGTCGGGGTGCTTGATGCCGTAGGCCAGCGCCAGCGTGCTGCCCCACGAACCGCCGAACAGCAGCCAGCGGGCGATGCCGAGATGGCTGCGCAGCTTCTCCATGTCGGCCACGAGGTGATCGGTGGTGTTGTCGTGCAACTCGCCGAGCGGCATCGAGCGGCCGCAGCCGCGCTGGTCGAGAACCACGATGCGGTAGAATTGGGGATCGAAGAAGCGCCGGTGGACCGGTGCCGATCCCGCGCCCGGGCCGCCGTGCAGGAAAAGCACAGGCAGGCCTTCGGGATTGCCGCTCTGCTCCCAATAGATCGTGTGCCGCCCGTCGACCGCCAGCATGCCGCTGGCATAGGGCGAAATCTCCGGGAACAGGTCGGAGCGAAGGGGGGTCTCTGAGCGCGGCATGCTTGTCTCTGCGATCATCACTGCCATAGCGGCGATCTCCATTCCAGCCCTGCGGCGATTGCCGCCGCCGTGGCCGAACGTCTAAGGTCGAGCGGGCGCCGAGGAGGGTTAGTGTTTTTTCACCGCATTCTGGTGCTGGTCGCGCTGCTCCTGGCCATCGGCGCCTGCACGGCCGGAAGCAATCCGCCGCAGACGGCCGTCGGCGTTGCGTCTCCTCCCGTCCTGCCGGCGGCGATCGAGCGGGAGGTCGGCGCCGCCTACCCCGACACGGCGCTGCAGGCCTACGTCGATCGCGTCGGACAGAAACTGGTCCGCGGTTCCGGTCTTGCGGAATCCTACCGCTTCGTCGTGCTCGACCTGCCGGTGGTCAATGCGCATGCCCTGACGGGCTATGTCTTCGTGACGCGCGGCCTTCTCGCCGTGCTCGACGATGAAGCCGAACTCGCAGCGGCCCTCGGTCACGAGCTTGGCCATCTCACCCAGCGCCATGCCGCCCAGCGCGCCCGGGCGCGCCAGGGGGTGCTCGAGGCCGCCGTCGAGGCGGCGGCGACGACCGGGTCGGTCACGGTCGGCCGCTCCGTGGCGCGCGACGGTCTGATCGCCTTGCGACGCTATTCGCGCGAGCAGGAGCTGGAGGCCGACCGGATCGGCCTCGCCTACGTTGTGCAGGCTGGATACCGAAACAGCGCGATGGCTTCCCTGATCGACAGGCTCCGGCAGCAGGCGCAACTCGAGGCGAAGCTTCTGGGCGAGGCACCGGATTCCTTCGATCAGCGCAGCGCTACCTCCACCCATCCCGCTCCCTTCGAAAGAAAGGGTGCCCTCCAGGCGGCCGGCGTGGCGGTGGCTGGAGAGTCCGGCCGGCCCGCCTATCTTGCGGCGATCGACGGCATGTCGGTCGATGACGCGCCCAACGAGGGGTTTGTGCGCGGCCGGGCCTTCTTGCATCCGAAGTTGAAGCTCGCCTTCGAGGCCCCCCGCGACTTCCGCCTGTTCAACGACCAGGACGGCGTCCTGGGCGTGGGGCGCGATCGGTCGTTGTTGTACTTCGGCTGTTCCACCGATCGGGTGCCGGGCCGGCTCGATGAATGGATGCGCAACACGCTGAAGCCGACACCGACTGACATCCAGGCCACCGAGATCGGGGGCGCGGAAGCGGCCATCGGGGCTCGGCCGCGCGGCTCCGACACCAGCCTCGGCCAGGCGCGCTACGTGATGGTGCGACACGGCGAGCGTATCTGCTTCTTCAATCTGCTGAGCGAGGGCCCCGACCGCGATCGCCGGATCGAGGTCCTGGTCAATGCTGCACGCACCTTCCGCACGCTGTCGGACGCGGAGGCGACGGCACTGCGGCCTTATCGGCTGCGGGTGATCCCTGCGGCCGGCACCTCGCCGGCCCAGCTTGCGGCACGGATGCCCTATGACGATCTCAGGATGGAAAGGCTGCTGGTCCTGAACGGAGTCGACACGCCGACCGAGCTTGGCCGCCTGTCCCAGATCAAGATCGTCGAACCCTGAGCTCTCGGACCTTGAGCACCGGGCATGAAAAAGGCGGCACGACGATCGTCGGCCGCCTTTTCAATGTTTCAGTCGCCGGCCGCCGTTAGGCCACTTTCTGCAGTACGCTGTTCAGCTTCTGCGTGGCGAGATCCTTGTCGATGCGCTCGACGGCGGCGAGTTCGCGCGCCAGCCGATCCAGCGCCGCCTCGTAAATCTGGCGTTCGCTGTAGGACTGGTCGGGCTGGCCGGCATTGCGGTGCAGATCGCGCACCACTTCGGCGATCGAAACCGGGTCGCCCGAGTTGATCTTGGCTTCGTATTCCTGGGCGCGGCGGTTCCACATGGCGCGGCTCACGCGGCTGCGGCCCTTCAGGGT
>NZ_SCVH01000121.1 GCF_004296935.1 Reyranella sp.
CGAGGAAGCGCTTTCCCTTGAACAGATCGGCTTTGAACATCGGATGATGTCTCCTTGTTGCATTGGCAATGTCGTCTAACTGGCCCCGGTGGCCGGCCACAAGGACTGTTGCGTCCGCTCACCGGAATGATAGGATTTCCAAATAACAAAAGGGATCGTTGAATGACGACCCACCAGGGGGAAGCGAGCGGGGACGCGGGTTCAGTTGAGCTGCGTGGTAAAGTTAAGTGGTTCAACGCAGTCAAAGGGTACGGATTTCTAGCCCTCGACATCGACAATAGCGACGCGTTCTTGCATGTGACGACACTTCGGCAATCCGGGCATGAGGATCTCAAGCCCGGTGCCACCGTTGTTTGCGCCGGCGTGCGCGGCCCCAAGGGCTGGCAGGTCATGAAGGTGCTCGACGTCGATTTGTCGACCGCCGTCGCCGTCGTGCCCAAGCCGCCGCCGATACCGGACGGTGTCGCCATGGGCGAGTACATCGTTGCCCTGGTCAAATGGTACAATAACGAGCGCGGCTACGGCTTCGTCACCCGCGAGGCCGCCGATGGCGATATTTTCGTCCATGCCGCGGTGCTGCGGCGGCACGGCATGGATGCCTTGGCGCCCGGCCAGAAGGTGATGATCCGCGTCGCCGAGGGCCAGAAGGGGCTTCAGGTCATCGAGATCCGGGCGGCCTGAGGTCGTTCACCGCATGTCGCGCAGGTAGCTGGCGGTCGCGGGCGCCTGCTTGATCAGGCCGCGCTTCACCAGGAAGGCCGCAAAGGTTTCGTAGCGTGCCCGGTCGAGGGCCACGGGATCGTCAGCCAGCAGCGGCAGCGTATCCTTCCAGGCGAGCCGGTTGAGGTCGTTGTCGAGCTCCTTGCCCGATTTGGAGAAGATCGCCCAGGCTTCGGCCGGATTGGCTTTTAGCCACGCCGTCGCCTCGGCGATCGCGGCCAGCAGCTTCTTCGTGCGCGCCACGTCGACAGTCTCGCGCTTGGCCACCAGGATCAGCTCGTCGTAGGCCGGCACGCCGTTCTTCTCGACCAGCCAGATGCGGCCCTTGGCCTTGTTCAACTCGAGATCGTTGAGCTCGAAATTGCGGAAGGCGCCGATCACGCCGTCGACCTGCTTGCTCATCAGCGCCGTGGTCAGCGCGAAATTGACGTTAATCAGCGTCACGTCCTTCAACGTGAGGCCGGCGCTTTCGAGCATTGCACCCAGCAGGGCCTCGTCGAAGCCGGCGATCGAATAGCCGATCTTGCGGCCCTTGAAGTCGGCGAGGGTCTTCACCGGGCTGTCTTCCAGGGCAACCAGCGAATTGAGTGGCTGGGCGACGAGTACGCCGACGCGCGCCAGCGGCAGTCCTTCGGCCACCAGCATCTGCAAGGTCGGCTGATACGAGACGGCATAGTCGGCCTGGCCTGCCGCCACCAGCTTGGGCGGTGCATTGGGATCGGCCGGTGCGATCAGCTCGACGTCGAGGCCGTGCTTGGCGAAGACGCCGCGCTGCTTGGCCACGACCAGCGCCGCATGGTCGGGATTGACGAACCAGTCGAGCAGGACGCGGACCTTTTCCTGCGCCATGGCGGGCAAGGCCATGCAGGCAAGGGTGAGAGCCAGGATGGCTTGAAGCAGGATGCGCATATTCACTCTCCTTGAGGCGATTGCCAGGGAACCAGTCGTCGGGCTGCCCGGTCGGTCGCGTGGTAGAGCGCGAGACCGAGCAGACAGAGCAGAAAGAGCGCGGCAAAGGCGAGTGGTGTCTGCCCGCGGGCCAGCGATTGGGTCATCAGGTAGCCGAGGCCGGCGCTCGCGCCGACCCATTCGCCGATCACCGCGCCGATCGGCGCCACGGCGGCGGCAATGCGGGCTCCGGAGGCGAAGGCGGGCAGGGCAGCGGGCAGGCGGATCTGCAGCAGCACCGCGCGGGGGCAGGCATCCATCGTCTGCGCGAGGTCGAGCCAGCCTTGGTCGGTGCGGCGCAGCCCATCATAGAGGGTGCTGACGACCGGGAAGAAGATCACCAGGGCCGCCATCGCGACCTTCGAGGCCATGCCGTAGCCCAGCCAGAGCACGAGTAGCGGAGCGATGGCGATCACCGGAATGGCCTGGGAGACGATGACGAGTGGCAACGCCCAGCGCCGCCAACCCGCCGAGGCGGCAAAGACCACGGCCAGCACCGCGCCCAGGACCAGTCCTAGCGCCAGGCCCAGTATCATCTCGGCCGCCGTCCAGGCCGCCTGTTCCATCAAGAGGTCGAAGCGCTCGACCAGCACGACGGCCACACGCGATGGCGGTGGCAGGATGTAGACCGGCACGCCGGTTGCCCAGGTGAGCGCTTCCCAGGCGAGAAGCAGGCCGATCGCGGTGATCAACGGCCTCATGCCGTGTTCCGCAGTTGGGCGATCAGTCGACCCTGCAGGCCGAGCAGCGTCGGATCGGCGGGATCGCGCGGCATCGGCCCCGGAGGCTCGATCACCGGACCGACGGTGAAGGGCGTTCCCGACAGGACGCGTACCTGATGGCCGAGACGCAGCGCCTCGAGGGGATCGTGCGTCACCAGCACCACCGTCCGGCCGGCGAGCAGCCGCGCTGCCAGATCCTGCAGCTCCAATCGAGTCACCGCATCGAGATGGGCGAACGGCTCGTCCATCAGCACGACAGGCCGGTCCTCGCAGAGCGTGCGCGCGAGCGCCGCGCGTTGGCGCATGCCTGCCGACAGCGTCTCGGGGCGGTCGCCCAGTCGATGGCCGAGACCGACTTCCGCCAGCAGCGTTCGTGCCCTCGGCCCGGCGGCTCCGAGCGCGACCGCGTCGCCGCGCAGACGATGGCCGAGCAGGACATTGTCCAGCAGGTTGAGCCAGGGCAGCAGGAGGTCGCGTTGCGCCATGTAGGCGAGTGGCGCGGCCCGTTCGGCGCCCGGCAGGAGCCCGGCCAGCCAGCGCAGCAGCGACGTCTTGCCGACGCCGCTGCGGCCCAGCAGGCACGTCGTCCGGCCGCCGGGAAATTCCAGCGTCAGATTGTTCGCCACCACACGGTCGCCGAAGGCGATGCGCGCGCCACGCACGGAAAGGGAAGGAGAAGCCACCACGAAAGTCACCAGTCCCTACGCCGGCATTAACCGGATCAGGTTCCCGGGGTCGTTCTTGCGAACCTCTCAGCCGCGACGCGGCTCCCCCCGATGATTGGCCGACACTATGGGAAGCGCCCCGCTGTCACGCAAGTGTCTTGAGTTTGACGAAATCGGTCCGCAGGCTCTATCCCATGAGCATGGCATTTGCAGGCTTCAATCGACGGCTCGGCCGCCGGGTCTTTTTCGCAGCTCCCTTCGCCCTGGCGGCGGGGACGGCACTCGCGCAGGGCAGCGACGTCAAGTTCAAGCGCTCGTCGCTGGTCGTCGCGACCGGCGGACGCGACCTCAAATTCGAGGTCGACATGGCGACCAACGATACCGAGCGTTCGCACGGCCTGATGTTTCGCAAGAGTCTCGGTCCCTACGAAGGCATGCTGTTCGACTTCCACCAGGAGCTGCCCGTCAGCTTCTGGATGAAGAACACGCTGATTCCGCTCGACATGATCTTCATCGCCGCTGACGGCACGATCCGGCACATCCATTCCAACGCCGTGCCGCTGTCGACCGACACCATTCCCAGCAAGTTCCCGGTGCGCGGCGTGCTCGAGATCAACGGCGGCAGTGCCAAGCTGCTGGGCATCAAGCCTGGCGACAAGGTCAGGCACGCCATCTTCGGCAACGCCTAGATCCGCTTCAGCGCGCAGGTCATGCCGTCACCGACGGCGAACAGGGCGAGATCGACGCGCTCATCGGCCTTGAGTTTGGCGTTGAGCGCACGGATTGCCGTCGTGTCGGCGTCGACGTGCGCCAGGTTGGCGACACGTCCGCGCCACAGCACGTTGTCGATCAGCACCAGCCCGCCTTTGCGCACGAGCTTGAGGCAACGTTCGTAGTAGGCATCGTAGTCTTCCTTGTTGGCGTCGATGAAGGCGAGATCGAGCTGACCCGACAGACCCTGGGCCAGCAGCCAGTCGAGCGTGCCCAGCGCCGGCCCGATGGTGAGTTTGATGCGTCCGTCGAGGCCGGCCTCCTTCCAGGCGCGCCGCGCCACCTTGGTCCAGTCCTCGCTCACGTCGCAGCACCAGAGCTTGCCGTCAGAGGGCAACGCTTCGGCGATGCAGAGCGAGGAGTAGCCGGTGAAGGTGCCGACCTCGACCGCGCGCCGGGCGCCGATCGCGCGTGTCATCAGGCCGAGCTGCTGGCCCTGGTGGGCCGAGATCTGCATGCCGGCTTGGGGCAGGCGAGCCGTCTCCTCGCGCAGCCGGCGTTTGACGGTGCTTTCGCGCAGCCAGTTGGCATCGACATAGTCGGCCAGCGCACCGTCGATTTGTGCCCAGCTCTTCATGGTCTCTCCTGTTGGCTCGGAACGCCGGCCTCGCTAGGGTCGCGCCCAATTGAAAAGGGGTTTGGGGAAGCCGTATGTCAGATATCGAGATCGCGCGGCGCGCAATCAAGAAGCCGATGAACGAGGTCGCCGCGCGCCTGGCCATTCCGGCCGATGCGCTGGAACCCTATGGCCGCGACAAGGCCAAGCTCGACGCCAGCTTCGTGAAATCCCTGGAAGGCCGCAAGCCCGGCCGGTTGATCCTGGTGACGGCGATCAATCCCACCAAGGCGGGCGAGGGCAAGACCACCACGACGATCGGCCTGGGCGATGCCCTCTGCCGGCTCGGCAAGAAGACGGCCATTGCGCTCAGGGAGCCCAGCCTAGGTCCCTGCTTCGGCCAGAAGGGCGGCGCCACCGGCGGCGGTCAGGCGCAGATCGTGCCGATGGCCGAGATCAACCTGCATTTCACCGGTGACTTCCACGCCATCACGACGGCGCACAACCTGCTCGCGGCGATGCTCGACAATCATATCTACTGGGGCAATGCGCTCGGCATCGACGCTCGGCGGGTGTTCTGGCCGCGCGTGCTCGACATGAACGACCGCGCCCTGCGCGACATGGTGACCAGCCTCGGCGGCGTCGCCAACGGCTTTCCCCGCCAGACTCGCTTCGACATCACCACCGCGTCCGAGGTGATGGCGATCCTCTGCCTCGCGCGCGACCTCGCCGACCTCGAACAGCGGCTCGGCCGTATCGTCGTGGCGGAAACGCGCGAGGGCAAAGCCGTCACCGCGGGCGACCTCAAGGCGGCCGCCGCCATGGCGGCAGTCCTGAAGGACGCGGCCAAGCCCAACCTGGTGCAGACGCTGGAGAACAATCCGGTGCTGATCCATGGCGGGCCCTTCGCCAACATCGCGCACGGCTGCAACTCGGTGATCGCCACGCGGGCGGCGCTGGCGTTGGCCGACTATGTCGTCACAGAAGCGGGCTTCGGTGCCGACCTCGGTGCCGAGAAATTCCTCGACATCAAATGCCGGCAGGCCGGGTTGAAACCCGAGCTCGCCGTGGTCGTGGCCACGGTGCGGGCGCTGAAATTGCACGGCGGCGCCGACGAGAAGATGCTCGACAAGGAAGACCTGGGCGCGGTCGAGCGCGGACTGCCCAACCTGCTGCGCCACGTCGAGAACCTCGCCAAGTTCGGCCTGCCGGTGCTGGTCGGCATCAACCGGTTTCTGAGCGACACGCCGGCCGAACTGAAGCTGATCGAGGACAAGTGCGCCGCCGCCGGCGCCAAGGCCTATCTCTGTGAGCATTGGGCCAAAGGTGGTGCTGGCGCTGAAAGCCTGGCGCGTGCCGTCGTGGCCACGCTCGACGAGGGCAAGGCGGCCTTCAAGCCGCTCTATGCCGACGACCTGCCGCTGGCGCAGAAGATCGAGACCGTGGCGAAGGAGATCTACCGCGCCTCAGGCATCGCCATCGCCGGCACGGCGCAGCGCCGGCTGAAGGCGCTGGAGGCGACGGGCTATGGCAAGCTGCCGGTCTGCATCGCCAAGACCCAGTACAGCTTCGCCGCCGACCCCGACCTGCGCGGCGCGCCCACCGGGCATACGCTGCCGATCCGTGAGGTGCGCCTGTCGGCGGGGGCGGGCTTCGTGGTCGCCATGGCCGGCGACATCATGAGCATGCCCGGCCTGCCGCGTGTTCCGGCAGCGGAGCGCATCGGCCTGACTGCCGATGGCGAGGTCGACGGAATTTTCTAGTTTGGCTTGAAGGCGTACTTCTTCAGCTCGTCGAGTGACACGACGCGCAGGGTCGCCACATGGGTGGCCTCGAGCACGACCTGCGGCGCGGCGTCGCCGTCGAGGGCTTCCTTCCAGCGGGCGGCGCACAGACACCAACGGTCGCCCGGCTTCAGGCCGGGAAAGCCATATTGCGGTAAGGCGGTGCTGAGGTCGTTGCCGTGGGCCTTCGAGAAGGCCAGGAACGCCGCCGTCGTGACCACGCAGACCGTGTGCAGGCCGACATCCTCGGCGCCGGTATTGCAGCAGCCGTCGCGATAGAAGCCGGTGATCGGCTGGACGGAGCAGGGCTGCAGCGTGCCGCCCAGGACATTGACCGAAGGCGCTCGGCCGGGGCGGCCTTCCTCGGGGGTTTGATCGAACATGGCCCAGTGTAGCACCCGGAATTTGCGCTTTCGAGGGACCGCCGCCGCTGGTAGAAGTCCCCCGCCTGCAAGTCCTTGCGGCGGGGCGTAGCGCAGTCTGGTAGCGCGTCTGCCTTGGGCGCAGAAGGTCGTCGGTTCAAATCCGGCCGCCCCGACCACGGCCCCGCGAGCGGAGTATTGGAGTTCATGAAGGTTCGCATCTTCAAGCCGGCCAAGACGGCCATGCAGTCCGGAATGGGCAACACCCATGAGTGGGTGCTCGAGCCCGAGCCATCGCCCAAGCAGGTCGATCCGCTGATGGGCTGGACCAGTTCACGCGACACCATGGAGCAGGTGAAGCTCCATTTCGCGACGCTCGAGGAAGCCAAGGCCCACGCCGAGAAGAACGGCTGGCAATACACGGTCGAACAGCCCCATGCGCGGCCGGTCAGACCGAAGGCCTACGCCGACAATTTTGCCTACACCCGCGTCGGGCGTTGGACGCACTGACGGCGCAGCCGTCGCTGGCGTGCTATTCTGATATTTCGGGCCCGTAGCTCAGGGGATAGAGCACCTGCCTTCTAAGCTGGTGGTCGCTGGTTCGAATCCAGCCGGGCTCGCCACTACCTCCCGACGCCGCTCAGCGTGACCGTCGCCACGCCGGCGCTGACCAGCAGGCCGCCGCCCACCTTGTTGACGATGCCGATCGCGCGCGGATTGCCGGCGAAGCGCCGTGCCTTGGAGGCCACCAGGGCGTAGCCAAAGGCGTTGGCGAAGGCCAGCACCAGGAAGGTCGTCTCGAAGACCAGCATCTGGGTCAGGAAATCGGCCTGGGTGTCGAGGAAGGCGGGCAGGAAGGCCACGAAGAAGGTGATGCTCTTGGGGTTGAGTGCCGTCACCAGCCAGGCATGACCCAGCATCTTGGCGGCCGAGACGGCGTCGGTGCGGGGCTGGGCATCGAGCGTGTCGCCGGCCCGCCAGAGTTTTATGCCGAGATAGACCAGATAGGCCGCCCCCAGCCATTTCAGGGCCGTGAACAGCGTGGCCGACGTGGCGAGGAGCGCCCCCAGCCCCAGCATGGAGAGCGTCATGGCCGTGAAGTCGCCCAGGGCGACACCGACGGCCATGGGCAGCGCCGTACGCCAGCCCTGTCCCAGGGCATAGGAGACGACCAGCAGCACGGTCGGCCCCGGGATGATCAACAAAATGGTCGACGCTGCTGTGAAGGCAGCCCAGGCTTCGAACGACATTTCCCCGCTTCCTCCTGCTGGCGAGCCACGACAGAGCCACAGGAGTGGGGGCGGAGTCAGCCAGATTTCTGCCTCTTTCCATCGTCAAGATTCGGTGCGCAATATCTTGTCGGAGGCAAAATGGCCCGTCCCAAGGCCCAGCCCTATCATCACGGCCAGCTTCGCGAGGCTCTGGCGGCGTCCGGACGGGCGCTTCTAGAGGAAAAGGGCATCCGCGGCTTCACGCTGCGCGAATGCGCCCGCCGGGCGGGCGTTTCCCACGCCGCGCCCGCCTACCATTTCGCCTCGATCGACGACCTGCTGGCCGAACTGGCCACCCGGGGGTTCCAGGAACTCGCTGCGGCCATGACAGCCGAGGCCGAGCGGGCGGACGGCGAGGCGGTCGAGGGCGGTTCGACCAGCCGTCTGGTCGCCCAGGGTGTCGGCTACATGGCCTTCGCCGCCGGCAACCCGGCCCTGTTCCAGCTCATGTTCAGCCGCGAGGCCAACCGGCTCGAGACGCCGGCCCTGGCGGCCGCCGCCGAGGCGGTCCGTAACCTTCATGCCGCCGCTGTCGAGGCGGTCATTCCGCACGCCTCGGGCGAGATCAAGCAGCGCATGGCCGACTTCGCCGGCGCCTCGGTGCACGGCTTCATCAGCCTGCTGCTGGACGGCCAGATCGGCGGCAAGGATTCGTCGCGGGCGCTGAAAGCGCGTGGCCTGTCGCTGCTGTCGGCGATGGCCGAAACCGTCGTTCGCGTCGCCCGCTAGAGCGCGATGCGGAACAGCAATGTCTCGCCGCCGCCGTGGCTGGCCATCTTGGTGAAGCGCTCGACCAGGTAGCCGCCGTTGGCGGTGATCACCTTCTGCGACGGAAGATTGTCGAAATCGGTGGTGAGGTCGACGTGTTTTAGACCGAGCTTGCGAGCCTCCGGCAGCATCAACGCCAGCGCCTGCGTGGCATAGCCTCGCCGTTGCTTCCATGGCACGACGGTATAGCCAAGATGCCCCAGCACGTATTTCGGCAGGTCGGACGTGCCGGGCTGCCAGCGGAAGTTCACCGAGCCGCAGAAACCGTCGTCCCACATCCAGCGGCGGTAGCCCGGCAGGCGCTTCACCGTGCTGCCGTCCGCCAACTTGATTGGTCCGCTCTTTGCCTCGGGATCGTCGAGCGAGGCCACGAAGGCGGCGGGATCGGCGGCGATCATCTCCAGCTCCTCGCGGGCGGACTCCTCGCGACGGATATTGTCCGACCAGAAGCCGCGCCGGAGCGCATCGGCATAGGCGTCGAGATATTCGAGGGCGGGGACGACGAGTTTCAAGGCATTTTCCCGAAAACGGCCGGGTGCTGTAGCATACCGGGACATGAGTTCCAGCCCCGTCCTCGTCCTCGACATCGATGGTGTCATCTCGCTCGCCCAGCCCGAATCGGCGCACCCCTGGTACGCCACGCTGAAGGCCGACCTCGATCTCGACTACGCGGCGATCCAGCAGGGCTTCTTCCGCCGCGATTTCCTCGAAGTGCTGCGCGGCCGGCTCGATCTCTATGTGGCCCTGCAGGACTATCTCGAGCCGCTGGGCCTGGCCGGGCGTCTGGAAGAGTTCGTGGCCTACTGGTTCGAGAAGGACTGCGTCATCGACCGCGGCGTGCTGGCGCAAACCGATGGCTGGCGTCAGCGCACCGGCGGCCGCTGCTTCGCCGCCTCCAACCAGGAACATCACCGCATCGCCTACCTGCGGGAGCAGGGCGGGCTCGGCGCGCATTTCGACGAGATCGTCTATTCGGCGGCGCTGGGCGTCTGCAAGCCCGACCGCGTCTTCTACACCGCCGCGCAGGCGCGCATGGGTGTCACCGTGGCGCAGTCGATCCTGTTCGTCGACGACAAGGCCGAGAACGTCGATGCCGCCCGCGCCGCCGGCTGGCGCGCCATGCTCTATCGCGGGCCGGAGAGCCTGGAGAAGGCATTGGCAGGTTGGGGCTGACGCCCGCTTTCGTGCTAGACCGAACCCATGCTGATGTTCGACATACCCTTCGGGACGACCGACTGGAGCGACGTGGAACGCACGGAACATGCCGGCGAGACCGGTAAGGCGTTCTGGCGGACCCGGAATTTCAACAATATCCGCGTGCGCATGGTCGAGTACACGCCGGGCTATCTCGCCGACCACTGGTGCCTGAAGGGCCATGTCCTGCTGGTGCTGGAAGGCGAGTTGCACACCGAGCTGGCCGACGGGCGCACCGTCGTGCTGAAGCAGGGCCAGAGCTACCAGGTGGCCGACGGCGATCTCGCCCACCGTTCCTTCACCAGGGACGGCGCCAAACTTTTCATAGTGGACTGACATGACGGACATGATCGGATTTATCGGCGTCGGCACCATGGGCGAGCCGATGTGCCGCAACCTGGCGAAGAAAAGCGGCATGACGGTGCTGGCGGCCGACCGCGATCCGGCGCCGCTGAAGCGGCTCGAGGCCGACGGCGTCAAGACG
The DNA here is from genome assembly GCF_004296935.1 of Reyranella sp. Taxonomy (GTDB): domain Bacteria; phylum Pseudomonadota; class Alphaproteobacteria; order Reyranellales; family Reyranellaceae; genus Reyranella. Next base: position 10,246 of record NZ_SCVH01000121.1, read on the forward strand.
GCCTCGCTCGATGAGATCGCCACGACCTGCCGCACGATCTTCCTGTCGCTGCCGGGCGGCAAGGAAGTCGAGCAGGTCTGCCTGGGCGAGGGCGGGCTGGTCTCGAAGGCAAAGCTCGGCTGGACCGTGATCGATCTCAGCACGGCGCCGCCGCGTCTCGCGCAGCAGCTCTACGAGGAATTCGAGGGCAGGGCCTCGGCCTTCGCCGACGCGCCGGTCGCGCGCACGCGCCAGGCCGCGATCGACGGTACGCTGTCGATCATGGTCGGCGCCACGCCGCCGTGCTTCGCCCGCATCGAACCGTTGCTGCGCCACATGGCGAGCGAGGTGACGCACTGCGGCGCCGCCGGCGCGGGCCAGACAGTCAAGATCCTGAACAACATGATCCTGTTCCAGACCGTGGTGGCGCTGGGTGAGGCGCTCGCCATCGCCCGCGCCCAGGGCGTCGACGGCAAGGTGCTGTTCGAGACGCTGACCAAGGGATCGGCGGACTCTTTCGCGCTGCGCAATCACGGCATGAAGGCGATGCTGCCGGGCGTCTTCCCCGAGCGCGCCTTCTCGAGCGAGTACGCGCTGAAAGACCTCGGCTACGCCATCGAGATGGCCGAGGCGCACGGCGTGCCGGCGCTGGGCGCCGACGTCGCCCGCGAGCTGATGGAGCGGGCGGTGGAACTCGGTCACGGCAAGGAATACTGGCCGGTGCTGCTCAAGGCGATCGAGGACGCCACAGGGAAGGGCTGAGCCAAGGGCTGACCGGGAGCGCCCGGTCGATGTATGCTTGCCCGTAATTTGCAGTCGACGGAGCTTTCCATGGCTGACCACGATCACGACCACCACGACGACCACGGCTCGGAACTGTCGGAGACGCAGCTTCGCGTGCGTGCCCTGGAAACCATCCTGACCGAGAAGGGATACGTCGATCCGGCGGCGCTCGATGCCATCGTCGAGACCTACGAGACCAAGATCGGGCCGCGCAACGGCGCCGTCGTCGTGGCCAAGGCCTGGACCGATCCCGTTTTCCGCCAGGCGCTTCTCAGCGACGCCTCGAAGGCGGTCGCCGCACTCGGCCACGTCAGCAAAGTCGGCGATCATCTGGTAGCCGTCGAGAACACGCCTGAGAGACACAACATGATCGTCTGCACCTTGTGCTCCTGCTATCCGTGGGAAGTGCTCGGGCTGCCGCCGGTCTGGTACAAGTCCGCGCCCTACCGTTCGCGCGCGGTAAAAGATCCGCGCGGCGTCCTCGCCGATTTCGGTGTCGCGCTGCCGAAGGAAACCGAAGTCCGCGTCTGGGATTCGACGGCCGAGACGCGCTTCATCGTGCTGCCGATGCGGCCCGCCGGGACCGAGGGCTGGAGCGAGGAACGTCTCGCCGACCTCGTCACCCGCGATTCCATGATCGGCACCGGCCTCGCCCGCAAGCCCGGGGAGCTCGCGCAATGAATGGCATCCACGACATGGGCGGCATGGACGGCTTCGGCAAGGTCGAGGCCGAGCCGAACGAGCCGCCGTTCCACGCCCGCTGGGAAGGCCGCGTGCTCGCGATGCAGCGCGCCATGGGCTACGCCGGCGCCTGGCACATCGACCATTCGCGCTACGCCCAGGAGACGCTGCCGGCGCAGGTCTATCTCGCGGTCTCCTATTACCAGCGCTGGGAACTGGCGATGGAAAAGAACCTGGTGGCCCGCGGTTACATCACGCCGGACGAGCTGGCCGCCGGCCACGCGCTGCATCAGGCCAAGCCGTTGGAGCACAAGCTCACGCTCGATGTGGTGCGGGCAGGGCTGGCGCGCAGCTCGTTCTTTCGCCAGCAGCAGGCGCCGGCGCGCTTCAAGCCGGGCGATCGCGTGCGGACGGTGAACATCAACCCGCAGGGCCACACCCGGCTGCCGCGCTATGCGCGTGACAAGCAGGGCGTGGTCGAACTGATCCACGGCTGCCACGCCTATCCCGATTCGGTCGCGGCCGACAAGGGCGACGATCCGCAATGGCTTTACACGGTGGTGTTCGACGGAAGCGAGATCTGGGGCGCGGAGGCCGACCCGACGCTCAAGATCTCGATCGATGCGTTCGAGCCCTATCTCGAGCCGGCGTAAGGCATGATCGATCCAGCCGCCGTTCCGGGTCTTCCCTGCAACGTGGAAGGTCCGGTGTTTCGTGAGCCGTGGGAGGCCCAGGCCTTCGCCATGGCGCTGGCGTTGCATGCCCGCGGCCTGTTCACCTGGCCGGAATGGGCGGCGACGCTCAGTTCCGAGATCAAGCGCGCGCAGGAAGCCGGCGACCCGGACACCGGGGAGACCTACTACCGGCACTGGCTCAAGGCGCTCGAACGCCTGGTCGCGGAGAAGGGCATTGCCGACGAGAAGACCCTGGCGCGCTACTACAACGCCTGGGACCACGCCGCCGATCGCACGCCTCACGGCGCGCCGATCGAGCTTCGGCCCGACGATTTCGAGTAGATCACCGCGGCCGATGGGCGCGCGAAGAGGGAGACGAGGCTGATGGCGCGTATTGCCGTGGGTGGATTCCAGCACGAGACCAATACTTTCGCGCCGCAGCAGGCGACGTGGGACGAGTTCGTGCTCGCCGATGCCTGGCCGCCGCTGCTGCGCGGGCCCGAGATGATCGCGGGCGTCGAGGGCTTCAACATTCCGATCGCCGGCGCGGTGAAACGCCTGGCTGAACTCGGCCATGAGATCGTGCCGCTCGCCTGGGCGGCGGCAGCGCCGGCGTCGTACGTGACCGAGGATGCCTACGAGAAGATGTGGGCGCTGTTCGACGAGGACCTGAAAAAGCACGGGCCGTTCGATGCGGTCTATCTCGACCTGCACGGCGCCATGGTGGCGGAGAACACCGAGGACGGCGAAGGCGAGCTGCTGGCCCGCATCCGTGGCATCGTCGGCAACGAGCTGCCGATCGTGGCCAGTCTCGATTATCACGCCAACCTCACGCCCGAGATGGCCAGCCTCGCGACCGCGCTGGTGGGCTACCGCACCTATCCGCACATCGACATGGCGGTGACCGGCAAGCGCGCCGTCGAGCTGCTGGACAAGCTGCTCACGGAAAAGCGGCCGGTCTATCGCGCCTACCGCCAGCTCGATTTCCTGATTCCGCTGGTCTGGCAGTGCACCTTCATCGAGCCGGCCAAGGCGATCTTCGATCTCGTGGGCGAGCTGGAAGCGGGCGAGAAGAGCCACAACCAGGGCATCGTGAGCGTGACCCACACGCCGGGCTTTCCACCGGCCGACATCGCCCAGTGCGGCCCCGCGCTCGTGGTCTATGGCCATGACAAGGAGGCAGTGGAGGCCGCGGCCGACAAGCTCGCGGCCACGGTAAAGGCTCAGGAGAAGGCTTTTGCCGGCGAACTGCTCGACCCCGACCAGGCGGCGCTGCGCGCGATCGAGCTTTCGAAGAAGGCCAAGAAGCCGATCGTTCTGGCCGACGTGCAGGACAATCCGGGAGCGGGTGGGACGTCCGACACGGTCGGTCTGCTGGCGGCGCTGATGCGTCACAAGGCGAGGGGCGCCGTGATCGGCATGATCGTGGACGAGGAATCGGCCAAGGCGGCGGTCGAGACCGGCGAAGGCAACATCATGCGCCGCGGCATCGGCGCGGTGGTGGGCTATGCCGGCGAGAAGCCCGTCGAGGCCGACTGGCGCGTGGTCAAGCTCAGCGACGGCATCTTCACCGGCACCGGGCCGTTCTACGGTGGTGCCAAATTCCAGATCGGGCCGATGGCGCTGGTCACCGACGAGGCGTCGGGTGTCTCCGCCGTGCTGGCGTGCAAGCGCGTGCAGGCGGCCGACCAGGAGATGTTCCGCACCGTCGGCGTCGAGCCCGCTGATGTGCCGATCCTGGCGCTGAAATCGACGGTCCATTTCCGCGCCGACTTCCAGCCCATCGCCGAGACCATCCTGGTGGTGCAGTCGCCCGGCGCCCACATCACCGATCCGGTCGACATGCCCTACAAGTTCCTGCGCAAGGGCATGCGGCTCAGGCCGATGGGACCAGTACACGGCGCCTGAGTCAGCTGAGTCCGTGGGACACGGGTTCACGTCGCCGACCTCTGGCGCCGCTTCAGCCAAGTCATTGGCCACACTGCCGAATCCGGTGTCTGCGGCAGCGGGCCGTGGGACACGGAATGGCCTGTTTCACGTCGCCGATCGGTCGCGATAACGGGCGATAGAGCTGCGGCAGGCTCACGCAATCGCCGTAGGCTTCCCAGAGCTCGAGGGCTTCCCGTGCAGTCATATGATCCTCCTGTGATTCCTCACTTTCCGCGGCAGGAATATCAGAAGGATAGGATAGTGTAAATAGGGACTATCTTGTAGGCCGGTTGTATAACGTGCCAGCATTTTGCTGGCACGATGCCCGTCGTCCATTCGCGCCCCAAGAGGAAGGCTTCCGCGATGTCCTTTTCCCCGCCAACGTTGCATCCCAATGTGATCGCGACCGACGAGCAGCGCGATCTCGCCCGCAGCAGGATCGAAGCGCTGGTCTCGCGGCGGCCGGAGTCCGGCGGCAAGCGGGTCGACGACGGAATGCCCATCGCCATCCGGCTCACAACGGTATCCACGGACGGGGGCTTCGACTCCTACATCCAGCTGCGGTGTCCGCTTCCCCGGGCGCTCCGAGTGGTCCAGCCGGATCTCCTCGTCGACTCCGGCAATGCCACGCTGATCGTGCCTTATGGCGAGCAGCTCACCGAGGCCAACGGATACCAGTTGCTGGGGACGACCACGGAACCATGGGGAGCCCCGGCGAAAGTCGTCCAGGGTCCGATTCAGATTCCGACAACGGATGGGACGTTCTACGAGATCGCGAACTGTGTGTTCTACGCCTGTACCGGCAACAACATGTACGGCACGCGAACCGCGAATTTCGGCCTGGGATGTCTCTCGCCGTGGTCATCGCAACGAGGGAACGTACCTCTTCCGGGCAAGCCGCCGTTGCAGGCGCCGCTCTCCTACAACGCCTCGTACCCGTGCGTCGAAGTCGTCTTTGCGCCGGCCAGGACGATGTTCGCCGACGACGGCAGCCTGACGCTGACCGACGGTTCCCTGATGATGCTGTATCCGTCGCAGCCCAAGGGGTTCACCACGATGGCGATAACGCCCAACCTCGGTTGGATGTCGGTCATTCCGACGTCGCTGGCCATCGGCGGACAGGCGACGCAGTGGCCGGGCCCGCCCGCCTTTTACATCTGCGCGGTGATCGACACGGGAGGCACCTCGGCCTACCTGGGCGACCCCAACAACCTGGTGTGGGACAAGACCTGGCCGGAGTCTGTCACCTGTCCGGCCTGGGCCGGGGGCTCCGTTCCCGCGCCCAGCTGCACCGCGGCGCGGCTGGACATCGGGCTGGCGCAGTCGGGTGGCTCGCCATCCTACGCCTATACGATCGACACCCATCTCCTGCCCGCGTCGGTCCAGGGCCTTACCCTGGTGATGTACCAGAATGGCGGGCAATACATGCCGTACGGCAACGACAGCATCAACACCGGCGGGATCACGGCGCTCTTCAACCGGATCCTGATCGACTATGCCAATGCGCAGGTCGGCTTCGCGCCGAATTCGCCGTACTGGACCGAGGTCATCGAGCTGGATCAGGGCACGGTCCAGAAGTCGGCGGCGATCTCGCCGCCCACGGTGCCGGGTATCCTGATCGGCTACGACTACTTCACGATGGGCAGCGTCGTCACCACGACGATGACGATCTCCTGGGAGGACCTGCCGCCTGGCGCCGTCCTGCACGTCCAGCATGGCGGCTCGCCCGGTGCGGAGGTGGTCAACTGGAGCGGTCCGAACCGCGGGGTGGGGGCGTCAGGGCAGATCGAGGCGACGTGCGGCATCTTCCGGCAGACCGGTGCTGCGGTGCCGATCCTGATCTATGCGTGGCGGTCGGGCTACGTGCCGGTGAAGGTCAAGGTCAAGGCGACGACCAACTGAAGGCGCACCATCCGATGTATCGACATTGCACGGCTCTCGATGTCACGTTTCATCTCGAAAGTTCTCGCGGGTAGATTGACGGCATCGCCGTAGGCTTCCTAGTCGACAAGTTGTGGCTAAGCCGAATTCGGTGATTGTTTGGGCCCTGCCATGCGCCGAAGTCAGATAGTCCACCAACGCATGGTTTCGCGCTCGTTCTGAGATGCAAGCGTAGCGACAGTCGAAAGCGTCACCGCTGCTGGCGAGTGCGCTCCGGCGCTACGTACACGCAGCCACTCGGTTGCTTGCACGCCGCATGGCGCGAGCAGACCGAGCCGTTCCCGCAATCCTGCAGGATCGCGGAGTTCATGCATTTTCCAGCGCTCGAGCAGACACGGCCCTCGGCGCAGCGTGCATCGCCGCACATCGGGCCCGTGTCCGGCGGGCCGCCACTGCACTTGCCATCCTCACCGCATTGCGCGTTCGGCGGCGGGCACATCATGCCGTTGGCGCAGTCGACATAGCCCGGCGCCAGGCAGCTGCCGGGCCGGTAGCGGTGTTCGCGCCAGCCGGGATCGCAATAGGTGCCGTTCGATATGCGCACGCTGCCGGGCGCCACCTCGACCACGCGGCCGCACAGGCCGCCCAAAAGGCAGGCGTTGTCTTTCGGGCACCAGCTGCCGTTGCCGCAGTCGACCCGTTGCGCGGATGCAGGCAGCGCCCACAGCAACAGGACGGCCAGCAGCGTCAACAGCGCCATCGGACCTATTCTCGGCCTCGACGGTCGTGCGTCGCAGGCCTCAATCGTCTTCATCGCATGCATTATCCGGCCCCAGTCCCATCCTGCCGTAACCCGACATTCTCCAGATGTACGTGTAGCCTTGCGAACACTCGCATTCCGTCGGATTCCGGGGAAGGCATGGTGGTCCACGCAGTTTTCCCGGCGCCTCGACCTGCGGCTTCACTTTTCCCTGGCGACGTACACGCCCGTCCAGTCCGGCGGCACATTCTCAATCAGTGCGCCGATCCGCTCGCGCATCATGGCGTAGTATCCCTGCCGCCAGCCCGCGGCCTCCGCCGCCGCCTGGCAGGCATCGATCGATTCGAGCGCCTCGGCGAAAGCGCCGCTGCGATAGGCCGCGAGGAACGACGCCTGCCGGTCGACCAGCGTCAGATAGCTCGGCGATTTCGCGAAATCGGCGTCGCCGATCAGGGCGTGGATGCACTCGGGCTCGGTCTTGCCCTTCACGATGATCAGGTCGAGTTCGATCATCGCGAATGCACCGATCTGGGCGGCGGTATTGCTGCCGATGATGATGTCGACAGAGTAGGTCTTGCACTGCCCCTCGAGACGGGAGGCGAGGTTCACCTCGTCGCCGAGGCAGGAATAGGTGAAGCGCTGCTCCGATCCGAAATTGCCCACCGACGCCCGGCCGGTGTTCAATCCTATGCCAATGGCCACGTGAGTGTGACGGCGTCCTTCCCTTTCGGCCTCGGCTTTCCACTCCTCGTTCAGGACGCGCAGTCGTGCCTGCATGGCAAGTGCCGTCCTGCCGGCGCACGCGGCATGATCTTCGACCGTCAGGGGCGCGTTCCAGAACGCCATGATCGCGTCGCCCATGTACTTGTCGATCGTGCCCTTGTCGCCAAGGATCAGGTCCGTCATCGGCGTGAGGAAGCGGTTCATGAAGCGGGTCAGGCCGGGCGGGTCGAACTGCTCGGAGATCGTGGTGAAGCCGCGGATATCGGTGAACATCACGGTGATTTCGCGCAGTTCGCCACCCAGCTGCAGCAGCTCGGGATTCCGCGCGAGCTGCTCGACGACATCGGGTGACAGATAGTGGCTGAACGCGCCGCGTATCTCGCGTCGATCGCGTTCCGCCCCCATGAAAGCGAGAACCGAGCCGCTGACATAGATCGCCGCCAGCGTGACCGGCGGAAAGACCGGATCGAGCAGCAGCTGAAAATGAGAATAGGCAAACCACGGCGCCAGGGCACCGACGGCGATGAAGGTTGCGGCGACACCGGCCATCCTGATCGCCGACAGCCGCGGCAACAGCCAGACGAAGAGCGCTCCGATCGCCGCCAGATAGAGCAGCTCGGCCCCGTCGGCATAGTCCGGCCGGGCCAGGAACTTCTGTTCGATCATCTGTTCGGTGAGTTGGGCATGGACCTCGACGCCGGGGACCGCGTCCTGGACCGGCGTATTGCGCAGGTCCTTGAGGCCGATCGCACTGGTGCCGATGAACACGATCCGGCCGTCGAGCTCGCCCGCCGGGACTTCGTCGGCGAGAACGGACCGCGCGGAGATGAAGCGCTCCTCGCGATGCCCCGTGTCGAAGAGTGCAACCCGCCCCTGGGCGTCCGTCGGCACCTGGATGTCGCCGATCCTGAGGGCGACGATGCCGGTCTTCTGGCCGAACGACATCTCGCTGCTCGCCCCCGACGACTTGATCACATAGGTGCTCGCGCCCTGGGCAACGCGAAGCGCCTCGATCGACAGGGCCGGGAACAGCCCGTCCTGGCCGATGAGGCGGAACATCGTGGGCACGCGCCGGATCACCACGCTCTCGTGGTCGGTGTTGACGCTGCCGTTGCCCTTGGCGGCGGCCACCAGCAGCGGCAGGGATTTCACCGCGCCGGACTGGATCGGCAGAAACTGACTGGGGTTGTCGCCCGCGAAGGCGACGCCGAAGAACCGGCGTGGCGGATCCTTGCTCCCTTTTGAATCGAAGCCGAAGCCCGCCACGACCCGCGAGCGGGTGATCGCGGCGGCGAAGGTCGCATCGTTGTCCTGGGCCGCGGTGAGCCTGCGGCCCGCTTCGGCGTCGCCAAAGCCACCCAGGGTCGTGGTCATGCGGCTCAACGACGAGCGGTCCGACTCGGCGAAGACGACGTCGAAGGCGACCACCGCGGCCCCGTTCTTCGTGAGCTTTTCGACGAGCTGGGCAATGACGTTGCGCGGCCAGGGCCATTGGCCGTGGGCGGCGAGGGCGGCCTCGTCGATATCGACGATCCTCACCGGCGTGTCGGGTGAGTATTCCCGAGGCTGCATCCTCTGGAAACTGTCGAAGGCGAAGTCCCGCATCCTCGAGAAGAAGATGGGATCCACCGTGCGCAGGAAGAGCGCATTGATCAGCACGAGCAGCGCGATGATGATGGGCGCGCGCCTGACGCCGGCGCCGCCAAAGAACCAGCTCATCCGCATCTGACGCAGACTCCCCCGCGAATGTCAGCTTGCGGGCCGGCGTATGCCAGATGAGGTGGCGCGCCTTGCCGAAGCAGAACAGCCACATGATAGCGTCGTTGCCCAGCTCCGGGTGGGCGAAAGTGCGATGGATCGCATGCAGGTTGGCGGCAGGGTCTCAACCTACTGCGGACTGACTTGCGCTTGCTTCCCTGTGTCGTAGCTCGGCGGCGGCAGGGAGGTCGGCGGGGGAGGTGCCGGCGCCGGGGCCGTCGGGGGCGGTGGCGTAAACGTGATTGTCGGCGCCGGCGGCGCCGGTGGCGCCGGCGGTGCCGGCGGCGGTGCCGGCGGCGGTGGCGTCAGCGTGCTGACGAGGACAGCGAGGGTCTGTGGGCTCAGCGGATTGGGGCCAGCCATGATGCCGGCCAGAAGGCTGTTCAGCGTTTGGGTGGTGGCCGGTGCCAAGCCTGGAAGGGGTGCCACGGGACCAGCCGCCAATGCCGGCGGCGGGGCGACGGCCTGCGCCGGCGCAGCGGCCTGGAGAGGGCCTGCCTCTTGCAGCGGGCTTGCGGCTTGAAGGGGGCTGGCGCCCTGCAACGGGCCAGCGCCTTGCAGCGGGCCCGCGCCTTGGAGCGGTCCGGATCCCTGCGTCGGTCCCGCGCCCTGCGGCGCGCCTGTTGCCTGCTGCGGGCTTCCTCCCTGGAGCGGCCCGGCGCCCTGAAGGGGGCCGGCACCTTGTGTAGGACCAGCCGCCACCTGCGAGCCCGCGGCGGTCTGGGGCGTGGCAGCCGTTTGTGCCGCGGCGGCGGTTTGCGTCGTGGCCGCTGCTGCCGGCGGCGCGGCCGCAACCTTCAATTGTGCCTGCTGCGCAGCGGGCACGGCCGCCAGGGCGGCGGCCGGAGCAATCGCCGAATTCGACCGGCTCAATCCCGAGTTCGCGAAAGCAGCCCCGATCGCAGCGGCGGACGGACGACCGCCGCCACCGCCGGGGCCTGCGCCGCCCGGACCGCCACCGCCCGGACCGCCACCGCCCGGGCCGCCGCCACCCTGCTGATTGCCTCCGGCACTCTGGAAGGAGTTGCTGTTGCCGAGGCCGCCAGGCGGGATCGGCGCCGGCGGCGCCGGAGGCGCGCCCACAGGCGCCAGGATCTGGGAGCCTGGCTGCGTCGTCGTCCGTGTCACGCCCTGGCTCGTCACCGTCATCGATCCGCCGAACAGGAAGTTGGCCGTGGTCGCGCCGGTGGCGGCCACCGCGAAGGTGGCGATGCCGCCGCGGATGCCCATGGTGGCCGATGGGGTCTTGATCGTGACTTCGGAGTTCTTGCTGATGGCGCCGCCGACGAAGCGAAAGACACCGCGCGATGCGTTCAACGCGAGTTCGCCGGTCTTGCGCTCCGGATCGTAGGCAAACTTGTCGATCGTCAGCACGCTGTTCGGGCCGACCGTCAGGGACGATCCGTCGAGGAAGACGATATGCGCCTTGTCGTTGGCACCGGTGGTGACCCGCTCATTGAACTGCATGTCGTTGCCGACGTGAAGAATGCGTTCCTTTCCCTCCGGCGGCAGGCCCTTCGGCTGGCCGTCGACGACCGATGCCACACCGACGCGCGCCCACGCAGGCGACGCTGACAGCAGGCCAATGACTATGGCCGCAAGAATTCGCGAACCAGAACTTCTCATGACGTCCCTTCAATCGACGGATCCCGGTCCGCCGCCCTTCCCAGATGTCGGTAACCACACCTTTCGTGCCTGCATTGAATTTGCCGTGACCTTTTTTGCCTCGCGTTCAGGGTCGCTTGATCTCCTTCAGGTATGACGTCGCGCGCTCCCTGAGGGCGGGTGAGGCACGCTTGGACAATCGCGCTTCGTCGAGATAGCCCCGTGCCGCCTCGAAGGAGCCGAGCCGGAAATACAGCACGCCGAGCTCGAGCTTCACCTCGGGTTGGTCGGCGTCGATGAGCAGCAGCCGGTCGAGCGCCGAGATCGCCCCCTCGAGATCGCCGGTCTTGATGGCGATCTCGGCGAAAGCGACGAGTGTGGCCGGATCCGAGGGCTTGCGGAGCGTTTCCTGGAAGGCCGCGTCGTAGGCCTTGCGCATTTCGTCGGTCGGTTCGGTCGTGGCCGGGGATTGGGTCTGGGATGTCCCAGGCACAGTTTGGGCGCCGGCGCCATTCGCTGCGAAGAGCGATACAACCGCCAGTAGTGTAGTGGTGCGCCATGAAGTCTTGGGTATCACGACAATCTCGCGTGGCTGGCCAGAGCCAACTCCAAACGGCGGGTTTGTTATCGACCAAAGTCGAACAGATGATACTCGGAATAGGTCGATAGTAAAAGAAACGGACGCAGATTTAGTTCGACTTGGCGCGCGGCCCTCTTCGGCCAGCCAACTGCGATGATCTCTCAATGCGAACTGTTCGCTTCCCGAGGGCAGGGGACGCTGATCGCGTCCGCGGGTTGGCAGGAAGAGTGACTAGCCGATAGGTTGTGTCGATTCGTTTGCATATTGCATGCCCAAGATTGCGTCGGCACCGCAAGAAGCAATCAAATGGCTATTTTGAAGGTATAAAGGCAGAAACCGATATTGCACGGCCATCTGGTCCACTGCCTGAAGTCTGATCCAGCTCGAAGGTGGTCCTCTGGCCAAGCTGCCGCGGGGTACGATAGGTAAGCGCGAGCGGTATCGCCTTGGGTCGCTTGTCGCTTCATATCCGGTGCAGCGCGCGCCACGCATTCGTCGCGTGTACAGATCGGTGGCCAACATCAGGGGGCTATCTCGCCGTCGTTCGCTGGTCGTGTTGGGGGCCGTCTGCGCCGCGCCGGCGGTCGTCCCAGCCCGGGGGCGCGCCCAAACCGCGCTTCCCGACAAGCCACTCCGCATCCTGGTGGGGTTCGCCGCCGGCGGCGGCGCCGAACTCATAGCACGGGCCATCGCGCCGCAACTCGAACTGCGGATTGGCCGCCGCGTTGCCGTCCACAATATGCGCAGTGTCGCCGATGCGGCTGCGGGTGAGATCTTCAGGAGAGACCTGAGCCTGGGGTCGGTCGTGGCTTTCCTGCCGTCGACGACGCTCGCTTCGAAGCTGGCCGGCACCGCGTTCCCGTTCGATTCCCAAAGCGACCTCGTGCCGCTCACGGTGGCCGGGACCTTCCAGATCGCAACGGCCGTCTCGCCCGGGACAGGCGTCTCGACATTCGCCGAGTATGTCGCGTGGCTGAAGGCGGGCCCGCCGTCGCGTGCACGGTTGGGCACCACGACGACCGACGCCTATCTCAAGATCTACAGCATGATGATGGGCCGAGAGATCGGCCTCGACCTGGAGGACGTTCCCCACCGCGGTGCGTCGCGTCTCGTCGCTGCCTTGAAGGCCGACAGGATTCCCGCCGGGTTGGGCAGCGTCGCCACGCTGATGCAGCACAACTACGACCGCAGGGTGAAGATCCTGGTGACGTCCGGGCGCGCGCGGGTGTCGGTGTTGCCGGGCGTGCCGACCGTTGCCGACGCCGGATATCCGTCCCTCCAATTGGAGGAGTGGTACGGCTTCTTTGCCTCCTCAACGTCGCCGCTTCCCGCCCTGGCCGAGTGGAACCGACAGCTCCGGGCGGTTCTCGCCGAAGGGGAGGTCATCGCAGCTCTTGCGCAACTCGGGCTCGATGTCGAAACCTCGACGCAAGAGGAAGCCGCGGTGCGGGTCGCGGCCCATCTGCGCGCCTGGCGCGCGCGGATGGAGTCCTTCGGCATCAAGCCCGCCAGATAACGACACGCGGAGGCGGCTCGAATCCGCCACCGGCCGAATTCACGGGCTCACGCCCTCGCTTCGAAACGCCGGCCTGAGCGCCCACACCATCGGCACGGTGGTCAAGGCCACCGAGGCCACGACCGCAAGCGCCGTCGTGAGGCCGATCTGGTCGCCCATCAGGCCGAACAGCAGCGGGCCGGTGGCGCCGGCCACCGAACCGCCGGTGTAGAACACCGCGAAGGCATGGGTGCGCTTCTCGGGGCTGATGAATTCGGGCACCGTGCCGTAGAGCACCGAGGAGGTGCCATTCAGCATCAGCCCGACTGCCGGCAGCAGCACGAGCGCCAATTCCAGCGACAGTGGCAGGATGGCGAGGATCAGCAGTGTCGTTGCGACCTCGGTCAGCACGACGGAGGGCACGACGCCGAGCTTCTGGCCGACCCAGCCCATCACCAGCTTGCCTGCGGCGCCTCCGGCGAACATCAGCGACAGGCCGAGGCCGATGGTCGGCAGATCGGCGCCTTTGTCGCGCAGCAGGAAAGGCAGGAAGATCAGGAAGCCGGTGCGCACCAGGTCGTCGGCGATGTGGATCGAGAACAGCAGCCAGTAGGCCCACGGCCGGTCCTGGCCGGCGATGTTCTTCGCGGGCTCGGCCGTGCCGTGCGTCACGATCGGCTTCAGCGACGCCAGGATGATGGTGGCGCCGAGGACCGCCAGCGCCGCCATCACGACCATCGCCTGCTGCCAGCCGAGCGAGGCGGCAACCAGGGCGAACAGGGCGGGCAGCAATACCTTGCCGACGTCGCCAGTGAAATTGTAGGTGCCGAGGGCGGTGCGCGAGCGCGGCCCGTGATAGGCGGCGGCAACGAGGCTGGAGGCGATGGGATGCTGCGTGCTGCCGCCCAGGCCCGCCAGCAGCAGGCCCGCGATCACGCCATAGAGCGAGCCGGTGAAGCCTGCCAGGCAATAGCCGACGGCGATCAGGGTGGTGCCGAGCGCCAGCACGCGGACGCCGCCGAAACGCTCGGCCAACCTGCCCGAGGGGATCTGGCCGCTGGCCATGGCGCCGGAATAGACGGTCTTGAGCGCACCGATGGCGCCGTAGCTCAGGCCGAACTGCGACTGCAGCAGCGGATAGAGCACGTTCAGCAGGTCGGTGAAGCCGTCGTGCAGGGCGTGCGCCCCGCCGCACACGGTCAGCGTCCGGCGATCGGAGGGGGAAGGGGAGACGGCGACTGTCATCGCGCCGTCACATTACTAGCGACCGGGAATGCGGTCGAACCAAAAGGCGAGTTGCTGCTGGAAGTCGGCTTCGGCGAAAGCTGTATCGGTGATGACCGAGGGCTTGCCGTTGCGCGGATAGCGCACGCTCTGCAGCCTGGCGAACTTGGTGTCGCTCTGGTGCAGGATCAGCACGTCGCCCTGGCGGCGGTGGAAGATGAATTCGTGGATCTTGCGGATATTGACCAGGCTGACGACGTAGCGGCCGCCGGTGCCTTCGCCCGCGAGCTGGCGCACGGGGATGTCGCGGCCCTCGTTGGTGATGCCCATCAGCGCCGGCGCTTCCGGCGCCATCATGTTGTCGTTGCCGGTCCGCTGGATCATCCGCACCAGACGGTCGCCGCGCGGCGACAGGGTGGTGGTGCGGGGTGCCGCACAGGCTGCCAGGGGCAGGAACAAGGCGGCGGCCAACAGGCTGCGCCGTGGGAATACGCTGAGGGGAAATACGCTGCTGGGCAAACTCAATCCTTCCCGCTGTTGGTCATGTCGATGACGATCGGCGCGATGGCGTCGAGCTTGCCGCCGCGGATCGCCCGGAAGAAGCAATTGTGCCGGCCGGTGTGGCAGGCAACGCCGGTTTGCTCGACCAGGACCAGCAGCGTGTCGCCGTCGCAGTCGATGCGCAGGTCGACGAGAGTCTGGATATGGCCCGAGGTGTCGCCCTTGCGCCACGGCGCCTGGCGCGAGCGCGACCAGTAGCAGACCCGCCCGGTGCTCATGGTCTCGGCGACGGCGTTGCGATCCATCCAGGCCATCATCAGGATTTCGCCCGTATCGTGCTGCTGGGCGATCGCGGGCACCAGGCCCTGGGCGTCGAACTGGATGGCGGCGAGCGTAGTGTCGATCTCGGTTGGCAGGTAAGTGGTTGGGGTCATCTTTGGGGACATGGGGCGACCTTGGCCTCCGGAAGGAACGGGGCGTATAATCTCCCTGTTTCTGCTTGGCAAATCGGGGCAAATCGGGATCTCGTGAAGAAGTCGACGAAAGCTGCCGTCCACAGTCACGATCATCAGCACTGCGTCGAGGATGCCCTCGCGGCGGCCGAAAAACTATGCGCGGCCAAGGACCTCCGGTTCACGCCGCTGCGCCGGCGCGTGCTCGAGTTCGTCTGGTCGAGCCACAAGCCGGTCGGTGCCTACGCGCTCCTCGACAAGCTGCGCAACGAGGATCTCGGCTCGGCGCCGCCCACGGTCTACCGCGCGCTGGACTTCCTGATCGAGAACGGCCTGATCCACCGCATCGAGCGCATGAATGCCTTCGTCGGCTGCAGCCATCCCGGCGAGGCGCACCGCGGTTTCTTCCTGATCTGCGCCGACTGCGGCAATGCCGAGGAACTGCAATCGGCCGACCTCGGCGAGGCGATCACGGCCGGCGCCGCCAGGCGCGGCTTCACCGCCCGCGACATGACCCTCGAAGTGACCGGCGTCTGCGGAGATTGCCGGCGCGCTGCCTGATCCTAGGCGTTGTGCGCCCGGTTGAGGCGCTCGAAGCCTTCGGCGAGGTCGGTCTTGAGATCCTCGACGTCTTCCAGGCCGATGTGGACGCGGAGCAGCTGCTTGCCCTGCGGCCAGGGAACGGCGGTGCGGTACTGGTCGGGATGGGCCGGGATCATCAGGCTCTCGTAGCCGCCCCAGCTCGCGCCCATGCCGAAGATGTCCATGCCGTCCAGCATCGCGGCCAACGCGTTCTTGCTGTAGCCATCGCGCAGCGTGAAGGAGAACAGGCCGGACGAGCCCTTGAACTGCTTCTTCCAGTTCTCGTGGCCCGGACAGTCGGGCAGGGCGGGGTGCAGCACCTTGTCGACCTCGGGCCGCGCCTTCAGCCAGTGGGCGATGGCCATGCCGCTCACTTCGTGGTGGCGCAAGCGCACGCCCATGGTGCGCAGGCCACGGAGCGCCAGATAGCAATCGTCGGGGGCGGCATGGAAGCCGAAGGACTGGCAGGCGGTCTTCGCCGTCTCGAACAGCGGCCGCGTCGCGCAGGAGATGATGCCCATCATCGCGTCGGAGTGGCCGACGATGTACTTGGTGCCGGCGTGCACCGAGATGTCGCAACCGTGCTCGAACGGCTTGAAGTAGAGCGGCGTCGCCCAGGTGTTGTCGATGATCACCGTGGCGCCATGTTTCTTGGCGATGGCGGCGATGGTGTCGACGTCCTGCACCTCGAAGGTCTGCGAGCCGGGCGCCTCGAGATAGACGATCTTGGTGTTGGGCCGGATCATCTTCTCGATGCCGGCGCCGATCATCGGATCGAAGTAGGTGGTCTCGACACCGAAATTCTTGAGCGTGGTGTTGGAGAAGCGCCGCGCCGGGCCGTAGGCGTTGTCGGTGACCAGCATGTGATCACCCGATTTGAGGAAGCCCACGATGGCGCCGGTCACGGCGCCGAGGCCGGACTGCACGGCGATGGAACGGTGCGCGCCCTCGATGGCAGCGACGGCATCTTCAAGGGCCTTCTGGGTCGGCGTGCCGTTGCGGCCATAGCCGAAACCCTCGAACGGGATTCGATTCTCGAACTTCTCCATCGTCGGCGAGAGGATCGTCGAGGCGTGATAGACGGGCGGATTGACGATGCCGAAATTGTTCGCGGGGTCGCGGCCGGCCACGGCCAAAACGGTGTCGGGGCGGGTATAAGTTTTCTTGGAGGTCATGAATTCGACTATGGCACAGGCTTCACGCTGGCGGCCAGCGATAGACCTCGGGCCACAGCACCCGCGGATCCTGCAATTCCTTGTCCTTGCTACGCACTATGCGAAACCCTGCCTTGCGATAGGTCCGGAGCGCGCCGGGATGGTCGAGCGTGTTGGTGTTGAGGATCAGCTTCGCAGTGCCGCGCGCAAAAGCCCGTTCGATCGCCCGGTCCAGAAGCCAGGGACCGATGCGCCGGCCGACATAGGCAAGCGTGAGGCCGAAGAAGACCAGCTCGTCCGCCTTGAGCTCGAAATAGCCGACGAGGTCGCCGTCATGGCGCGCGACATGCAATTCGTGGTCGGGGTCGCCGAGAAGTTCCGCCAGCGCCCCGTCGGACATCAGCCGCCGCTCGTACCAGAGCCAGGGCCTGCCGACCCGGTCGTAGAGATCGCGATAGAGGGCAACCGACGGCGCGGCTTCGCGCGTGATGGCCACGGCGAGTTCGGGCGGCTGTCCGCGTTGGGTCCAGTCCGCGCGCACCATTTCGAGATGCGTGATGGTGACCGCGATCCGCCCGTCGGCACGCGGCGGCGGCTGGTGGGCGAACAGATCAGGGACCGCTTCAGGCACCAGTGACGATAGGCGTGTCGGCACGGCCGCCCCATTCGGTCCATGAGCCATCATAGATGGCTGCTTCCGGCGCACCCGTCAGATAGAGGCCGAGGCCCACGACGCAGGCGGTGACTCCGGAGCCGCAGCTTGCCGTCACCTTCTTCGCCGGATCGATGCCCGACGCGGCGATGCGGGCGGCGAGCTTGTCGGCCGGCAACATGGTGCCGGTCGCGGGATCGACCAGCTCGTTGTAGGGCAGGTTGTAGGCCCCCGGCATGTGGCCGCCGCGCAGGCCGGCGCGCGGTTCCGGCGCCTCGCCGCGGAAGCGGGCGGCGGCGCGCGCATCGACGATCTGCTCGCGCTTGCTGTCGATCAATCCAAGGACGTCGTCGACGGAGCGCACCAGCGTATTGTCGAGCCGGGCGGTGAAGTGGCGGTCGCGCGGCGGCGTCGGATCGTCCGTCACCGGGCGGTTCTCGCGCATCCATTTCGGCAGGCCGCCGTCCAGGATCGCCACGTCCTTGTGGCCCATGGCGCGGAACATCCACCAGACGCGGGCGGCGCCAGTCATCGGCGTGGTGTCGTAGATCACGATCTTGTTGCCGTCGCCCAGGCCCAGCTTGCGTACGCGCGAGGCGAACTTTTCCGGCGGCGGCAGCATGTGGGGGAGCGGGCTCTTCTCGTCGGCGATCTCGTCGATGTCGAAGAACACCGCGCCCGGGATGTGCGCTTGCGCGAATTCGGCCTTGGGGTCGCGCTTCTGCGCCGGCAGATAGAACGAGCCGTCGACGATGCGCACGTCGGGGGCGCCCAGGCGGCTGGCGAGCCAGTCGGTGCTGACGAGCGCGTCGGGTCTTGCGTAGTTCATTGTGCGTTTCCCTTTGCAGTCTTGTTCCTCTCCCCCGCTAGGGGGAGAGGCTAGGTGAGGGGGCTCGAACGTGCGTAACCCCCTCACCCAACCTCTCCCCCTAGCGGGGGAGAGGAGTTTGAGTCCTCAGGCCAGCGCAATGACGAACCGGCGGTTCATCTTGCCCTTGTTTTCGATTTTGATGCATTCGATGCGGCCGATCTCGCCGGTGCGCGCGACATGGGTGCCGCCGCAGGCCTGCAGGTCGACGCCCTCGATGGCGAGCAGACGCACGCGGCCGGCGCCCATCGGCGGGCGCACGCTCATGGTCTTCACCAACTCAGGCCGCGCATTCAACTCCTCGTCGGTGATCCATTGCGGCGTCACCGGCCGGTCGAGCGCGATCAGCCTGTTGACCTCCTCGGTCACCCATTCCTTGGCCGGGACCTCGCCCTCGAGATTGAAATCGAGGCGGCTCTTGTCGGCGCCGACCTGGCCGCCGGTGACGTTGCCCTTGATCACCGCCGACATGACATGCAGCGCGGTGTGCATGCGCATGTGCAGATAGCGCCGGTCCCAATCGAGCACGCTCTGGATTTTTGCGCCGACCGCCGGCCGCGGCGCATCGGGTGCCAGCACATGCAGCACGTCGCCGCCGTCGGCCTTGAGCGAGTCGACGACCTTGGCCTCGCCGCCATCCCAGCGCAGCAGGCCGGTGTCGCCGGGCTGACCGCCGCCGGTCGGATAGAAGATGGAGCGGTCCAGCCGCACACCACGCTCTTCGAGCGCGGTCACGGTGGCGTCGGTTTCCTTGAGATAGGCGTCTTGCCTGAACAGTTCTTCGACCATGGAGGGGATTTAGGCCCTCGCCAGACGCGCTGCAACTTCCCTCGCTGTCGGCATCGACGGCGCCGCGCCCAATCGCTCGACGGAACAGGCGGCGGCGGCATTGGCGTAACGCGCCGCCTCGACCGATGTCGCACCCGATGCCAGGCGAGCCGCCAAGGCCCCCACGAAGCAGTCACCGGCTCCGGTCGTGTCCACGACCTTGGCTTTCAAGGCAGGGACACGGGTCGCGCCCTCCGCGGTCACCACGACGGCGCCCCGTCGGCCAAGAGTCGCCACGACGGTGCGGGCGCCCTTTCGGCGCAGCTTCTCGCAGGTCGCGACGATCGCCGCGATCGGACTGGCAGCCGTGAGCTCGGTCCCGGTCGCCTGCGAGAGTTCGATCTCGTTCAACACCGCGACGTCGACCGACTTCAGCAGCCGGCTGGGATGCCGTACGAACGGCGCGAGATTGAGGATGGTGCGGGCGCCGGCGGCATGGGCGCGCGCGAGGACGGCTTCCGTGGTGGCGAGCGGCGTCTCGAACTGCGCGACCCAGACCTCGTCGCGACGCGGTGCCTGGCGGACCATCGCCGTCGTCAGATGCAGGTTGGCGCCCGAGGCGACGGTGATTGCGTTGTCGCCGCCGGCAACCTGGATCAGCGCCACGCCAGTGGCGTGCCCCGCGATCTCGCGCACGCCGGAGCTATCGACGTCGTTGTCGGCCAGGAAGCTGCGGAGCGCATCGGCGAACGCATCCTTGCCGACGGCGCCCATCATTGCCGTTGCGGCGCCGAGACGGACCGCGGCGATGGCCTGGTTGAGGCCCTTGCCGCCGGGCAGGAACGAGACCTTGCCGCCGAGAAGCGTTTCACCCGCAGCCGGCCGCCGCGCGCTTTGCACGACGACGTCCATGTTGAGGCTGCCGCAAACGACGACTCTACTCATCGAGCGGGGTCATTTCATCCAGGACGGCAGCGGCAGGTTCTTCTCGCGCAGGAACACCGGGTTGAACAGCTTCGACTGATAGCGGCTGCCGCCATCGGCGAGGATGGTGACGATCGTCTTGCCCGGACCGAGTTCCCTGGCGAGCTTCATCGCGCCCACGATGTTGATGGCGGTCGAGCCGCCCAGCACGAGGCCCTCGTGCTGGATCAGGTCGAACAGGACCGGCAGGGCTTCCTCGTCGGTGACCCGGTAGGCGAGGTCGATCGGCGCGCCTTCGAGGTTCTTGGTGATGCGGCCCTGGCCAATGCCTTCGGTGACCGAATTGCCCTCGGCCTTCAGTTCGCCCTTGGCGTAGAAGTTGTAAAGCGCCGAGCCCATCGGATCGGTGATCGCGATCTTCACGCCTGAATTGCGCTCCTTCAGGGCCATCGCGACGCCCACGAGCGTGCCGCCGCTGCCGACCGAACAGGTGAAGCCGTCGACCTTGCCGTCGGTCTGGTCCCAGATTTC
The DNA here is from genome assembly GCF_004296935.1 of Reyranella sp. GTDB lineage: Bacteria > Pseudomonadota > Alphaproteobacteria > Reyranellales > Reyranellaceae > Reyranella. The sequence goes on from NZ_SCVH01000121.1 coordinate 30,750, forward strand.
CGGGCCGGTGGTGCGATAGTGGCCGTCGCGGTTGGCGACATTATCGAATTGATTCGCCCAGATCGCGCCGTTCGGTTCCGTGGCGGCGATTTCCCTGGCCAGCGTCTCGGAGTAGCGAACGTAGTTGCCGGGATTGGCATAGGGGAGTGCCGGTACGAGACGAAGATCGGCGCCGCACAGGCGCAGCATGTCCTTCTTCTCCTGGCTCTGCGTCTCGGGCATCACGATCACCGAACGGTAGCCCAGCGCATTGGCGACCAGGGCAATGCCGATCCCGGTGTTGCCGGCCGTGCCCTCGACCACCACGCCGCCCTTGCGCAACGCGCCGCGCTTCTCGGCGTCGCGGATCATCGCGAGGGCGGCGCGATCCTTCACCGATCCGCCGGGATTGAGGAATTCCGCCTTGCCGTAGATCTCGCAGCCCGTCGCCTCGGAGGCTGCGCGCAGTTTGATCAGCGGCGTGTTGCCGATGCTTTCGATGAAACCCGACCGGACGTTCATGACGTGCTCACTGTGCTGAACCCTGCGCTCCCGGGCAGACGGTAGACAGGGAGCGGGCTCAGGCGCAACCGGCTTGGCGCCAGCGGCTTCTGACCTCGTCGCGATGCAGAGCCAGCCACTGCAGGGCGACGACGGCAGCAGCATTTTCTATCTCGCCGCGGTCCAGCATGGCGCGAGCTTCAAAAAACGGCACGACCTTGACCAGAATATTCTCTCCTTCCGACTCGAGGCCGAACACGCCGCCGGCAGCGGAGGCATCGACTCTGCCGAGAAAGAGCGCACACGACTCCGACATCGCACCGGGGCTCACCATAAGGGTGTGGATCGGGATCAGATCGCCGACCTCGAGGCCGGCTTCCTCGACGGCCTCGCGGCGAACGAGGTCCTCGGGCGATTCGCCTTCCTCTAAGATTCCCGCGACCATTTCCCAGCTCCAGGGATGACGTCCGGCGACGTAGGATCCGGCACGGAACTGGCGGATCAGGACGACCTCGTCACGCAACGGATCGTAGGGCAGGACCCCGGCGGCATGGCCGCGCTCGAAGACCTCGCGGCTGATGACCGGGCTTTGGCCGCCCTGGTAGAGCGTGTGCCGGAAAAAGTACCGGCCGACTTTGAAGTAGCCCTTGAAGGCCACGACATGATCGACCAGTTCGGCCTTCTCGTCGGACGGGGGAGGATCAGCCATGGGGGCAACTCCACAGGCAAAAAGGGGCCGTACTCTTGCGAGAACGGCCCCGATTGGCTCCGGAGGTAGGACTCGAACCTACGACCGGGCGATTAACAGTCGCCTGCTCTACCGCTGAGCTACTCCGGAATGGAAATCGGCGCGGGCGGCGGTATCCAGCCCGCGAAGGCGCGATGTTTTGACAGAGCATCCCTGCCCACGCAAGGGCATCGGTCGTCGCGGTTTGTGGAGGCCTGGGCCGGAATCGAACCGGCATACGCGGATTTGCAGTCCGCTGCATCACCACTCTGCCACCAGGCCGCGCGAGGAACGGCGGCTGCTATACTCATGCGGCGACAGACCGGTCAAGCCAAGCGGTCAAGGCCGGCACCGGGACCGCGACTCCGCACCCTTTGACGCTGTCGCCGCGCGCCGCCTATAAACACCGTTATATATTGGGGTTGGTTGATGACGGATTTCGCTCTCGCGCGGCGTAACATGGTCGAAGGCCAGCTCAGGCCCAATCGGGTGACCAACGCGGCGCTCCTGGCCGCCGTTGGCGAGCTGCCGCGGGAGAAGTTTCTGCCCGAGGCCGTCCGCTCCGTCGCCTACGCCGACGAAGACGTGCCGCTGGGCGGTGGCCGCTACCTCATGGAACCCATGGTTCTGGCCCGGCTGATCCAGACGCTTCAACCGCAACCGGAAGACCGGGCTCTCGTGGTCGGTGCCGGCCGCGGCTATGGCGCGGCCCTTTTGGCACGGCTCGTGAAGGCAGTAACGGCGCTCGAAAGCGATCCGGCGCTGGCTGCCGCCGGCGAGCAGACGACCAGGGATCTCGGCCTCACAGGCATCCAATGGGTCACGGGCAAACTGGAGCAGGGGGGCCCTGGCTCGGCGCCCTATGACGTCATCCTGATCGAGGGCGCGGTTCGGCAGGTTCCCCAGGCAGTCTTCGACCAACTGGCGGAAGGCGGCAGGCTTGCCGTCACCGTGTCGGGGACTTCCGGGGCAATGGGCGTGGCCCAGATTTTCATCAAGGATGGCGGCGTGACTTCAGGGCGCCCGCTGTTCGAGGCCGGCACGCCGCCGCTTCCGGGCTTTGCACCGCCGCCACGCTTCACTTTTTGATGAAGGCCCAGCGGGTTTGGCCACCGGATCGGGGGCTACCAATGCCCATTCCGGCAGTGGTAGGCTCCGACCACATATGAGAGTCAGTCCAATGCGTATCCCGCCCGGTTTGAGTCACGCCTGCGCCATCGCAGGGCTCGCGCTTGCGGCAGGACTGGGCGCGGCGCCGGAGGCTCGATCGCAGAGCCTGATCGAGGCGCTGTCGACGACCTACAACTCCAACCCCGATCTCCTGGCGAGCCGGGCGTTGTTGCGCCAGACCGATGAAACGCTGGCCCAGGCGGTCGCGAACTGGCGGCCACGGGTGTCGGTGTCGCTGAACTACAACAAGAACATCGACGCCAACTATCCAATGACCGTGCCCGGCGTGGCCCAGACACCGACGTTCTGGACCTTGAACGGCAAGTCCACCGTGCTTCAGTTGACCCAGCCGATCTTCCTTGGCGGCCAGACGGTCGCCAATACCAAGCAGGCGCAGGCCAACATCCAGGCGCAACGCGCCGCGCTCGCCGATACCGAGCAGAACGTCCTTCTGGCGGCGGTGACGTCGTATGCCGACCTGATCCAGAACATCGCCATCGCCGATGCGCGGCGGAACAACGTCAGCGTCCTCGTCCAGCAGCTCGATGCGACGCGCGAGCGTTTCCGCGTCGGCGAACTCACGATCACCGACGTGTCGCAGGCCGAAGCACGACTGGAACTGGCCAAGGCCGACCTCGTGCAGGCCGACACCCAGGTCCGGATCGCCGAGGCCGCCTTTCAGCGCACGATCGGGGTGAAGCCCAACAAGCTGGGCGAGATCCCGCTGGTGGGCGGGCTGCCGGGCAGCGAGGAAGAGGCAGTGGCGCTCGCCATGGACGGCGGCGCCCGCTCGGTCACCGCGCAATACCGAATCTCGGCGGCGGCATACGGGGTGAACAGCGCGGTCGGCGCTCTGCTGCCCCAGATCAACCTCGTGGGGACCGTCCAGCAGCAGTTCGACGTGCAGGTTCCCGGAGACCGGTTCTACAACTATATCCTCGGCTTTCAGGCCACGATCCCGATCTATCAGGGCGGCGGCGAGTGGTCGAAGATCCGGCAGGCAAAGGAACTGGTCGGGCAGCGGCGCAACGAGCTCGACAGCGCGCGCCGGGCGGTGGCGGAGAACGTCATCCGCGCCTGGCGCCAGCTCGATTCGTCGCGCTCCAGGGTGACCTCGTTCGAAGCCCAGGTCCGTGCCAACGAAGTCGCCCTGAACGGCGTCCGCCAGGAGGCCCTGGTCGGGTCCCGCACGACCCTCGACGTGCTGAATGCCGAGCAGGAACTGCTCAACTCCCAGGTCAACCTCATCCAGGCGCGCCACGACGTGCAGGTTTCGTACTACGGGGTTCTCGCCGGCATCGGGCGCCTGACGGCCCGGACCCTCACGCTTCCGGTCGAATATTACGACGAAGAGAGGTACTATAACGAGGTGGGCTCGCGCTGGATCGGCTGGGGCAATGCCGACACGGCAAACCCCGCCTCGACCGGTAACGTATCCACTGGCAGTCCCGCCGCGGGGGGCAGTAGCAAATGAGCGATGCCAGAAACGCGAACAACGATCCGTCGATGGACGATATCCTCGCTTCCATCCGCAAGATCATCTCCGACGACGAAGCGCGCGCCCAGGTCGGCAACCAGCAGCCTTTGAGTCAGTCGGCGCGGCCGGCCGTCGTTCCGCCGACCGAGCCGCGGCTGGCGCCAGGCGCAGAGGCGGCCCGGCGCGACGACGTCCTCATGCTGACCGACCTCGTCGAGGAGCCGAAATCCGCCGCGGGCGCTGCCCGGCCGGTGCCGATCCCGCTGCCACGAATCGATCCGGCGCGCGCGTCGGAGATGCCGCAGCCGTCCTTCGAACAGCCGCCGGATGGCGCGCTGGTCGGCTCGGGTGCGGTGGGCGTCGCCAGTTCGGCGTTCGCCCGGCTCAACCAGGCCGTCCAGGAGAGCGTGCCGCCGCCGGTCGCGCCCGATGCAGGACCGGCCGTCGATGCCAATGGCAAGACCATCGAGGACCTGGTCAAGGAGATGCTGCGGCCGATGCTGAAGGAATGGCTCGACCGCAACCTGCCGCCCATGGTCGAACGGTTCGTCGAACGGGAGATCGTCCGGCTGACACGCCGCTGACCTCGAGGCGCCCCCGAATAGAACGCCACGGCGCCGTCCGTGGCGTTTTCGTTTATAAGGCCAGAGAAGTTGCAACAGATGCTCGACAAGACCTACGACCCCAAAGAGATCGAAGCCCGCCGCTACCCAGAGTGGGAGCAGGCCGGGGCTTTCCGTGCCCATCCGGAGTCGGCCAAGCCGCCCTATTGCATCGTCATCCCGCCGCCCAACGTCACCGGCAGCCTGCACATGGGCCATGCACTCGACAATACGTTGCAGGACGTGCTGATCCGCTGGCGCCGCATGAAGGGCGACGACGTGCTGTGGCAACCCGGCACCGACCATGCCGGCATCGCGACCCAGATGGTCGTGGTGCGCAATCTCGAGCAGGAGGGGATCGGCCTCGCGGTCGAAGGCGCTGCAAGGAACGACGCCAACAAGAAGCTGCTCAACCGCGAGGAGTTCCTCGCCAAGGTCTGGGAGTGGAAGGCCTACTCCGGCGGCACCATCACCGGCCAGCTCCGCCGCCTCGGCGCCTCATGCGACTGGAGCCGCGAGCGCTTCACCATGGACGAGGGGCTGTCGAAGGCCGTCCTGAAAGTGTTCGTCGATCTCTACAAGGCCGGGCTGATTTACAAAGACCTCAGGCTGGTCAACTGGGACCCCAAGATGCTGACGGCGATCTCCGACCTCGAGGTCGAGTCGCAGGAAGTGAGAGGGCACCTCTGGTATTTCAAATACCCGCTCGAGGGCAGTGACGAGCACATCGTCGTGGCCACGACTCGGCCCGAGACGATGCTGGGCGACACCGGCATTGCCGTGCATCCCGACGATCCCAAGTGGAAGCACCTGATCGGCAAGCATGCGGTGCTGCCGCTGGTCGGCCGCAAGATCCGCATCGTTGCCGACGAATATTCCGATCCGGAGAAGGGATCGGGTGCGGTCAAGATCACGCCGGCGCACGACTTCAACGATTTCGAAGTCGGCCGGCGGCACAAGCTCGAGGCCATCAACATCTTCGACAAGTTCGCCCGCGTGAACGAGAACGCACCGGAGAAGTATCGCGGCCTCGACCGCTTCGACGCGCGCAAGAAGATCGTGGCCGAGATGGAGGAGCTGGGCCTGGTCGAGAAGATCGAGCCGCACACCCACGCCGTGCCCTACGGCGATCGCGGCGGCGTGCCGGTCGAGCCCTATCTCACCGAGCAATGGTACGCAGACGCCAAGAAGCTCGCCGAGGAGCCGCTCGCGGCGGCGCGCGACGGCCGCGTGAAATTCGTGCCCGAGAGGGGGCGTGACGAGTTCTTCCGCTGGATGGAGAACATCCAGCCATGGTGCGTGTCGCGCCAGCTCTGGTGGGGGCATCAGATTCCGGCCTGGTATGGACCCGACAAGAAGGTGTTCGTCGCGGTCTCGGAGGACGAAGCGAAGGTCGAGGCACGTGCCCACTATGGCAAGGACGTCGCGCTCGAACGCGACCCCGACGTGCTCGACACCTGGTTCAGCTCGGCCCTGTGGCCATTCTCGACGCTCGGCTGGCCCGACCGGACGCCGGAACTCGCCAAGTACTATCCGACCAGCGTGCTGGTGACCGGCTGGGACATCCTGTTCTTCTGGGTCGCCCGCATGATGATGATGGGCTCGTACTTTATGAAGGAGGTGCCGTTCCGCACCGTCTACCTGCACGGGCTGGTGACGGACGAGAAGGGCCAGAAGATGTCGAAGTCCAAGGGGAACGTGATCGATCCCCTGGAGCTGATCGACAAGTACGGCGCCGATGCGCTGCGTTTCACCATGACGTCGCTCGCGGCCTCGCAGGCCGGCCGGCTGCGGCTTGCGCCGGCCCGGGTCGAGGGCGCGCGCAACTTCGCGACCAAGCTCTGGAACGCGACGCGCTTCGCCGAGATGAACGGGGCCGCGCTGCCCAAGGGTTTCGATCCTTCGTCGGCCAGGCTCACCGTCAACAAATGGATGCTGGGCGAACTCGCGCGCGCCAACACGGCGATCGACAAGGCGATGACCGACTTCCGGCTGAACGAAGCTGCCAACACGCTCTACGAATTCGTGTGGGGCGTGGTCTGCGACTGGTACGTCGAGCTCACCAAGCCGATTCTTCAAGGCGCCGATGGGCCCGAGAAGGACGAGACACGTGCTGTCACGGCCTTTGTGCTGCGCGAGACGGTGAAGCTGATGCATCCGGTGATGCCCTTCATCACCGAGGAGCTGTGGGACAAGCTCGGCCATCGCGAGGAGCACGGCCCGCTGATCGGCCAGCCCTGGCCGGTGCCCACCGCTCTCGATGCCGCCGCCGATGCCGAAATGGGCTGGCTGGTGAAACTGATCTCCGATATCCGCTCCGCGCGCGCCGAGCTGAACGTCCCGGCCGGCGCCAAGCTCAAACTTCTGGTGATCGGCGGCGACGCGACGACGGCGGCCAGGCTCGAGAGGCATCGGGCGGCCATCGAGCGGCTGTCGCGCATCGAAGGCATCGAGGCCGCCACGGCGGCCCCCAAGGCATCGCTGCAGATCGTGGTGGGCGAGGCGACCTATGCGCTGCCGGTCGGCGAGGTGATCGATCTAAAGGCCGAGGGCGCACGGCTGCAGAAGGAAATCAAGAAACTGGCTGACGAGGTCGGCAAGATCGACGCCAAGCTCGGCAACGCGGCCTTTGTGTCGCGCGCGCCGGAAGAAGTCGTCGAGGAGCAGCGCGAGCGCCGCAGCCAGGCGGAGCAGACGCGGGCACGCCTCAGCACGGCGCTGGAGCGGCTCGGCGCCTAGCGCGCATAGCGCTCACTTCAACGGCTTCGTCCACCAGTTCGACGCGATGGTCAGGTCGGATTGGCGCAACGTCTCGGCCTTGGCGAGATCCCGGTCGCCGCAGGTCACCAGGATCTGAACCGCGCCCCGCTCGTGAATGAGCGTGGATGCGTGGGAGAGCAGGGCCTCGCCGACCGTCAGCCAGTGGCGAGGTTCGGTCACGCAAAAATCGTCGATCAGATAGGTGTCGCCGCCCGGATCGAAGACGGGAGACGATGGAAACTTCCGCGCGATCAGGAAGCCGAGGAACTGGCTGCCCTCGACGGCGACCAGGAAGAACGTGCCGGGCTCCGTCAGCAGCTTGGTGAAGAACACCTGCGTCATCGCCGCCGATTGCGGGTGCTTGTGCCAGAATGTCGGCTGGTACTTCTGATATTGCCGCCGGTTGCGTTCCGCCAGGTCTACGGTTGCTTCAATGTCGGACGCGGCGGCTTTGCGGACGTCCATGAGCAACCCCGCCGACTACGACGCCTTGCGCAGGTCCGGGACGTAAGGCTTGCTGGCGAAGTGTTCCTGGCCGTCGCCACGGGCGAAGCGCAGGCCGGCGCGGCGGATGGCTTCGTCGTCGACCGGCTCGAGCGGCACATAGTAGCGGTCGTCGACCCTGGTGAAGGTGTCGTTGTCGACGCGGTTGTAACAGATCAGCAGGGTCCAGCGCCGGTTGGCCGAGCGATTGGCATCGGAGCGGTGGATGGCGTTGCAATGGAAGACCAGCGCGTCGCCGGCGTCGAGTTCGCAATACTCGATCGGGCATTTCTCCAGGATGTGCGGCAGGCGCTTGGGGTCGACCTCGTTCTGGGTCGGCGACAGTGGCGTGTGGTCGATACGGCCGAGCTTGTGTGAGCCGGCGGCGATCTGCAGGCAGCCGTTGCTCCGGTCGGTCTTGTCGAGGGCGATCATGACCGAGAGAAGGTCGGGACGCAGGCAGCCGTTGTAATACCAGTAGCCATAATCCTGGTGCCATTCCCAGGCGCCGCCGACTTCGGGCTCCTTGGCCGTGAGCTTCGACTGGTAGTGATAGACTGGGCCGCCCAACAAAGCCGCCGACGTATCGACCATGCGGTGCGTGCGGGCGGCGAGACCATAGACGCTGTCGCCGGCGCGGTTCCAGAGCGCGATGCGCGTCGAGCGGCCCTCGCCGTCGCGGCGGTCGAGGATGCTGTCGCGCACGGCGGGATCTTCCTCCATCGCCGCCGTGAGGAGCTTCACCTCGTCGGGTGCGAACAGGCCGCGGGCGTAGGTGAATCCCTTTTCGTTGAATTCGGCCATCTGGGCCGCGCTGAGGATATTGGACATGGGTTCCTCGCCAGGATCAGGGCCTAGACCGGGCGGAAGACGTTGCGGCCGCCCTCATCGGAGACCGATACCTTACGCCCAAGCTGCTCCTTCGTCAGCATGTCGGCCAGGATCGCCGGCTCCTGGGGCGCCATGGCGATGAAGCGGTCGCCGGACGCATCGAGCCGGCCGAGGATGTAGCCACGTTCCGGGGCATCCTTGCCGTAGGTCACGCAGTAGGTCTCGATGGTGCCGGTGCCGGAGGGCCTGGTCTCGACCCGCTGTTTCGGCCGGGCGTCGAGTTCGGCCTGGAATTTCTTGGGGTCCTCGCGCCGCCACGGACCCTTGGTCGGCGCGGTCGAATAAAGGCCGGCGGAATGCTTGGTGAGGTAGTTGCCGTTGGCCGTCACCATGCCGAACGAGCCAGGCTTCTTGCGCACGACAGTCATCATCTCGGCGATGGAATGGGTGACGTAGTTGTTGCCGGGCCCGCCGAAGAATGGCAGGCCGCCGGTGACGCTGATCGGCCGCGGGTCGTCCTCGGCGATGCCGATCTCGGTCATCGCCACTTCGACGGCCGAAGGGAAGCAGCTGTAGAGATCGAAGACATCGACGTCGGCGACTTTCTTGCCGGCCATGTCGAGCGCGATGCGGGCGCAGCCGCGGATCGCCGGCGACGTATCGAGCTTCTCGCGCTCCGAGACGACCCAGGTGTCGGTTCCGTCCGCGCAGCCATGCAGGAACACCCAGCGGTCCTGCGGGATGCCCCATTCCTTGGCCTTGCCCACCGACGTCATGAGCACGGCGGCGGCCTGGTCGATGATCGCGTTGGCGTTCATCAGGCGCGGGTAGGGGAAGCAGATCCAGCGGTTGTCCTCGGAGATCGTCGACAATGCCTCGGCACTGTAGCCGTCGCGGCGGGTTGCCAGCGGATTGCGCTTGGCGACGGCGGCGAGACGCTCGAACAGCCGACCCATCGCCTTCATGTGGCTCGGAACGTCGCGGTTCAGCCCACCGCGGATGGCGTTCTCCAGCAGCGGATAGAAGTGGATGGCGGCCCTGAGCTCGTGGCGCGCCTCCTCTTCGCTGAAGCCAAAGCGCTTGTCGCCGATCCGCTCCGGCTCGCCGCCGGGATCCTCGTTCCAGTCGATCTTTTGTCCGGTCCGGCGCGCGATCTGGGTGCTGCGGAGCAGCTCGGCGCCGCAAATCAGGGCCAGCTCGGTCTCGCCGCTCGCGATCTCCTCGGCGAAGCGGTTGACCAGGTACTGGGGCATGTTGCCGCCGGAATGGCTGTAGAGCAGCTGCCGCGGGTGGGCATGCAGCCGGTCAGCAACGCTTTTGGGCGGATTGCTCGACCGGCCGAAGGGCGAGGCGAAGCGCGGGCTGATGTCGCTAAAAAACTCCAGCACGACGATGGCGTCGATCATGTGACCGAGGCCGTGGCCGCCAATCGCGGCACCCGTATCGTCGAGCGCGAGGGCCGCCGCTTCGGCGCAGAAGGCGACGCGCGATCGCTCGCTCGACGGCGCGCCTGCCGTGTCGGTGATCTGGCCGGCACCGACCAGGATGGGGGTGCGCGGATCGATCATTTTACGAGAGCCTCGATATCGGCTGCGCTGAGGCCGGCCTCGGCGAGCACGCGCCTGGTATCCTCGCCCAGCGCGGCGACCTTCGGTCCGCTTTGCAGCGGCGAGCCCGAGAAACGGAAAGGCGGCGCCGGCGACTTGTAAGTGCCCGCGCTGTCCTCGATGGTGCAGAGCGAGCCGCGATGGGCGACCTGCGGATCCTGCAGCGCTTCGGTGACGGTGAGGTAGGGCGAGCAGGGCACGCCGTGTTTCTCGAGAGCGGCGACGCATTCCTTGACGGTGAGTGTCCTGGACCACTGCTCGAACTCGTCGACGAACTTGTCCCAGTTCATGCGCCGGTCGGCGTATTTCTCGAAGCGCGGATCGCTGAGCCAATCGCGCCGTCCCGCCGCGGTCGCCATGTCCTGGAAGGTGCGTTCGCTGGCCGTCGCCAGCATGACGTAGCCGTCGCTCGCCTCGACCGGGCCGTACATCGGCCGCGACGGCATCTCGAAATCGAACTGCGCGCGATTGACCTCGCCCAGCAGCATGCCGACCAGCGCTTCGAACATCGAAACGTCGATCATCTGGCCCTTGCCGGTGACATGGCGCTGATGGACGGCCGCCAGGATGGCGCCCATGGCATAGGCGCCGCTCGCATAGTCGGCGACGAAGATGCCGCAATTGTCCGGCCGTTCGCGGCCCTGCTGGTAGAAGAGATGGGCCATGTCGTAGCCGGTCGAGGCATGGATCACCGGCGCATAGGCCGGACGTCCGGCGGCGGGCCCGGTCTGGCCGTACCCGGAGATGGCGCCGTAAATGAGCCTGGGATTGATCTTGGCCAGTTCGGGATAGTCGAGGCCCAGGCGCTTCATCACGCCCGGGCGGTAATTCTCGACCAAGATGTCGACGGTCTCGACGAGCTTCTTCACGGCGACAATCGCCTCGGGTCGCTTGAGGTCGAGCACGATCGAGCGTTTGCCGGCGTTGAGCTGGCCAAACATCGTGCCGGCGCCGTCGCGCTGCACCGGCCTGGAGCGCATCAGGTCGCCCTCGGGCGACTCGATCTTGATCACATCGGCGCCCATGTCGGCCAGCAGGCGGCTGCAATGTGGACCGGCAATGGTGGTCGAGAAGTCGAGGACCCGCAGGCCATCGAGCGGCCTTGTCTGTTCGGTCATGAGATCACCGCGTTACGAGAATGAGAACGACGCCGCCGACCACGAGGATGCTGCCGATCCACTCGCCGAGGGACGGGCGCTCCTTGAGGACGAGGCGCGAGGAGATGAAGGTGAAGACCAGCTCGATCTGGCCGACGGCGCGCACGAGGGCAGCGTTCTCCAAGGTCATGGCGAGCGCCCAGCCGGCCGAGCCCAGCACGCTGAAGATGCCGACCCAGATCGAGGACCGCCAGTTGTGCCAGACCTTGCCGAGTTGCGGCCGGTCGCGTCGTGCGAGGTAGAGAGCCATCAGCACGACCTGGATGGTGTTCATGCAGGCGAGCACCGTGATGCCGCGGATCATGAAATCGCCCTCGGTCAGGAGCTTGGAGGCCTCGCGGATCGTGCCGGCGGCGATGGCGAAGACCGCACCGGACAGGATGCCGTAGACCGCGCCCTTGTGCGTCAGATCGGCAAGGACACCGCGTATGTCGGAGAGCTTGCCGCGCACGCTCAAGATCGCCACGCCACCCAGGCATACGAAGATGCCGATCCAGGAGCCGAAGGCCAGCGGTTCGCCGGCGATGTAGGTCGCGAACAGCGCCACGAACACCGTCTCGGTCTTGGAGTAGACGGTTCCGACGGTGAAATTGCGCAGAGAGAAGGAGTGGATCATCAGCGAGGTCGCCACGATCTGCGCGACGCCCGCAATGGTGACGAGGCCGAGGAAGGCCAGCGTGATCGTGGGCACCGTCCGGCCGGTGCCCCAAACCAGGAAGGCGAGGGCGGCCAGCGCCAATGGTGCGCCGTAGAGGTAGCGGACGAAATTCGCGCCATCGACGCTCAGCAGTCCACGAATCTTCTGCTGCATCGTCGTGCGAATGTTCTGACACAGCGCGGCAGCGATCGTGATCGGTATCCAGAGCGGCACGGCATCTTCTCCCTTGGCGGGAGTGTATGGCTTCCCCGGAAGCGCGTCTGCCACCCAGATTTCCGCGATGCAGGCCTCATCCCGGCTGCAGGTGAGCTATGCATCGGTCGTGGCGGTGGCTATGTTTCAGCGAAGATCGAGCGGACATCCGGGGGAAGAAACCATGACGCGCAAAGCGTTCGGACGGCGAACCATCGTCGGGGCGGCGCTTTCCGCTCCTTTCCTCGGTTCGGCGGGCCTCGGTTCGGCGGGATGGGCGCAGGGTGCCTGGCCCACCAAGCCCATCCGCATCGTCGTGCCGTTCAATCCCGGCGGAGCGATCGATGCCCTCGTGCGGGTGATCGCCGACGGACTCACGGCACGGTTGGGTCAGCAGGTTCTGGTCGATCCCAAGCCGGGCGCCAACACGATCGTCGGGGCGGACATCGTCGCCAAGGCAGCCCCCGACGGCTACACGTTCCTGATCACGACGAATTCGACCCATACCAACAATCCGACACTCTACGCCAAGCTGCCGTTCGATCCCGCCAAGGACCTGATCCCGGTGTCGCTGATCTCGCTGGGAACGATCCTCGTGGTGGTGAAGGCCGATGCCCCGTTCAACGATCTCAGGGGCATGGCGGCATGGGTGAAGGGGCTGGGCCGGCCGGCGACCTATGGCAGCTGGGGTATCGGCTCGAGCGCCCATCTCTATGGCCTGATGTTCGAGAAGGCCCTCAGCGGTCCAAGTGGGGGCGGTCTCTATAGCCACGTCCCCTATCGCGGCGACGTGCCGGCTCTGCAGGACGTCGCCAACGGCACGCTCGACATCACCTGGGCCAGTCCGACCAGCGCCAAGCCGCAGATCGCAGCCGGCCGGGTGAAGCCGCTTGCCGTCGCCGGGGCCAAGCGCTCGGCATCCATGCCCGAGCTTGGGACCTTTGCCGAGCAGCTGATCGCCGGCTTCGATCTCAGCCTCTTCGTGGCGGCCTATGCGCCGGCCGGCACGCCGGCGGAGATCGTCAGCCGCCTGCAACGGGAGATCAAGATCGTGATCACCCAGCCCGAGGTTGCCGAGAAGATGATCGCCCAGGGGCAGACGCCTGTCGGTTCCACGCCCGGCGAACTTGCCGCCGTGCTGGCGCGCGAGACGCCCATCTGGGCCGACCTCATCAAGCAATCCGGCGCCAAGGTCGAGTAGGGAGTTCACCATGAGTGCGGCCACGAATGTCCGCTCCGCCTACGGCCTGGAGCGACCGACCTACAACGCCAAGCTCACCGAGGTGGGGCGCGGCACGCCGATGGGCGAACTCCTGCGGCGCTACTGGCACCCGGTTGGCATGGCGTCGGACGCCGGTGCGACGCCACGCCCAGTCAAGATCCTGGGCGAGGAGTTGATCCTGTTCCGTGACGGCCAGGGGCAGGCGGGCTTGGTCTATCCGCGCTGCTGCCACCGTGGCACGACGCTCTATTACGGCAAGGTCGAGGAGCGCGGCATTCGCTGCTGCTATCACGGCTGGCTGTTCGACGTCGAAGGGCGCTGCCTGGAAATGCCCTGCGAGCCCAATCCGACCGGCGCGCAATGCCAGCGCGTACGCCAGCCGTGGTATCCGGTCGAGGAACGCTACGGTCTGGTGTTTGCCTACCTCGGACCGCCGGACAAGAAGCCGGTACTGCCGCGCTACGAATGTCTCGAGGTGCTACAGCCGGGGGAATTCGTCGAAGCCGACGATTCCAGCATCGGCAGTGGCGGCATCGCGATCGCGCCCTGCAACTGGCTGCAGCACTTCGAGAACGTCGTCGATCCCTACCATGTTCCGATCCTGCATGGCTCCTTCAGCGGCCCGCAGTTCGCCGCCCAGATGAATGCCTTCCCGAAGGTGAAGTTCGAGTACGGACGCCAGAGTGTGAAGGCGACCTCGATTCGTCCCGGTCCCGACGGCAGGCGCTTCCGTCGCGTCACCGAAGCCGTGGTGCCGACCCTGCGGGTCGTTGCCAATCCGCAGGTCGCTCAGTACGGCATGGTCGAATCAATCGGCTGGACCTTGCCGATCGATGACACCCACTATCGCATCTACGTTGCCGGCCGCGTCCGGGAGAAGGGCGAGCTCACCAAGTTCAAGTCGCGCTACAACGGCAAGGCCTGGGCCGAGCTGACCCCGGAGGAGCACCAGAAGTTTCCCGGCGACACCGAGGCTCAGGTCGGGCAGGGCGCGATCACCTTCCACTCGGAGGAGCATCTGATGTCGTCCGACCAGGGCGTGTCCATGCTGCGGATCCTGCTGCAGAAGCAGATCGACATTGTCGCGTCGGGTGGCAATCCGATCGGCGTGGCGTTCGACGAGGGGAGCGCCTACGTCAAGTTCGACGCCGGGCAATACCTCGACGAAACCTCAACGTAGGTCGGCGCCGATCGCATCGGCCACCGAGGCAAAGCCATCGCGGGCGAGCAGCGCAGCCAGTTCGCTCTTGATGCGGCGGATGAGCGGCGGGCCCTCGTAGACCATGGCCGAGTAGAGCTGCACCAGGCTCGCACCGGCACGGATCTTGGCGTAGGCATCCGCACCCGAGCCGACACCGCCACAGCCGATCAGCGGGAACTGGCCTTCGGCGCGCTGCGCGGTCCGGCGCAGGACGCCGGTCGACAGGGTCATGAGGGGAGCACCGGACAGGCCGCCGGTTTCCGCACGCCGCCCGGAACGGAGCGAGGGCGGGCGCGATAATGTCGTGTTGCCGACGATGATGCCGTCCATGCGCAGGTCGCGGCAGACCGAGACGATATCGTCGAGATCGTCGTCCGTGGCGTCGGGCGCGATCTTGACTACGAGCGGCACCGGCTTCATGGCGATGGCGTCCTGGACGCGCCTGAGCAGATCCGCGAGCTGGGTGCGCCCCTGGAGATTGCGCAGTCCCGGTGTATTGGGCGACGACACGTTGCAGACGAGATAGTCGGCATAGGGCGCCAGGGCCACGCTGCAGGCGACGTAGTCCGCCGCGCGGTCGGTGCTGTCCTTGTTTGCCCCGACGTTGACGCCGATGAAGCCGCGGCGGGGACGGGCGGCGAGCCTGGAGCGGGCGGCCTCCAGACCCTGCCCCGGGAAACCCATGCGGTTGATGACACCGCGGTCCTCGGCCAGCCGGAAAAGCCGCGGCCGGGGATTGCCATCCTGTGGTCGGGGCGTGACGCTGCCGATCTCCACGAACCCGAATCCCAAGCCAAGCAGAGCGTCGGGAACTTCGGCGTTCTTGTCGAAGCCCGCGGCCAGGCCGATCGGATTGGGCAGGTGGCGGCCCCAGACCGTGATGGAAAGCGACGACGGGTCAGGCTTCCCGTCACCCGGCAGCAGCCCGCTTTTCAGAGTGCGAAGCGCCAACCCATGCGCTGTCTCCGCGTCGAGACGTGACAGGATCGTATCGGCAAGGAAGTACCAGGCGGCCATGGCCGTCTGGTTAGCAGAGAGTCCCTGTGGAGCGCTTTGCTCCTAGCGACGTTCGAGGCCGTTGTTCGGCCGGAGCGACATTGAATCGCTGAACACAACCAGGAACAATTCTCTGAAAAGCTGCTCGATGCGCGGATCGTCCGGGCCCGTCGCCGGTGTCCAGGCAGTCGTCTGCGACAGCGACAAGTCGTTGCGGCAGTAGACGGCAAAAAGCTTGAAGACGCCGGGCGTCCCGGGGCCGGTTCGCCGCGCGCCGGCACAGACCGAATCGGCGCCGAGATCGTTGGCGTAGTCGAACACCAGCACCAGCCGGTAGTAGGGGCGCGGCATTTCTGCCGGATTGTCGTAAGTGAAGGTCAGGTTGGGGCGCGGCTTGGCGATCTGCATCGTCGGCAGCAGGCGACGCGCCACGTCGTCGGCCGGGACATTGGGGAACGGGTTGCCGTCCAGGATAACCTGGAAGGTCTTGTTGTCGGCTGCGTTCCAGAAGTCGATGAAATCGTACTGAGGCGCGTAGTAGGTGCCACCGATGGTCGCTGCGCCGGCAATCGCAGGTACAGCGATGATGGCCGCGATCGCCGCGGCGATTTTCTTCGCATAACGCATGCGAACCCTCTCCCTGGTACCTCTTTCAACTCCCCACGATACGTGACCGCGCCGGCCGGATCAAACGTCGAGATCGCGGGCGAACTTGGCGTTTTCCTGGATGAAGGCATAGCGTTTCTCGGGCTTCCGCCCCATCAGGTCCTCGACCAGGGTCGCCGTGCGCATGGCCTCTCGCCGGGCGTCGACGTCGGCCGCGGTCGGCACGTCGACCTTGAGCAGGATGCGCTTGGTCGGATCCATCGTGGTTTCGCGCAGATGGACCGACTGCATTTCGCCCAGGCCCTTGAAGCGTGTCATCTCGGCCTTGCCGCCGAACACGGTGCGCAGGAGTTCGTCCTTCTGCTGCTCGTCGTGGGCATATTCGGTCCGGCCGCCCTTGCT
>NZ_SCVH01000122.1 GCF_004296935.1 Reyranella sp.
CGAAGCAGACGAGCGCCACCACGGCGCTCTCCTCGAGCAGCGTGTGGACCAGCGTCTCGATGGCGCGGTGGATCAGGTCGGAACGGTCGTAGACCGGCTCGACGCGCACGCCTTCGGGCAGGCCCGGTGCGATTTCCTTCAGCCTTGCCTTGACGTTGGCGATCACGTCGAGCGCGTTCTGGCCGAAGCGCTGCAGCACGATGCCGCTCACCACCTCGCCCTCGCCGTCGAGCTCGGTGACGCCGCGGCGCTCGTCGGGACCGAACTCGACGCGCGCCACGTCGCGCAGCAGGACCGGTGCCGGCCCGTCGGCCAGCAGCACGATCTGCTCGAGGTCCGCCGTGTTCCTGATGTAGCCGCGGCCGCGCACCATGAACTCGGTCTCGGCCATTTCGACGACGCGGCCGCCGACCTCGCGGTTGGAGGCGCGGATCGCTGAGATCACGCGGGCCAGCGGCACGCCGAAGCCGCGCAGCTTCACCGGGTCGACGACGACGTTGTACTGGCGCACGAAGCCGCCGACGCTTGCCACCTCGGCCACACCCTCGGCCTTGGCGAGGGCGAAGCGGATGTACCAGTCCTGCAACGAACGCAGTTCGGCCAGCGAGCGGTTTGCGCCCACCACAGCATACTGGAAGACCCAGCCGACCCCGGTGGCGTCCGGCCCAAGGGTCGGCTTGACCTCGGCCGGCAGCTTCTGGGCGCCAGAATTGAGATACTCCAGCACGCGGCTGCGGGCCCAGTAGATGTCGGTGCCGTCCTCGAAGATGACGTAGACGAACGACACGCCGAAGAACGAGAAGCCGCGCACGGCACGGCTACGCGGCACCGCCAGCATCGCCGTGGTCAGCGGATAGGTGACCTGATCCTCGATGACCTGTGGCGCCTGGCCCGGCATCTCTGTGTAGACGATGACCTGGGTGTCGGAGAGATCGGGGATGGCATCGAGCGAAACGCGGCCGATCGCGTAGAGTCCGCCACCGACCAGGGCGAGCGTGACCACGAACACCAGCAGCAGGTTGCGCGTCGACCAGCGGATGAGCCCGGCGATCATTTGCCGTCTCCTGCCGTGAACACCGCAAGTGCTGCCCGCAGGTTGCTCTCGGCATCGATCAGGAAGGTAGCCGAGGTGACGACGCGCTCGCCCGGCTTCAGCCCTTCCAGCACCTGCACCTGGCCCGGCACGCGGACGCCGAGCCTGACGGCGCGCGGCTCGAAGCGGCCCTCGCCGCGCTCGACCAGCACGATCTGCCGCTTGCCGCTGTCGATGATCGCGGAGTCCGGCACGACCACCCATCGTCCCGGGATCGGCGCCTCGATCTCGACGGTGGCCGCCATGTCGGCGCGCAACAGCCCGTCGGAGTTGGCAACCTCGATGCGCAGCCGTGCCGTGCGGCTCTCCTTGCCAACGCCGGGATAGATGAAGGTGACGCGGCCGGGGAATGGACGGTCCGGCCAGGCGTTGACCGTGACTCTGGCCATGTCGCCCGCCTTCACGAAGGCGAGGTCCTGCTCGTAGACCTCGGCCAGCACCCACATCACCGACGTGTCGACGATGCGGAACAGCGTCTCGCCGGGCTGGTAGCGCATGCCCTCGATCGCCGTCTTCTCGATCACCGTGCCGCTCGTCGGCGCCGGCACGGCGATGGTGCGCGGCGGACGTTCGCCGCGGCGCAGCTTCTCCAGATCGCTCTCGGGATAGTCGAGATTGCGCAGGCGCCCCTCGGCCGCGGTTTGCGCGCCGCGCGACAACATGAATTCCTGCTGCAGCACGTTCAGTTCGGGACTGTAGACCTCGAACAGCGGTTGCCCGCGCTTCACCGTGTCGCCCGTGGCATTGACCAGCAGCTTCTCGATCCAGCCGCCGAACCTGGGCGCGACGACCGACTGGCGGCGCTCGTCGAACTGGACCGTGGCGAAGGCGCGTATGCTGCGGCTGAGCGTGCGTTCGCGCACCTCTTCGCTGCGCACGCCGAGCCGCTGCACCTTGTCGAGGCTGATCCTGACGGTGCCCGCCGCATCGCCCGTCTCGTCCTCGCAGACGGCGATGTAGTCCATGTTCATCGAGTCCTTCTTCGGCACCGGCGAGGTGTCGGGCGCTCCCATCGGATGGCGGTAGAACTTGACCTTGCCGCCGGGACCGCAGACGGCCGGGGCCGGATCGGCCGCGCGCGCGTCGGGCGCCGCCGAGAGGGCAAGGACGGCAATGAGGATGGCAATGAAGACGGCGCCGGCGATGCCGGGCCGCGGCTTGGCTGCGAAAACCATGACGAACCTCCGCGATGCCGCGCGCCAAAAAAGCGCGACGGCTCAAACTGACCGACGAAGGGTCAGGCGCGCGGAGGGAAGGGGTCGGGCGGCGGCGACAGGCCGCTCAGGAGGGTCGAGCGAAGCGCCCAGCGGATCTTGCCGAAGCCGATCGCCGGCAGGTCGAGCGTTGCGGCGGCCAGCGTCGGCGTCCCGCTCGGCGCAGTCTGCATGCATGTGGCGGCCGGCACCGGACAGGGTGCGCTGTCGCACTCATCGCAATGCGTGCAGGGGGCGTTGGCGGTGCTGTGTTCCGATGCCGGCGACGCCAACGGCGCCGCTGCGGCGGCAACCGCCATCAGCCCGCCCGCCAGGACGGCGAGGCAG
Source organism: Reyranella sp. (assembly GCF_004296935.1). GTDB lineage: Bacteria > Pseudomonadota > Alphaproteobacteria > Reyranellales > Reyranellaceae > Reyranella. Next base: position 2,635 of record NZ_SCVH01000122.1, read on the forward strand.
CCAAGGACGGCGGCAAGCAGGCGCAAACGCATCATGCAATCCATGGTGCCTCGGGCAGCGCGTCGTTGCCAGTCACATCGTCGTCACACAGTGTGTCGCACCAGGTGACGGCAAATTGCCTGCAGCCGGGGTCGCATTTCACCACATATAGGATATTGACGATCAGACGGAAATCCGATAGTCCTCTTCCTGCTCGATTCCGGAGGAGGAAGGACATGGGCTGGAGCAAGTGCCCGATCGACGAGGTTCCCGCCGAGGTGCTGGCCGAGAGGCCGCCGGCGCCGCGCAAGCGCACCTTGGCGCGCAAGAAATACGACTACGAGCGCCATCTCGCGCGCTGGGGCAATCACGCCGACGCGGCGGCACGCACCGGCGTCGACGAGCGCACGGCGCGGCGCTGGCGCGCGGAGCCCGGCTTCCGGGCACGCTGCGATCTCGCCCTGAAATTCTACCGCGAGACGATCGAGATGGAGACGCATCGGCGGGTGGAGACGCCCCAGGTCAAGCCGATCTGGTATCGCGGCCGGCAGGTCGGGCACATCCGGCGCTTCAACGACCGTCTGCTGCTGCGCCTGATCGCGCGGATGCCGCTACCGCCCGAAAACGACTGATGTCAGTTTCGAACATGTCCGCTTTTTGCGGACATTTTCGCGGCGGGTTGGACCGCGAAAAGAGGAGAAGGTTCAGGGGTTTGGCCACCAAATCCGCGACAACGGAAAATCCCGAAGTCGGTTTCCTTGCTTTCCGCAAGGCGGCGGACACGTCTAGAGGAGCGAATCGATGAATTTCGCCAGCGCCACGTCCTTCTCGCTCAAGCCGCCGGCATCGTGGGTCGAGAGCACGATGGTCACCTTGTTGTAGACGTTGGACCATTCGGGATGGTGGTCGGCCTTCTCGGCCGCCAGGGCCACGCGGGTCATGAAGCCCCAGGCGTGGTTGAAGTCGGCGAAGGCGAAGCTCCTCTGGATCGCATCGCGGCCCGGAACTTCCTTCCACGCCTTCAACGCGGCGAGGGCATCGCTGCGGGATTTGCCGGCAAGCTTGGCGGTCATACTGGTCCCCTTCAGTTGGCGTGAAGCTTGCCTCATTGCGGTGCAGCAGCCTAGGCTCGACGCTACAAACAGGAGGTCTTCTTGAAAATCATCCGCCGCACCGCGCTGCTCGCCGCCGCCTCGATGGCGCTGGCGAGCCCTGCCCTTGCCCAGAAAAGCGCCGATATCCTGCGCATCAACTTCACCGACGCCGTGCCCAACGTCGACATGTACTTCAACAGCCAGCGCACCGGCCTGATCCTGGCGCACCAGGCCTGGGACATGCTGGTGCATCGCGATCCCTCGACCTTCGAGATCAAGCCGTCGCTCGCCACCGCCTGGAAGTTCGCCGAGGACAATTCGCTCGATCTCACCATCCGCCAGGGCGTGAAGTTCCACGACGGCAGCGCGCTCACCGCCGACGACGTGGTCTACACCATCAACATGGCGGCCGATCCCGCGAGCAAGGTGGCGACGCCGTCGAACTACGCCTGGATCGACAAGGCCGAGAAGACCGGCGAGTTTTCCGTGCGCATCAAGATGAAGAAGCCGACGCCGGCGGCACTGGAATATCTCGCCATGGTGACGCCGATCCATCCCAAGGCCTATCGCGAGAAGGTCGGTCCCGAGGGCTTTGCGGCCAAGCCGGTCGGCGCCGGGCCGTACAAGATCGTCAAGAACGAGCAGGGCAAGGAAGTCGTGTTCGAGCGCTTCGACGGTTACTGGGCAGGCTCGCCCAAGGGCAAGCCCGCGATCAAGACGCTGCATGTGCGCTTCGTGCCCGATCTCGCCACCTCGGTGACGGAACTGCTGGCGCAACGCACCGACTGGATGTGGAACATCAATCCCGACCAGGCCAATGACGTGAACAAGATGCCCCACCTGCAGGCGGTGCGTCAGGAATCGATGCGCGTCGGCTACCTGCAACTCGACGCCGCCGGCCGCACCGGGGCGGGCAACCCGATGACCAACCTGAAGGTGCGCCAGGCGATCTGGCATTCGATCAACCGTCAGGCGATCGCCGACAAGCTGGTGCAGGGCGGCAGCCGCGTGCCGCCGGCACCCTGCTTCCCCAGCCAGTTCGGCTGCGACGCCGATGCCGCGGTGAAGTACGACTACAACCCGGCCAAGGCCAAGGCGCTGCTGGCCGAGGCGGGCTTCCCCAACGGCTTCGAGACCGAGTTCGTGACCTACGTGCAGCCGACCTCGTGGAGTGCGGCCCAACAGAACGACCTTGCCGCTGTCGGCATCAAGGCCAAGATCACGCAGCTTCAGGTGTCGCCCGCCATCCAGAAGAATCATCGCGGCGAGAACCCGCTCTATCACGGCAGCTGGGGCAGCTACTCGATCAACGACGTCTCGGCGATCTTCCCGGTGATGTATGGCGCGGGCGCCCTCGACAACTACTCGAAGGATCCCGAGCTCGAGAAGCTGGTGGCCGACGGCGGCGCCACCTCCGATCCGGCGGCGCGCAAAAAAGCCTATTCGGCGGCCATCAAGCTGATGACCGAGAAGGCCTACTGGCTGCCGCTGTTCACCTACGTGAACACCTACGCCTTCGCCAAGGCGCTGGAGTTCAAGACCTTCCCCGACGAGCTGCCGCGCTTCTACTACGCGAAGTGGAAATAACGCGCCGCCGCTTAAGGAACGAGAAGACACTCCACGCCGCCGCCGGGCCGAGGCCTGAGCGGCGGCGTTTCTGCTGAGCAGCGCGGCTCCGCGATCGGGCAGCGCGGATGGAAGCGGCAGCCCGGCGGGATGTTGGCCGGGTCGGGCAGCACGTCGCCCAGGCCGACGTCGGGGACACCGAGGCCGGGCTCGGGCGTCAGCACCGAGGCCAGCAGCGCCTTGGTGTAGGGATGCTCGGGCTGGTGGAACAGCGCCTGCGTAGGCTTCCGCTCGACGATGCGGCCGAGATACATCACCGCCACTTCGCTCGCGACATGCTCGACCACGGCGAGGTTGTGGCTGATGAAGACATAGGTGAGGCCGAGTTCGCGCCGGAGCTCGGCCAGCAGGTTCAGGATCTGCGCCTGCACCGAGACGTCGAGCGCCGAGGTGGGCTCGTCGCAGACCACGATGCGCGGCCGCAGGACGAGTGCACGGGCGATGGCGACCCGCTGGCGCTGGCCGCCGCTCAGTTCGGTCGGCAGGCGGGCGCCCATCTCGGCCGTGAGGCCGACGCGGGCCAGCATCTCGTCGACGCGCCGGGTGACGTCGGCGCGATCGATGTTGCCCTGGGCACGCAGCGGCATGGCCACGATGTCGCGCACGCGCGCCAAGGGGTTGAGAGAGGCAAACGGGTCCTGGAACACCGGCTGGATCAGCCGGGCGCGGGCCTTGCGATCCATGTCGGAGATCTTCTGGCCTTCGACCGCGATCTCGCCCGAGGTCGGCTCGAGCAGGCCCAGGATCAGGCGGGCGAGCGTGGACTTGCCGCAGCCCGACTCGCCCACCACGCCCAGCACGCCGCCCTGGGGTACGGCGAAGGAGACGTCGTCGCAGGCCACGACGTGGCGGTCCTTGCCCAGCATGCCGCCTTTGACGCGGAAGGTTTTGTGGACGCCGCGGACTTCGATCGCGGGCAGAGACGTGGCGCCGCTCATGTCAGCGCCTTCACAGGCGCGGGCAGCCGGCAGAGATAGTCGTGGCCCGGGCTCGCGGTCTTGCGCGGGATCTGATGGGCGCAGGTCGCGTCGGCGAAGGAACAGCGCTCGCGGAAGGCGCAGCCCTCGAAGCCCGGACCGACGCGCGGCACCGTGCCGGGGATCGAGCCCAGCGGCTCGTCCTGGCGCTGCTTGCCCGGCACCGGCACGCAGCGCAGCAGGCCCTGGGTGTAAGGATGCTTCGGATCGGCAAAGAGTTGCGCGGTGGCCGCACTCTCGACGACCTCGCCCGCGTACATGACCGAAACGCGGGTGGCGACGCGGGCCACGATGCCGAGATCGTGGGTGATCAGCAGCATGCCGAGGCCCAAGTCGCGCTGCAGTTCGGCCAGCAGGCGCAGGATCTGGGCCTGCACCGTGACGTCGAGCGCCGTCGTCGGCTCGTCGGCGATCAGGAGCTGTGGATCGCACATCAGCGCCATGGCGATCATCACGCGCTGGCGCAGCCCGCCCGAGAGCTGGTGCGGGAACTGGCCGAGACGCAGGCCCGGCGCGGTGATGCCGACGCGGGCCAGCAGGTCGGCGGCGCGGTCGGTGGCCACGCGCTGGCTACTTCCCTTGTGGCGGCGCAGCACCTCGGTCATCTGCGAGCCCACCGTGTAGGCGGGATTGAGTGAGGTCATCGGCTCCTGGAAGATCATGGCCATGGCATTGCCGCGCAGCCGGGCCATGCCGTTGTCGTCGAGCTTCAGAAGATCCTCGCCCTGGAAGGAGAGGCGCTTGGCCCGGCGGTGGCCGCCGCGGGCCAGCAGGTTCATGACGGCGAGCGCCGTCACCGACTTGCCGCAGCCCGACTCGCCCACCAGGCAATGGGTTTCGCCGCGCTCGACGGTGAGCGAGGTGCCGCGCACCGCCGAGGTGCGGCTGCCGAAGCCCACTTCGAGCTGTTCGACTTCGAGGAGTGCACTCACGTATCGGTCCTCGCACCGAACAGGTCACGGAGTCCGTCACCCAAGAGGTTGATGCCGAGGACCAGCACGAAGAGCGCCACTCCCGGGATCACGATCACCCACGGCGAGAAGAACATGTAGTCCTTGGCCTCGGCGATCATCAGGCCCCACGACGGCAGCGGCGGCGGCACGCCGAGACCCAGGAACGACAACGCCGCCTCGAGCAGGATGGCGAGCGCCACCTCCAGCGTCGCCACCACCACGAGATGGCTCGCGATGTTGGGCAGCACCTCGCGCGACAGGATGCGGAAGCGCGAGCAGCCGGCGCACCAGGCTGCGGCCACGAAGTCGAGGTTGCGCACCTGCATGGTGGTGGAGCGCGCGACCACGGCGAAGCGGTCCCACAGCAGCAGGCCCAGCGTGAGGACGAGGAGGGTCATCGAGCTGCCCAACAGGCCGACCACGGCGAGCGCCACAAGCACCACCGGAATGGAAAGCCGCGTGGTGATGGCGAACAGCACCGCATCGTCGACCCGGCCGCCTAAAAAGCCGCCAAGCACGCCGATGGTGATGCCGATCAGGCCGGAGACGATGGTCACGGTGACGCCGATCAGGATCGAGATGCGGCAGCCCCAGATCAGGCGCGAGAGATAGTCGCGGCCGAGCTGGTCGGTGCCGAGGAGATGCTCGCTCGAGCCGCCGGTCATCCAGAACGGCACGACCAGACGCTTGCCGAGGTCCTGGGCGAAGGGGTCGTAGGGCACGATCCAGGGCGCCGCCAGCGCGCAGAACACCGCGAGGCCCACGATGACAGCGCCGATCCAGGTGCTGACGCTCTTCCAGCCGCGCTTGGGGCCGGCATTGACCACCGCCACGCTCATGGACCGCGCAGCCTCGGGTCGAGCACGGCATTCATCAGGTCGGCCAGCATGGTGAGCGCCACGTAGATCACCGCCAGCACCAGCACGACCGCCTGGACCACGGGGAAGTCGTTCTTGCCGATCGACTCCCAGGCGAGGTAGCCCACGCCGTGCAGGGCGAAGACCTGTTCGATCACGATCGAGCCACCCAGCATGAAGCCGAGCTGGACGGCGGCGATCGCCACCACCGGGATGGCGGCGTTGCGCAGCGCATGCTTGAGCAGGATCGAGGCCCGCGACAGGCCTTTGGCCCGCGCCGTCCTTATATAGTCGCTGCCCATGGCCTGGATCATGCCGGCACGGGTGAGACGGGTGAGGGCCGGGATCGCCGAGAAGGCGAGCACGATGCCGGGCATCACGAAATGCTGCCACGAGCCGGTGCCCGAGATCGGCAGCCAGCCGAGCTGTAGGCCGAGGGTGATCATCAGGATCAGGCCCAGCCAGAAGCTCGGCATCGCCTGGCCGAGCAGCGCTACCAGCTGGACACAACGGTCGAGCGCGGTGTTCTCGCGCACCGCCGCCAGGATGCCGAGCGGCAGCGAGACCACCAGCGCGATGACCAGGCCGGTGAGGCCGAGGGTGAGGGTGACCGGCATGCGCTCGGCGATCAGGGCCGAGACACGGGCCTTGAAGAAGTAGCTCTCGCCCAGGTCGCCGGTGAGGGCGCGGCCGACCCAGTCGAAGAACTGCGTCAGCACCGGGCGGTCGAGGCCATAGGCCTTGCGTATCGCGTCGATGTCGGCCTGCGTCGCATTGGGGCCGGCGATCGACGTGGCGAGGTCGCCCGAAAGCCGCGTCAGGATGAAGGCCAGCGTCATGACCGTCGCCGCGACGAGGAAGGCGACGATCAGGCGACGGGTGAGGAAACTCAACATACGGGGCGGGAGCTTAGGGTGGTTCGGTCCGAAACGCGACCATGCGATTCCCGCGCCAAACCGGTGAACAATCCCTCACGTCTGACGCTTGGCGAGCGCGCGCGGCTCCTATATGGGGGAGTCATGCCGGTGTTCAGAAACCCGCGGCGTACGCCCTGCTTCGGCATAGCGCCCAGCCTGGAGGATTTCGAGGCGATCGCCGCCGAGGCGCTCGCCACGATTCCCGAGGAGTTCCGCAAGCACGTCGGCAACGTGCGTATCCAGGTCGACGACTTTCCCTCCGACGAGGTCGAGAAGGAGATGGAGCTCGACACGCCGTTCGACCTGCTCGGTCTCTACCAGGGCGTCTCGATGATGGAGCGCGGCGCCGGTCACGTCGCCAACGACATCGACCGCATCTTTCTCTATCGCCGTCCGATCCTCGACTACTGGTGCGAGTCGGGCGAGGACCTGCCGCACATCGTGCGCCATGTTCTGATCCATGAGATCGGCCATCACTTCGGGCTGAGCGACGATGACATGGAAGCGATCGAGGCCAAGGCCGAGGAAGAATCGCAGCGCGCCCAGCCAAGCGCCTGATCGGTGCGCCCAAATCAGACGCGCATGGCCTCACGATAAAGGCGTTCCACGTTCGTCCACTTGATGGCCTGCATGTAGGCGTCGATGTATTTCGCGGCATCGGCGCCGTAGTCGATCGCATAGGCATGCTCGTACATGTCCAGCGCGAGCAGCGGGACGGCGCCAGCCGGCGCCATTGAATGATCGGCGGCCCAGTGGATGAACAGCCGCTTGTCGCGCGGTGAGTGCGCCAGGATCACCCAGCCCGAGCCGCCGGCCAGCGCCTTGGCCGTTGCGGTGAATTCCGCCTTCCAGCGGTCGAGGCTGCCGAAATCGCGGGAAATGGCCTGCGCCAGCATTCCCGACGGCTGGGTCGGGGCTTCGCCGATGCCGTCGAAATAGAGTTCGTGCAGGATGGTCGAATTGTAGGCGATGTGCTCCTCGCGCTTCAGCCCGCTCACCGTGAAGGCGGGAACTTCGGCGAAGTTGACGGTCGCCATCGTCTCGCTGATGGCGTTCAACTTCTTCACGGTGCCGGCATAATTGTTGCCGTGGTGGCTGCGCAGCAGGCCGGCCGACAGGCCTTTGACCTTTTCCGGATTTACGGTGAGCGGCTGGACGCGGAATTTCGGTGTGGCGGCGCTGGCGAATTGCTGGGCGCGGGCTTGAACGGCCATGGCGCCAAGCAACAGGCCGGCGCCCGCGGCGAGCGAGCGGCGGGGGACGTCGATCATGTCGAACTCCGTGTTGTCCCGGGAGGTAACGCCCCTCAGGGGAAGGAGTTGCGCCGCAGCGCCGTGTTAGGCCGCGCGTTCCCGGCGGAGGCGGCGCTCGGCCACGAAGGCGGCGGCCTCCCGCCACGGCGCCAGCGTCCAGAAGGAGCGGGCGCGGCCGGACGGCGAGGCGAGCACGAAGGCCACCGCGCCCTCCAGCGGTTCCATGTGACGGCCGTAGCCGGGCGCCTTCACGCCGAGCGCCAGGGCGGCGGCGTGTTTGCTGGTGAAGGCGATGGCGGCGGGCTTGTAGCGGCGCAGCTTGGCGTGCAGCGATCTCGTATCCATGGCATGGGCGCTCAGCTCATGGTCGGAGCCGACCTCGGTCTTGTTGAGGTCGGTGAGGCCGAGCCCATGGCCCAGCAGCTCGCGAAAACGGTCCGGTGCGAAACGCTCCGGCGTCAGGCCGACGGCGTGCAGCGTCGGCCAGAAGGCGTTGCCGGGGTTGGCATAGTAGGCACGTGCCTGGAACGACGCCGGGCTGGGCGCGGTGCCGCAGAACACCAGATCAAGACCCGGCGCCAGCAGGTCGGGCAGTCGGTGACTATTGCGGCTTGATGCCCGCGGCACGGATGACCTCGCCCCAGCGCTTGTACTCCGCCTTGATGAAGGTATCGACCTCGGCCATCGACATGGTGCCCGGCTCGAAGCCGCCGGCCTTCATGCTGGCGATGACATCGGGCGACTGCAGCGCGCGGTCGGTGGCGGCCCGCAGCTTGTCCTTGATTTTGGGTGACGTGCCGGCCGGGACCGCCCACATCGACCACGAGGTGACGACGAGGTCGGGGAAGCCCGCCTCGACGAGTGTCGGCGTGTTGGGCAAGGCCTCGGAGCGCTTGGCGCCGGTCGTGGCGATCGGCTTCAGCTTGCCGGCGCTCACCTGGCCCATCAGCGAATCGACGTTGGCGATGCACATCGGGATGTGGCCGGCCAATACGTCAGCCGCCGCCGCCGCGGCGCCGCGGTAGCTGATGAAGGTCATGTCGATGCCGGTCTTCTGCTTGAGCAGTTCCATGGTGAGCGACGGCGAGGTGCCGACGCCGGAAGAACCGTATTGATACTTGCCGGGCTCGGCCTTGGCCGCTGCGATCAGCTTCTGCGGCGTGTCGTGCGGGAAGCCGGGCTGACAGGCGAGCAGGTTGGGCTGCGTGCCGATCCAGGCCGCGGGCTCGAGGTCGGTGAAGGCATTGTAGGGCGGCTTGGCGTAGAGATTGGGCACCAGCGCATGGCTGCCGATGCCGCCCAGCAGCACCGAGTAGCCGTCCGGCGGCGACTTGGCGACGTTGTCCGCCGCGATCGAGCCGCCGGCGCCGGTGCGGTTGTCGATCAGGAACGACTGACCCAGCAACTCGGTGAGCTTGACGCCGAGGCGGCGGGCGATGTTGTCCTGCGAGCCGCCCGGGGTGAACGGGCAGACGATGCGCACCGACTTGGTCGGCCAATCCTCGCCCTGGGCGAAGGCGGGGCGCATGAGCCCGCGCTCTGCGAACGGCAGCGTCGTAAGCACGGCGGCAAAAGCGCGTCTTTTCATCGTTTCCTCCAGTTGCCGCAGCATAACATTGACTCGGACGGAACGTCTTTCCACCTTGTCGCCTCAATTTCGGGAGGAAGAACGATGACCGGCATCGACAAGGCCGACGAAGCCCAGCTTCTGGCGACCATCGACCGCTGGATCGAGCGCGAGGTGGCGCCGCGTGTGAAGGAGTTCGACCACGCCGACAAATGGCCGGCCGAGATCGTCGAACAGATGAAGGAGCTCGGCCTGTTCGGCGCCACCATCAGTCCCGAGTATGGCGGCCTCGGCCTGCCGGCCCGCACCTACGCCGAGATCGTGATGCGCGTCTCCTCGGTGTGGATGGCGATCACCGGCATCTTCAACTCGCACCTGATGCTGGCATTGGCGGTCGAGAAGTTCGGCACGGAACGTCAGAAGCAGCAGTGGCTGCCCAAGTTCGCGACCGGCGAGATCCGGGGCGGGCTGGCATTGACCGAACCTGACGCCGGCACCGACCTGCAGTCGATCCGCATGGTGGCCAAGCGCGACGGCAACGACGGCTACGTGATCAACGGCACCAAGACCTGGATCTCCAACGGCATCGAGGGCCATTGCTTCGCCATGCTGGTCAAGACCGACCCGCAGGCCAATCCGCGCCACACCGGCATGAGCCTGTTCATCACGCCCAAGGGGCCGGGTTTCCGCGTTGGCCGCAAGCTCGAGAAGCTGGGCTACCATTCGATCGATTCGGGCGAGCTGATCTTCGAGGACTACCGCATTCCGGCCGACCATCTGATCGGCGAGGTCGAGGGCAAGGGCTTTGCCCAGGTGGCGGGTGGGCTGGAACTCGGCCGCATCAACGTCGCTTCCCGTGGCGTCGGCATCGCCGAGGGCGCGCTTCGCCTCGCCACGAGCTATGCCCAGATGCGCAAGACCTTCGGCAAGCCGATCTGGGAGCACCAGGCGATCGCGCTCAAGATCGGCGAGATGGCCACACGCGCCCGGGCCGCGCGGCTGCTCACCCTCGACGCCGCCGACATCTTCGATCGCGGCGAGCGCTGCGACATGGAGGCCGGCATGGCCAAGTATTTCTCCTCGGAGGCGGCGCTGGAGAACAGCATCGAGTCGATGCGCATCCACGGTGCCTACGGCTACTCCAAGGAGTACGACATCGAGCGCCTCTACCGCGACGCGCCGCTCACCTGCATTGGCGAGGGCACCAACGAGATGCAGCGCCTCATCATCGCGCGCCAGTGGGTGCGCCGGAATCCGGTATCGTGAAGCCTCTGGAGGGAATTCGCGTCCTGACGTTGGAACAGTTCGGCGCCGGGCCCTACGGCACCATGTTCCTGGCCGAGCTCGGCGCCGAGGTGATCAAGATCGAGGCACCCGAGGGCGATCCGTCGCGTCAGGTCGGGCCTTATAAGTTGGGCAAGGACGACAGCGAATATTTCCAGGCCTGGAACCTCGGCAAGAAGAGCGTCACCGTCGACATGAAATCGGCCGAGGGCCGGCGGCAGTTCGAGGCGCTGGTGAAGAGCGCGGACTGCGTCGTCAACAATCTGCGCGGCACCCAACCGGCCAAGCTCGGCATCGACTATGCCAGCTTGAAACATCTCAAGCCCTCGATCGTCTGCCTGCACATCTCCGCCTACGGTCGCGCCAACGCCCGCAACGACTGGCCGGGCTACGACTTCCTCATGCAGGCCGAAGCGGGCCTCATGGAGCTCACCGGCGAGCCCGAAGGCCCGCCGACGCGGGTCGGGGTGTCGATGATCGACAGCATGAGCGGGCTGACGGGCATCGTCGGCTTGCTCGCCTGCCTGTTGCGGGCGCGCACGACGGGGCAGGGCTGCGACGTCGAAACCTGCCTCTACGACGTCGCCATGCACCAGCTCACCTATCCCGGCTTCTGGTATCTCAACGAAGGCGACGTCTCGCCGCGCGTGCCCCGGAGCGCCCATCTCTCGCTGGCGCCGGTCCAGACCTTTCCGACGAAGGACGGCTGGATCTTCATCATGTGCATGACCCAGAAATTCTGGCTGTCGCTCTGCGAGGCACTGGGCCGGAACGATCTCTTGGCCGATCCGCGCTTCCCCGATCCCAATGCGCGGGCAAAAAACCGGGCCGAGATGACCGATGAGCTCGATCCGACCTTTCGCACGCGCACCACGGCGGAATGGCTGACGAGACTGAACGGCCTCCTGCCGGCGGCGCCGGTCAACAAGCTCGACGCGGCGCTCGACAGTTCCTTTGCGCGCGAGACCGGAATGGTATCTTCGGTGCCGCATCCGGTGAAGGGCGAGTTGAGGGTGATCGCCAATCCGATTCGCGTCGATGGGGAGCGGCTGGCGCAGGCCGCGTGTTCGCCGCTCGGCGCCGACAACGACTCCCTGCTGGGAGGGCGCCCATGAAGCTCGAGGGACTGAAGGTCGTCGACCTGTCGTGGTTCCTGCCGGGACCCTATCTCACCACGGCACTGGCCGATCACGGTGCCGAGGTGATCAAGGTCGAACCGCCCGGCGAAGGTGATCCTGGTCGGCAGATCAAGCCCGCGGACGAACGCACCTCGGTGTTCTTCCGCAACATGGGCCGTGGCAAGAAGAGCGTGGTGCTCGATCTCAAGAGCGAGCAGGGCCGCGCCGATCTCTTTCGCCTCGCGTCGGAAGCCGACGTGCTGGTCGAGTCATTCAGGCCGGGCGTCGCGGCGCGCTTCGGCATCGGCTACGACGCCGTCGCCGCGGCGAATCCCGGCATCGTCTATTGCTCGATCAGCGCCTTCGGTCAGGACGGCGCCTATCCCGGCCGCGCCGCGCACGATCTGGCGCTCGAAGCCATGACCGGCGTGCTGAGCCTGACCTTGGGCGACGACGGACGGCCCGCCATTCCCGGCATTCCGGTCGCCGACCTGGTGAGCGGCCTGCATGGCCTCTCCGGCGTGCTGATGGCGCTGCTGCGGCGGCAGACCACCGGGAAGGGCGACTACATCGACGTCTCCATGCACGAGGCGCTGATGGCGTCGTGCGCCAACGTGGTCGGCAGCGCTTTCGCCGAGAACAAGCACCCCGACGTGAAACAGCAGCGCACCACCGGCGGCTCGGCCTTTTATCGCGTCTACGACACTTCCGATGGCCGCCAGCTCGTGATCGCCGGCCAGGAGATGAAGTTCATAAAGAACCTGCTGGGCGCGCTCGGGAAGCCCGAGATGGCGCCGCTCTGCGAATGGCCTGGCGCGCACCAGAAACCGGTGGCGGATTTCCTCGAAGCCACGTTCAGGGCCAAGCCGCTGGCGCACTGGATGCAATGGCTCGACACGCTCGACATCTGTTGGGGTCCGGTGAACACGCTGCCGGAGGCGATCGTTGATCCGAACCTCGCCAAGCGCGGCATGATCGTCACCGACGAACAGGGGCGCAAACACTTCGCGCCCGTCGTCCGCTTCCGGAACGAGCCGTCAAAACCGCTTTACCACGAACCGCTGCTCGGTGAGCATACGGATGAGGTGTTGAAGCGGAGGGGATGACCCCCTCCGGCCTTCGCCCACCTCCCCCGATGACGGGGGAGGAGTGACTTCATCTCTTCTCCTCCCCCGCTTGCGGGGGAGGTGCCCCGAAGGGGCGGAGGGGTCAGCCGACCAGCGCCACGGCCTGCGCCAGCGGCACCGGCGCGTCGTCGAGCAGGAGGTCCATCGCCTCCTGCTCCCATGGCGACTCGCTGAGCGACAGCGGGTCCTGCGGCGCGAGGCGATGTTCGATCACCAGGCGCGACAGCAGGAGCCGGCGGGCATCGCCGCCTTGCGCACCGAGAGTGGCGCCTTCCCAGGCCAGCAGCGCCGCCGTCGTGGCGTGATAGAGGGCGCCCGCGGCCAGCCTGGAGCGCTTCTCGTGCTTGGGATCTGACGCGACCGCCTCGGCGAAGCGTTCGACGCGGTCGAGGGTGGCGCCCAGCAGGCCCTTGTACTGGCCGGGGAGCGCGCCGCTCGGCTCGTACTTCGCCTTGAGCGCGGCGCCCAGCGTCTTGTGGCCGCCTGATTTGCCGACGGCGCGCTGCACCACGTCCAGTGCGTTGATGTTGGAGGTGCCTTCCCAGAGGGTGCCGATCTGGGCGTCGCGCACCAGCCGCGCCGTCACCCATTCCTCGATGTAGCCCAGGCCGCCCTTGACCTCGAGGGCGGCGCTGGCGACCGGGATGTTGTCGCGGCAGGCGCGGAACTTGTAGACCGGCGTCAGGATGCGCAGCAGGTTCGCCGCGTCCTTGTCTCCCTTGTCGGCCTTGCCCATCGTGTCGGCGGAGAAGGCGTACATGGAGAGCGCCTGCTCGGTCGGCAGCATGATCTTCATCAATTGGCGGCGCAGCAGCGGATATTCGCTGGTGGCGCGGCCGAAGGCGCGGCGGCCGCGCGCGGCCGCCAGTGCTTCGTTGAGGCAGCGGCGCATCATCGAGGCGGCGCGCACGCCGTGGCTCAAGCGTGACAGGTTCACCTGCTCCATCATCTGCTTGAAACCGCGGCCGACGTCGCCCACGGCATAGGCGATGGCGCCGTCGAGGACGATCTCGCCCGAGGCCATGGAGCGCGTGCCGAGCTTGTCCTTCAGTCGCACGATCCGGTAGCTGTTGCGGCTGCCGTCTTCCAGCCGTCGCGGCATGGCGAACAGGCCGAGCCCCTGCGTCCCCGGCGCCGCGCCGCGCGGACGGGCCAGCAGCACGGCGACATCGGCGTCGGCGTGGCTGCAAAACCATTTCTGGCCGTAGAGCTTCCAGCGCTCGACGCCATCGGGGCCGACACCGATCCGTTCGGCTTCGGTCTCGAGCGCGCCGACGTCGGAGCCGCCGGCCTTCTCGGTCATGAACTGCGTGCCCTTCAGCATGGTCGCTGGGTCCTGGCTCAGCAGCCGGTCGAGCAGCAGTTTCTTGAGGGCGTCGGAGCCGTAGCGCTTGATGATGAAGTTGGAGGTGTCCGACACCGAGACCGGGCACATCAGGCCGAACTCGCCCTGCACGAAGAGATAGGTGATGCCGTACTTCACCAGCGGATGCGCCGGCTCCTTCATCCCGAGCACGCCGGCACGATGGCTCATGGCGTGCATGCCGTAGTCCTCGAAGGCGATCTTCTCCATCTCGCGGTAGGCGGGATGGTAGTCGATCCAGTCCTCGTCGCGGCCGAAGCGGTCGCGGGCATTGAGCACCGGCGGGTGCTTGTCGGCCGTCATGGCGAGGTCGTCGAGGCGTCCGCCGGCGAGCGCGCCCAGCCGGTCGAAGTGGGGCGTCATCGCCGCCCGCAGGCCGGGCTCCATGTAGAGCGAGACCAGGTCCTGGAACTGCCGGTCGATGGCGTAGAAATTCCGGCCGTGGACGTCGGGCGCGATGTGGTGTGCGCCGTGCGGCCCCTCGTTCACGTCGTGCGTCCGGTCAGGCATCATGTCGGGCATTCGTCTCTCCTTTGCTTTGCCGGCCGCCACTACCAACCCCCGGCCTTCCAGCCCTCGGCCAGGATGCGCTCGACGTAGGGCGGCACGATCCGGGTGGCGGGGCCGTAGATGTGGTCCTGGAACAGCGTCTGGTTCTCGGTCGGTTCGAGATTGAGTTCGACGGTGCGGACCCGCGCCCGGCGCCGGACGTGCAGCACGAACCCCGCCGCCGGATAGACCTGACCGGAGGTCCCTATGGCCATGAACAGGCCGCACTTGTCGAGCGCGGCGTAGATCTCGTCGAGATGCATCGGCTGCTCGCCGAACCATACGATGTTGGGTCGCAGCTCGCCCACCGCGCCGCACTTCGCGCACACCGAGTCGATCGCCAGATCGGCGTCGGACGGGAATACCGTGCTGCACTTCATGCAGCGGATTTCGCCCTCGCGGCCGTGCATGTGAAGGACGTTCTTCGATCCCGCCATCTCGTGCAGCGGGTCGATGTTCTGCGTGACGATGGTGACGTCGCCGCCGTACTTCGCCTCGAGGCGGGCCAGCGCATCGTGGGCGGCGTTGGGGGCGACCTGGGCGGCCCGGAAAAGGCCGCGCGCCTCGTTGTAGAAATCGAGCACCTTCTTCTTGTCGCGATGCCAGCCTTCGAGGGTGGCGACGTCCTCCAGGTTGACCCGGTTCCACAACCCATCGGGGTCGCGGAAGGTGTCGATGCCGCTTTCCTTGGAGATGCCCGCGCCGGTCAGCACCACGATGCCGGGCGGGAAGTAATCCTGATGCATGTTGCGAAATCTAGCGCCGTGCTAGGGTGGAGGCCATGACCATCAAGGTCCTCTTCGTCTGCACCGCGAACCTTTGCCGCTCACCGATGGCCGAGGGCGTTTTTCGCGCCCTGGTCGAGCGTGCCGGCATGGCCGATGCGTTCGAGATCGCCTCGGCCGGAACGTCGGAAAAATTCGTCGGCCAGTCGCCGGCGCCGGCGGCGCTCGAGATCGCGGCCAGCCGCGGCTACGACATTTCGAACATCCGCGCCCGCCAGGTGACGGGCGACGACGTCGCCCACTTCGACTACCCGCTGGCGATGGACAGCAGCCATCTCGTGGAGATGCGCTGGCTGGCGCCCCGCGCGCTGGTCGGCAAACCCAAGCTGTTCCTGAGTTTCGCGCCGCCGATGGGCGTCGTCGACGTGGCGGATCCGATCGGCGGACCGAGGGCGGGCTTCGAACGCGCCCTCAGCCTCATCGAAGCCGGCTGCAAGGGCCTGCTCGAGCGCGTGAAGCCGGCGGTCAGAACGGCCATTTGAGCCCGAGTTCGCCGAACCGGTTCAGCACGTTGAAGGTGAGCCGCGACACGTCGTTGTCGAACTTGTCGTGGGGCAGGCTGCCGCAGTAGGTGATCGAGCCGACCGAGAACACCGCGCCTCCGCTTGGCTTCTCGATATAGGTCATGTCGGCGTGGATCAGCTCCTCCAGGGTCTGGCCGGGAATGGTGGTGGTGAAGCCCAGCCGTTCCTCGTGGACGACGACGAAGTTCTTGCGGTCGTGGCCTTCGGACGAGGCCAGCACCACGGCGTTGAGCGGACTGCCGAGGCGATGGTCGAGGCGGTCGAGTTCGAAGCCCGCCGCGCCGCCGCCGGAAAAGCCGTAGCCGCCGAACAGCTCGTTCTTCACGCCCTCGAAGACCCAGGCGTGCGTGTTGTCGCGCGCCGCCGGCGACTGGCGGTAGGAGTCGCCAACGAAAGTACCCTGGCTCGAGAAGCCGATGCCGCAGAGAAGGTTGGGCGGCCGGTCGCTGCGCCGCCACAGGCCGCCGTAGGCGCCGTCGAAGGCGTGATAGTACTCGCCGGGCTCGGCCGCCCAGGTGCGGATGCCGCCCTCCGTGCGCCGCACTTCTATGGCGCCCGGCACTTTCCTGGAGAGCGCCACCCGCCAGTAGAAGCCGTTGCCGCCGAGATACATCAGCCGCCCGCCGGTCTCGGTATAGGCCTGCAGCGCGTCGAGCGTGCCGCTGGTGTGATACTCGGGATGCGAGCCGGTCAGCACCACCTTGTACTGCGCCAGGATCTCGACGCCCTTTTCGTCGAGGTCGTGGTCGGTGACGACGTCGAAGGCCACGCCCATGCGGTCGAGCCAGCCGGTGAGATGGGTGTCGGCCGGCAGATGGCGCAGGCCCGAGCCCGCGGCGTCGTTGAAGCTCAGGAAATTCGGCCGCCAGGTGATCAGCGGCCGGAGGTGCGAGGAATAGGCCACGCCCGAGCCGTCGCGGTGATGGTTGTAGGTCGAGAGGCCGTAGTCCTTGTGGTCGTCGGGATTGTGCGGATAGGCCTTCCAGTCGGCCACCCGCTTGCGGAACGCCTCGTCGTACACGCCGCGCGAGAAGTTCGAGTAGACCTGGTAGGTAAAGGTCGAGGCGAGGTAGCAGACCTTGGCCTGCGGCTTGCCGACCTGGGGCCGCACGAAGAAGGGAATGACGTCGCGGTGCGTGCCGCAGCTCAGCTGCATGCCATAGACGCCGCTGCGCATGTCCTTCGGGACGGTGAAGCTGAAGTCGTCGGCCCAGCCGCAATCGTGCAGGTCGTCGTCATGGAAGTGGATGGCGGCATAGTGGTGCGGCGCGCGGCGCCAGTCGCGCTCCGTGCCGGTCCAGGCCGCGCCTTTCATGGCGCGCGTCGGCAGGTTGATCAGCCTGCCGTGCAGACCGTTGGGGCCGGTGTCCTCGATCTCCATCGACTCGCCGCGGCGAGCGAAGTCCCAGGCCGCGACGCCGGCGATCGCGGGCGCCTCGATCTTGCCGTTGAAGCAGCGCTGGGCGGGGCGGTCCTTGGCCGACTCGGCGCCGATCAGGATCGGCCGGGCGGCGTCGAGCGACAGCGGCGCCGTCGTCTGCGCCTCGCCCTCGTCGTCGACGGCGTGGGCGCGCTTCAGCGGCTGCTGACCGACACGCAGCGTGCCGGTCACGGGATCGGCACTCGCCCAGACGCGATACCAGATGCGCGTGCGCAGGGGCTTGCCGACCACGACCCGCGCGCCGCCGACCTCGAGCGCCATGCCCTCGGGCGTGAGAACGAGCGCGAAGCCCGCGCCCGACTCGGGATCGCGGCGTGACAGGACCGTTTGCGGTCCGTCCGCGGGCAGTGTCGGCCAGATCAAGGCTTCGACGCCGAGCGCCGCGGGCAACTTCACGGCCTTGCCGCCATCGACCAGCGCATAGGAGCCGGGCCAGGCGCGCTGCTCGCGCGAGGCGAAGCGGCCGTCGAAAAGATCGGACATATCCTCCAGCTTGGCCGGCGGTCCGCCGGGATTGGGATCGCCGCGAACGATCTTCACCAGCATGGCGTTGTACGGACCCGGTCCCGTGCTCGAGACCTTGAAGGCGATGTTTTCGCCGCTTCGTACCGAGATGCGGTCGGCATAGCCGACTAGCGGTGCTGTCACGTTGGTCTCCCTCTGAGCGGCCGATATAGTCGCCCGAACCCAGGGAGTAATGCCATGTCCAAGATGATCCGCCGCCGCACCGCGATTGCTGCTGCGCTCGCCGCGCCGATGCTGGCGCGGCACGGCTGGGCCCAAAGTGCCGGCGCGAGCGCCTATCCCGGCGGCAAGACCGTGCGCATCGTCGTGCCCTTCGCAGCCGGCGGCACCACCGATATCCTGGGCCGCGTCGTGGCCCAGCTCCTGACCGAGCAGATGGGCGGCACCTTCGTGGTCGATAACAAGACCGGGGCCGGTGGCAATGTCGGTGCCGAGCTGGTGGCGAAGGCAGCCCCCGACGGCATGACCCTGCTGCTGGGCACGGTCGGCACCGCCGTCACCAACCAGTATCTCTACAAGACCATGCCCTACGACAGCGTGAAGAGCTTCGCACCGGTGGCGCTGGTCGGCGAGGTGGCGAACGTGCTGGCCGTCCATCCGAGCTTCCCGGCCAAGACGCTCAAGGAGTTCGTCGACTACTGCAAGGCGCAGGGCCCCAACAAGGTGAGCTACGGCTCGCCGGCCGTCGGCGGCACCGGGCACCTGGCGATGGAGTATCTGTCCAGCCTGGCCGGCATCAAGCTCGAGCATGTCGTCTATCGCGGCAGCTCGCTGGTCATGAAGGACCTGCTGGCCGGTCACATCCTCGACACCATGGACAACCTGCCGCCCTACCTGCAGCACCTCCAGTCGGGGGCGCTGCGCGCCCTGGGCGTGAGCTCGGCCAAGCGCTGGTTCGCGGCGCCGAACATTCCGACCATCGCCGAGCAGGGCTACGCCGGCTTCGACGCCGCGCCCTGGTGGTACGTCGCGGCGCCCGCGGGCACGCCGCCCGAGATCGTCAAGAAACTCTCCGACGACATCGTCAAGGGCACCAGGTCCGAAGCGGTGATCAAGAAGATCCGCGACGCCGGCGCCTCGGAACTGGTTGGTGACGCCCAGGCGCTCACCAGGCACATGGTGGCCGAGAACGCGAAGTGGAAGAAGGTGATCGAAGCGGCCAAGCTGGAGCCGCAATGACACGCGACGGGTTGAAGGGAAAGATTCAGACCGTCCTCGGGCCGATCGCGCCCGAGGCGCTGGGGCGGACTCTGATGCACGAGCACGTGCTCTGCGACATCCGTCCGCCGGCGACACGTGGCGACAACGATCTCGGGCCCGAGATCACGCTGGAGAATGTCTGGCAGATCAATCACGGCCACGGCATCAAGCGGGCCGGCCGCAAGTACATGCTCGACCTCGAGGACATCGCCACCCGCGAGGTCCGCATGATGAAGCACGAGGGCGGCGATGCCATCGTCGAGCTGACCTGCGGCGGCCTCTCGCCCGATCCCAAAGGGCTGCAGCGCATCGCCGCCGGCACTGGCGTGCACCTGATCATGGGCTGCGGCTACTACGTCAACGACTACCAGGACCCCAGGAACCACGGCCGCGCGGTCGACGATTTCGCCGCCGAAATGATCGGCCAGATCCTGGACGGCGCCTGGGGCACCGACATCCGCGCCGGCATGATCGGCGAGATCGGCTGCACCTCGCCGTGGACCGACACCGAGAAGCGGGTGATGCAGGCGGCGCTTGTTGCCGCCGCCGAGACGGGCGCCGCGATCAACGTTCATCCCGGCCGCGATCCCGATCAGCCGCAGGAGGTCGCCGACTTCATCAAGGCCAGTGGCCATCCGACCGAGCGCATCGTCATCAGCCACATCGACCGCACCATCTTCGACGAGGCGCGGCTGCTCAGGCTCGCCGACTCCGGCGTCACCATCGAGTTCGACCTGTTCGGCCAGGAGGCGAGCTACTACGGCCTTTCCGACATCGACATGCCGAACGACGCCACGCGGCTGAAACTGATCCGGGCGCTGATCTCGCACGGCCATCTCGAGCGCGTCGTGATCAGCCACGACATCTGCTACCGCACGCGGCTGGCGAGCTTCGGCGGCCACGGCTACGGCCACATCTTCCGCAACGTCGTGCCGATGATGAAGAAGCGCGGTTATAGCGAGGCCGAGATCGACGCCATCCTGGTCGGCAACCCGCGGCGGCTACTGACGTTCGTCTAGAAGGTCAGATGGTAGGTCGTCTCTTCGGTATAGATCGGCCCGCCGCGGCCGCGCCGGCTTGAATAGAGAGAGAAGTGCTCGGCCACCCAGGGCGTCGACCGGAAGGTCGAGTGGCTGGCCATGAACTGGGCGATGTGATGGCCGGTCTCCGCGCCGGCGGGGAAGCGCGCCAGGGTGACGTGCGGGCGGAACTTGCGGCGCTCGATTTCGATGCCGCAGTTGCGCGCCACGGTCGCCACCTTCTGCTGCAGCCAGTCGAGCTGGTCGCTCTTCTGCACCAGCGCCACCAGGGCGCGGGGCTGCTTGCCGGCGCTGAACTGTTCGACGCCGGCCAGCGCCAGCGAAAAGCGCGGGCCCGCGATGTCGCCCAGCTCCTCTTCCAGGTCGCGCATGACCGAGCCCTGGACCTCGTCGCAGAAGCAGAGCGTCACATGGAGATTCTCCGCCGTCTGCCAGCGCGCGTCGGGCACGCCCGACTGCAGCGTCGCCAGCTCGTCGGCGATCTCCTCAGGGACGGGGAGGGCTACGAACAGGCGTGGCATAGTCGTCGAGGTTCTTGGTGATGAACGGCAGGATGCGCTCGACCACGATGTCGACGCCCTTGGGATTGGGATGGATGCCGTCGGCCTGGTTGAGCGCCGGGTCCTGCGCCACGCCGTCGAGGAAGAAGGGATAGAGCGGCACGCCGTGCTTTTCGGCCAGCCTCTTGTAGAGGCCGTCGAACTGGGCGGCATATTCCGGGCCGAAGTTGCGCGGCGCCAGCATGCCGGCCAGCCATACCGTGACGCCGGCCGCCTTCAGCTTGGTGAGGATGGCGTCGAGGTTGCGCTCGGTGCCGGCCGGGTCGGAGCCGCGCAGCGCGTCGTTGCCGCCCAGTTCCACCAGCACGATGTCGGGCTTGTCGGCCAGCATCCAGTCGATGCGCTCGACGCCGCCCGCCGTGGTGTCGCCCGAGACGCCATGGTTGAGGATCGTGACATTGCGCGCGCGGCGCTGAAGGGCCGCCTGCAGGCGGGCCGGGAAAGCCTGCTCGGGCTTCACCCCATAGCCCGCGGCCAGGCTGTCGCCCAGGACGGCGATCTTGACCGTCCCGCTTTGTGCCGGCCCGCTTTGCGTATGCCCGGTCGCCGCCGCCAGACACAGGACCAGCGCCAGAAACGCCGAGATCCGTGAATTGACCGCTGCCGCAAAACCACCATATCCAATGCCGAAGATCATCGTCCCTTACCCGGAGCTTTCTTGACCGCCACCGTCACGGCCACAGTTGCGGCAATCGTCCGCCTCACCGACGTCCATCTCGACATGGCAAGCGATGCGGGCACGGTCAATATCCTGCGCGGCGTTACGCTCGACATCGCCGCCGGCGAGATTGCGGCGGTGGTGGGGCCATCGGGCGCCGGCAAGTCGAGCCTGATGATGGTGGCGGGCGGGCTGGAGCGGGCCTCGTCGGGTCGTGTCGAGGTTGCGGGCCAGGATCTCGGGCCGCTCGACGACGACGACCGCGCGCGGCTCCGGCGCGACCATATCGGCATCGTGTTCCAGGGCTTTCACCTCATTCCCACCATGACGGCGCACGAGAACGTGGCGCTGCCGCTCGAATTCGCCGGCCGTGGCGATGCCTTCGAGTTGGCCGAAGCGGCGCTCAGGCGCGTCGGCCTTGGCCACCGCATCGGCCATTATCCGGCGCAGCTTTCGGGCGGCGAGCAGCAGCGCGTCGCGGTGGCGCGCGCCTTCGTCGGCCGGCCCAAGCTCCTGCTGGCTGACGAGCCGACCGGCAATCTCGACGGCGCCACCGGCAAGCAGGTCATGGACCTGTTGTTCGAGCTGGCGCGCGCCGATGCCGCGACCCTGATCCTGATCACCCATGACCTGGCGCTGGCCGAACGCTGCGACCGCATCCTGCGCATTGCTGACGGCATCGTGGTCAGTGACGAACGCACGGCTGTTTCGCTGGCGGCCCAATGAACCTCGCTTTCCGGCTCGCCCGGCGCGAGATGCGGAGCGGCCTGGGCGGCTTCCGCCTGTTCATCGCCTGCCTGGCGCTGGGCGTCACCGCGATCGCCGCCATCCTGTCCTTCAGCCGCGCCATCGAAGAAGGTCTGCGTGCCGATGCGCGGGAGATCCTGGGCGGCGACGTCGCGGTCTCGCTGCTCTATCGCGAGGCGACGCCCGAGCAGATGGCCTTCCTGCGCGAACGCGGCCAGTTCGTGCGCTGGATCGACAGCCGTGCCATGGCGCGTCCGCTGAAGCCTGATGGCCGCACGACCCTGGTCCAGCTCAAGGCGGTGGAGCAGGCCTATCCGCTCTACGGCACGCTCGAACTGAAGGACGGCGGCTCGCTGGCCGAGGCACTGGCGCGCCGTGACGGCGTCTGGGGCGCCGTGGTCGAGGAGGCAGCCCTTCGCCGCATGAACCTGGTGCTGGGCGACCGGCTGCGGATCGGCGAAGTGACGGTCGAGGTGCGTGGTGTGATCGCACGCGAGCCGGACCGCGGGTTGAACGCCTTCGCGAGCCTCGGTCCGCGCCTGATGATGTCCTTCGAGGCGGTGATCGACTCAGGGCTGGTGCAGCCGGGCAGCCTGCTCAACTGGGAATATCGTCTGCGGCTGGCGCCGGGCGGCTCCGACATGGCCACCATCCAGGCGCTGACGACGCGCTATCCCGACGCCGGCTGGCGGGTGAGGGGCCTGGCCGATGCCGGCGGCGGCATCCGCAACTGGCTCGATCGCCTCACCCAGTTCATCGGCCTGGTCGGCCTCGCCTCGCTGCTGGTGGGCGGTGTCGGCGTCGGCAATGCGATTTCGAGCTTTCTGGCCGGCCGCCTGCACACCATTGCCACCCTGAAGTGCCTGGGCGCGCCGGAACGGCTGGTCTTCACCACCTATTTCCTCCAGCTCGCGGCGCTCGCGATCCTGGGCGTCGCCATCGGCGTCGCCGTGGGGGCGGGGCTGCCCTTCGTGGCCGAGGCGCTGATCGCCGACCTGCTGCCGGTACGGGCACGGATTTCTCTCTACTTCCGGCCATTGGCCATCGCGGCGGTCTTCGGCCTGCTTGTCTCTCTCCTGTTCGCCCTGGTGCCGCTGATGCGGGCGCGCCGGGTGCCGGCCGCTACCCTGATGCGCGGCGCCGTGGTCGGGCAGGGCCGGCTCGTCTGGCGCGATGCGTTGGCAATCGGTGCAGTGGCCATGACGCTGGCGGCCTTCACCATCTTCACATCCGACAGCCGGCGCATCGCGGCCTGGTTCGTGCTGGGCGCGGTCGGCGCCTTCATTGCCTTCCCGCTGCTGGCGCGCCTGGTCATGCTGGCGGCGGCGCGTGCCGGCAAGCCCAGGCTCGCCGGGCTTCGTTTGGCGCTGGCCAATCTCCATCGTCCCGGCGCGCCGACGCCCATCGTCATGCTGTCGCTGGGGCTCGGCCTCACCGTGCTGGTGGCGACGGCACTGATCGAGGGCAATCTCCGCGAACAGCTCATGCGTCGCATCCCGAGCGATGCGCCCGCCTTCTTCTTCGTCGATATCCAGTCGACCCAGATGCCGGCCTTCGAGAAGGCGATCGCCGCGGTGTCGGGGGCCGGCGCGCTCGACAAGGTGCCGTCGCTGCGCGGCCGCATCGTCAGGATCGGTGGTAAGTCGGTGAACGAGATCGCCGTGCCGTCGGAATCGCGCTGGGCCGTGGAGGGCGACCGCGGCGTCACCTATTCGGCAACACCGCCCGAGGGCTCGCGCATCGTGGCCGGCGAATGGTGGCCGGTCGATTATCGCGGGCCCCAGCTCATCTCGTTCGACGAGGCGCTGGCCAAGGCCTTCGGCCTCGGCCTCGGTGATACAATCACGGTGAACGTGCTGGGCCGCGACATCGAGGCCAGGATCGCCTCGCTGCGCCGCATCGAGTGGACGACGCTCGCCATCAATTTCGTCTTCGTCTATTCGCCGGGCACGCTCGACCGCGCCCCGCACACCTTCCTTGCCACGGTGAAATCCACGCCCGAGGCCGAGGACGCGATCTTCAAGGCCGTCACCGACCAGTTCCCCAACGTCACTGTGGTCCGGATCCGGGACGCCATCGAGACCGCCACCGGCGTGCTCGGCAACATTGGCCTTGCGACGCGGGTCATCGGCTTCCTCAGCATCCTGGCCGGCGTGCTGGTGCTGGCCGGCGCCATGCTCGCGACCCAGCGGCGCCGCGTGCACGAGGCCGTGGTGATGAAGGTGCTGGGGGCGACGCGGGCGCGCATCGCCGGGATCTTCGCCTGGGAATTCGCCTTCCTGGGTCTCGCCACGGCAGTGGCGGCGCTCGGCGTCGGCACCTTGGGCGCCTGGCTGGTGGTCAGCCGGTTGATGGGGCTCGACTGGACGTTCCTGCCGACGGTCGCCGTCGCCGTCGCCTTGGGCGCCATGGCGCTCACTTTGGCTTTCGGTCTGGCGGGCACCCTGGCGGCACTCCGGCAGCGTCCGCTCGCCTTGCTTCGCAATGAATGAAGCGAAATTCTCCTAGTTTTGAAAGTAAAACGAAACAATTCAAGGCTCTAATCTCTATTGATTCACACGGGCTGAGTGCCCAGATTGGTCAACGAAGGGCTCGTCAATGAGGCCCTCTGGAGGCTTGAACCAAAATGGCAAATCCGAACTTCGACACCTTTAATCGAGCCGGCACGATTGCCGACCAGGCGTCGTTCGATGTCGGCCTGCGCGCCCACATGGTGCGCGTCTACAATTACATGGCTTCGGGGCTCGCGCTGTCGGGCATCGTGGCCTTCGGCCTGTTCAGCTCGCCGGAGCTCGCAGGCATGTTCTTCCAGCTCCAGGCGGGCCGCGTCGTCGGTCTCAACATGCTGGGTTGGATCGCGATCTTCGCGCCGCTCGGCCTCTTGCTGTTGGTCTCGTTCCGCGCCGCCACGATGAGCGTCGGCGCAATCCAGGCCGTCTACTGGGCGGTCACCGCCCTGATGGGCGTCAGCCTGTCGCTGGTGCTGTTCCGCTACACCGGCGCCTCGGTCGCACGGACCTTCTTCGTGACGGCCGCCGCCTTCGGCGCGCTCAGCCTCTACGGCTACACCACCAAGCGCGACCTGACGGCGATGGGCAAGTTCCTGTTCATGGGCGTCGTCGGTCTCATCCTGGCCGGCCTCGTCAACATGATCTGGCCGTCGGGCACGATGAGCTTCATCATCTCCGCCGCCGGCGTGCTGATCTTCTCGGGGCTGATCGCCTACGACACCCAGAAGATCAAGGAGCAGTATGCCGACGCGTGGGGCACCGACATGGCCGAGAAGATCGCCATCTTCGGCGCCTTGAGCCTCTACCTCGACTTCGTGAACCTGTTCCAGTTCCTCATGAGCTTCCTCGGCCAGGAACGCGAATAGCCGGGATCTGATTTTCCACCGAGACGCCCGGGTCGAAAGGCCCGGGCGTTTTGCTGTCCGGGAACAATGACGTGCGCACGAACCGGTTGAAGGCATTCATCGACAGCGAGGCGGCGTCGGCGCTGCCGTTGCTGGCCGCGGCGGTGCTGGCGCTGGTGCTGGCCAACTCGCCGCTCGCCGGCACGATCCACGGGCTGCTCGCGGACAAGCTCACGATCGCCTACGGCCCGGTGGGCCTGTCCAAGCCGCTGCTGCTGTGGATCAACGACGGGCTGATGGCGGTGTTCTTCCTGCTGGTCGGCCTCGAGATCAAGCGCGAGGTCGTCGAGGGCGAGCTGTCGCGGCCCTCGCAGGTGGCGCTGCCCATCGTGGCGGCGGCGGGCGGCATGATCGTGCCGGGCCTGGTCTATGTGGCGTTCAACTGGGGCGACCCCGTGGCCCTGCGCGGCTTCGCGATTCCAGCCGCGACCGACATCGCCTTTTCGCTCGGCGTGCTGGCGGCGCTGGGCAGCCGCGTACCGCTCGCCCTGAAGGTCTTCCTGACCACGCTTGCGATCGTCGACGATCTCGGCGCCATCCTGATCATCGCGGCCTTCTATACCCGCCATCTCTCGTTCGAGGCGATGGCCGGGGCGGGCGTTTGCATCGTGGTACTGGCGATCCTCAACCGGGCCGGCGTGCGGCGGATCGGACCGTACATGCTGATCGGCGTGGTCCTTTGGGTGTCGGTGCTGAAATCGGGCGTGCACGCCACGCTGGCGGGCGTCGTGCTCGCCATGTTCATCCCGCTCAAGTCGGCCGGCGAGGCCGACGCGGCGCGGCCTGCCATCCATCTCGAACATGCGCTGAAGCCGTGGTCGGCCTGGTTCATCATGCCGGTCTTCGCTTTCGCCAACGCCGGGCTCTCGCTCGGCGATCTATCGCTGGCAAGCCTCTTCGAGCCGGTACCGCTCGGCATCGTGGCCGGCCTGTTCGTCGGCAAGCAGGTGGGCATCGTGCTGGGTGCCGGTCTCCTCATCGCACTCGGCTGGGCTGCAATGCCGGCGGGCGCCACGTGGCGCCAACTCTATGGCGTATCAATCCTGGGCGGCATCGGCTTCACCATGAGCCTGTTCATCGGCACGCTGGCTTTCGCCGATGCGGCGCACGAATCGCAGGTCCGGCTGGGCGTCCTGGCGGGCTCGCTGTTGTCGGCGCTGGTCGGCTACGCCGTGCTGCGCTGGCCGTCGCGGACCTAGATTGCGCGACGCTCGTCGCGGTCTATACTTTCGCCATCATGCGGCGCACATCCTACGAGCAGATGAACTGTTCGATCGCCTCGGCGCTCGACGTCGTGGGGGAGCCGTGGACGCTGCTCATCGTGCGCGACGCCTTCTACGGCGTGCGGCGCTTCGACGAATTCCAGGAGAATCTCGGTATCGCCCGCAATGTACTGACGGCGCGGCTGAAGAAACTCGTCGAGGCTGGCGTCTTTCGCAAGACTGCCTACCGCCAGCGGCCGCTGCGCCATGAATACCGCCTGACCGACAAGGGTGCGGCGCTGTTCACCGTCATCGTCGGCTTGAAACAGTGGGGCGACCGCCATGGTGCAGCGGCACGCAGCGGCAAGCCGATGGATCTCGTCGACCGCAGCGACGGCCGACCGCTCGATCCCGTGCTGATCGATGCCGAGAGCGGCCGGCGGATCGAACTCACCAATGTGCGCGCCGTCGCCGGGCCCGGCGCCGACCAGGGCACGCGTGCCTTCTTCGAACGCCTGACGCTGAACCGCCCGCCACGCTAGCGCGGTCAGGGCTTCTCGGGCTCGAGCTGCTTGCCGGCGAGCGACCGGCGCGCGCGGATCTCTGCGTCCCTATCGGTCGTCTTCTCCGCCTTGGTGCGGCCGAAGCGCCGGCGATTGGCGTCGGCTTCGTTCTCGCGGTCGCGCTGTGCCTTGTCCTTGCGCACGCGCCTCAGGTTGACGATCTCGGCCATTTTTTCTCTATGCCGCGCTGCGGGGCGATGCGCTAGTGTTTCGTCGAGCCGAACGACAGGAGCGTTCCATGACCCCATCCATGCGCAAGAAGGTTTTGGTCGGCGGCGGTGGCATCGTCGGCCTGCTGATTGTGGCGCTGATCGCAGCGCCCCTGCTCATCGACGTCAATTCCTACAAGCCCGTGATCGCCGCCGAGGTGAAGAAGGCGACGGGCCGCGATCTCGTGCTCGACGGTCCCATCAAGCTGTCGCTGCTTCCGATACCGGAGATTTCGATCAGCGGCGTGAAGTTCTTCAACGTGCCGGGTTCCAAGAACGCGAACATGGTCGAGGTGAAATCGGTCATCGTGAAACCCTCGCTGCTCGCCCTGCTGGCGGGCGGTCTCGAGGCGAGCGAGGTGACCCTGATCGAGCCCAAGATCGTTCTCGAGGTCAACGCCGAGGGCAAGCCGAATTGGGAGTTCACGCCGTCGGTGGCCGAAGCCAAGCCGGCGGCGGCCAAGCCCGGTTCGGCCAAGCCGCTGTCGCTCGGCCGATTCACCATCGAGAACGGCACGCTCATCTTCAGCGACTCCAAGGACGGACTCTCGGTGGTGGCCGAGAAGGCCAATTTCTCGGCATCGGTCGGCTCACTCGACGGACCCTATGCCCTGGCGGGAGGGGCCACCGTGAACGGCTCGCCGCTCAAGCTCGACCTCGCCCTGAGCGCCAGGAGCGCGGCTGGACACAACGCCGATGTCTCCCTCGAGGCGGGCGGCGGCAAGCTCTCCTTCAAGGGGACGTTGAGCGAACTCGGGCCGAACGCCCGGCTGGCCGGCATCGCGTCGGTCTCCACCGAACAACTGACGACGTTCATCGGCACGCTGGTGCGGCTTGGTGGCCAGCCCGAGCCCGCCCTGCCGCCGCTGCTCGCCGGCAAGTTCAATTTCGACGGCGCCATCGACGTCTCGCAGACGGCGTTAGCGGCCAAGGACTTCAAGATGGCGCTGGGCGAGGACAATGGCTCGGGCTCGCTGTCGGTGACCTTGAAGCCGGCGCTGGCGCTCGACGGCAAGCTCGTGGTGCCGCGGCTGGATCTCGATCGGTGGTTGGCGACGCTGGCGCGACCTGCGACGCCGGCGCCCGCCGCAGCGACCGTGCCGCCGGCCGCGACCGCGGCACGGAGCACGCCTGCCACCCGCGCGGCGACCGGGAGCGGTTTTCCCGCCAACCTGAGGGCCAATCTGGCGCTCGATGTCGGTGAGGTGATCTACAACAAGAAGCCGATCCGCAATGTGGCGATCGAACTGGAGGCGCGGGGCGGTGCAGTCGCCGTTCCCAAGCTCACCGCGACCCTGCCGGGCGACATGACGCTCCAGGCGCGCTCGACCATGACGGGCGACCCGTCGCGGCCGGCGGTATCGGGCGATTTCAGCCTGCTCGGCCCCAAGCTGCGCGAGACCCTGGCGTGGCTCGACGTCGACGTCTCGTCCGTTCCCGCGGCCAAACTCACCCGCCTCAGCATGAAGGGCAAGATGTCCTCGACCGGCGGCAACGTGGCGGTGAGCGACGCCTCCTTCGAACTCGACGACCTCAAGGGCAGCGGCGGCATCACCGTCACTTTCGGCGTGCCGATGTCGATCGTGACCAACCTGGCGATCGACACGCTCGATCTCGATTCCTACATCGCGCCGGCGGCCGCCGGACAGAAGCCGGCGGCGCCGGCAGCGGCCTCCGCCAAGCCGGCCGTGGCCGGACCGACGGTCGGCCTCAAGGCCAGGATCGCCCGGCTGATCTACCAAAAGGAGACGATCGGCGGCATCGATGTCGACGTCGCCCTGCAGGGCAGCACGCTGCGCCTGACCGACGTCAAGGTGTCGAACCTGCTGGGTGCCCGGCTGGCGGTTCGCGGCACGGTGGCGGGCTACGACACCGCCCAGCCGCGTCCCGACATCGCCTTCAACTTCGAGGCGCCGGACATGACCCGGCTGCTGAAGTTCGCCGGCGCCACGGCGCCGGCCGGGCTCGGCGCGGTGAGCGCGAGCGGCGGCGTGGCGGGCAGCCTCGAGCAGCTCAGCTTGCGCGAACTTGCGGTCAACGGCATGGGCCACAGCATCCGGGCAACCGGCACGCTGTCGTTGCCTGGCATTTCCAAGGGCGCGCCCCAGTCGGCGGCCTACAAGGGCAATGTCGTGCTGAACGGCCAGGCGCTCGAAGGGTCGGTCGACGTGAAGCTCACGGGCAAGCCCAACATCACTGCCGATCTGCGGGCCAATGTGCTCGACCTCGACAGGATCGGCGGCAGTGCCCCGGCGCGCGCGCCGGCGCGCGGCCATGGCGCCCAGCCGATCGATACCGCGGCGCTGCGCAGCGTCGACGGCTCGTTCAGGCTGGTGGCGGGAACCCTGATCAGTGCGCCGCTGCGCATCGGCAACGCCGACCTCGCGGCCACGCTCAAGGACGGCGTGCTGACCGTCTCGCACTTCAAGGGCGCGCTGTATGGCGGGTCGCTGGCGCTATCCGGCGTGGTCAACGGCAGCCAGCCGACGCTGTCCTTCGACTTCAAGGGCGATGCCAGCGGCATCTATGTCGGCGAGGCGTTGCGCAGCACCTCGGGTACCAACCAGTTCGGCGGCGGCGTGAAGGTGACGATCGACGGCCGGCTGAATGCCAGCGGCATCACGGTGCGCGGCGGCGGAGCGACATCGGACCAGATCAAGAGTTCGATGGCGGGCGGCGCGCAGCTGAGCGGCCACATCTTCGCCGGCGCCGACAAGGCGCTGCAGGTGCTGGGTGGAGCGGCTGCCGGCGCCGCCGGTGGCGTGATCGACCAGACCCTGGGCAACGTCCTGGGCGCCGTCGGCCAGAAGGGCGGCGTCGGCGTCGGCAATATCCTGAATGCCATCGCCCTGGTGCTGAACCGCTTCGTCAATCACGACAGCCCGATCTCGGGCCGGGTCGACATCGCGGGTGGCGTGCTGACCGACCGGAACCTGGTCGTCCAGGGTAACCGGGCGACCGCCCACGTCGCGACCCGCACCAACTTCGGCAACTCGACGACCGACACGACGATCAACTTCATGATCGCCGAAGACGGCTCGGCGCCGTACCTGATCACCACGGTGCGCGGGTCGATGTCGTCGCCATCGTTCAACGTCACGCGCGGCACCGCCAAGGACCCGCCGGGCATGATAAGCACCCTGCCGGGTGTGAAGCAGCTGGAGCAGATCCCGGTGCCGGGGCGCTCGTCGATCCCGAGCATTCCCATTCCCAACATACCCGGCCTGTTCGGCCGCTGAGGAGACACCTTGCTCGATCGATTGCTGACGACGCTCAGGGCGCGGTTCGGGTCCGCACCTGCGCTCAAGGAGGTGCCGAAAGGCGTCGAGGTCCTGGCCGACATGGCCAATCGCCGCGTCGTGCGGCGCTACGCCGACAAGCCGCTCGATCCCGCCTTGCTCGAGACGCTCTGCGCGGTGGCGCTGTCGGCGCCGTCCAAGAGCGACCTGCAGCAGGCCGACATCGTGATCGTGACCGACACGGGCCAGCGCGCCAAGCTCGAGGCGCTGATCCCGGAGAATCCCTGGGCCAAGGCGGGGCCGGCGCTGCTGGTCTTCTGCGGCAACAACCGTCGCCACCGGCTCCTCTTCGAATGGCGCGGCCGGCCCTTCGTGAACGACTATCTCGACCCGTTCTTCAATGCCGCGGTCGACGCCGGCATCGTGCTCGCGACCTTCATTGCCGCCGCCGACCGGGTCGGGCTGGGGACCTGCCCGATCAGCCAGATTCGCAACCATGCCGCCCAGGTATCCGATGTGCTTGGCCTGCCGCCGCATGTGTTCCCCGTGGCCGGGCTGGGGATCGGCTGGCCGTCCTTCGAGGGGGTGATGAGCCCCAGGCTCGGCCTCGACGTGTCGATCCACCGGGACCGCTACGACGAGACCGGGCTCCGGGAAAAGGTCGCCGCCTACGACCTCAGGCGCAACGAGACGCAGCCCTACAAGACCCAGCGCTTCGTCGACAAGTTCGGCGAGGCCCCGGTCTATGGCTGGTCCGAGGACAAGGCGCGGCAATATTCGGTTCCGGAGCGGGCCGATTTCGGCGCATTCGTGCGCGCCAAGGGCTTCAAACTCGACTGATTGTTCGTTTTTTCAGTTCGTCGAGCACGTGGAGACGAAGGGCGCTCGACAGGTTGGGCGGGACCGCCCCGGCGCTTCGGGCATGGTCGATCTCGGCCACCAGGGCGTTGAGGGACAGGCCACGCGCCCGGGAAATCTCGGAAAGCTCGGCCCAGAAGGCATCTTCCAGCGAGATGCTGGTCCGGTGGCCGTCGATGGTGACCGAGCGTTTGCGCATGCCGGGACTGTGGCAGCGGCCCTGGGGAGCGGCAACACGCCCCCTCAACCCGCCTTGCCGCCGTCACAGAGCGTGCGTATAAGCGCGCCCAACAATCCCCTCCGGACAAAGTAGTATTATGGATATCCGCAACGTCGCGATCATCGCGCACGTCGACCATGGCAAGACCACACTGGTCGATTGCCTGCTGAAGCAGAGCGGCACGTTCCGCGACAATCAGCAGGTCGCCGAGCGCGCCATGGACTCCAACGACCTCGAGCGCGAGCGCGGGATCACCATCCTTGCCAAGGCGACCTCGGTTGTCTGGAAGGGTACGCGCATCAACATCGTCGATACGCCGGGCCACGCCGACTTCGGCGGCGAGGTAGAGCGCATCCTGTCGATGGTCGACGGCGTGGTGCTGCTGGTCGACGCGGCCGAAGGGCCGCTGCCCCAGACCAAGTTCGTGCTCGGCAAGGCGCTGCGCCTCGGCCTGAAGCCGATCGTCCTGATCAACAAGGTCGACCGCTCCGACGCCCGCGCCCATGAGGTGCACGACGAGGTGTTCGACCTGTTCTCGGCGCTGGAAGCCAGCGACGAGCAGCTCGACTTCCCGACCCTCTTCGCCTCGGCCCGCCAGGGCTGGGCCGCGACCTCGCTCGAGGCCGAGCACAAGGACATGGAGCCGCTGTTCGACCTGGTCGTGAAGCATGTGCCGGCGCCCAAGATCGATCCCGATCCCGCCTTCCGCATGCTGGTGACGACGCTCGAGGCCGACAATTTCCTCGGCCGCATCCTGACCGGCCGCATCCTGTCGGGCTCGGTCAAGCCCAACACCATGATCAAGGCACTGTCGCGCGACGGCACGGAGCTCGAGCAGACGCGCATCACCCGCGTGCTGGCCTTCCGCGGCCTCGAGCGCATGTCGCTCGACATCGCCGAAGCGGGCGACATCGTCGCCGTCGCCGGCCTCAAGATCGCCACCGTGGCCGACACCATCGGGGACCTCACGATCAGCGAGCCGATCGCCTCGCAGCCGGTCGATCCGCCGACGCTCGCCATGACCTTCTCGGTCAACGACTCGCCGCTGGCCGGCACCGAAGGCGACAAGGTCACGACCCGCATGATCCGGGCGCGCCTGATGCGCGAGGGCGAAGGCAACGTCGCCATCCGCGTCTCCGACACCGAGAACGCCGATTCCTACGAGGTTGCCGGCCGCGGCGAATTGCAGCTCGGCGTGCTGATCGAGACCATGCGTCGCGAGGGCTTCGAACTTGCCGTCGGCCGCCCGCGCGTGCTGTTCCAGACCGATCCCAAGACTGGCCAGCGTCTCGAGCCGATCGAGGAAGTCGTGATCGACGTCGACGACGCCTATACCGGCGCCGTGGTCGAGCAGATCTCCATGCGCAAGGGCGAGCTGCAGGACATGCGGCCCTCGGGTGCCGGCAAGACCCGCCTGGTGTTCTATGCCCCGTCGCGCGGCCTGATCGGCTATCATGGCGAGTTCCTGACCGACACGCGCGGCACCGGCGTGATGAACCGCATCTTCCACGAATACGGCCCCTATCGCGGCCCGATCGCCGGCCGCCGCAACGGCGCGCTGATCGCCAATGCGCCGGGCAACGCGGTGATGTACGCGATGTGGAACCTCGAGGAGCGGGGCCCGATGTTCATCGATCCCGGCGTGCCGGTGTACATGGGCATGATCATCGGCGAGCACAGCCGCGGCAACGATCTCGAAGTGAACGTGCTCAAGGGCAAGCAGCTCACCAACATCCGCGCCGCCGGCAAGGACGAGGCCGTGAAGCTCACGCCGCCGCGCAAGATGTCGCTCGAACAGGCGATCGCCTACATTGAAGAGGACGAGCTGGTCGAGATCACGCCCAAGTCCATCCGGCTGCGCAAGCGCCACCTGAAACTGGAAGACCGCAAGCGCGCCAAGAAAGAGTCGTCCGCGCAAGCGGCGGAATAGGAACGAAGAAAGATGAGCGGCAGAAAGATAGACTTCGCAGATCGGTTGGAAACGGCAGCCAAGGCCAAGCAGGCCCTGCTCGAGAAGGCCCGGGCCAAGGATCCCGCCAACGATCCGGAGTTTGCCGCCCGTCTCGCAGAGCGCGCTGCCATCGCTGCCGCCCGCGACGCCCGCGAGGCCGAGCGCCGGGCTGCCAAGCAGGCCGAGCAGGCGCGCGTCGTTGCTGAACGCGAGGCGGCGAAAGCCGCTGCCGCAGAGGCGGCCGCGGCTGCCGAAGCCGCCGCCGCGGCCGAGCGCGAAGCCCGCCGGCCGGTCAAGGTGGTGCTGAGCGAGGCCGAGCAGAAAGCCGCCCGCGACGCCCGCTACGCCGCCCGCAAGGCACGCAAGAAGTAGCTCTCGCGTCGGACGACTTCAGAGCTTCCCGCCGGTCAGCGAGGCGCGCTGGCTGATCTCGATATGGTTGCCGTCGGGATCGCAGACGAAGGCATAGCGCACCGTCTCGCCCAGGATCCGGGGCTCGCCGCCCGACGTGCCACCGCGCGCCAGGATGCCGGCGTACTCGGCGAGGCAGTCCCATACCTGGACCGTCGTGTAGCGGTAGCCCGGCCCGCGCCATTCCGGGCTGCGTTCGACCTTGCCCTGCTCGGCGATGACGATCAGCGAGTCGCCGCAGCGGTAGCGACGCTCGCCCGCGCGCTCGAACTGCATGGCCTCGGTCCAGAAGCGGTCGTGCGCGACAGGGTCGTTGACCCGCAGCAGGACCGCGATGCCCTCGACGCCGTTCGTGCCCTTCGGCACCAGGCTCACCTTGTTGCCGTCGGGATCGGCCAGTCGCTGTGGCGCGGCGAGGCCCTCACGCGCGATCTCGAGGCCGACGATGCCCGAGGGCGCCGCCGCGGGCAGGGGATCACGCGAATGGTTCATTTTGAGGATCGAGCCGTTCATGTGATGGCGATGCTGCTGTACGCCGCCGCCCACCTTGCCCATGTGGTCGTAGGGCAGGCCCACGGTCTGCTGCCAGAAGGCGAGCTGCTCATCGCGCTTGGTGGAGAACAGGCCGACATCGATGTGCTGTTTGGCGAGATTCATGGCGCCAGTGTAACGCGGTGCACGAAAAAGCCACGATCAGTTCTTAGGTAAAACCTTATCAAGTCGCTAGAAGCTATTGAATCGCCTTCGTGAATCGCATTTTCGGGCGATCGCATGCTTCGAAACAACTCTTACAAACCCCATCACGACTCCAGCCCGAGGCGGTTGCTAGAAGGGCAGTGGGTGAAGGGGTCGGCAGATGGGGATCTGCCGCCCGAAAATGTGGGAAGGAACTACGATGATTCGCGCCATGATCGGCACGATCGCCGTGCTCGCGGGCTTTGCCGTCCTCGAGCGCTCGGTCGATGCCAGCACCGGCCTGTCCGGTACGTGCACACCAACGCAAGCCTACGCGACACTCCATCGCGGCGAAGCCGTTCCCGTTCGCTCCGAGCCGACGCCCGAGGGGGCGGTGATCGGCGCGCTGGCGGGGCGCAACGGCACCCGGATCGATCCGGCACGGTCGGTCGTGACGGTGACGGCGAGCCAGAGCGGCTGGGCGCGGATCGCGCTCAGCACGGCGGGCGACTATCGCGCGCTCGATGCCGGGGCGATGGAGCCCTACGGCTGGGTGCCGGCCGATCTGCTCACGGTCGACGCCCGCGTCGACGGCCCGATCACCGTCTACAGCCGGCCCGGCCTGATGGGCCGCGCGCTCACGACGATCGAGGGCGACGATATGAAGTTCCGCGTGCTCGGCTGCCGCGGCGAGTGGCTGCAGGTCATCAACGCGCGCCACGGCAATGTCTGGATCGACAAGTGGTGCGCCAAGGAAGACGGCTGCCGCGGCTAGAAAGTTTGGAAGGGCGATGATCCGCCATCTGGGGATTTGACGGATCGTCGTTGGACAGCAGCAGAAGACCCCGGACGGGAAACCGTCCGGGGTCTTTTTTGCCTAGATCTTCAGGTCGCTGAAGAAATCGTTGCCCTTGTCGTCGGTAATGATGAAGGCCGGGAAATTCTCGACCTGGATGCGCCAGATCGCTTCCATGCCGAGCTCGGGATATTCCAGAACTTCGACCTTCTTGATGACGTCCTGCGCCAGGATCGCCGCCGGCCCGCCGATCGAGCCGAGATAGAAGCCCCTGTGCTTCTTGCAGGCATCGACGACCTGCTTGCTGCGGTTGCCCTTGGCCAGCATGACCATCGAGCCGCCGTTGGCCTGGAAGAGATCGACGTAGGAGTCCATGCGGCCGGCCGTGGTCGGGCCGAACGAGCCGGAGGCCATGCCGGTCGGGGTCTTGGCAGGGCCGGCGTAGTAGACCGGGAACTGCTTGAAGTAGTCGGGCAGGCCCTCGCCGCGGTCGAGGCGTTCCTTCAGCTTCGCGTGCGCCGAATCGCGGGCCACGATCAGCGTGCCGCTGAGGTTCACGCGCGTCTTCACTGGGTGCTTGGTGAGCACCGACAGCGTGTGCGCCATGCCCTTGTCGAGGTTGACCGAGACGACGTCGCCGGAGAGCTGCTTCGGCTCGATCTCCGGCAGGAACTGCGCCGGATTGTGCTCGAGCTGTTCCAGGAAAATCCCGTCCTTGGTGATCTTGCCCACGGCCTGACGGTCGGCTGAGCAGGAGACGCCGATGCCGATCGGCACCGAGGCGCCATGGCGGGCGATGCGGATCACGCGCACGTCGTGGCAGAAATACTTGCCGCCGAACTGGGCGCCAATGCCCATCTGGCGGGTGAGCTCCAGCACCTTCTTCTCCATCTCGCGGTCGCGGATGGCCACGCCCTTGTCGTTGCCATCGCTCGGCAGGTCGTCGAGGTAGCGGGTCGAGGCGAGCTTGACGGTTTTCAGGTTCATCTCGGCCGAGGTGCCGCCGACCACGATGGCGAGGTGGTAGGGCGGGCAGGCCGCGGTGCCGAGCGTTCGGATCTGGGTATCGAGGAATTTCAGCAGGGCGGCCTCGTTCAGGACCGCCGGCGTCTGCTGGTGCAGATAGGTCTTGTTGGCTGAGCCGCCGCCCTTGGCGATGAACAGGAACTTGTAGGCGTCGCCGTCGGTCGCGTAGATGTCGATCTGTGCCGGCAGGTTGGTGCCGGTCTGCACTTCCTTGAACATCGAGAGCGGTGAGACCTGCGAATAGCGCAGGTTGGTCTCGGTGTAGGTCTTGTAGACGCCGCTGGCGATCGCCGCCTCGTCGCCGCCGCCGGTCCATACCGCCTGGCCCTTCTTGCCCATCACGATCGCCGTGCCGGTGTCCTGGCACATCGGCAGCACGCCACCGGCCGAGATATTGGCGTTCTTCAGGAGCTCCAGCGCCACGTACTTGTCGTTGGCCGAGGCTTCGCCGTCGTCGAGGATCGCGCGCAGCTGCGCCAGGTGCCCCGGACGCAGGAGGTGCGAGATGTCGTGGAACGCCGCGGCTGTGAGCAGCGTCAGGGCGGCCGGATCGACCGTCAGCACCTCGCGGCCGTTGAACGTCGTGGTGCCGACGAAATCGGAACTGAGCTTGCGGTAGGGCGTCGTGTCCGGGCCGCTCGGGAACATCTGCTGGAACTGGAATTCGGGCATGGTCTCTCCTGGCCGCTGCGCTCGGCGCCGGCATCCCTGCCGCAGCCGCGCTGCGGCGTCTATCTACTTCTTTCGGAAGCTGTCGAGCTTGACGATCTTGGAGGCGGCGTCCTCGGGCTTGGCCTCGGCCGACGCGTCCACGGGCTTGTCCTCGGTCCCGTCCGGGCCGGTCTGCGCCGGCCGCTTGTCGGGTGCCGGCAGGGGCGTCGGCGGAGCGGCAGCCCCCTGGGGTTTGTCGCCCGCCGCCTTTTCCTTGCGGTCGAATTGCAGGCCGAAGCGCACCGAGGGATCGACGAAGGCCGACAAGGCGGCAAACGGCACCTTGATGTGCTCCTGCTGCTTGTTGAAGCTCACCGTCACCTCGAACGATTCCTCGCCGATGACCAGATCCCAGTACTGGTGCTGGAGCACGATCGTCATTTCTTCCGGGTACTTGGCGCGCAGATACTCCGGCAGTTCGACGCCGGGATCGGTGCTGCGAAAGCTGATGTAGAAATGGTGAGAGCCGGGCAGGCCTTTTTCCGCCACTTGAGTCAGCACGCGGCGCACGACGCTGCGCAGCGCATCGTCGACGAGAGCGTCGTAGTGAAAGCGATCGTTCATGGCCTGTCGGAAAATCTACGCGAACCATCGGCCCGCGTGGTGGGAGAGTCAACGATGCCAATAGCGGGCATTGCAGTGGAAGGAAAGTGGGGGGCTTCTGTTGCCCGGTGCCCCCCGGACCGCGCTTACGTCCGCTGTTTAGGCGGCAGCAGCGAGTGTAACGGTGTTATCGTTAGCACTTGTGAATGGCCCGTCACGG
>NZ_SCVH01000123.1 GCF_004296935.1 Reyranella sp.
CTCGGAAGACCAGTACGAGATGATGGAAGAGATCCGCGAGATGTCGGAGGAGGCCAAGTCGGTCGGCCTCGCCGTCGTCATGTGGTCCTATCCGCGCGGCGGCAAGCTCGACAAGGCGGGCGAGACGGCGCTCGACGTCTGCGCCTATGCCGCCCACATCGCGGCCCTGCTCGGCGCCCACATCATCAAGGTGAAGCCGCCGACCAACGTGCTGTGGCAGCCCGAGGCCAAGGCCGCCTACGAGAAGGCCAATGTCGACACCTCGACGCTGGCCGCCCGCATCAAGCACGTGATGCAAGCGACCTTCAACGGCCGCCGCATCGTGGTGTTCTCCGGCGGCGAGGCCAAGGATCTCGAAGGCCTCTTCGCCGAGGTGCGCGGCCTGCGCGACGGCGGCGCCAACGGCTCGATCATCGGCCGCAACACCTTCCAGCGCCCACGCGACCAGGCGCTCGACATGCTCGACAAGATCATCAGCATCTACCAGGGCAAGATGTAGCCACCGAAGGCTCGGGCTGCGGGCGCAAGCCCGCAGCTATTTGAGCAGTCCCTCGCGGCGGACGTATTTCGCGATCTCGCTGGCGATCAGCGCGTTGCCGGCGGCACTCGGGTGGCCGTCGCCGACGATATAGGGATTGGGCCCACCCGCTTCCTTGTTGCGCGCAAAACTCTCGGTGAGATCGAGCAGCCGGATGTTGCCGATGACGCGCGCCAGGCCCTTGGGCGGCCCCCAGTAGTTCGTGGGCAGGTAGACGACGAGCAGCTGGCTGCCCATCTCGGCCGCGGTGCGTTCCATCTCGCGCAGCAGGAACGCCATGGCGCGGTCCTTCGTGGCCTCGTCGGCCTCGTCGAACGTGGCCCGCGCGTATTCGATCCGGCCCTGGATCACGTCGATGCCATGCGTCAGCCATGTCACCGGATTGTAGTAGTAGTCACCCGCGAGCTGCTGCTGGAGGCGCCGTACGCCGTTGCTCCACGGCGGCGCGATCCGGAGCCTGCCCTGCTCGTCCGGCGTGACATGGGAAACGTCGAGGCAGAACGGGTAGTAGGACGGCGCGCACGGCATGACGTTGCGCTCGAAATGATGGGCGATCATGCCGTAGACGATCAGCCTGGGCGCGAGATCGCGGTTTCGCCGCAGGATCTGCAGTGATTGCGTGGTGCCGTAACTCGCCATGGCGAGGTTGGAGACGCTCGCCTTGAGTTCCCGCCCGATCGTGCTCGCATAGGTCTCTGGATTCTGGAGGGCGTACCCCCAGGTGAAGGAGTCGCCCAGCGTGACGATATCGACGCGGGCCGGGCTCCGTTCGCCGGGCCCGTCGACGCGGGCTCCGCGATCGTTGGTGTAGACATCGAAGGCGAAGGCCTTCCTGTCCTTGATGGCGGGATAGATGCGCCTGTTGTGCGCGTTGGGATTGGGGATCGCGCCGACCTCGGGGTCGAAGATCACCAGCGCATCGCCCTCGGACGACATGGCGATGCCTGGAACCGTCAGGTAGGCCGCGACTTCGATTCCCAGGAGCAGGCTTGCGATTGTTGATACCAACACCAGCAAGACAGTCTTCGTTGGCTTGGCTTTGCTCACAATCACCCGCTCGGCAGATGGGCGCCATTAGACCATCCCGCAGGTGGGGACAACGACAAGTTTCTGACCGGCGGAAGCCGGGACGGCAGGCCGACTCGACGGCACGGCGGAGACCGCATAAACCATGCCCGACTCACATGACCCGCCTTTACCTCATCTCCCCCGAGCGCCTCGAGCATCCCGCGATCTTCGCCGACGATCTGCGTGCCGCGTTGAATGGCGGCGACGTCGCCGCCTTCCAGCTTCGCCTGAAGGACGTGACCGACGACGCGATCGCGCGTGCGGCCGATACCCTGCGGCCGATCTGCCAGCAACGCGACGTGGCCTTCATCATGAACGACCGGCCCGACCTCGCGGTGAAGCTCGACTGCGATGGCGTGCATGTCGGCCAGGACGACATGTCCTATGCCGAGGCGCGGCGCATCGTGGGCCCGCAGCGCCAGATCGGCGTCACCTGCAAGGCCTCGCGCGACCTCGCCATGACCGCGGGCGAAGCCGGCGCCGACTACGTGGCCTTCGGCGCCTTCTTTCCTTCGACCACCAAGGCCGTCACGACACCGGCGTCACTGGAAATCATCGAATGGTGGAGCGAGCTGTTCGAGATTCCGTGCGTGGCGATCGGCGGCATCACGGTCGAGAACTGCCGGCCGGTGATAGCGGCCGGTGCCGATTTCCTCGCGGTCGCGGGCGGTGTCTGGAACCACAACGACGGACCGGAAGCCGCCGTCCGCGCCTTCAACGAGCTCTTTTCAGCGGACCGGTAACCACAGGACGTCCTCGATGTGGCTGGCGCCTGTCGCCAGCATCACCAGACGGTCGAAGCCCAGCGCCACGCCGGCACAATCCGGCAGGCCGTGATCGAGGGCGGCCAGGAAATCGCCGTCGACCGGCCAGCGCAGGCCATAGAGCCGTTCTTTCTCGTCCATATCCGCCTGCAAGCGCGTCCTCTGGATTTCCGGGTCGGTGAGCTCGCCGAAGGCGTTGGCGAGTTCGACGCCGCAGGCATAGAGCTCGAAGCGCTCGGCCACCCGCGGATCGCCCGGCTTGGCGCGCGCGAGCGCCGCCATCGCGATCGGGTACTCGCAGAGGATGGTCGGCCGCCCCATGCCGAGGCGCTTCTCGATCTTTTCGAACATGATGCGGAAGAAGACATCGTCCCAGCTGTCGCCGGCATGCATTGCAACCCCCGAAGCCTGGGAGAGTTTCTCGGCGTTGCCGACGGTGGCGAACAGGTCGACGCCGGCATGGCGCTGGAAAGCCTCGGCCACGGTCAAGCGCTCGGGCGCGGCGTGGGGATCGCAGCGATGATCCTGCCAGCGCAATTCCTCGACCCCGGTGAGCGCCAGCAGCGCCGCGCAATCGGCCATGATCGCTTCATAGCCCACTCCGGCGCGATACCATTCCAGCATGGTAAATTCCGGATGATGCAGCGCCGAGCCCTCGGCATTCCGGAACACGCGCGCGAACTGGAACAGCTTTGGAATGCCGCCGGCCAAGAGCTTCTTCATCGCGAACTCGGGCGAGCTGTGCAGCCAGCGCTCGCGCTCCTCGCCGTCGGGCAGTTCCCATTCCGTGGCGAAGCCCGAGAGATGGACTTCGGCGCCCGGCGCCACCTGCAGGATCGGCGTCTCGACCTCGACGAAGCCCTCGCCGGCGAACCACTGCCGCATCGCCGCCTGCAGGCGGGCACGCGCCGCCAGATGCGGCAGGCGTCGGCTGAGCTTGTCGGGTCGCCACTCGGTCATGCCGGACCATCGCATGCGCCGCGGACGCCGTGTAGGGTGCGGCCGCCATGACGCCCAAACAGATCGACGCCTTCTGCAGCAAGCTGCCCGCCGCGACCCGCACCGTGCAATGGGAGGGCGTAATCGTCTTCAAGGTGGGCGGCAAGATGTTCTGCCTGATCGCCCCGCCCGACCATTCGGTTGGCCGGGTCTGCTTCAAGTGTCCGCCCGAGCACTACGAGGCGCTCAGCCGCTCCGAAGGTTTCCGCCCGGCGCCCTATCTGGCGCGCGCCAAATGGGTGGCGCTCGACGACCCCAGGATCCTGACACCGGCCGAGACCAGGGCCTATCTCAAGCGGGCCCATGCCGTGATCGCCGCCGCCCTGCCGAAGAAGAAGCAGGCCGAACTGGGCCTCTGAAGGCCCGGCCTCCGCTGCGAGGCCCGGTTGCGGCCCCCCGCCGCCTTTGATAGAAGGCCGCCCGTCGGCCTCGGCCCGCGCCCCGCGGACGAGGCCGAATTCCATTCATCCGAACCCACGACGAGCCCCCGGTAAGCCCATGAAAGTTCCCGTCAATTCCATTCGCGCCGGCAACGTCATCGAATACAACGGCAAGCTCTGGGTGGCCTCCAAGGTCGAGCACATCAGCCCCGGCAAGGGTGGTGCCTTCGTGGCCATCGAAGCCAAGGCACTGCGCGAAGGCAACAAGCTGCAGGAACGCTTCCGCTCCGGCGAAACGATCGAACACGTCCATATCGACGACCGCGAGTGCACCTTCCTGTTCAAGGACGAGAAC
This sequence comes from Reyranella sp., assembly GCF_004296935.1. Taxonomy (GTDB): domain Bacteria; phylum Pseudomonadota; class Alphaproteobacteria; order Reyranellales; family Reyranellaceae; genus Reyranella. Next base: position 4,105 of record NZ_SCVH01000123.1, read on the forward strand.
GGCTACACCTTCATGGACAAGGAGAATTTCGAGCAGCTGGCGGTCGGCGCCGACGTGCTCGACGCCGATCTCGCCCGCTTCCTCCAGGACGGCATGGAAGTCTCCGTCTCGCTCTACGAAGGTACGCCGGTCGGCATCGAACTGCCCAAGACCGTGACGCTCTCCGTCATCGAGGCCGATGCCGTGGTCAAGGGCCAGTCGGCCTCCTCGTCGTACAAGCCGGCCGTTGTCGAGGGCGGCATCCGCGTGATGGTGCCGCCGCATATCGGCGTCGGCACGCGCCTGGTGATCAACACCGAGGATGGCAGCTACATGGAACGCGCCAAGGATTAACTGCGCCGTGGCCCTCCCCACCGATCGCCCCCCCAGAGACCGCTCCTTCGGCGATCGCCCCGTCGCGCGCATCGGCCGCGCCCCGATGGCGCCGGGCCGCGAGCGTTCGGGTCCGCCCGAACGCCGTTCGCTGGCGCCGCGCTCGGCCACCATCACCGTGATGATCCGCGCCGCCTTTGCCGCGGCCAAGAACCTCAAGCGCGACTTCGGCGAAGTCGAGAACCTGCAGGTCTCGGAAAAGGGTCCGGGCGATTTCGTCAGCCACGCCGACATCAAGGCCGAGCGCGTGCTCCGCGCCGAACTGCTGAAGACGCGGCCGGAGTACGGCTTCCTCGGCGAGGAGAGCACGGAGATCAAGGGCGACGGCCGCAACCGCTGGATCGTCGATCCGCTCGACGGCACGACCAACTTTCTCCATGGCGTACCGCACTTCGCCATTTCGATCGGCCTAGAGCGCGATGGCGAGATCATCGCCGGCGTCGTCTACCAGCCGATCTCCGACGAGCTGTTCTGGGCCGAGAAGGGCAGCGGCGCCTACGTCGACACGCCGGCTGCCCGGTCGCGCCGGCTGCGTGTGTCGGGCCGCAAGGATCCGGCGCGCGCCCTGGTCGGTACCGGCATGCTCCATATCGGCAAAAGTGGTCACGCCGACTACGTTCCCAAGCTCGCCGCCGTGATGGAGCGTACCGCAGGCGTGCGCCGCTGGGGCGCCGCGGCTCTCGATCTCGCGTTCGTGGCTGCCGGCCGCTTCGATGCCCATTTTGAATTTGGCCTGGCACCTTGGGATGTCGCCGCCGGCCTTCTGCTGGTGCGCGAAGCAGGCGGCTTCGTCGGCGATATCTCGGGCCAGCCCTATGTCCTGGGCGGTCCCTCGATCCTGGCCAGCAACGCCGGCCTGCGCGATTCGATGGTCGAGATCCTGACCGGCAGCCGGCCCGCCGAATCACTCTAGAGCGTCGCTCTAGCCCGCCTTCAGAATTTCCCGAACCAAACGAGCCACCGTGCGCGCGGCGAGCGAGGCCGGGCGATGGGTGCCGACGGCCAGCCATGTCGTCTGCTCGATGGCCGGTTTCACGATGCGCGAGGCCGCGAACTGTGGCCCCGTCATCTCGCGCGCGGTGAAGCCGCTCGGAAAGACCGTGCAGAGACCGCTGCGCGCCACCGCCTCGCGCAGGATTGCCGAGGAACTGCCCTCCATCACGAAGTTGAGGGCGATACCCTGGCGCGCGGCATGCTCGATCATCACCGCCGTGAGGCCATTGGGCCAGACCGGCGCGGCGAGCGGCACGTCGGCCAGGGCACGGAACGGCACTTCCTTGTGGCGGAGCGCGGCATGGCCGCGCGGGCCCACCAGCATCATGTCGCCGCGCATCACCGGCTCGGCACCGCGCACCGCGCCGCGACGATAGCGGTTGAAGATCGCGACCTCGACGCGGCCGCTGGCCACCCAGTCCTCGACCTCGCCGCTGTAGGCTTCGTGGACGCGCAGGCGGACCCTGGGATAGTCGCGCATCACGCGGGAGCAGAGCGTGCTGATCAACGGCTGGGCCCAACCCGGGACAACGCCGAGATCGACACTGCCGACCGGACTGCCCCGCATGCCGCCGGCTTCGACCAGGAGCTGCTCCGCCTCGGCCAGCAAGCCCTTGGCGCGCGGCAGCAGCGCCAGCCCCAGCTCGGTCGGCAGCACGCCCCGTCCGGTGCGATGGAACAGCCGCCCGCCCAGTTCGACTTCCAGCGCCGAGACCTGGCGGCTCAAGACGGACTGCGCCACACCCAGCGCCGCCGCCGCGCGGCTGAAGCCGCCGCCGGCCGCCACGCTGCAGAAGGCCCGCAACTCCTTTAGGTCCATGTCCCACTCCATGCGAAAAGAGCATGACGAGTGTAGGGCCCGTGACGGTCCTGCATAGGGAGGAGGGTCTTCATCGCCATCGACCGCAGCGGATTTCGTCAACCGGAGACGTTATGTCCCCATCGCCAGCAGGTTGAGCAGGCTGTCTCCATTGGCTATCCTCCGCCCGCCAGCGCACACCCCTGCTGTAGACTGTCTCGACTCGCCAAATCCTTTGAAAGGCAATCGGTTATGCCAACGTCTTCGGTCGCTGCGCGCAGTCTCGCCCTCGCTGTTCTGGGCCTCGGCGCTGCGTCGGCTGCCTTCGCCCAGGGACCGAACGTGACGGCCTTCAACCCCTATTCCGGCGTCGGCCTGCCCGGTGGACCAGTGCCGCAGTATGGCCGACAGGCGGCCTACCCGATCGTCGACACGGTCGGCCCGATGGCCGGTGGACCTGCCTTCAATCCCTGGCAGGGCGGTGGCAACGTCGGCGCGACCTATCCTGTTTCTGCCGGTGTCGTTTCTGCTGGTGTCGTCTCTGCCGGCACGGTCTCTGCCGGCGTGCCGGCGCCCGTCTACAGCTACAATCCGGGCGCCTACCTGCCGGCGCCGCCTCCCGGTCCGATCGAAAGCCGGATGGTGGCGATCCCCGAGCTTGGCAACGCTCCGTCGCGACGCGCGAGCTACACGCCGGAACCGACGTACACGCCGCCGCCACCTCATTCGCCGCCGGCCGCTTCATCCGTCACCGTACGCCCCGAGCCCGCACCGACGCCGCCACCCGCCGCCGCAGCCCCTGTCGCAGCAGTGCCGACGCCTCCGGCTGTCGCGCCGACGCCAACGCCAACACCTCCGCCGCGCGCCGTGGCGGCCGCTGCCCCGCCTCTGCCACCCGAGCCGGTGGCCCAGCCGCCCAAGGGCGCCGTGGCCGCGACCATCGCCTTTACCGGCCAGTCGGCGGAACTCAACGAGGCCGGCAAGACCGATCTCGATCGCCTGGCCAAGAACCTCGGCGATCGCAGCCTGCGCCAGATCGAGATCCGCGCCTATGCCGGCGGCGCCGATCCGGACAGCCGCAAGATCTCGCTGGCCCGTGCCCTGGTCGTTCGCAGCTACCTGATCGACAAGGGCGTGAAGGCCCGCATCGAGGTCGGTGCCTACGGCGGCGACAGCAGGGGCGGCGGCAGCGAACGCGTCGACATCCTGGTGCCCAACTCGTGATCGACCTCCAGCCGCACCGCGGCCGCGGCTGAACGCATGAGCAATCCGCTGCCCTATCTGATCCGCATGCTGCTGTTCCTGGCAGCCGTCGCGGGCCTCGCCTACCTGCTGCACGAAGACCTGCTGCGCGTGTTCCTGAACACGCCGATCCTGAACGGCGTCATCGTGGGCGTGCTCGCGATCGGCATCTTCTTCGTCATGCGCCAGGTCATCTCGCTCTGGCCCGAGGTACGGTGGTTGCGCCGCTTCCAGCACCGCGAGCAGGGAGCGCCCCTGCTCGAGACCCATTCGATCAACCTGCTGGCGCCGATGGCGGCGATGCTGGGCGAGCGGCAGGACAATTTCCGACTGTCACCGACGGCCACGCGCGCGCTGCTCGACGGCATCGCGACACGCCTCGACGAGCGGCGCGAACTCACGCGCTACCTGATCGGGCTGCTGATCTTCCTCGGCCTGCTCGGCACCTTCTGGGGCCTGCTGGAGACCATCGGCGCGGTTGCCGACGCCATCAACGGCCTGCAGGTCACGGGCGGCGATGCCGTGCAGATGTTCGCCAAGCTCAAGGCCAGCATCGACGGCCCGCTCAAGGGCATGGCGACGGCGTTCGGCGCCTCGCTGTTCGGCCTCTCCGGCTCGCTGGTGCTCGGCTTCCTCGAGTTGCAGGCGAGCCAGGCCCAGGGCCGCTTCCATATCGAACTCGAGGAATGGCTGGCCGGCGCCACTCACCTCTCCAGCGGCAGCCTGGAAGGCGAGCAGGGTGTCTCTGCCTATGTCGAGGCCCTGCTCGAGCGCACCGCCGACGGGCTCGACGAACTCACCCGCACGCTCCGGCGCAGCGAAGAGAGCCGCGAAGCGACGGCCAGCGCCAGCGCCACCCTGGTCGAGCGCCTCGCCGCCCTGGCCGAGACCATGCGTGCCCAGCAGACCCTGCTCGCGCGCCTGGCCGAGCACTCGATCGAACTGCGCGGCACCGTCAACCGCCTGTCCGAGCGCTCGCCCGAAGGCGACCGCGAGGCGCTGCTGGCCCATCAGCGAAGCATCGAGGCGAGCCTCACCCGCCTTGTCGAGGAAAGCGTGCGCAGCCGCACAGCGCTGGCCGACGAACTGCGCGGCGAGTTCCGGCTGCTCGCCCGCACCATAGCCTCGACCCGCGGCCACAGCCTCCCTCCGAGCGAAGGGTAGCGCGACATGGCGGCCGCCTCGTCCCGCCGCCGTGCCGGAGCCGCCGACTATACGTGGCCGGGCTACGTCGATGCGCTCACGACGCTGTTGATGGTACTGATCTTCCTGCTGTCGCTGTTCAGCGTCGCGCAGTTCACCCTGTCGGATGCCCTCAACAACCGCGACAGCGCCATCGACACGCTGAACAAGCAGATTGGCGACCTCGCCGGCCAGCTGTCGATCGAGAAGAAGGCGAGCCAGGGACTTCAGCAGGATCTAGAGAAGCTTGCCCTGCAGCTTCGTCAGTCGAGCGGCGAACGCGATCGCCTGAGCGCCGACCTCGCCGCCGAGCGCCGGTCGGCGGATGCCCTCAAGATCGAGCGCGACCAGCTCACCGAACGCCTGACCTCGATGCTCAGCGAACGCGACCGACTTGCCGGGGTACTGAAGCAGGCGACCAGCGACGCCGAGGCCAAGGGCGCCGACCTGCAGAAGGAGATCGAGCGCCAGAGACTGGAGCTCACGCGCCTGGCGGCTTCGCTGGCCGCCGCCAACGAGGAGAAGGGCAAGTTCTTCTCCGACCTCACCGAGGAGCAGAAGCTCACCGCCGAGCAGAAGGCCGCCGTCGTGCGGCTCACCGCCGAGCTGGCCGGACTCAAGGAAGAACTCGCCCGCCTCAATGTCGCGCTCGATGCCGCCGACACCAAAGCCAAGGAGCAGCAGGTCCAGATCGTCGACCTCGGCCAGAAGCTCAACCGGGCGCTCGCCAGCAAGGTCGAGGAACTGGCGCGCTACCGCTCCGAGTTCTTCGGCAAGCTGCGCGAGGCTCTTGCCGGCCAGCGCGACGTGCAGATCGTGGGCGACCGTTTCGTCTTCCAGTCGGAAGTGCTGTTCCCGTCGGGTTCGGCGGTTCTCCAGCCCGGCGGCGAGAAGCAGCTCGCCAGCGTCGCCCAAAGGCTGGTCGAAATTTCCTCCCGGATTCCCAGCAACATCAACTGGGTGCTCCAGGTCGACGGGCACACCGACAGCACGCCGATCAGTAATGCGATCTTTCCATCCAATTGGGAACTGTCCGCCGCCCGGGCCATCGCGGTGGTGAAATTCCTGCACAAGGAAGGCATCCCGAACGATCGCCTGGTCGCCGCCGGCTACGGTCAGTACCAGCCGCTGTCGACCATCGACCGCGCCCGCAACCGGCGCATCGAACTGAAGCTCACGAGCCGCTAGAGACCGGGGCCGCTAGAGGCCGGGGCCGCTAGAGAAGCCCCAGTCGCTTCAGCTCGGCTGCCATTTCCGGCGGCATGTCGGCAGTGTCGCCCTGCGACAGGTCGGGTGGCGCACTTTTGGGGTCGAGGTAGCGCCAGCCCTGGAAGGCCTTGCAGGCCTGCGGCGCGGTCGGCACCAGGGTGCGCCGGACCTTGATCCGGCAGTATTTCCGGGCCTCTTCCCGGTCGAAGTCCTGCTCGAAACCAACCAGTTCCTGGCGGCAGCGGATGACGCCGCGCACGACCCAATAGAGCGAGCCGCCCTCGAGCAGCTCCTCGGCCCGCCGCGGGGAGTTCCGGGTATAGACCCAATGGGGAGAGCGAGGGCTTTGCCGACGCTGCTTGCGGCGCGCCGACTGGACCACTTTCATATGGGCAAGGTCGTCGACGCCGACCGCGAGCTTGATGAGATGCAACACCATCGCTTGCGATTAGAACGCAATGCGGGGGCGCTCAAGCCGGGCCTATCCACAGCGTGTCGGAAGCGCCACAGCTCCGGAACATTCACAACACCCTCGCCAGTCTCCACAGTGTCTTCACAATCGGCGGACTAGACTTCGCGCGCTTGCTGTGGGGGCTCTCATGAATAGGTCGACGCTGGCTGCCTTGGTTGTGGCCCTGATGCTGGGGTCCGGCATCGCAGGCTATCTCATCGGAGCGCCGGGCGAGCAGCTCGACCGCCCCGCCCCGCCGCCACGCACCGCCTCGACGGCCTCGCCTGCCCCGGTGGCACCGCCCGCGCCGACTGCACCTCCTTCGGGCTCCCCGGCGCCGACGCCGATCGCCCAGCCTGCCGCCGCGCCCAACGAGCCCTTCGCCTACCGCCGCCTCGGCATCGACAGTTCGCGCGCCGATGGCGAGGCCTGCCTCGCCTTCAACAAGCCGCTGGCCACCGGCGACGTGAAGTACGCCGACTATGTCCGCATCGAGCCGGAGGTGAAGTCGGCATTGCGCGTGGTCGACGACCGCCTGTGCGTCGGCGGCCTCACCTACGGCCAGGACTACAAAGTCACGCTGCTCCAGGGTTTCCCCGGCCGCGACGGCGCCAAGCTGGACGCGGAGCGAACGGTGGAAGTCGCGATGGGCGCGCGTCCCGCCGTCGTCACGCTGCCCGGCAAGGGCTTCATCCTGCCGCGCGGCTCTGCCGCCGGCCTGCCGATCACCACGATCAACGTCTCGAAGGTCGGCGTCGCCGTCTATCGCGTCAACGAGCGCGCGATCGAGCGCTTTGCCGGCGATCGCTACGACGCCACCTTCCCCGGCTCGGAGCCGATCACCGAGTCGTGGTCGTTGCGGTCGTGGCTGAACGGCTCCAACGGCGTCCGGCTGTGGCGCGGCACCATGGAAGTGCGCAACGTCGCCAACCAGCCGGTCATCACCGCCTTCCCCATCCGCGAGACGATCAAGGACTGGAAGCCCGGTGCCTACTTCGTCGTGGCCTGGAACTCGGCGCGCCCGCCGTCACAGAACGACGACGACGATGAGGATCAATCCAGCTCCAGCGCCTCCGGTCTCTGGGTGATCGACACCGACATCGCGCTCACCACTTTCAGCGGCGACGACGGCCTCAACGTCTTCGCGCGCTCGCTGCAGAGCGCCCAGCCACTGGCCGGCCTCGAGGTCGTGCTGCTGTCGCGCGGCAACGAGCCCATCGCCAAGGCCATCACCGCAGCCGACGGCCGGGCGAGCTTCGCCGCCGGATTGATGAAGGGCCGGGGTGCAGCGGAGCCCGCCGCCGTCATGGCCTCGGATGCCGCCAAGCAGGAATTCTCACGCCTCGAACTCAGCAAGGCCGCGTTCGATCTCTCGGATCGCGGCATCGACGGCCGTGCCCAGCCCGGGCCGGTCGATGCCTTCCTCTACACCGAACGCGGCATCTACCGCCCCGGTGAGACGGTGCAGCTCATGGCACTGCTGCGCGACGCCGGCGCGACGGCACTCGCCAATATGCCCGTGACCCTGATCGTGAAGCGGCCCGACGGCACCGAGTTCACGCGCTTCACTCATGCGCTCCAGGCCGCGGGCGCCGTGAACCAGGCGATCGCTCTGCCAAAATCCTCGCGCCGCGGCCGCTGGTCGGTGGCGGCCCACATCGATCCCCGGGCCGCGCCGGTCGGCCGCGTCGACTTCTCGGTCGAGGATTTCGTGCCCGAGAAGCTCAAGGTCGAGCTCACCTCCGACGAGACGATCCTGCGTCCCGGCCGGGACAACGGCTTTGCCGTATCGGCCGACTTCCTCTATGGCGCGCCGGCCTCGGGTCTCTCGGTCGAAGCCGACATGCGCGTCACCGTCGATGACCAGCCCTTCCCCGCCTTTGCCAAGTACCGGTTCGGACCGGAAAGCGAGCGCGAGAAGTTCGAACCGCCGTTCATCACGCTCACGGCGCCGGAAACCGACGACGCCGGCAAGTCGCGTCTCGAATGGGGCGGCGACCAGGTGAAGGATACCGTCCTGCCGCTCCGTGCACAGCTCACGGCCCGGGTGTTCGAACCCGGCGGCGGCCGCGCCACCAAGGCCGACAAGGTCGTGCCGATGCGCAGCCGCGAGGCCTACCTCGGCATCCGACCGACATTCGAGGGTCGCTACTCGCGCGAAGGCGTCGATACCGAGTTCGATATCGTGGCCGTCGATGCCGTGGGCGCGCAGATCGCGCGGCCGGCCGTCGAATATCGCATCGACCGGATCGAGTATGGCTACCAGTGGTACCAGGTCGACGGCCGCTGGCGCTGGCAGGCGACTCCCAACGAGCGCCTGCTGATTGCCGACACGATCGCGCTCAAGGCCGACGCCCCCACGCGGCTCGCGCGCCGCCTGAACTGGGGCGCACATCGTCTCACGATCGTCGACAAGGAGAAGAACACCTCCAGCAGCACGACGTTCTACGTCGGCTGGTACGGCGGCACCGCCGCCGAGGAGACGCCCGATACGCTGCGGGTGGCGAGCGACAAGCAGAACTATGCTCCGGGCGACACGGCGCGGCTGCGCATCGAGGCGCCGTTTGCCGGCGAGGCACTGGTCGCCATCGCCACCGACCGCATCGTGGCGACTTACACCGCCCGGGTTCCCGCCGGCGGCACCACCATCGACGTACCGATGAAGGCCGAATGGGGGGCCGGTGCCTATGCTCTGGTGACGGCATGGCGACCGCTGTCGGCACCAGCCGACCGCACGCCGACCCGCGCCATCGGGGCGGCCTGGCTCGCGCTCGATCCGGCACTGCGCACCTTGGGCGTCCAGATCGGGGCGCCCGAGAAAGTGACTCCGCGCCAGCGTATCGAGGTGCCGGTGCGCGTCGCCAACCTCAAGGGCGAAGAGGCGTTCATCACGCTGGCGGCGGTCGACGAGGGCATCCTGCAACTCACGCGCTTCCGCACGCCCAACCCTGCCGACTTCTACTTCGGCAAGCGCCAACTCGGTGTCGCCATGCGCGACGATTACGGCCGTCTGCTCGACGGACGCGCCGACGATCTCGGCCGCATCCGGACCGGCGGCGATTCCGGCGACATCGGCGGTCTCGACATCGTACCCACGCGAACCGTGGCCCTGTTCAGCGGCCCCGTGAAGCTCGACGACAAGGGCGAGGCCCGGATCGCGCTCGATATCCCCGACTTCATCGGCCAGCTCCGGCTGATGGCGGTCGCCTACGGCAAGAGCCGCGTGGGCTCGGCCGAACACCGCCTGTTCGTGCGCGATGCCGTCACCGCCGACGTCGTACTGCCGCGCTTCCTGGCACCCGGCGACAACGGCCGCGTGGCGCTGTCGCTGCACAATGTCGAGGGCCAGGCGGGCGACTACCGGGTGACGCTGGAAGCCACCGGCGCCGTGGCACTGGAGCGGCCGGTGGCCGAAACGCGGCGCCTCGCCGCCAACCAGCGCGATCTGCTGTCGTGGTCTCTCCGCGCCGGGGATCCCGGCTTCGGCAAGGTCATGGTCTCCGTCGCCGGGCCGGGCAACTTCGCAGTCAAACGCGAATGGGACATCCAGGTCCGGGCGGCCCAGACGCCGACCGCCATCGACACCGTGGCCCAGCTCGAGCCCGCGCGTGAACTGACGCTCGATCGCAACGTGACGGCCGCCTTCGCGCCGGGCACGGCAGTGGTGAGCGTGGCGCTGTCGCGCACGCCCGGTATCGACGTGCCCGCCTTGCTGCGCGCCCTCGACAAATATCCCTACGGTTGCATCGAGCAGACCACCAGCCGCGCCCTGCCGCTGCTCTACTACAACGACGTGGCGCTGTTGGGGTACGGGCCGGCCGATCCGCGGATCGGCGACCGCGTCCAGGACGCAGTTTACCGCATCGTCGACATGCAGCTCCACGACGGTTCGTTCGGCATGTGGGGGCCGTTCGGCGATGCCGCCGCCGAATGGCTGCAGAGCTACGCCCTCGACTTCCTGCTGCGCGCCCGCGACCAGCAGATGGCCGTGCCGGCGGCATCGCTGCAGCGTGGCCTCACCTGGCTCAATCGCACAGCCGACCGACTGTCGCCCAACGCCCAGGCCTATGCCTGGTACGTGCTGGCCAAGGCGGGCCTCGCCGACCCCGGCCGTGTTCGCTATTTCCAGGACACGAAGGGCTCGGAGATCAAAGGCGGCCTCGCCTGGGCCCAACTCGCGGCGGCGCTGAATCAGGTGGGCGAGCCTGGCCGCGCGCGCCTCGCCTTCGGGCTTGCCCGCCAGCACATCGACCAGCCCGATCCCAACGACTACTACGGCTCGCCGCTGCGCAACCGCGCGGCCCTTCTGGCGCTCGCCTCGGAAGCCGGCGGCCGCGAGGGCGTGACCCAGGTCGTGGCCTCGGTGCGCGAACGGCTGACGGCGCGGATCGAGGACACGACCACGCAGGAGCAGGCGTGGCTGGTGCTTGCCGCGCGGGCGCTGGCCGGTGGTGGTGACTTCGCCTACTCGGTCGACGGCGAACCGCGCAAATCGACCGCTGAACCGGTCGTGATCAATCCCGATCAGGCGAGGATCGACCGCGGTCTGCGCGTCAGGAACGACGGCGACAAGGCCGTCTGGATGCAGGTGACGGCGCGCGGCGTGCCGCGCGATCCGCAGCCGGCGGGAGCCAACGGCTTCAGCGTCACGCGGCGCCACCTGACGTTGGCCGGTGAGACCGCCGACCTCAGCCAGATCCGCCAGAATGACCGGCTGATCGTGTCGGTGAGCGGGCGCAACCTGGAAGGCGGCTACCATGAAGTGGCATTGCTCGATCTGTTGCCCGCCGGCTTCGAGATCGAATCGGTGCTGAACGAGGAAACGGCGAAGTCGTTCCCGTTCCTGTCCAAGCTCACCGTGCCCAGGATCGCCGAAGGCCGCGATGACCGCTTCTTCGCGTCCTTCAACCTGGGCGACCGGCCCTACCGCTCGTGGTGGGACAACGAAAATCGTTTCGGCAACTCCTACCATGTCGCCTACATCGTTCGCGCCGTGACGCCCGGCACCTTCGCGCTGCCGGCGGTGAACGTCTCCGACATGTATGCCCCACGCGTCTATGCCCGCAGCGCCATGGGCCGCGTCACGGTCGCGCCGCGCTGATCCGATGATCGGCCGTCGCCTCCTTGTCGGATTTGCCCTGGCCGCCGCGGGTCTGGCGGCCGGGCTGCTGACGCTCGATCGGCTGTTCCCGCCCAACCTCGCGCGCTACCAGGACCGATCGACCGAGGTCGTCGACGCCAACGGCCGGCTGCTGCGCGCCTTCACCACGGCAGACGGCAAGTGGCGGCTCAGGACCACGGCCGATGACGTCGATCCACTTTATCTCGCTCTGCTCAAGGCCTACGAGGACCGCCGCTTCGATCAGCACTGGGGCGTCGATCCACTGGCAGCGGCACGCGCGGCCGGCCAGTGGCTCGGACGCGGACGAATCGTCTCGGGCGCCTCGACCCTTTCCATGCAGGCTGCTCGCCTGCTCGAGCCGCGGCCGCGCAGCTTCACCACCAAGCTGATCCAGTCGGCCCGCGCGCTGCAGCTCGAGTGGCGCTACTCCAAGCACGAGGTGCTGGCGATCTATCTCACCCTGGCGCCGATGGGCGGCAATCTCGAAGGCGTGCGCGCCGCCTCCTTCGCCTATTTCGGCAAGGAGCCCAGACAACTCAGCGCCGCCGAGGCCGCCCTGCTGGTCGCCGTCCCGCAATCGCCCGAACGCCGCCGGCCCGATCGTGCCACCGCCCGGGCCCGAGCCGCGCGCGACCGCGTGCTGGTGCGCGGCCTGGAGCATGGCATCGTCGACCAGGCCTCTCACGACAGAGCCATCAGTCGGCCCGCACCCGACCGCCGCCTCGCGCTGCCGATGCAGGCGCCACATCTGTCCGTCTGGCTTGCAGGCCAGTCGCCGGGCACGACGGTGCCGGCGACGTTGCGCTTCGAGCTGCAGGCGGCCCTCGCCCAGCTTGCAACCGAGGAGCGTGGCCAGTTCACCGACAAGGCCGAGATCGCCATGGTCGTGCTCGACAATCGCACCGGTGGCGTCGTGGCGTGGCTGGGCGGCTCCGATTTCTTCGGCCGCACCGGCCAGGTCGACCTGGTGCGCGCCCGCCGCTCCCCTGGCTCGGCACTGAAGCCGTTGATCTACGCCATGGCGTTCGACGACCGCACGCTGCACCCCGCCTCGCTGGTCGAGGACGTGCCCGTGCGTTTCCGCGACTGGCTGCCACGCAACTTCGACCGCGACCACCAGGGCGCCGTCACCGTGCGCCGCGCGCTGCAGCAATCCTTGAACGTCCCGGCCGTGCTGGCGATGGAAAAGGTCGGGCCGCAGCGCTTCCTCTCGACCTTGCGCACAGCCGGCGTCTCGCCGGGCCTGCCGCCGGGCGACGCCGGCAATTCACTGGGCATTGCGCTCGGCAGCGCCACCGTCTCGCCGCTGGAAATGGCCGGGCTCTATGCCGGCCTCGCCAACGGTGGCACGTTCGCCCCCCCGATCGTGCGCCGCGACCGGCCGGCGCCAACGCCGGTGCGGCTGATCGGCCCGACCGCCGCCTGGTATGTCGCCGACGTGCTGGCCGACGCGCCTCTGCCCGAGGGCTTCGCTTCCCTCCCCGTGGCTCTGCGCGACCGCCGCATCGCCTTCAAGACCGGCACCTCCGCCGGCTTCCGCGATGCCTGGGCCGCGGCCTATAGCACCAACTGGACGGTCGTCGTCTGGGTCGGCCACGCCGACGGCACGCCGCGTCCCGGCCAGCTCGGCCGCCTCTCGGCACTGCCGATCGCCTTCAAGGCTTTCAGCCGCCTGCCCGCCGAGGACAACCGCGCCGCCCCACCGCCGCCCGACGTGCTCCGCGTCGCCTCCCACCGCGATCTGCCTCAGCGCATGCGTACGCTCGCGCCGGCGGTCGAGAGCCACGGCGGACCGCGCATTGCCTATCCGCCGGCCGACGCCCGCATCGAGCTCGGCACCCGAGAGGCGGTGCCGCTCAGCGCCATGGGGGGCGAAGGCCGCCTGCGCTGGCTTGTCGACGGCCGCCCGCTCGACAGTGCCAGGTGGGTGCCCGACGGGCCCGGCCAGGCGCGAGTCGCCGTCGTCGACGAGGCCGGCCGCTCAACCTCGGTCACGGTGCGCATCGTCGAGCGACGCTGATCTAAGCCCTTGTCAGGTCGGCCAAAGTCCTGGATTCATGGACTTGGCCCAGGCATGGGCGGGACAGGAGCCTCTTCAGGAATGACGTTGGACCATCCTCTTGCGCGCACGTCGATGCGCGGGCTCTTTCTGATGGCCGCGACGGTCGTCCTCGCCCTCGGCCCGGCGACGCCAGCCCTGACGCAGGACGCGGCACCGTCGGCCTGGCGCGTCGAATGTTCAGGCGACGGCAAGACGCTCGACTGCCGCGCCGTGCAGCAGATGGTCAACCAGGCGGACAAGCAGCTCGTCGTGCAGCTCGCCGCCCGCATTGCCCCGGACACCAAGGCGCCGGCGCTCGCCCTGCAACTGCCGCTCGGGATCAACCTCGCCGAGCCGATCCAGATCAAGGTCGACGATGGAACGGCCGAGAAAGTTCCGGTGCAGACCTGCACCGCCGCCGGATGCTTCGTCACCCTGCCGCTGAAGGATACGCTGCTGGCGGCCATGCGCACCGGCAAGATACTCAGGATCACCGTCTATGACGCGACCAAGCGGGCGATCACGATCGAGGTGCCGCTCCTGGGATTCGGCCTCGCCTTCGACAAGGCCACGAAGTAAGGCAGCCTAGGCCGCTTTGGCCTTGAGCGCCTGCGCCACCTTGGACGCAGGTTCGCGCCCTAGCGCGACGCAGATCTCGCGGCCGGCCTTGGCGATCGCGTCGAGGTCGACGCCGTGGGCGATGCCGAGACCGTTCATCAGGTAGAGCACGTCCTCGGTGCCGACGTTGCCCGAAGCGCCCTTGGCGTAGGGACAGCCACCCAGGCCCGCCACCGCGGTGTCGAACACGGCGATGCCGCGTTCCATGACGGCCATGATGTTGGCCAGAGACTGGCCATAGGTGTCGTGGAAATGTGCCGCGATCTTTTCGCGCGGCATCTTTGCCGCGACGGCATCGATCATGGCGACGCATTCGCCCGGCGTGCCGACGCCGATCGTATCGCCCAGCGAGACTTCGTAGCAGCCCATTTCGAACAAGCGCTCCGATACTTCGGCCACTTTCGCCGGCGCCACCTTGCCGTCGTAGGGACAGGCGATCACGGTCGAGACGTAGCCGCGCACCTTCATGCCGTGCTTCTGCGCCGCCTCCATCACCGGGGCGAAGCGCTCGAAACTCTCGTCGATCGAGCAGTTGGTGTTCTTGCGGCAAAACGCCTCCGAGGCCGCCGTGAAGATCGCGATCTCCTCGCACCTGGCCTCGATGGCGCCGTTCATGCCCTGCTTGTTGGGCACCAGCACGGGATAGCTCACCCCCGGCTTGCGCCTGATCCTGGCCATCACCTCGTCGGTGCTGGCCATCTGCGGCACCCACTTGGGCGACACGAAGCTGCCGGCCTCGACCGCCGAGTGCCCGGCGGCCGACAGCGCGTCGATCAGGGCGACCTTGGCCTCGACCGGCACGGGCTTCGCTTCGTTCTGCAGCCCGTCGCGCGGGCCCACTTCGACCAGGCGGACCTTCTTTGGAAGATTCATTTTGCCTCCGTTGGGCGTCGCGGCATACTCGCGCCAAATCAGGAGAAACACCATGGCCCAGCAGCTCAGCAATCAACGCATCGCCTGGTTCAACGGCAAGTTCGTGCCCGAAAGCGACGTCGTGATTCCGTTCCGCGATCGGAGCTGGAAGTACGGCGACGGCGCCTTCGACATGACGCGCACCTTCAACGGACAGCCGTTTCGCCTGAAGGAGCACATCGACCGTTTCTACCGCTCGCTGCGCTATCTGCAGATCGACCCCGGCCTCACGCCCAAGGAGATGATCGCGCACAGCGAGGAGGTCGTGGCCCGTAACGAGCACCTGCGCGCCCAGGTCGGCGACTGGTGGCTGGGCCAGCGCGTCAGCCGCGGCGTCGATGCCGTGGGCGACGAGGGCTGGGACCATACCGGCCCCAACGTCGTGATCGAGATGACGCCGCTGCCGTTCGCCAAGCGCGCCAAGCAGTACCGCGACGGCGCCGAGGTGATGACCACGACGGCACGGCGCATTGCTCCCTCGATGCTGTCGCCGCGCGCCAAGACCCACAACTACCTCAACATGATCATGGCCGAGAAGCCGGTGAAGGCGCTCAACCCCGATGCCTGGGCGCTGCTGCTCGACGAGAACGGCAACCTGGCCGAGGGCATGGGCAGCAACATCTTCATCGTGCGCGAGGGCCAGCTCTTCACGCCGTCCGAACGCTATGTGTTGCCGGGCGTCAGCCGGCAGATGACGATGGATATGGCCAAAAAGATCGGCGTCGCCTGCACGCCGGGCGACATCGACATGTTCGACGCTGCCAACGCCGACGAGATGTTCCTGACTTCGACCAGCCTCTGCATCCTGCCGGTGAAGAACTTCAACGGCGCCCAGGTCGGCGACGGCAAGATACCGGGCCCGATCACCAGGAGGCTGATCGACGCCTATGCCAAGGACGTCGGTTGCGATTTCGTGGCCCAATACCTCAAGTTCCTGCAGTAGCGCCCCTCCTCCAACAGGCGTAGACTTCGCCGCGTGGTAGATCGCGGCGACGTCGCGTTCGTGACCGGTCCGCGACCTTCGAACTCTTTCGTTCGCAAGGGAGGCAACTATGGCCGTGCAGGACCACGTTCGAAATCCCCTGGAATGGGTTTGGGATCATCTCAAGCAGACGGGCCACGCCGTCGAGGCGACGGCCCACACGATGGACGGTGCCTGGGAAGACCGGGACGCAGCTCCGCCCACGGTCCGTCGCATCGGCGCCGCCGACATCGGCGATGCCCTGGCGCAGGGCTTCAGGGACTTCGGCGCCTGCCGGACGGACGTCATTTTCCTCTGCCTGCTCTATCCCATTGCCGGCCTGATCATCTCCCGCATGGCCTTCGACTACGGCATGGTGGCGCTGATCTTTCCGTTGGTCGCGGGCTTTGCCCTGATCGCCCCGCTGTTCGGCGTCGGCCTCTACGAGATGAGCCGGCGGCGCGAGCTGGGCCTCACCACCGGCTGGACAGACGCCTTCGCCGTCGTGCGCGCGCCCGCGATCGGCGCCATCCTGGTGATGGGCCTGCTGCTGCTGGCACTGTTCTGCCTGTGGCTGTTCGCCGCCAACTTCATCTACACGGTGACCCTCGGCCCCGACGCACCGGTTTCGGCGGCCGCCTTCGCCCGCGATGCGCTGACGACCCCCCAGGGCTGGACGATGATCGGCGTCGGCATCGGCGTGGGTTTCCTGTTCGCGCTGGCCGTGCTGGTCATCAGCGTGGTCTCGTTCCCGCTGCTGCTCGACCGCAATGTCGGCGTCGGCACCGCCATCGCCACCTCGGTCCAGGCGGTACGCGCCAATCCCGGACCGATGGCGATGTGGGGCTTGATCATCGCGGCGAGCCTGGTCGTGGGCGCCATCCCGCTTCTGGTCGGCCTCGCCGTCGTCCTGCCCGTCCTCGGCCACGCGACCTGGCACCTCTACCGCAAGGTCGTGACGCACTAGTACCAATGCAAACATGCCGCTCACCCACTCGTATGGCATCCTTCATGTTCCTCTCCCCTGCTAGGGGGAGAGGTTAGGTGAGGGGGCAATGGCCAAGCTAGGCGATGAGTTAAGAGATCGCTGGGAAGCTGACGACGCTCGCATGTTAGCGTGCGGGGATGCTACCACCATCGATGACATGCTCGAACATAAACTCGAGAAGCAAAAGGCAGATGAATCCGGTTGGTATGTCCTGTATCGGCATCGCGACACCGGTCAGTTTTGGGAACTGACCTATCCGAAGAGTCACATGCATGGCGGTGGGCCGCGGCTACTTCGCTGCCTCGGTGACGACGCCTCAGATTGGCGCCCCCTCACCTAGCCTCTCCCCCTATCGGGGGAGAGGAACATGATCCGGACTAACTAGCCTCGAACTCCACCAGCTCGGCGCCTTCGTTGACCTGCTCGCCGACGGCGTAGCGCACGCTCTTGATCGTGCCGTCGGCGGGGGCCGCCAGCGTGTGCTCCATCTTCATGGCCTCGAGCACCAGCAGGGGCTGGCCCTTGCTCACCGTGTCGCCGGCTTTCACGCGCAGATCGATGATCTTGCCGGGCAACGGCGCCCGCACTGTCGCCTCGGCCGCTCCCGCGGCCTCGTACATCGAGAGGTCGAGCGGATCGACCAGCCGCAGGCGACGGCTACGCCCGTCGGAAAACAGCGTGTAGTCGACGCCGCCGTCGATCGCGACGCGCCGCACCACGGTGGCCACGAAGGTGTCGCCACCAAGACCGATCGCCAGCTTGCCGTCGTC
Organism: Reyranella sp.; assembly: GCF_004296935.1. Classification (GTDB taxonomy): domain Bacteria; phylum Pseudomonadota; class Alphaproteobacteria; order Reyranellales; family Reyranellaceae; genus Reyranella. Next base: position 21,765 of record NZ_SCVH01000123.1, read on the forward strand.
GGTGCGCTGCACACGCGCCTCCTGTGCGCCGCCGGGCAATTCGAGACGCAAGCCGCCGTCTCGCAGCCGCCGGGCGATCACGGTCACGTCGCGCTCGCCGTCTTTCCAGCGCACCTCGTCATGGCCCTCGTCGAGCAACCGAAACCCGTTCTGCTCGTTCCAAGGCGAATGGGGATCGCCCGCGGTCGGCTCCCTGTCCTGCCATTCCGCCAGCCGCGCCAGCGTGGCGACGGCAAAGGCGCGATCATCGGCCGGCGCCAGGGCGGCGAACAGCGAGTCACGATGACGCTCGATGAAACCGGTATCGATTTCGCCGCCGACGAAGGCCGGATGGGCACACAGCGCCCTGAGCAGCGACGCGTTGGTCGTGACGCCCACCACCTCGGTCTCACTCATCAGCGCCGCCATGCGCCGCAGCGCCGAGGTCCGGTCGCGATCGTGCACGATCACCTTGGCGATCATCGGATCGTAGAAGGGCGTGACCGTGTCGCCCTGACGCACGCCGGTGTCGACGCGAACATGCGCTCCCTCCTCCGGCAGCTTGAGATGCACCAGCGTGCCGGTCGAGGGCAGGAAATTCCGCGCCGGGTCCTCGGCATAGAGCCGGACTTCCACGGCATGGCCGTCGATGCGGAGCTGGTCCTGCGTGCGCGGCATCTTTCCACCAGCCGCGACCACGAGCTGCCATTCGACCAGGTCCTGGCCGGTGATCATCTCGGTCACGGGATGCTCGACCTGGAGCCGGGTGTTCATCTCCATGAAGAAGAACGTGCCGTCCTGGTCGGCGATGAATTCGACCGTGCCGGCGCCCTGGTAGCCGATGGCCTTGGCCGCCGCGACCGCCGCCTCGCCCATCGCCTTGCGCCGCGCCGTGTCCATGTTGGGCGCCGGCGCCTCCTCGATCACCTTCTGATGGCGGCGCTGGATCGAACAGTCGCGCTCGAAGAGATAGAGACAGCCGCCGTGTCCGTCGGCGAAAACCTGGATTTCTATGTGACGCGGCCGGGTGAGGTATTTCTCCACCAGCACGTGGTCGTCGGCGAAGGCAGCCTTGGCTTCGCGCTTGGCGCCGGCCAGGGCGTCGGCGAATTTGTCGGCGCTCTCGACCACGCGCATGCCCTTGCCACCGCCGCCGGCCGAGGCCTTGATCAGAACAGGGAAGCCGATGCGTCCCGCTTCCTTTGCCAGCAGCTCGGGCGACTGGTCGTCGCCGTGATAGCCCGGCACCAGCGGCACCTTGGCCTTTTCCATGATCTTCTTGGCTTCGCTCTTGGACCCCATGGCGCGGATGGCGGCGGGCGGCGGGCCGATGAAGACGAGCCCGGCCTTGGCGCAGGCCTCGGCGAAGCCGGCGTTTTCGCTCAGGAACCCGTAGCCCGGATGGATCGCCTGGGCGCCGGTGCGCCTGGCCGCGTCGATGATGCGGTCGGCCAGCAGATAGCTCTCGCGCGCCGGCGACGGGCCGATATGGACGGCCTCGTCGGCCATCGCCACGTGGCGCGCGCCGCGGTCGGCGTCGGAAAAGACCGCCACGGTCTTGATGCCGAGCCGCCGCGCCGTCTTGATGACCCGGCAGGCGATCTCGCCGCGGTTGGCGATCAGGATCTTGGAGAACATTGCCATCCTATCTCGGCCACGCCGGCCAGAATTCCTTGCACGGCGCCTCGACCCAGCGCGGGTCGTCGCCCAGCGCCCGCACCCAGTCCGCCCACGCGATGAATTCATTCAGAGCTTCACGCGGGACCCTGGGCTGTTCGCGCAGAAACGCCTCCTTCGCCTGTTCCGTGGCAGCACCTGGCACGAGGACCATGTTCCACGGCACCCGACGGCAATAGGTGGTGGCCCCCTGGGTACGCGCCTCGGCGCCGCGGGTGGTCATGAAGGCGTCGAAGGCAAACGTGCCGGCCAGGGCGTCGGGTTTCTCCGTCAGTCCCTTCCAGGCCGCGTCCTCGGCGATGCAGCGAGCATGGCGGCGGTCGATGGCAGCGACGGCCTTCTTCCAGGGCGTCGCGTCGCCGATACCGCAGAGTTCAACGGCAATCACGGCCTGCCCCAAGGTCGGCCCGACCAGCTCCAGCACCTTGCCGGCCGCGAACAGCTTCTCCCCGGATTGCGCCCAGCACGGCGCCGCCAGCAGAAGCGACAGGGCGAGCAGGAACCGCCTCACGGCGCCCACTTCGGCTGACGCTTTTCCAGGAACGCGCTCATGCCTTCCAGCGCCTCCTCGGTCACGCATTGATGGGCGACATGCTCGCCCAGAATATCCGCCGACCTGGAATCGTGCGGCAGCGCGTCGATCTCGGTGATCAGCTTCTTGACCAGGGTCTGCACCGACGGCGCGCCGCGCATCAATTCGGAAGCCAGCGTCGCCACCGTCTCGTCGAGCACCCCGGCGTCGACCACCTGGTCGACCAGCCCGAGACGAAGCGCGGTCGCCGAATCGAACAGGCCACCGTGCATCAGGAGCTGGCGCGCCACCCGGGGTCCCACTGCCTGGATCAGCACTGGAATGGCGATGCCCGCGAGCAGGCCGTTGCGGGCCGAGGTGAGGCCGAACCGCGCGTCCGATACGGCGATGGCGAAATCGCAAGCCAGCATCAGGCCAACACCGCCGCCCACTGCCGCGCCATGGACGCGGGCGATCGAGGGCTTGGGGAAGTCGTAAATCGCCTGGACCGCGCCCATCAAGGCATCGGCACCGACGCGACGCGTGATGGCATCCACGTTGGGCCAGGTCAGCACCCAGTTGAAATCGCCACCGCCCGAGAAGACAGGTCCCTCGCCCGCCACCACCAGCACGCGGACATCGGCATTGGCGGCGAAATCCTCTACCGCCGCAACGATGGCGCGCGCGGTGTCGGCGTCGAGGGAATTCATCTCCTTCGGCCGGTTGAGGGTGAGCGTCGCCACGCCGCCCTCCGCTTTCGTCATGACGGAGGAAGTCATACTCCGATCACATCCGGAAGACGCCGAACTTGGTCGGGCCGATCGGCTGGTTCATCGATGCCGAGAGTGCCAGGCCCAGCGCCATGCGCGTATCGACGGGATCGAGGATGCCGTCGTCCCACAGCCGCGCCGTGGCGTAATAGGGATGTCCCTCGCGCTCATAGGCGTCGCGGACCGGCTGCTTGAAGGCTTCTTCATCCTCCTTCGACCATGTCCCGCCCTTCGCTTCGATATTGTCGCGCCGGACCGTGGCCAGCACGCTGGCCGCTTGCTCACCGCCCATCACCGAAATGCGGGCCGAGGGCCACATCCACAGGAAGCGTGGGCTGTAGGCGCGGCCGCACATGCCGTAGTTGCCGGCGCCATAGCTGCCGCCGACGATCACCGTGAATTTCGGCACATTCACGGTGGAGACCGCGGTCACCATCTTGGCACCGTCGCGGGCGATGCCGCCTGCCTCATATTTCTTGCCGACCATGAAACCCGTGATGTTCTGCAGGAACAGCAACGGAATGCCACGCTGGCCGCAGAGCTCGATGAAATGCGCGGCCTTCAGCGCCGATTCGTTGAACAGGATGCCGTTGTTACCGACGATGCCGACCGGATAGCCCCAGATGCGGGCGAAGCCGGTCACGATGGTCGTGCCATAGAGGTGCTTGAACTCGTCGAGTTCGCTGCCGTCGACCAGGCGGGCGATGATCTCGCGGATATCGTAGGGCGTGCGCGTGTCCATCGGCACCACGCCGTAAAGCTCGTCGGCGGCATACTTGGGCTCGCGCGGCGCCAGCAGCGATACCGACGGCGATTTCTTCCAGTTGAGATTGGCCACGATGCGGCGCGTGAGGCCGATGGCGTGGCTGTCGTTCTGGGCATAGTGATCGGCCACGCCGGAGGTCCGGGC
>NZ_SCVH01000124.1 GCF_004296935.1 Reyranella sp.
AGCCGGTCCGCCACCTCGGTTTGACGGTCTCCAGAATCAGGAGAATGACCGCCGCAGAGGCTACGGACAGGCCGAGATCGTCGAGATGGAGCGTGCCGAAGCGAAACAGACTCATGGCCGGCGGCCACGTCAGTGCGACGGCAAGGATCCCGGCCACGCCCGACAGCAACAGCCACAGCGACAGGTTCCGACGCCCCAGTGCTACCAACAGCGATCCGCTGAACGACCGGTTCACCAGGATGAGGCTGGTGTTGGTGAGGACCAGGGAAACAAACACCAGCGCCCGCAGTTCGTCGTCCTGCATCTGCCGCGTGATCCCGGCGGCATAGACGGCGGCGAGCGCGGCAAGGGCCAGCCCGCCCTGAAGCAGGCCCCACATCACCATCCGGCCAGACAGGAGTTTGCTTTCCGGGCCGCGTGGCGGGCGCCGCATCACGTCGTCCTCGTCGGGCTCGGCCTCGAAGACGATGGAGCACGCCGGATCGATCACCATCTCAAGGAAGGCAATGTGGATCGGGGTCAGGATCAGGGGCGTGCCGAGCAGCAGCGGCAGCAGAGCCAGACCGGCGATCGGCACGTGCACCGCCACGATGTAGGCCATGGCCTTGCGGAGGTTGTCGTAGATCCTGCGGCCGAGACGGATCGTCCTGACGATCGAGCCGAAATCATCGTCGAGCAGAACGATCGACGAGGCCTCACGGGCAACGTCGGTACCACGCCCACCCATGGCAATGCCGATGTGGGCGGACTTCAGAGACGGCGCATCGTTCACGCCATCTCCGGTCATGGCGACGATCTCGCCATCGGCCTTGAGCGCGTTGACGATCCGGAGTTTTTGCTCGGGCAATATCCTTGCGAAGACATTGGCCGTTCGAACACCGGTCGCGAGATCGGCGCCGCCAAGGCGTGCCAGATCAGCCCCACCGATCGTGTGCCCCGGCGGCAGTCCGGCGGCGGCAGCGATGGCTTCGGCGGTTGCGGGATAGTCACCGGTGATCATGATGACCCTGATGCCGGCCGATTGGCACTCGCGTACCGCGCCCGGCACGTTCGCACGTAGCGGATCGGCAAAACCGATCAATCCGATGAAGTCGAAAGCGAAGCCCTGCTGTGCATCGGGCAGTTCACGGCCCGCATGAGCCGCACGGGCCACACCCAGCACACGCGCGCCCTTCTTCGCCATTTCGTCGACTGACCGCCGCAGCCAGGAAAGCCGCGCAGCGTCGAGACCGCAGAGCGCCCCGATCGCTTCCGGTGCCCCCTTCGCGCAGGCCATGCCGTCCCCGCCTCCAGCGCGACGCCAGAAATTGGTCATAGCAGGGAAGTCGGAGCGCAGCCCGTACTGCCGGACCAGGTCCAGACCGGCATAGACCGCACCCACGCCACCGGGCTGTCGTCCCACTTCTCCGGTGATCGCCCGCTCCATGGGATCGAACGACTCGCGCCCGCTGGCCAGCAGCGCGGTCTCGAGCAATCGCACCCCGTCCTCATCCGGCATCGGCGTCCGAAGCCCGGCGATCGTCATGCGATTCTCGGTCAGGGTGCCGGTCTTGTCGGTGCACAAGACCGTGGCCGCGCCCAGCATCTCGATAGCTGCCGCGCGGCGTGTCAGCACGCGTGCCCGCGACAAACGCCAGGCTCCCATGACCATGAAAGCGGTGAGCACCAGCGGGAACTCCTCCGGCAACATCGACATGCCGAGGGCGATGCCGCCCAGGATCGCCTGAAGCCAGTCTCCCCGGAGAAAACCATAAAGAAGAACAGCGAGCAGGCTTGCGGCCAGGCCGAACATGGCGAAGTTGCGGACAAGCAAACGGGTTTGCTGCTGGAGTCGCGGCGGCTCTATGACGATTCTTCCGAGAGCCTGGCCGATCCTGCCGATTTCACTCGACAGACCAGTGGAGACCACAATCGCGGTTCCTTCGCCGCGGACGACAAGCGAGCCGGAAAATACGAAGGGTTGGTCTTCACCCCCTGGCCTTGCCATCTGCGCCTTATCGTCGGCGGAGCTGGCACTCTTGCTCACGGGAACCGACTCGCCGGTGAGCAGGGACTCGTCCACCAGGAGATTGTGTGCGGCGGACAGCACCGCGTCCGCCGGAATACGGTCGCCCTCAAGGATGACAATGATGTCACCGCGCACGACCTCGCGGCCCGGGATGCGCTTGCGCTCCCCATCGCGAACGACCAGGGCGCGCGGGCTTGTCATGTCCCGCAGGGCCTCGAGGACGCGCTCGCTGCGTGTTTCCTGGACGACGGTGATCGAGACCGAAATGGTGGCGAAGGCGAGCAGGACCAGCCCCTCGGTCAAGTCACCCAGGACGAAGTAGATCGCCCCGGCGCCGAGTAGAAGCGAGAACATCGGCTCGCGCAGCACGTCGCCAACGATGCGCAGAAAGGTCCGACGATCCGTCCGCGGAAGGTCGTTGAAGCCTTCAGCGGCCAGCCGTCGCCGGGCCTCCTCGTCCGTCAGTCCCTCGGCGCTCCGCATCGCAGGGACGAATGGCGACATTGGTGTTGCCTCGCGTGCTTCGGTTTGCCTGGCTTTCACCGCCGTCAGGCGGGCTTCGCAAGGATAGACCGAATCCCTTCAACGAGGGCACCATCCGACAGAGGCTTTTCGAGGACCTGGCGAACACCCGACCTTGCGGCTCGACGACGCAGTTCAGCCGATGCACGACCCGCGATCATGATAACCGGCAGATCGATATGGCGTTCCCGAAGCAACTCGATGAGCTGCAGCCCATCAATGAGCGGCATGCGGTAGTCGATGACGAGGCAGCCGCTTGCCGGCAGGCTTGCCTCGGCAAGCAAGGCCCTCGGCCCATCGTAGACTCGGACATCGAGGCCCTCTAGTTCGAGGGAAAACTTGAGAGCGCTTCGAACCGCAGCGTCATCATCGACGATAAGCACTGTACCAAACATCGCAGGCGTGTGGCGGCGTTCCCGATCCGGTCCGACGAGCATCCGCTTTGTTTAGCGCGGGACGGACAGCAGCGATTTGATCTGGCTCAACGCAGCCGTCACGGCGAATGACCCGAAAGAATGGCCATTCGCACGAGCTCCGACAAGCTATCCGCCCGCATTTT
>NZ_SCVH01000125.1 GCF_004296935.1 Reyranella sp.
GCCGGTCCGCGGCAACTGGGATCTCGATGTCGTCGTCGAACATGGCGGAGATCGCTTCGCTCAAACCCGGCGGCTTTTCCTGAAATGACCGACGCCGCCCTCTTCGCCACGTCCGCAGCCGCCCCGGCGGCGCGGGCGTGCGTGCATTGCGGCGAGACGATCCGCGGCGCAGGCGATGCTGCCTTCTGCTGTGCCGGTTGCGCCAGCGCCCATGCCATCATCGGCGCGGCAGGTCTCGGCTCCTTCTACCGCCGCCTCGAGGACATCCGCGCCCACAAGCCCGTGCCGCTCGACATCGATTTTTCCACATATGCCCGGCAGGCGGCACCGGATGAGGCCGAACTCGACCTGCTGATCGACGGCCTCGACTGCGCCGCCTGCGTCTGGCTGATCGAGAGCCTGCTGGCGCGCAACCCGGCCGTGCTGCGTGCCCGCGTCAGCCTGTCGACCCGACGCCTCTCCCTGCGCTGGCAGGGCGCAACCGCCGATGCCAACAGTCATGCCGGGCTGGTGGCAGCGCTGGGGTTCCGCCTGGCGCCCTACGAAGCGATTGCCGCCGCCGCGGACGACGATCGCGCCACGCGCGAGTTGCTGCGCTGCCTCGCCGTGGCGGGCTTCGCCGCCGCCAATGTCATGCTGCTGTCGGTGGCCGTCTGGTCGGGCGAGGACGGCTCGATGGGCGAGGCCACGCGCGCCCTGTTCCATTGGCTGTCGGCCGCCATCGCCCTGCCGGCCGTGGCCTATGCGGGGCGGCCGTTCTTCCGGTCGGCCTACGCCGCTCTCAAGGCCGGCCGGACCAACATGGATGTGCCGATCTCGATCGGCGTCACGCTCGCCTGCGTGATCAGCCTGCACGAGGCCTGGGCCGGCGAGCGCCACACCTTCTTCGATTCGGCGATCACCCTGCTCTTCTTCCTGCTGATCGGCCGCTACCTCGATCGCCGCGCGCGCGGCCGCGCCCGCCAGTCGGTGCGCGCCCTGCTGGCGCTGGCCAGCCGCAGCGCCACGGTCCTCGCCGCCGACGGCACGACCGCCTCGCGCCGCGTCGACACGCTGCGGCCGGGCGAGGTTCTGCTGGTGGCCGCCGGCGAGCGCCTGGGCGCGGATGGTGTGGTGAGCGAGGGTGTCTCGGCGCTCGATGCGGCGCTGGTAAGCGGCGAGAGCGTGCCGGTCGACGTCATGCCAGGCGCCAAGGTCTTCGCCGGCATGGTCAATATCGGCGCGCCGATCCGCGTCCGCGTCACGGCCGCGGGCGAGCACACGCTGCTGTCGGAGATCGTGCGCCTGGTCGAGGCGGCGGAGCGTGGCCGCTCGCGTTTCATCGCCATCGCCGACCGGGTGGCACGCGCCTATGCGCCGGTCGTCCATCTGACGGCGCTGCTCACGTTTCTCGGCTGGATGCTGCTGGGCGGACTTGCCTGGGACCGCGCCCTGGTGATCGCCACGGCCGTCCTGATCATCACCTGCCCCTGCGCCCTGGCGCTTGCCGTGCCGGTGGTCCAGGTCGTCGCCAGCACCCGCCTGCTGCGCGCCGGTGTCCTGCTGCTCTCGCCCACGGCGCTGGAGCGCTTCGCCGGAGTGAACCACGTCGTGCTCGACAAGACCGGCACCCTGACGCTCGGCCGGCCGGAACTGGTCGCGGGCGGGGGCGACGTCGAGGCCTTGCGGGTCGCAGCCGGCCTCGCCGGCAACTCACGCCATCCACTGGCGCAGGCGCTGGTACGCGCCGCCCCCGACATCGCGACGACGCCGGATGTCCACGAGCATGCCGGCCAAGGCTTGCAGATGGGCGACGTCCGGCTGGGCTCGGCACGGTTCTGCGGGGTCGCCGACGCCGTCGACGACGGCCTGTCGGAACTCTGGCTGACGCGACCCGGCCATGCACCCCTGCGCTTTGCCTTCGCCGACCGCCTGCGTCCCGACGCAGCCGCCGCGATCGCGGCGCTCGGCGCCGCCAACCTGCCGGTCGAGGTGCTGTCCGGCGACCGGCCTGCCGCGGTGGCGCGCGCGGCGGCCGCCGCCGGCATTTCGCACTGGCGCGCCGAGGTGACGCCGGCGGCCAAGGCCCGGCGCCTCGCCGAACTCGCCACCCAGGGCAAACGCGTGCTGATGGTGGGCGACGGGCTGAATGACGCGCCGGCGCTGGCTGCCGCCCATGCCTCGATCTCGCCGGCAACCGCCGCCGAGGCGACCCAGAACGCCGCCGACGCGGTCTTCCAGGGCGATGCCCTCTTCCCGGTCGTCGAGACGCTGCGGGTGGCGCGGCGGGCGGACCGGCTGGTCCGCCAGAATCTCGCCCTGGCGCTGCTCTACAATCTCAGCGCCGTGCCGCTTGCCGTCATCGGCGAGGTGACGCCGCTGATCGCCGCCATTGCGATGTCGTCGTCTTCCCTGCTGGTGATCGGCAACGCCCTGCGCCTCGGTGCACGGCCGCCGGTTCGCGAGGTGCGCTGATGGACAGCCTGCTCATCCTGGTGCCGGCCGCGCTCATCCTCGGCCTGATCGCCCTGGCGGCTTTCCTGTGGGCGCTTCGCAACGGCCAATACGACGACCCCGACGGGGCGGCGGGCCGCATTCTGTTCGACGACGACGATTGAGGAGAGAAAGATGTCTCATTGGATCATGGGGATCATGGCCGCCCTGTTCGGCTTCGTCGGCCTGTTCATGGCCGCGGGCGCGCGCGACGCCGGCATCCTGGGCTTCGGCCTGGCGCTGTCTCTGTTCGCCGTTCTGTTCTGCTGGTGGATGATCAAGATCGCCTACGACGAGGCGGAACAGAACGCGGCCGAGAACTGACCGCTTCCGCCGTCAGAGGTCGCGCTCCCAGAGGGCGCGCTCGGCGGCGCGCCGGCGGACCAGGCCGGGCAGCTTGTGGGCGCCGGCAAAGACCCAGCGGTCGAACTGCGGTCCGGCCTCGACGAGGCGCCCGGCATTGGCCAGGCGTCGCAGCGTGGAAGCGGCCAGTGCTCCCTCGCCGAGGTTGAAGGTGAAGCTCACCAGCGCATCGAAACACAGGTCGCCGAGCGGGACCTCGATCAACCGGCAGACGGCGCTTTCGTAGCGTGGCAGATCTGCGCGCAGCAGCGCCTCACCCTCTTCCGCCGAGAGCGGTGCCTCGAAGCGCTCGCCGGCCTGGACGACGTGTCCGTAGCCGACGGTCGGAAATCCCGCGGGGCAGACATAAGGCACGGGCGAGAAGCCCTCGAAGGCGCGGATCAGGGAAAGGCCGGCCGCGCCGGTCGCCCTTGGACTTCCCTGGGGACTGCCTTTGGGACTCATCCGCGCCCCCGTTCCTTGTTGAAGGTGCGGTTGCCGAACCAGAAGGTGACGATGGCGGCCCACACCGCCCAATCCTCCTCGCCCCACATCGACAGAAGCGTCGCGGCGGAGCCGCTGTGGTCCTGCTGCAGGATAACGAACTGCGCGGCCTTCACACCGGCATAGAGGGCGAAGAAGCAGAGCGTCAGGAAGGGCCGGACGACGGCGTTGAAGCCATCGACCCATTTCACGCCCGACGGCTTGAGAGCCGCGGCAAAGGCCGCCAGCTCGGTCTGGACATCGGCATGCGCGTTGATCTCGCCCATCTTGGCCGCGTGCCCGGCCTGGATCAGCTGGAGCTGGAAGGCGCCCTGCGTCCGGAGCATTTCGAGCTCCTGGACGTGGTTCTGCTTCTGCTCGAAATAGCCGAGCAGGCGCGGCGCCAGGGAGCCCAGAAGGCCGACGATGGAACCCAGTAGTGCAAGCATGTGTCACCTCACGAAAGATGAAGGGTTTTGGTGAAGAAGAACCAGGCGACGCACGACAGGCCGCCGATTCCGGTGGTCAGCATGGCCGCGAGCGTCGACCAGCCCAGCGCCTCGATGCGGCCGACCCGCTCACGAATGGCGCTGTAGCGTTCGGCGCAGACCGCCTCGTGACTGCTGAGGCGTTTGTCGATGTCGTGGATGTCGGGAATGGTCATCGGCCCTCCGCTTTGCCGGCAAATGAAAAGGGCCACCGGATGGTGGCCCTGCTGGATGGGTGTCGCTTATTCGGGTGTAAATGGGTGTATTTTTGGCTTGCCTATTTGGGTGTAAATAGGTGTATATTTGGCCATGAGCGCGTATTCCCTCGCCGCAGAGAGGCTTCACATCAGCCCGGAGATCCTCGGACTGATCGCCGAGATCGACGAGTTCAAGGGCGCCTGGCGTGCCCTGGGAACGCTGGCGCCGGAGCGACTTTCAGCGCTGCGCCGGGTCGCCACGATCGAAAGCATCGGCTCGTCGACCCGCATCGAAGGCAGCAAACTCTCGGACAGAAACGTCGAGCGACTCCTCGCCAATCTCGAAATCAGCTCCTTCGCGACCCGCGACGAGCAGGAAGTCGCCGGATACGCCGAAACGATGGAAACGATCTTCCGGGCCTGGGAAGACATTGCCCCGACTGAAAACCACATCCGGCAGCTGCACCGCGATCTTCTCGCCCGCAGTGAAAAGGACGACTGGCATCGCGGCAGCTACAAGACCTCACCCAACAGCGTCGCCGCGTTCGACGAAAACGGAAGGCAGATCGGCATCGTGTTCGAAACGGCAACGCCCTTCGACACGCCGCGCCTGATGGCCGAACTCGTGGACGGGTTCGCCGCCGCGCGCGGCCAGCGCCGCCTCCACCCCTTGCTCCTGATCGCCATGTTCGTCGTGATCTTCCTCGCGATCCATCCCTTCCAGGACGGCAATGGCCGCTTGAGCCGCATCCTCACGACGTTGCTCCTGCTGCAATCCGGCTATGCCTATATACTCTACAGTTCGCTGGAGAGCGTGATCGAGCAGAACAAGGAAGGCTACTACCTCGCGCTCCGGCAGACGCAAACCACGATCGGAAGCGAGGCGCCGGACTGGCACCCGTGGCTGCTGTTTTTTCTGCGCGCCTTGCAACAACAGACGACGCGGCTCGCAAGGAAGATCGAACGCGAGAAAATACTGTCCTCCAACCTGCCTGACCTGTCGCTGCGCATTCTCGACCATGTCCGCCAACATGGCCGCGTCAGCGTCGGCGACGCAATCAGACTGACGGGCGCCAGCCGCAACACGCTGAAACAGCAGTTCCAACGACTGGTCGAGAGAAATCATCTGGTTCGGCACGGCGGCGGGCGCACGACCTGGTACACGCTGCCATAAAGGTCCCGTGGATATCAGCGAAAGCTATCTCAAAGCCCGCGTTTGGACGGCTTTGCTGTTCTCAATCTGAAGACACCCGGACGTTACGCTTTTGTCTACTTTGTCTCAGGATGCACGCGGGGCCGACGTTGGATCGTCGGTCTGGTTTGGCTTTCATTTCCGTTCAGGTGGGGGCGGACAAACGCCCCCGGGGATACCTCCGGACCTGTAGCGGTCGGGAGGCTCATGCGGCCGGTTGGTTCCGCCGTCGTAAGGCTTCAACGCACGTCAAGGTCGTGCTGGCTGGTTGGGCGATCACCGCCCCTCGCGGGGTGCGCCTGCAGATTCTCGCGGCCTCACAGGGTGGCTGACAGTCGGAACAGATCATCGATCTGGTCTGTCAGCCCGACGGTCGCGGCGACCGCCCGCAATAGCGGATCGTCGCGATGAAATGTCGGCGAGAACCACAATTCCTGCGTCAGCACGTCCGCCTGGGCCACGGCGTCACGAACCTCCGTGAGCTTGCCGATGTGATGCAGTACCCGGATCAATGGCCGCGCGTGGCACTCGGCGGCACCGGATCGGCCAGCTGCGCCAGCTCGGCCTCGAAGGCTTCCTTGGTCGGCGGTGTGAAGCCTTCGGAGAAGAAGATATCCTCGTAAGTCTCTCCGCAGATGCTGTAGCCAGTCACGCCGAGCGCCGCGAGCGCCTTCCCCATGAGGATCGACTGTTCCATCAGTAACTCCAACTGTAGGTGATACCGCCGTTGGCGCCAGTTGAGTATCCAGCACCGGAGACGAACTGTTCCAAAGCGCAGAGATACGACAGCCCGTAGGGCTGGCCTGATCCCGTTCCCGTCGGAGAACCATATCCATGCGCGCCCGGACTTCCGGTCACCAATGCTTGGAACGTCGAGGATGAGTTGAACCCCACGCCCATGTTGACGTTTGATCCAGCGCCAGCCGAGTACACGGCGACCCCGAACGAGCCCGAAATTCCAACTTCTTTGAGCCCAGCAACGACGGTCACTCTGGAAGTCGCAAGGCCCGCTGCGGGGCGGGTTCCACCGGCGTAACTCCAGCCTCCGCTGTTGATGACCGAACCTGTCACATTCACTCGGTTGTACACATTCCAGACGCCGATGATCGCCTCGCCGAAACCGGCCGCGATCGAGCCCTTCTTGAAGTCAACTTGAGAGGAGGCGTTGCAGTAGATCGTACCGACATAGGTCCCTCGCTGCACCGCCGGCCCGTTGGTGATGTCGTGCTTGTTCACCCAGATGCCGTCGACTCTTTCGAGTTCGCAGGTGCCCGCGCCCGTGCCACGCTCCGCCGTATAGTTGGCCCCGGTGTGAATTCCCGACTGGGTTCCCGACGTGTTGATGAACGTTCCGGTCACCTGGTCGGCAAGACTGGTCGACAGCTTGAAGGTGTCGGCATCAACCCTGGTGACGAAATAGGTCCCGCCCACCACGACCTGGGCACCGGTGGGAAGGTTCCCTGTCGTCGACTCCGGCGTCCAGGTCGCTCCGTCATGGAGTCCGTGATCGACCCAGCTGACCACAGCGGGTGTGGCGACCGTGATGGTGAAGGTGCCGGCCTTCCGATGCTTCGGCCCGCGCGTCAGCCGCAGCGTGCCCGAGTCGTTCCACACGAATAGGTCGATGACCTGGTAGGGCCCGGCCGGCGCCGGGCCGGCCTTGCCGGTGCTGCCCTGGGTGAGATCGTTCGACCGCTCGGTGAAGGGCGTCGGAACGAAGGCGGAGCCGTCATGGATCGGCACGTTCGCGCCGACGTAGGGCGTGTAGAACACCGAAGCCTGGCCGGTCTGGTTGGCGGTCATCACCGGTTCTCCGGACACCAGCGTCAGCCGTCCCTGCGGCGCGACCGGCTGACTGGGAACGGCCCATGCCAGGTCCGTGCCGTTGACGCCCAGGAACTGCCCCGCCGCGCCCCGCGCCAGCCGTTTGTGCGCCGAGGCGTCGCGGGTCAGCAGGTCGCCCTGGGCCGACAGGATGTTCATCGGCTGGAGCTGCTGGATCAGGGCGAAGTTGCCCTGCTCCGTCGCCGGATCGCTGAGAGGATAGAGACTCACCCGGCTCACCCGCTCCTCAAGCTGCTGAAGCGCCATGTAGATCTGGTCGAAGCGCCGCTCGACGACCTCCGGATAATAGCCGCCCTGGTTGGAAAGCACGGTGGTCTGCGTATAAGGCACCGTCCGCAGCAGCGTGAGCTTCGTGCCAGTCGGGATCGGGGTGGCGATCGGATCGCCCGCAAGCGGATAGGTCACGCTGCCACCGGTCGCCCCGCCGATGCCGTCGACACTGTAGAGGCTGGGCGACAGAACGGTCTCGAGACCCGCGCCATCGGTGAAGATGACGGCGAGATGGCCCGCTTCGAGCACCGGAAAGGAAAAGGGCCACGCGCTGGTGGCCCCGTTGCCGTTGTAGATCACCTTGTTGGTGGTCGACGAGAGAGACATGTGACTCCTTTGGGGACTCCTCCCCCTGTTTCATATCCAGAAGCGGTGAAACGGACGGCCCTCGACGCCCCAGGCCTTCGCCGGGTCGATCGTGAAGCCGAGCCATGAAAGCCAGCGCACCGCCTTGGTGTGGCGGGCGTCGACCCGGTTCTCCAGATGCGGATAAAGCTCCCGCATCGCGGCCATCAACGGCCGCGACAGCCGCGCGACATCGAGCCCGAGGCCCTCGAAGGCGTCCGTCGCCAGCAGCCACGGGCAGCCCCTGCCCTCGACCAGCGACAGCGGTCCGACGCCCCACAAGGCAATGGGAGGGGCGATGGGAGGAGCGATCGGTGGGGCGATCGACAGGCCGTCGAATTCGCGCACCGCCCAGACATGCGAACTGAGTTCGTACGACCGGCGAAGCGCCTCGGCCGGCGCGAGGCCGGACGCGGCCCGGATCTCCTCGACATCGGCGGCACGCAGCCGGTCGCCGAGGCTGTCCGCGTCGGACCGGGACGCAGGCTCGATGACGAACCGCGTGGCAGTCACTCTCCGACCTCCAGCCGCGGCACGATGGCCACGATGGTGGCGGGCAACGGCCAGGCCTGGCGCACGAGAAGACGCCCGCCGCTGTTCCAGGACGGATCGACCAGCACGCGCTCGTCACCGGTGGTCAGCAGGGTCGGCGCGCCGAAGTTCTCGGCGGCGCGCTCTTTGACCTCGGTGAGGCGAGCGGCATCCGGTCCGATGGCGAGGCCGCGCGTGGCCTTCACCCGCAGGACCACCTCCTGCACGCGCTTGGCCCTGCCCTGCAGCGTGGGCGGACCCGCCTCGAGGTCGAGAGTCTCGAGATCGCAGATGTAAGGGAGCCCCGCCAGGATTCGGCCCGCTGCGCGCGGAATCGCAACCATGCCATTGACCACCGTCGCCGGAGGCTGGACGGAACCGTCGGCGAGGATCGCCACCGAACGACCCTCGAGGTGCCACAGGCCGGATAGCGTATCCTTGGCCATTGCCCAGTCGGAGAGCGCCACGGACTGAACGGCGACGGGAGCTGCCATGTCGAGCGTCGCGGCGACATGCGCCGAGTCGACGAACGCCGTCACCGTTGCGGCTGTTTGATCCTGGCCGGCGCGCAGGATGATTTTCTGGCCAGGGCTCGCCGCCGAGAACGGCGCATGACCTGACGCCGAGAGAGAGACCGCGTCACCCGCGGCATAGCCCGGCCCCGTCATCGCCAGGGTCTTTGCCGCGTCGGTATTCCAGCCATCGTCGCGACGCCCCGAATCGACGCACCACGCCGCGCGAACGTCCGCGACTCCTCCGCTCAGGAATTGGCGCGACACCAGACGCTCGACATAGCGGACGGTTTGACCCTTCACCGTGCGCCGCACCGAAAGGTAGAGGGCCGTCTCGTGCCTCTCCTGGATGGCGCATACGCTTTCGACGCTGCCGTCGGTGACATGACGCGACCAGGCGTAGACATCGTGTTCCTTGAGGTAGGTGAAGCCCAGCAGGATGCCGTCGGAGCGCACGCACCAGACGATCGAGTCGGGGTCACGCGCATATGCCCATTCCTCGATCTGCGCCCCCTCGAACAGGTGACCGGCCAGGATGCCGACGTCCTTTCCCTGCCAGGCGTCGGCACCCAGGTCGTAGGCGAGATCGCGAACCTTGCGACCCGACGGCGTGACGAACAGCGCCGAGTTGCCGCTGACGATCGGCGGCACGTGGGAAATCCCCGTGTAGCCCTGCGGCTTGAGGCTGGTGTTGGCGGGCGTAATGACGTCGGACTGGCTGCCTGCCCAGCACTTCCACTCGCCGCCGGACGTGAACACCAGCAGTGAGTTGAGGCTGAGCAGGAAGCGGATTTCGTTCACCTCGCGGCTGGCAATGGTCCGGGTGATGGCGTCGGAATCGCGCGTCGGCTCGGAGACACTCATGTTCTTGAAGTTCGCCGACTGGCTCGCCCACAAGGTCTGCGGTCCCTTGTCCGTGCGCGCGAACCATTGGCGGCCGTCATGCCATGTCGAACAGCCCGGCCAGTCGCCCGCCGCGGCGAACGGGTTGCGCTGGATCGGCGGTGTGTCGGACGTGTCGGGGGCAATATTGGTGTCGGTGAAGGTGCTCCCCGACTTCACCCGGCCGATGAAGCCGTAGATGCCGTTCTTGTACTTGTAGACGTTGTAGTAGGTGCAGCCCGCGACCGGCGTGAAAACGACACCTGAAACGGCGTCGGCCGCGCCCGTCGAGGCGCTGGCCAGGCTTTCCTCGCCGCTCTCATCGTTCACGGCGGTCATGACGTAGCTCTGGGCACCACCGGGATTGGTACTGGCTAGGCCGGTGGGCGCGGATGTATCCGGTGCAAAGGCGATAGCGACGAGCGTCCAGACGGCATGGCCGGTCCGCGTGAGATTGCGCGGCGCGTAGCCGGGGTGGGTGAGCGTCATGGTGTCGGCCGACTGCACGAACTTCAGGAGCGGCAGATCGGCCGACGCATAGGGCGTCGCCAGCGTATAAAAGCGCGCCGTCGTGCCGCCTGAAACCCACGCCGGCCAGGCCGACGTGTCGATGCCCGCAAGCTCGAAGGTCGTGGTCGTGGCGCCGGTGACGGTAAATCGCCGACGATTGACCTCAGCCATCGGGCCTGAGGGGCCCACCACGCCGTCGATCCAGACGTGATCGCCGTTGCCAAGGCCGTGCGGTGTCGCTGTCGTGACAATGCCGGGATTCGCCCGCGTGATGCCCGAGATCGCCGTCGCGGTCTCCAGCACATAGCCACCGTCGCGAATCACCCGCATCTTCTGGTGCGCGAACTCCAGCACGTAGGTCTCGGCCGTGTTGAACTGGAAAGGGATCAGCCGGGACCGGACCGCCGGATCCACGGCCTCGCCGACGAATTCCGTGCCTGCCCGGGTGCTGGCGCCGCCGAAGGGATGGATGAACCAGTTGAGGCACGTCGCCAGTCCAACCTGGTATTTGGCGAGATCGACGCGGCCATGCAGGGCCGGCGAAATCTCGCCAGCCGCGAAGCTCGGCAGGATGAGAGGGGTCGGCATGTGGAAGGCTCCCGAGAATTCGTTGCTTCGAGACGTTGCGGCCCAGGAACGGTCGACGCAGAATTGATCCGCTTCGCCGGGGGGGGGGGATGTCATGAGGATTGGCACGCTTGCGCCGCTGCTGTCGGCTCTCGCTGGAATGGTCCTGGTCGCCGGCGACGCGATCGCCCAGCAGCGCGCGCCGGAGCCGGCGCGCCTGGGCTTCCGCGTGTGCAATCAGACCGGCAGCGAAATCGAAGTGGCCAAGGCGCTGAACACCGGCGCGACCGACGGCAGGAATCGCATCATCATTTCAGAGGGCTGGTACAAGCTCGCCGGCGGCACCTGCGTCTTTCTGTGGTCCGGCAAGCTCGAATACCGGTACTACCTCGTCTACGCGCAGAACAAGGCGGCCAAACGCGAGTGGGCGGGCCAGGTGCCGATCTGCGTCAGCCGCGACGCCTTTACCATCCGCTCCGATACCTGCGGCTCGGAAAACTACCGGAGGATGTTCATCCAGGTGGATACGGGCGATGAGACGAACCTCTTCACCTACAATTTCCGGCCGGGAAGCTAGGCCCACCGACGCCAGGCTGGCGGACGCTAGTTGCGGGCGGCTATCCAGTCCGGCATCCGGTCGCCAGCCGCTGCCGCGGCCTCGTTGAAATCTGCTGCCATCGCGTCGGCCAGGGCCGCGCGGGCGAGTTGCGCCAGACGCACCGCCGTTTCGGTCTTCTGGGTGATCGGATAGGCGATGTGGGCGGCGAGCTGGTCGACCAGCGCCGAGGCGAAGCCGGCGTCGTACAAGTTCGGATCGTCGACGCGCGCGGTATAGACCGCCTCGGCAGCCGGCTCGTCGCAGAGAACGAAACGGCTGGTGGCGTCGCCCGCGACTTCAAAGCGGGCCGGGCCTGCATCGGGGTTGGCCGAGGCGAGCCGCAGCAGCCGGATACAATCCGTCGGCAAGGCGTAGCGGAAGGTCCACCCCGTCGGCGCATTGCCCTGCTCCGCCAGAACGACCCGTCGTCGGGCAAAATTCCAATCGTGGGCGCGCAGCAGCGTATCGCGAGTCGCTGCGTACCAGATGAAGGCGGTGCGCGCCTCGGTGCTGTTCTCGTCGAGTGCCGAGATCGTCGCCCGGGTGCCCAGGCGCGACAGCGCGCGATTGCAGATATCGACATCGGTCGTCGCCATGATCAATCCTCGGTCGTCGAAGAAAGGGGGGCGGCGGAGGATTGCTCCTCCGCCGCCGGGGAAGCGGCCACGACAGCGGCGCGACGTGCCCGATAGGCCTTCACGGCACGGCGCGCGGCGGCATCGAGTGGCGCCAGGGCGGAGCCCGGGTCGCCGACATAGTCGATGACTTCGCCTGGTTCGCGCAGCACGGCCTCGAGGAAGGTCGGTGCCGTCACACGGTATCGCGCCATGGTCGCCTCCCCTGTCTACGCTACGAAACCCGAGGCGTAGGCGATGTTCGCCTGACGCAGCGGCACGAGGCCCGACGTGAACTTGCCGGCGGTGAGCGGGCCGGTGCCCACGGTGAAGAAGAGGCGCAGGTAGCGCTCCGTTCCGTAGGGCACGGAAACGCGCAGTACTTGCGCGCCGGCGATGAGCGACGCCTTGGGAATGGCGTCGCTCAGCACCAGGTTGGCGGGCGAGGAGAACGACGGATTGTCGTCGCTCTGCAGCGCCACCGTGACGGTGGCGGCGCCCGCGGCGGCGACGTCCTCGGTGCACAGCACCAGGATCTCCGGCCGCTCGCCGTTGCCGATGTCGCGCGCCGCGCCCAAGTCGATGTAGTCGGTGGTGGCGGCACTGGTGGTGACGGCCTGGTCCTGGCCGAACAGGTTCTGACGATCGATGTACATGAATGTGTCTCCTTGTCGGTTGGGCGTCAGAGCACGCGCGGCTCGGTGTTCAGGATCTGGTCGCAGGTGCGGATCGGGATGCCCAGGAACTCGCGCACCGGCCGGCCCTCGAACTCCGAGATTTTCAGCATCACGTTGTCCTTGGTGGCGGCCTGGATATCGAGCCACTGGCGGCCGGTGCGGTTCATGTAGAACACCGGCTGGCCGGTCTTGAGCGACGGCACCTTGTGGGTGGCCTTGATCATGTGCTTGATCAGGTCGGTCGGACTGCCGCCGGCAAGGTCGCTCACATCGATGTTGGCGATGCGCACGGCGTAGCGCCAGTCGCGCACCGTGACGCCCGCATCCCACTTGTAGTGCGTGCGATAGCCCTGGTAGCGGTTGCCGTTGACGTCGGTCAGCGTCTGCTCGCCGAGATCGCGCATCTGGAGCCCGGCCTTGCTGCCCTTGGGGAAGATGCCGTGCACGGTGAGGTCGCCCCACACCACCAGCCAGATCGAGGTGTTGTCGGCGCCGGTGCCGCCGGCATCAATCACGTTCTGCGCGATCGCAGCCGACCCGCTCACCGTGCTGAAGCGCGGCGCGAGGCCCATGAACTTCTCGGGCGTGGCATCGGTGTTGCCGTAGAACAGCGTCTGCGCCAGCTGCTGGGAGAGCCCCTCCAGGAACGCCTTGTCCTCCGAGAGCCGGAACTCAGAGGTATTGCCGTTGAGGTCGGCCAGCGCCTTGTCGATCTCGCTATAGGTCTCGAGCATGCCGCAGGAGTCGGTGACCTGGCTGGTCGTGCTCTTGGTCGGCTGGACGCCGTAGTTGAGCTGGCGCCAGGTGCCCTGCGGCAAGCCAGTGCGCACCGAGGTGCGGTGGCCCGTCGGCAGGTTGCCTTCGACCCAGCGCATGTCGTCCAGGATCTCGTTGGTCTGCGACAGAAGCTCGACGATCACCGAGATCCTGCCGTCGTTGTAGCGCTTGGCCCAGTCCGTGTAGGTCAGCGCCGTGTTGCCGATGGCGGCCATTCACATCACTCCTATTTGTCGTTGGTGTTGGGGTAGAGCGTCTCGGCGGCCGAGAGCCGGCCGGCGCTCGAGCGCGCGCCGACCCAGGAATCCTCGGAGACCGCCTGTCCGACGCGGACGAAGAAGCGGAAGAGCTGCGGGCTGTTGGACACCCCGAGCTCGTCCAGGGTTCGCCTGAGCTCGGGCGTGCCGAAGCGGTTGAGCGCCTTCTGGGCCGCGGCGCGGGCGGACTCGAACCGCCTGCCGCCCAGTTCGGGATCGCTTCTCACCTCGGCGACCCAGGCCTTCTGGCGGCTCTCGGCCGCCGAGATCTGGCGCTGGACCAGCTCGTTCATCTTGCCGGCGTAGAGATCGACCAGCTTCTGTGCCTGCGGCTGGCTCAGCCTCGCCTCGGCAAACAGCTGATGCGCTTCTTCCAGCGCCGCCGTGTCGACTTCCACGCCTTGCGGCAGCTCGAATGGCTCGTACGAGACGGGCGCCTGCTCCCCTGACAGCGTATCGGGGGCTGGCGGTGCGTCAGGCTCGGCCACTTCCACTGCTTCCGCTTCAGGTCCCCGATAGATCAGAGCTGCGGTCGCGACCGATGACGGCGCTGTGTCGGACGCGGCCTGCTCTTCGGGGCTGGGCGGAACGACGTCGTTCCCCGCGCCTTGTGATGTTTGCTCCGGCGCGATCAGGGACTCGGTCATGCTTCAGATCTCCTTCTGTGATTCGCCCGCCATGCGGGCATGAAGTTCGGGGCAGAGGCGCACGATGTCGGCCAGCACAGCCAGGCCGACGTTGCGTTCGCCTTCGCGGAAGAAGGTGGCGCTGGTGCCGGTGAAGCTCGTTTCGTAGAGGTGGCAGCCAAAGAAAAACCCGGCTGATCCTTACGGATCGCCGGGCGGTTGAGGTGATTGCATTATCACCAGCATCGCTTACTTGCTTTCCCACTCATGCTGAGCGCCCAGCTGCAGTGGTCTCCTACTTCGAGCACAAGTGTTTTAGGTTGCTCGTCCGCTACTCACAAAGACTCCTTCAACTTTGGCGAGGAGATCTAGGTGATCTTGAGTCTTCAAAGGTGCAACGCAGAAGTAGCGGTTCAGATCATAGGACGCCGTTGCGCGACGATCAAAAAGAAACTCAGTGTTTGTGTGCTGTGGAACGGTTTGCGGGTCGACCGAGAATGACGTCTTCGAAAGCTCAAACTCGTATCGCTTGCGGTACGTACTTTCGTAGGCGCCCGCTAGCAACGCCTTCAACGTCGCAAATTGGCTGATAAGTGCAGAGACCGGAGCTTTGAAGTCTACAATGACAAAGCTAGCGTAGGTTCTTGGTATGATGGTTTTTGGAGGACGCAATCCGAATGCCTCCATGGCCCACGGAATAACATCGTTGAGAACGGCCTCTGCAAGCTCAGTATGTCGGCAGGCCGCCACGATGCCATCATTGTAGATATCCAGATTTTCGATCGTGATATCACCGGATTCGCATTGAAGTCTGCCGTTTTGGAACCTGGCCCCCCCAGTCTTGACGTCTTGGGCATTTGGTACGAAGGCGAAGCCATATCTTTGCCGCACCAGATCGATCAGTTGAGGCAAATACATATCGCGCTCCGATCTCACTTCGTCGGATACGAAAATCTGGGTCACGCGACCAGCTTCGACTGAAACGACTTCCATTTCTGCTACCCGTGTAGTGAAGCTAGTGCGGGATTGGGCTGGAGCAGTTGAGCAAAGTTGCCTTCCATGGCACTCAGACGCGGTTCTTTTGGCAGGCTGGGTCTCAGGGCGTCCGCGATGCTTGGGAGACCAACGTTTCTACCCGTGGCAAGCAATGTCACTTCTCTCTTCTCCGCAATGGGGCGGGCGACCGTACTTTCGTACTGTGGCAAAACATCTTCCGCCGCTTCAATAACTACGCGTAGCCGACCATCTAGGGCGTCCGTGATGCGCCTCAGCGTACTAATCGTCCAATTTTGGTAGTCGGCACGCTCGGAGCGCGAGATAGCTGGCTGACCCGTGCCTGCAAGCTCGGCAAGCTGAGCTTGAGTAAGGTCGCGCTTCTTACGCAGCAAAATGATCTGCCGGGCGATCTCTGCAGACGCCTCGGCTCGAAAAAATGCTCGCCGATAGGCGGGGTCCTTTAGTTTCGTTACAAGATCGAGATCAATGATGTTTGCTGTTTCGATCATAGCGTTGCGCCCCTTGCTTAGCCTTCTCTTCAATCTTCCGCTGTGCTTCGAATGCTCGTTTCCGCTTTATCGCCAACTCATAGGCCCGTTGTTGTTCGGGTCCTGAACTCTTCTTGTGAATCCTAAACAGGACGATCTCGTCTTTGTACGGGGCGTACAAAACTCGGACTTGTCGTCCGCCTCCAGCCCTTAGGTTGATCTGCCAAAGTTGATCCTTTTGGGCGCCAAGATTTTTGACGGCATAACCTGGCGGTGACGGACCATGCTGCTGCAAGACGCGAATGAGTACGTCCAAGAGAGGCTTGGCCTCTGGACATTCCGCGTCCGCCTCGCCGGGATAGACCGTTGGCGGGTAAATAAGCACCGCATGCGGCATTGGTATGCCAAAATTGTTCTATTTTCAAGATTACCGAGAGCATACCACATTTGGTATATATCGGCCTAGGATGCATAAAGAACCTATTAATCAAAGACTTACGCTGCACGTGCCCTAAAAGCCCCCCAATTCTGCCGAACGGCTGCACTTGAGGTATCATAGGATTTTTCCTAGCCTATTCCTGCTGAATCTGCAACTCTGATTCTGTGGATAAGTGAGAACGAAACGAGACTATAGATGGCGCCCTATTCGAGCAACTTTCTATCGCGATCTAGGATGGAAGATGACAGCTATCGACGACGTATGGCGCCTCGAAGGTAGGCCGGGCCAGATTGCAGTACGCTTTGGCTGGCGCATTGCTGAAGTTGCTCGGGTGCTTATCGCTGAGAAATGCCCAGATTTGGCAGACGCATTCCCATTTGATCATCAGTTCCAAGGGGAAGCCGAAGTCGACAGTGACGGCTGGATCGCGATAAGGATTCGCTGGCAACCCGGCCGTCAGACGCCAATGGCTGGAGCCTTTAGCAACGAAGACAGCGCTCTCCTCCATGAACACCTAGAGCTATTCAATCTCCCGTTCCTTGATCAGCTAGCAAAGAAGTTGGGGCCCAATTGGCTTGGGCCCGAGGTATTCACCTATGTCGGCCCAATCTCAAATGACTGTTTGGTTTGGCCGCATCTATATCTGTACCTCACCTCCTGGCTCGACCTAGTTGCAGAACGCGCACTAGAGCTCAACAGACAACGAGTACTCAGAGCGATCCCTTCTCCGCCTTCATATAATCTCGCAAAGTTGTTTCCTGCACTTTGGATACTGGAGTGCGAGGAAACCAATATCCAAGGCACAGCTTTTGCACTTGCCGACGTTGGCCTGGTCACCTGCCACCATTCTTTGGGAGCGAGCACCCGCGCGTTCCAATACGACGCCCCCAATCAGAAGTATTCAATTGTTGTTCGAGAGAGAAACTCGACCATCGATCTGGCAGTACTTGAACTTCCTGCTGACGCGCTTACCACACTTGCAATGGGCTCCGCTGATGCTGCTCAGCAAATGGAGCATGTGTTGGTTATGGGCCATCCGAACTATCGGGTCGGCGACACTCCAGTCACAATTCCGGGCTTGGTCGTAGGCTTTCGCACCGTTTCAGGGGTGAGACGCTTACTCACGAATGCGGCCATCGTCGCTGGATGCAGTGGGGGGCCGGTTCTGGACAGCGCTGGCAAGGTGATCGGAATTGCGGTTACCGGATCTGACAAGATATCGACGCAAAATCGCACCGAAGACCACGCTTGCATTCCAATTGAGGCGTTGAAGCTAATTGGTACCTGACCTATCGCCGTAATCGCGGGCGACGGTGTCGTTGAGTTTTACGAGATCAGCGACCTCACTATGCCTAGCGTCGGATCAACGTTTCCCGCTGCAGTCTCGTAGTAGCGCGCCTGTGCTTGCCGGCCGGCGCCCCTGACGCGGTTGTCCCAAGCGTCGCGCATCGATTGGTAGCGGAGCGAAAGCGCGTCCTCCTCCCCTGCGGCTGCGATGTCGCCCAGCATGTCGATCGGCGAGCCCAGGAGATCGGTGCCCTGCGCCGCGAGCCGCGCCTGCAGCTGACCGAGCCGCTGGCCCGCCTTCTGGCGGGCCTTGTCGGCGTCGGCCTCGCCCGCCTGCTCGGCCTGCTTGGCCCTCGTCTCGTCGACCGCCGCCGCGTTGCGCTGCTGGGCGGCGAAAAAGTTGTAGTCGTTGCGCTGCCCGGTCGCGCGTTGCAACTGCTGGGTGACGCCGATAGCTTGCTGGGCAACACCCATTGCGGTCGACAGCAGCGCCGTACCGCCGGTGATCATGGATACTGGATCGCACATTCGCTTCACTCCACTTCGTGTGAATTCCTACGTCGTAGCCAAGCCGACGGGGGAGAAACTCAACGGTTATGCACTTCCGGCGCTAGGCCGAAGGGGTAGGATGGCCAATGGGTTATTGGGGGAATGTCCATCGTCAAGCGTGGAGCGAGACCGCAAAGGCAGTCGGTCTTGAGCGAGAGCGCTTTTGGGTGTTTCTGGCGATGCAGTTCGTCGTAGCAATTGCAATTTGGATCGGCCTTGGCGAAGTGGGATTGGAGAAGGCCGCTATATCTCGATTGGCAGCCGCGGCAGCACCATTTCTTGGATTTCCCATCGTTTACCTCTGGAAATTTTTCGCCGCCCCGGCCGCATTGGCAGCAGCGGAGACGGCCACCATTGGACGCCTACAAAGTGAACTCAATGCGAAGCCTTTACCGCCCTCGCAAGAGAAATGGATCGATCCCCGGCAGGCCTACTTGCTCGTCTGCCGGCTTCGCGGTCTAGACGACAAAGGCGATGCGAAGGGAGCGGATAAATTTGGTGTCTTCTTTCGAATGCGCCAATACGCTTGCGATGGGGAACTACTGGTACGAGGGCGCCCCACCTCTCCCGATGCCAAATATGCGTATCCACCCCGGCGTCCAATTCCGGCTCAGCACTGGGAGGAATGTGATTTCTCAAGCAAGACCTACATTCTCAAAGAAGACCGGGACGATATCCATGACGCCTCTACTCAAAGGGATGGGCTAGCAGACGACGGAATTATTGGGACCTACTCAAGGAACCGCCAAGCTGATGTTCGTTACTTCGACCTTGCGATACGTCAAACTGATGTCGAGCTACTCTTCAAAAAGAAGCAGCAGGCCAACTAAGCGGTAGTTTGTGCCACTGACTGCATCGCCGCCATCGGCGACACATACTCCGGCTGCAACTTCAGCCCATCCAGCATCGGTGACGGCGGCGGCGGGATCTCGCCCGCCCGCGCCATGATCTGGAACACTCGGCCGATCAGCGGCTCGAGCAGGTCGTCGTGCAGCCGTTCCAGCACCGGCCCCAGCATCACCATCTTCTCCTCGCGGCGCTCGGCGATCTCGGTGGCGCTGCGCACGTCGTCGAGCTGGGTCATCATCAGGAACAGGTCGGCGTAGAAGGCGGAACGCACCGCCTGCTGGCGGCGTTCGATGGCGGCGCTCATCTGGTCGAGCGGCGGCGTGAACTGATAGGCGGGCCGGAAGGCGGCGCCGGTGGGATCGGCCACATAGGTGACCCCGCCTGCCTTCCCATTGGCCGTGTCGCCGCGCAGGCTGGGTGGCGCCACCATCGGCGGGTTGACCATCTTGTCGAGCGCCTGGGCGAAACGTTGCTGCATCCGGTGCAGGCTCTTGGCGTCGGGCAGCGCGTCCATGCCGGGCGAGCGGCCGTAGACATCGTTGCCGATCAGGTGCCAGCGCGGGCAGAGCGCCGGGAATTCCTCGAAGCCGCCGACATCGAGCACGGCGTCGCCGGCGCCGGTGCGCTCGAACCAGACGGAGCGGAAGGGCATGTTGCGATTGTCGAATTTGCCCGTCTCGCGGCCCTCGTTGGGTTCGACGGCGTGGACCACCTCGACCTCGTGGTCCCATTCGCCGCGATCGTAGCGCTCGCGAACCGTGGTGGAGACGGCGTCGCGACCAAAGCGCTCGACAAGCTGGAAGGTGGTCATGGAAAGCACGCGGTAAAGCGTATTGACGGAGAGCCGTTCCGACGCGGCCAACCAATACTCGCCCGCGGTCAGCGGATAGGCGCGCACGATCTCCTTGGCATCCTCCATCACCACCACGGCGGCGGTCCCGAACACGCCCAGCTCCTCGTAGGCGACGGCCAGCGCGTTGTAGAGGTTGGAGCGTGCGAAGACTCGGAACATGCGCGCCGCCACGTCGTCGAGCCACATCCGCACCTCCGGCAACTCCGAGAGTTGCGGGCTGCCGATGCCAAGGCGGAACCACGGACGGGCCGGCGACGAGATGCCGGCCATCAGGCCCGAGGCCAGGGTGCGCGCGGCCAGCATGGCGGTGGAATCAAGCAGCCCGCCGTTCAGCTTGCTGCCGCGGTCGAAGCGATGGGCCGGACCGAGGAAGGAGCCGCGGCGCGGCAGGATGTGGTTTGCGAGCTCGCGCCAGTGCGCGAACCAGCTTTGGCGCTCGCGGTCGAGCGCGCCCAGGCGCCGCTCGCAATGGCGGCGGAGGTTGGTGGCCTGCATGTTGTGGTCTTTCGGAGTGACGTGCTGGCGGAGTGCCTGCACTTGAAAAGAAGAGCGCGTGCTAGCAGTGCTGCAAGGCGCTAAAAGCGCATGACGATCACTCGCTAGCGGCGTTGGGGCTCACGCAAGACGGGACACCGGCCAAGCATGGGGATTGCTGTGCCGTTACGAGACGTGAAGCCGAGTTCGATATCTTAGAGAAGATCGCCAAGACCGTTGTCTATCCGGAGTTGTAAGCGGATCGGGCCGCTCGCGCTCTTGCCACAGTCTTCGCAGCGATAGGGTCGCCCAGTCTCCGGCCGCGTGCCTTACTTGCGGCTGAATTTGCCTATCGTGCTGCCATAGGAGCCACTGTGAAGTCCGGACAGAGAATCGGGACCCACGAGAGTGAATTCGAGTGTGGCGCGGCTGCCGCCAAAGGACAGCTTCTTTCCCATGACTTTGGCATTGGTCACCCGGACCACTGACGCGGCGGAATCGAGCGCAAAGAGGTAAAGGACCGAAGCCGTACCGTTAGTGTCAACGCTCTCAACGACTAGGGCTGAACAGGTGTTGTTCCAATAACCAACCCAGGCGCCCACAAGCGCCTTGGCATCGGCCGGCACGCTGCCGGCGGGCTGCTCAATCGTGTACGGGATGGCCCGACCACAGGCTTCTAGCGTGCCCGGTCCAGCGGCGTTGCTGGCCACCAGCGAAAGCGCCCAAGTCAGACTGAATGCTGCGCTCACAACTCCCAGTCGTATCCTGATCATGCTACGGTCCCCATGTTTCCGTTGCGCCGTCTCAGAAACTCTACCGTCGATAGCAGAGTACCGCCACCGCGATTAAGTGTTGTCCGACACCGATGAGCGGCTTACTGACCCAGCAATGTCTTTAGCGCTGTCGTCGCTGCCGAGGGCTGAGCCGAAAGGCCAAGCCCCGACGTGGCGATGGTGCTGCGATAGCCCTGCAATCCTGCCGCGCGACGGCGCGCGTCTTCGCGCGCGGCCTTCACCGCGGGATCGGCCTGGGTCAGTGAGACCGGAGGCGCCGGCGGGGTTGGCGGTGCGGGCGGCATCGGCGGGGGTGCAGGCATAGCGGGCATCGAGAACAAGCACATGGCAAGCTTCCTAATACTGGTTGGAGACAATTTCCTCGACTGTGCTGCAAAAGCGCTCCTCCAGATCGAGAGACGTTACTTCACGAGTTGAAGTACTTTCTTATCCACTATCGGGACGCGTAGAGACGTGGACAGGTTGATCGCCAATGGCCAAGCTAGGCGCGACTGACTTGCAAGATCAGCCAAGAGAAGCAGATGGCCGACGAAGTTCGATTGGACACGATCGTCAAAGGACACATCGATTCATACATCGACAACGATCGGCTCATTTGGGCTCAAGTCAGAACGCTCATCGCGGTCCAAGGCGCGTCCCTTCTCGCAATCTACGCCGTCAAAGGCACCTACCTTACGTTAGTGGCCGCGGGCCTAGGCATTGCCTTCACAGTCATCTTGTTCCTGTTCATTCGTCGCGTCAGACAGAACCGAAACTACAACGGCGACGTGATCGAAAAGCTCGTCAAGGATCATGGAAGTCAACAATTGAAGGAAAGCCTAAGCACTCTTCACACAAACGGGCGTCTCTTCAGCGTGGGGCTTGAGTTGCCTCAGACGGGCTACCACTGGCCAAAGGGAGCGCACCTTCCATACGTCCAAGCGCACTTATTGCTGGTCATCTGTGGCTGGTTCGTCGTCCTCATCGATCTTTTCTTCGGTTTCTACTTTCTTCGCTAGTCAAGCCTCACATCGGATGAGCGCGACTGGAGCCGCGCACACCCGACTATGAGTTGCCGTCGCCATACCAGTAGTCGTCGTCGAATTCGGCGCAGAGGTCGTAGTCGGTTTCGTAGAAGTTCTGGCCGCGCGTGAGGTCCCAGGCGGCGCCGGTGACCGGGAGGGCGAAGGTGAGCGCCAGCGCGTCACCGATGTCCGGTGACGCGAGGCCGCGCTTCTTCATGTCTTCCTTCTTCTCGAGCTGGATGGCGCTGCGGGCGTCGTAGCCGTATTGCAGGCCGGTCAGGTCGGCCATGAGTTCGGGATCGGCGGGCAGGCAGCCTTGCGCCAGCCAGGCTTTCATGTTGCCCCAGATCTCGGCGCGCTTGTTGGCGTAGAGCGGCTTGGCGCCGCCCTCGTCCCAGGTCTCGGGCTTGCTGCCGAAATTGATTCCGAACACGAAGGGCACGCCCAGCTGGCGCAGGCGATCGACGACACCGGCACCGTAGCCGCCCTCGTCGACGAACACGGCGCGCACGCCCTCGGCGGCGGCACGTTCGACGATCTTGGCGGCCAGGGTCATGGTGTCGAGGCCCTGATACTTCTCGATTGGATACGAGTGCGCGTCGCGGCCCCGGCGCAACACGATGACGGAGCGGTCGGCGCCGAAGCGGGCCACGTCCACGCCCATCACCAGCGGCTTGTTGCGCTCGGCGGCGGTGTCGGGCACGCGGTGCATGGCGGCGGCGACGCTGTCGGAGTCGATGAACTGCAGGGTGCCGGCGCGCGGGAAGAGGCCGCGCACGCGAACCTTCACGAAGTCGGAGTCCTCGCCGTAGTCGGCCACCCATTGCGCCAGTTGCTGCTTGTCGGTGAGCGAGACCTGGCGCGAATCGACCTGTTGCGTGGTCCAGCGGTCGCGGAAACGGTTGAAGCACTCGAAGAAGCGGCCCTGCGGACGAGTCGGATTGCCGAACACGACCCACACGATCTCGGTATCGGCATCAGTGAGAGCGCCTTCGGCAGTCTCCCAGATCGGATCGGAGATGGCCGAGGCCTCGTCGAACACCAGCAGGACCCGGCTGCCCTTGTTGTGCAGGCCGGCGAAGGCCTCGGCGTTGTGCGCCGACCACGGCACCATGTCGATGCGGCCGGCGCCCTCCTCGACCGGCAGGGTCGAGACCAGCGAGGTGGCGCCGAGCTCATTCCATTTGCCGGTGACGGCGAGGCGGTGCCACTTGCCGAGTTCGGCCCAGGTCTTTGTCTTGAGCTGGGTCTCGGTGTTGGCGGTGACGACGCCGCGGGTCGCGGGATCGGTGATGGCGGCCCACAGGATCAGCCACGCGACCAGCGCCGACTTGCCGACACCGTGACCGGAGGCGACGGCGACGCGAACTGGTCCCGTTCCTGCGGCAAGGCCGCGGCCGATTTCTTCCAGCACGTCGCGCTGCCACGGTTCGGGGCCGGTGGAGGTGGCGAGCGCGCCGGGCTCGCCCCACGGGAAGGCCCACTCGACGAAACCGAGCGGATCGTGGCGCAGGCTGGCGAGGACCCTGGCCTGTTCGGTCAAGGGATCGGACGAGCGGCGCCGGGCGACCGGCGCGCTCACGACTCCTCTCCTTTCTTCACGTCCTGTCGCGCACGATGGGCGTCCAACCGCCTCGCGGCGGCCTTGAGGCGCCTGGCCATCGCCTCCTGTTCCGACGCCGACGCCGTGGGCGCACCGCCGGCGAACTCGGGCTTGTGGACTTTCAGCAGGAACTGCACGAGGCGATTGTCGATGCGGCGCTCGGTGCCGATGACTTCGCCCTTGCGCACGATCGGGCGTTCGTCGCCTTCGAGGGCGCGCGTAATGGCGTTGTCGTGCAGGCGTTCGACGCCGAGGCCCAGCGCCTTCGTCCACGCCGCGGCGAAGCGCTTGTGGGTGCGGCGGTGTTCGTAGATCTGGGTGCGGCCGAGGCCCGCCTGCTCGGCGGCGACGGTGACGGACCCGGTGCGCGCCAGATGCTCGATGAAGGCGTCGGCCTTGGCGTCGGTCAGGCGCGGGTTGCGGCGGCGCGGCTTCTTCCCGGATGCAGGCGTGCGTTCGCGCGCCTTTTGGGCAGCGGGTCTGGTGCTCATGGGGTTTCCCGAAATGAAAAACCCAGCCGGTCCTCGCCTCTGTCGAGGGGAGACCGCCGGGCTTTGGAGGACGACTGCAGTAGGTCTAGTGTAGGTTTTTTCCTAGCCTATTCTTGTTGAACTTGCAAATCCGCCTTTGCATATCTGGTATTCGAAATCCTCTCCGCAGGGCCATTCCTCCTATCCGTCGCCGTTCAGAGCTGCGGGAAGACCCGCGGCCAGGAGATCGTGGGCGGACTCAGCGGGTACTGGATGTCGCCCGCGTCGTCCCCGTCCGCTGCCTGTCGCAGCGCCCGGCGCACCGCCTGCAGCAGGCTGGCGCCGGTATAGGGCCTGGTAACCAGCGGCCGCCGGCAGTGCCGCTCCGGCAGGGCGTCGAGCGCCGGGCCGGACAGGAAGACCATGGGGATGCCGGCCTGCTCAAGGAACTCGACGATGGCGTAGGCCACCGCCGGCGCGAGATCGAGATCGACGATCGCGCCGTCGACGGGGGCGCCGTCGATCGCGCCGCGGCGGACGAGACGCCTGGCCTCGCCCACGGTCGACGCGGGACCGACCACGCCGTAGCCCGCCTCGCGCAGGATGCGCTGAAGGCCGAGGGCCACGAGGGGCCGGGGCTCGACCACGAGGAGCCGGCCGCACGGCCAGGCGTCGACCGCCAGGGCGGGCGGCGCGCGGCGGGGCGACGCCGTGGCCGGCAACCCGCCCGGCAACACCCTGGGCTCGAAAGATCCAAAAGCGGGAAGCGGCGTCGCCGGCGCGGGGCCGGACAGGAAAGCAGCTGACCCGATCGTCATACCTCACCTCCTGCAAAAAAATGTCGATGACGGGGAATCAAAAATCCCGCGGCAGGAGTTCATGGGGCGGGACGAAAAATTTTTGAGGCCACCCTTGACCCGCTTTTCTCCAAACCTAAATCGCTCGTCGCCGGATGCCCCCGGGGGTCCGGTCCGGACCGCAGGGTCCGGTTCGAACCATGTATCCATGTTGCTCAAGAGGAGGATATGGCTATGAACTTCGATCCAACCCCGTACTGGCGGTCGACCGTCGGCTTCGACCACCTGTTCGATCTCCTGGCCAACCAGGCGCTGCCGCAGGCACAGGAAAACTACCCGCCCTACAACATCGTCCGCCTGGACGAGGACAACTACCGCATCTCGCTGGCGGTGGCGGGCTTCACGCCCGAGGAAATCGCCATCACGGCGGAGCAGAACCAGCTCACCGTCGAGGGCCAGAAGCGGGCGCAGCCCAACGGGCAGTATCTCTACCAGGGCATCTCGGCCCGCGCCTTCCGGCGCCAGTTCAACCTCGCCGACTATGTGAAGGTGAAGGCGGCGACGTTCGAGCACGGGCTGCTGGAGATCGACCTGGTGCGCGAAGTGCCGGAGGCGATGAAGCCGCGGCGAATCGAGATCGCGACCCGCACAGGAGAGGGCAAGGTGCTCGAGAACACGGCCAGCAACCCGGCCGACGGCCGTGTCGAGCAGCTGAAGCGCGCCTGATCCGGGCCCCCGATCGCAGGACAGGGAGGAGGCACCGCCGTCGCGTTGCCGCGGCGGCGGTGCTGCCCTGCGCGGGGATCTGCTCTAAACTCCGGCACAATGAAGCCGTTCTTCCGCCGCCGGCTGCTCGCTGGCGCGCTCGTTCCTCCCCTGCTTGCGGCCGCGCGCCGTCCGGCCGGCGCCGTGGTCATCCTCGACGGCACCTGGCGCGCCGAAGGCGGCCGGCCCGGCCGCGAAAGCGAGGGCTTCGGCGCCCACGAGGCGCTGGCCCGCCAGCCGCAGTTCGCCGGCGTCATGGCGCTGTCGGAGGACGACGGGGAGACGTGGGACGATGCCTCCGGCACCTGGATCGGCAACATGGGAAGCGCCGGCGTGGTGCTGACCTCGGGGCATAATTTCGAGCCCGGCGAGGGCGCCGACAATTATCTCTATCGCAGCAGCGGCGGCACGGTGCGGCGCGGCGTGCGCCTCGACACAAATCCCTTCTACAACCGCAACAACGAGGAGCGCAGCGGCTTCGATGCCGCGATCGTGCGCCTCGACGGGCCGGTGACGGACGCGGGCCCGCCGCCCGCGCTCTATGCCGGCCGCGACGAGCTCGGCAAGCAGATCGTCATGGTGGGCTACGGCATGCGCGGCATCGGGTCGGTGGGCGAGAGCGAGCTCTACAACAGTCCCTCAGGACGAGCGGCGGCCGCGACCAACGTGATCGACGAGGTGATGGACGCCATCGTGCCCCCGCCCAAGGGGGCGGATGGCGGCAACTGGCTGCAGGTGACGCTCAGACGCGAAAGCGAAGGCGCCGGGCGGCTCGACGGGCTGCTGGGATCGGGCGACAGCGGCGGCTCGGCCTGGATGCGGAGCGAGCGCCTGGGCTGGGTGATCGTGGGCATCAATGCCAACGGCACCGGCAAGGCGACCTATGGCGAGCACTCGGAGTTCGCCCGCGTCTCGGGCCTGCGCGACTGGATCCTGCGGCTGGCACCGGGCGCGCGCTTCGTGGGCTAAGGCGCAGGGGACCAGGCAAAGAAAAAGGCGGCCCGCGAGGGCCGCCTCTCTCTATTCAGGTGGAGCGTCGTCTTACTGGATGACGATCTCGACGCGGCGGTTCTGCGGCTCGCGGACACCGTCCGCGGTCTTGACCAGCAGGCCCGCTTCGCCGCGGCCGATGACGGCGATCGCCGTCGCCGGCACGC
>NZ_SCVH01000126.1 GCF_004296935.1 Reyranella sp.
GCGGCAATTTCACCGAATCGCTTCGTGCCGCGGTGAGCGCGGTCCAGCGTTTCCCCGGTTTCGCCGAGGCCCACCTCAGCCATGCCCAGCTCCTGCTGCAGGTCGGCCGGCCGGAGGACGCCTTGCTGGCGCTGCACAACGCGGTCAACCTCGATCCGGGCTTCGCCAACGCGCTGATGCTGCGGGCTTCGGTCCGTGCCGCGCTGAAGCAATGCAAGCCGGCGCACGAGGATCTGGATCGCGTCCTCAAGGTCGGGGGCGAGGTTTCTCCGGATGTCGTCTCGTTCGTCGAGGGGAACTGCCGATGAAGCGCCGCGACCTGCTGCTTGGGCCCGCCGTGATCCCTGGGCTGCTGATCGGCCGAGCCGTTCTGGCTGCGCCGGCCGACGAGCAGCGGCTCGTCGAGGCGATGGCCCGTTGGGCGGAGCTTCGGTCGTCGGGAGATGCCCGCGGCGCCGCCGCGAAGACGGCCGAGGCCCAGGGGCTGATTGCCAAACTGCGCCCCGATCTTGCCGGGCCGCCACCGGCGTCGCGCGCCGTCGTGTTCGACTATGTGCTCGAGCTCGCGGCGCGACGCCAGCCGGCGGCGCGGCCGAAACTCGAGGCCGCTTTTCTCCGGCTGCAGGTCGAGGACACGCGTGCGGCCCTTCACGCGATCAAGCAGGCGCTGGAGCACTACCGCATGGACCGCGGCGACTACCCCGGTGGTGGCGCCAAAGCTCTGGCGACGGCCCTGACCGACCCGCGCAATCCCTATGTCCAGCTGCCGGCCGGGTCGGTCAGCGCCGCCGGCGAGCTGGTCGACGGATGGGGGCGGCCCCTTCACTACGTGCGCGGCGCGGACGGCGGCGCGGTCGTCTATTCCTATGGCCCCAACGGCCGCGACGATGGGGGCGGCGCGGACGATATCGCCCCGCCGCGCTAGGACCTGCTGCGAGGAGAAGGAACATGACTGCGCTTCTGGCCTGGACGACCTTCCTTCGCCCTGCGGTGCGGCAAGGTTTCGTGGCGACGCTCCTCGCCTGTTGCGTGCCTTCGGCGATCCTTGCCCAGAGCTGCCCGCCCAACACCCGGGAAATCTCGCGGCAGCAGACTGCCAACAAGATCACGCTGCGATGTGCCTGTGTCGTTGGCTATGTGCAGTCCAGCAACCGCTGCATCACGGTCGACGAGGCCGCGAGCGGAAATTCACTCCCTGACGATCTTGTCGATCTGTTCACCGGCGCGGCCTACTCGGGGGCTGAGCTGCGAGAGAGTGCAGCACGCAACCCTTGGCCGGTGACGGATGTAGCAAGGGCGGTTTTGGCGGCGTTCCTGGGCGAAAGCGGCGCGTTCGGACCGGCGGAGGTGGTGATCCAGATCATCGGCCCGGAGGCGGCACGCCATCCTGCCGTCATCGCTGCCAAGCAACGGATCGAGGCGCTGCGGCGGAAGGAAGCCCAGCAGTTCACGCTCCTGTGGCCCGGGGTGGCGCGCTCCGTGCAGGAACTCGCTATCGGCCACATGCCGATGAAGGGCAGGGCCGCGTTCATGGTCGGCGCTGCGAGCTTCCGGGTCGGCCAGTACGAGCAGGCCCTGCGCTATCTGAAGGATGCACAGGAGGTGGTGCCCGGCGACAAGGGGATCGAGGAAGCGCTGGTGTTCGTTCGCGCGGTGCAGAGTTCCGTGAAGGACAAGAGCGACCCCGACGCGGCCCGGCGGCGCTACGCACAGGCATTCCGCTCCGCCGGCGGGCAGGCTGCCTGGCAACTGGGCCTGCAACTGATTTCCTCGGGCGACTACGTCGGCGCGGAATTGACGCTGCGCGAAGCCCGCGATCGGCTCGCCCGATTGCCTGATACGCGAACGTCGGAGGTCGAGCTGATCGACAAGCTGCGGCAGAAGACGCGGACCGATCGCGAGGCGGGGGACAGATCGATGGTCGATCCGCCGGGCAAGCGCATGTTCAGCCAAATCAGCAAGGCCGACCTGATGTTCTCCGCCCTCGAATACGGGCAGAAGGACTGGGCGCGCAGCCTGCACTATCTCGAAGTGGCGATGCACGCCGACCCTGAGAATACTAGGATCAGGCAGGCTTATCTGGAACTCAAGGAGATCGCGGCTTCGGTCAAATAGCGAGCCGCTCCAGCCGCGACACGATGCATGTCGGGATTCATGTCCGGCGCAGGACCTCGATAGGCCACGCGAAGACGGGCGTGCCAGGCTCGTCGGGGTGGAGCCGAGCCCTCAGCGGATCACGAAGCGGGCGATCCCGTCCACCACCTCGGCGTCTGCGCCGTAGAAGCCGTGGGCCGAGCCGCGGGCGTTCAGCGCCGCGCGGTTGCGCAGCAGCGGATCGGTGGGATCGATGCCGCCCTTGCCCGGCACAAGCACGGCGCTCGCCCGGGCGCCTGGCGGCACATGCAGGAAGGCTTCCTTGTCCTCGATCCTGACGCTCTGCTGGGCCTGCGCCGGAAGAGTCCGGCCCTGGAACGACTCTCTAGGGGCGGGCCTGCGTTGCCAGCCAGGCGCGCGCCTCGGCTTCGGTCTTGAACAATTTGGCCGGCCGCTTCGACGGCGAGACATTGACGAAGCGCTTGTAGGCCACCTGCACCTTGCCGGTGAGGCCGACGACGGCGAGCGGCCCGCTCGGCATCGTGGCGGTGTAGGCGCTGAGCCGCGCCCCCATCGTCATCACGTCGTCGTCGCTGTAAACCGGCTCGGCCCGCGTCGCGTCGAACAGCTTGGCATAGGACAGCACGTCGGCCACGACCAGGGCGTCGAAATGCTCCTCCATCTCCTTCAGCGTGACCTTGCCCTCAGCCACGATGTGAATGAGCTTCTCGGCGTGATGGATTTCCCAGCGCAGCGGCATGCAAGTGGCTCCCTGCCGTCAGCTGACGAGCGTCAGTTGACGAGCGTCCGCTGCGGGTTCTCGCCCAGCCTCATGTCGAGATGGATCGCGCGCGGCGACTTGTAGAAGCGCGCGACGATGTAGCGGGCGACGAGGTAGGCGGCGAGAAACGCCGCCGCGGCGCCCAGCACGCCGAACTTGCCCGACTGGCGATTCATCAGGTTGGAGGTCACCAGCCGGGCCAGGGCCAGCAGCAGCAGCAGGGCCGCCGCAGCCGCGCCGTCCCAGGTCCGGGGAACGCGGATCAGCCCGAGGCCGAAGTCCCGGTTGAGCTTCAGCGTCAGGCCCATGAGCGCGCCCAGCCCCAGGCCGATGACGATGGCCAGCACCCACAGTTCGAAGCGCTTGCCCGGCGACACGATCAGAAGGATCGCCGCCACGACGATCGCCAGCGCGGGCGTGATCGTCCACGCAAGCGGCATGGTGGCCTTTTCGGTCAGTTCATGGCGGATCGACCACAGGGCCAAGGCGGCCAGCAGCATGGCTGCGAGGTTGAAGACGAGACCGGACATCCGGACGCGATCATAGGCAAAGGCGCCGGCTGGTGCCAGTCGTGTCAGCCGCGGATTTCTCCCGGCGCGAAGCAGTAGATGAACTGCTCCTTCTCGCAGAGGTGCGAGCGGCCATCGCCCGCGTGATTGGGCGGCAGGACACGGTCCGGCGGCACCACCAGCCACGTGACCCCGTTCCACGCCCGCCAATGGCCGTCGTCGTCGACAAAGGCGCGGGTCGGCCGGCAATCGGAATTGTCGCAGCATGAGGTGTTGGGATTCTGGGGCGGACGCCAGAGCTTGTATTTGTCGTGCATCTGCGCGTGGCCATCGCCGTGTCGCCCGCTATGGTCAACGGGCCGCCCGCTGTAGTCGGCCAGCTCGTCGCTCTGCGCGAAAGCGATCGACGCGAGCGAGACGAGAAACGCCAGGGCGGCAACGCCCATCATCCGACCATTCATTATCCGGCCTCCGCGGGGGTAGCGGTACCGAGAGGTAACGGAAATGAACGGCCGTAGTTCCTGCCACGTTATCGTTCAATATCGGACAGGTCCGCGACTAGCGCGCCATGCCCGTCGCCCCGTCCGGAACGTCGTAGAAGGCCAGGGTCATCGCGACGCTGGTGTAGTGGCCCATCAAGGTGACGACATCGGTGATGCCAACGTGTCCCAGCACCTTGACGGCGCGGTCGTGCAGCCCGCGCGGCACCCAGCGCGCGTTCGACAGCACCATCGCCATCTCGTAGACGATCTGTTCGCGCGCGTCGTCGAAGGCGGCGGGCATGCCGCCCAGGATCGCCTCGACCTTGGCCGCCGGCAGCCCGGCTTCCTTCGCGATCCGCTCGTGCGCCGCCGTCGGATAGGCCGAGCGCCAGTGGCTGGTGATGACGCAGACCGCGATTTCGCGCTCGCGCTCGGTGAGCGAGTACTGGCCGGGCTGGAAATGCGCGCCGAAGGGGCCGGCGACTTTCGCGAGCTTGGGATTGTGCACCCAGATCTTGGTCGGGCCCGGCAGGCGGCCGCGGGCCTCGATCATGGCGTTGTAGCCCGCCTGTTGCTCCGGGGTCATTTTGTCGTACGGGATTTCGGCGTAGCGGCCGAAGGTCGGGGTCTCGGGCATCAGCTTTCCTCCCTTGCCGTCATTTCGCCGGCGACCAGCCATAGGCCTTGGCGCAGGCGCCGCCCATCAGCATCGCCCGCTCCGAATCGCTCAATCGCTTCGTCTCGAGGAACGGCTTCACCGCCTGCTCGTAGTTGACGACGGCGAAGGCGCGCGTCCAGTCCGTGCCCCACAGGCAGCGCTCGAAACCCCAGGCATCGAACACGCGCTGCAGCGGGTCCCAGATGTCGTTGAAGGGATAGGGCTCGCGCGACAGCGTGCAGGCGCCGCTCACCTTGATCACCGCGTTCGCGCGCTTGGCCAGTTCCAGCACCTTGGGCAGGTCGGCCCACGGGTTGGGCGGCGCGGGCGGCACGCGCGGCTGCAGGATGGCCAGGTGATCGATGATGAAGCGCGTCTCGGGATGGCGGTCGATGACGGCCGTGCCGGCCTCGACATTGTCCCAGCAGAGAATGTTCACCGGAAAATCATGGCGAACGGCGGCGCGGAGAATCCGGTCGAGGCCGGGATGGTCCGCCGGGCGCTTCTCCTCTTTCCTCAGCATGATGCGGATGCCGACCGCGCCCGGCACCTTCTTCCATTCGGCGATGACGTCGGCCACGGCCGGATCGTCCGGGTCGACCGGCTTGACGATGGCCATCCGCGTCGGGTGCGCCCGCGCCACCTCCATCGCGTAGCTCGCGTCATAGCGGTACTGCGAGAAGGCGGAGATGAAGATCGCGCCGTCGACGCCGACCTTGTCCATGGCCGCCACCATCTCGTCGCCGGTCACGTGCGGCGGCCAGTTCGGCTGGGTGGCCCACGGCCGCTTCGGCGTGTTGGCCTCGTAGGCGTGGACTTGGCTATCGATGATGGGCGAATCGATGATCGGCATGCGGGAACCTCCTATGACGAGGATACCGGACTTCCGGCTTCCGGTGCCCATCGATGTATGGAAAGCTCGTGATCCCATCTCAGAGCGGAAGGGACAGTCCATGCACGACATCGTCATCCGGGGCGGCACCATCGTCGACGGCACGGGAGCGCCCGCTTCCACGGGCGACGTCGCCATCGACGGCGACAGGATCGTCCAGGCGGGCGGCAAGGCAGGCCCCGGCCGGCGCGAGGTCAAGGCCGACGGCCGGCTGGTCACGCCGGGGTGGGTCGACGTGCACACCCACTATGACGGCCAGGCCACCTGGGATCCCGTGCTGGCACCGTCCTCCTGGCATGGCGCCACCACCATCGTGTTCGGCAACTGCGGCGTGGGCTTCGCCCCCGTCCGCCAGCAGCACCAGCAGGCGCTGATCGAAATGATGGAAGGGGTAGAAGACATCCCCGGCATCGTGCTGACCGAAGGTCTCAAGTGGGATTGGGAGAGCTTTCCCGAATATCTCGACGCGCTCTCGAAGCTGCCGCGCACCATCGACATCGCGGCCCAGATCGCCCATCACCCGTTGCGGGTCTATGCCATGGGCGAGCGCGCCATCGCCCGCGAGCAGGCGACGGCCGAGGACATCGAGACCATGGCGCGCCTCACCGAGGAGGCGCTCAAGGCGGGCGCCGTCGGCTTCACCACCAGCCGCAGCGACCAGCACAAGACGCTGGCCGGCGAGCTGGTCCCCGGCCGCTATGCCGAGCACGAGGAGCTGATCGCCATCGGCCAGGCCATGGGCCGTGCCGGCCGCGGCACCTTCGGCATGCTCTCCGATTTCGAGGACGAGGCGTCCGAGTTCCGCTGGATACGCCAGGTGGCGAAGGACAGCGGCCGGCCCGTCTGGTTCCTGCTGACCGACCGCAGCTACGATCCCGAGCGCTGGCGCCGCCTGATGGACGGCGTGAGTGCCGCCCGCGCCGACAACCTGCCGGTCTATGCCCAGGTCGCGGGACGCCCGGTCGGGCTCACGCTCGGCCTCGGCACCTCGCTCAATCCCTTCGCGCTGCGCGAGGCCTTCGCCGCGCTCGCCAAACTGCCGCCCGCCGAAATGCTGGCCAGGCTGCGCGATCCCGGGACGCGCCGCCTCGTGCTGTCGCAGGAGGCCTCGCCCCGCCTGCTGGACGTGCTGCCGCCGCTGTCGCGCCAGATCGCGACGCGCTGGGACCGCATGTATCTCCTGGGCGAGCAGCCCGACTACGAGCCGCCGCCGGAGCGCAGCATCGCCGCCATGGCGGCGCGCGACGGCGTCGACCCGGCCGAGTATTGCTACGACTACCTGACGGGCGGCGACGGCAGCCGCATGGTCTACTTCCCCGTCACCAACTATGTGCACGGCGATCTCGAGGTGGTGCGCGAGCTGATCGAGCATCCGCATACCATCCTCGGTCTGTCGGACGGCGGCGCGCATTGCGGCGTGATCTGCGATGCCTCGCTCAACACTTCCATGCTGAGCCACTGGGTGCGCGATCGCACGCGGGGCCCGCGCATGCCGCTCGAGCGCACGATCCAGCGTATGACCGGCGAGACCGCGGATTTCTACGGCTTCAGGGACCGTGGCCGGCTAGAACCGGGCAAGAAGGCCGACGTGAACGTGATCGACTTCGACGGCCTCACGCTGCACAGCCCCAAGATGATCTTCGACCTGCCGGCCGGCGGCCGTCGCCTCGTCCAGCAGGTCGACGGCTACGACATGACGATCTGCTCCGGCACGCCCATCTTCGAGAAGGGCCAGGAAACCGGCGCCAGGCCCGGCAAGCTCGTGCGGTCGACGGGGTGATCGTGATCCCCCTCACCTAACCTCTCCCCCTAGCGGGGGAGAGGAACATGAGAGAAGTAACTCTCTCTTCTCAAACTCCTCTCCCCCGATAGGGGGAGAGGGCGGGTGAGGGGGTTACGCACCCTTCACCGGCCCCGGCAGGTCCAGCCCCACACCGCTCAGGTGCCCGAACGAGGCGTGAAGCCGCTCGACGATCGCGGGCGCGAGCGGCGGGCGCAGGATCGACTCGACGTTGGCCCGGACGTGATCCCTGTCGCCGGTGCCGAACAGGATGACATCGGCGCCCTGTTCGTGGCGCGCGTAGCGGTAGGCCGCATCCGTGATGCTCTTCGCCCCGCCTTCGGCCACGAGGAACGCGAGCGGATCGCCACTGGCAAGGATCGACGCATCGAGCAGCCCCTGCTCGACCAGCTTCGCGAAGACGTCGCGGCGATAGGCGTCGTTGCTGAAGATGTTGCGCACCACGAACATCAGCAGCGTGCCGATCCCGCGCTTCAGCGTCACCGGGAAGATCTTCCGGCGCGCGCCCTGGTTCATCAGGCTGTAGGCCAGCATGATCACTTCCCACGGCCCCTCCTCGACCGCCCGCGCCAGCATCTTCTGCTCCGGATCGCGCGGCCCCGTCTCGGTGATGCCGACGTGGCGCACCTTGCCCTTCTCCTTGAGCCGCAGCAGCGCCGGCGCCAGCACGTCGCGATGATGTTCGTAGGAATCGGGACCGACGGCGTGGAAATGGAAGATGTCGACGTAATCGAGGCCGAGCCGCTTCAGCGACGCCTCCACCTTGGCGGTCACCGACGGGGCCGTCTCGTCGCCGCCCCGGAAGATCGCCTTGGTCGAGATCACCAGCCTGTCGCGGTCATAGAAGCGGGCGGCGGCGCCAACGATCTCCTCGGTGCCATAGGCCTCGGCGGTGTCGAGGAAATTGACGCCAAGATCGATAGCCGTGCGCACGACCGCCACGCAGTCCTCGACGCTGGCGCCGCGGCCGAGGCCGAGCCGGCTGTTGCCGCCGCAGCCCAGCCCTGCGACGCTGACGGAGAGGCCGGTGTTTCCGAGGGGACGATAGTCCATGACGCGCTCCTGTCCGTCCTTGGTAGCGGATATCGGCCGTCACGTCCCCGTCTGGCAGGACTGCACGAAGCTCGTCAATTCGCTGTTGAATCGCGGCGCATCCTCGCTGAACGGCGAATGCCCGCAGTCGTCGAACCACGACAGCCGAGCCTGCGCCATGGCGGCCCGGGTCATCTCAGCCGCGGCCGGCAGCACGACGGTGTCGCGGCGGCCGTGCGTGATCAGGACCGGCACGCGCACCTTGGCGAGCGCGGCGATCGTGGGTGCCGCCTCGGTCGACCAGCCGCCGATCGCGCGGCGCACGGCGGCCGGCACCTTGATGTTGTAGGCGAGCGCGCGGCGGAATTCGGCTTTCGTCGGCTGTTTGGCGTAGCACGCCTCGAGGAAAACGGTCGCCGCCGCGATCTCCTCTTCCGGCGTCTGCTGCTCCGGCACGGGCTGGGGCGCGCCCGGCCCGCGGCAGCGCGGATCCTCGATCACCTGCGAGGCGACGAAGTTCAGTCCGGCGAGGCGCGCATCGCCATGGATCATCAGATACTGCCGGATCACCCGTCCGCCCATCGACCAGCCGACCAGCACCGGCCGCTCGAGCTTCTTGGCCGCCAGGACGGCGGCGATATCGTCCGCCCAGACGCGGCTGCCCCGGTAGGCCGAAGGATCGTCAGGTTGCGCCGAGTTGCCATGGCCGCGCAGGTCGACGGCCACGACACGGCAGTGCCGCACGAGCTCGCTCCGAAGCTGTGGCGCGAAGCAGAGGTGGCTCTGCGCGAAGCCGTGGATCAGCACGACTTCGGGCCCCGCGGGATCGCCCCATTCGTAAACGGCGAGGCGCGTGCCGTCGGGGGCACGGATGTCGCTCCGTGCCCCGTCGACCATCCAATCGGTCACTTCTTCTCGATGTTCCAGTGCACCACGACCGGCGCCTTCAGCCAGCCAGTGATGCTGGCGCGCGCCGCGCCCGGGCCGAACCACATGCCGAGCCAGGCATACTGCGCCTGGTCGACCGCGCGGTTCTGCACCGCCAGCGCCAGCGCCTTGCTCTTCGCCGGGTCGGTTTCGCGCGAGTAGGCGTCGCGCAGCTTCTCCATCGCCGGATCGTTCGGCCAGCCGAACCACGCCTTGGCGGGGTCGGCCACCATCCAGTTGGCCGAGATCGGGTTCAGGATGTCGACGGCGATGGCGTAGGTGTGGAAGGCGCTCCAGCCGCCCTTGTCGGCGGGATCCTTCCTGGCGCGCCGCGATACCACGGTCTGCCAATCCATCGACTGCATGTCGACCTTGAAGCCACCTTGCTCGAGCAGCGCCTTGGTGACCGGCGCCATGTTGGTCAGCACCGGCAGCGTCGTCGACTGCATCAGCACCACGGGCGTGCCGTCGTAGCCGGCTTCCTTGAGGAGCGCCTTCGACTTCTCGAAGTCGGGCTTCTTCAGCAGATCGCCCTGGATCTCCACGCCGTTGGGCGTGCCGCAGACGAAGGCCGCGGAGCAGACCTTGTAGAACTCGGGCTCGCCCACCGTCGCCTTGAGGAAATCCTCCTGGCGCATCGCGTACATCGCGGCCTGGCGGATCTTCAGATTGTCGAACGGCTTGGTCAGGTGGTTGAAGCGCAGGATGAACTGTTGACCGAGCGGGTTCCAGTTCACGGTCTGCACGTTCCGGTCCTTCTTCAGGAGCGGAATGAGATCGTGCGGCACGTTCTCGATCATGTCGATTTCGCCAGCGATCAGCGCGTTCACCTGCTGTGTCGGATCGGGCATTTCGACGAACTCGACGCGGTCGACCTTGGCGACCTTGCCGCCGGCCAGGCCGGAGGCCGGCTCGGCGCGCGGCTTGTATTTCGGGTTCTTGACGTAGACGTGTTTCTCGCCGGGCTTGGACTCGGCGTTGATGTAAATGAACGGCCCCGAGCCGATCTGGCTGTCGATCGCCTTGAACGGATCGGTGTCGGCGATGCGCTTGGGCATCATGAAGGGCACGTTCGACGACGGCTTGCCGAGCGAATCGATCACCAGGCCGTACGGCTCCTTGAGCGCGATAGTGAAAGTCTTGTCGTTCACCGCCTTCATCTCGGCGACGAACTCCATCATCTTCTGGCCCATCGCGTCGCGCGCGGCCCAGCGCTTGATCGAGGCGACGCAGTCCTCACCGGTGACCGGCTTGCCGTCGTGCCACTCCAGCCCGTCACGGAGCGTGAAGGTCCACAGCTTCTTGTCGGCCGACACTTCGTACTTGTCGACCATCTGCGGCTTCGCGACGTTGTTCTCGTCGCTCGAGAACAGCGTGTCGTAGATCATGTAGCCGTGGTCGCGCGTGACGTAGGCCGTCGTGAAGATCGGATCGAGGATCGTCAGGTTGCCGGCCTGCACGAAGCGCAGCGTCTTCTTGTCCTGCGCCGGCGCAACGCCCGGCATGAGCGTGGCCGCGAGCGCGAGCGCGGCACTTCCCGCCGCCAATGCGCGGCGATTGATCTCGAGCATGTTTCCTCCTGATGGGCCGGTTGCTGGCCGCTTGTTGAAATCGTTTCCATGATCCTTGTCAGCGCGGTGCCCCGAGTCAATAGTGACTCGGGTCCATCAGGAGAAATCGTTTCCAGAATGAGCGGGATCACCATCCGCGACGTGGCTGAGGCCGCCGGCGTCTCGCTCGCCTCGGTGTCGCGGGCGCTGAACGGCGGCAAGAACGTGAGCGCCCGCGTCGCCCG
Organism: Reyranella sp.; assembly: GCF_004296935.1. Lineage (GTDB taxonomy): Bacteria > Pseudomonadota > Alphaproteobacteria > Reyranellales > Reyranellaceae > Reyranella. The sequence goes on from NZ_SCVH01000126.1 coordinate 10,972, forward strand.
CGACGTCGCCGCCGCCGCCGACCGGCTGGGCTACCAGCCCGACTTCCTGGCGCGCAGCCTCAGGACGCGCACCAGCGGTATGGTGGGCTGCCTGGTCTCCGACATCTCCAATCCGCTGAACGCCACCATCGTCAAGGCGGCCGAGGCGCGCCTGCGCGAGGCCGGCTACCTGCTGGTGGTCGCCAGCACCGCCAACGATCCCGGCCGTGAGCGCGCGGCGGCCAGCGAGTTCAGGGGCCGGCGGGTCGACGGCATGCTGGTGGCGCCGGGCAGCGACGCCAACGCCAAGGCCTGGCGCGCACTGGTCGCCGCCGGCACACCCGTCGTCATCGTCGATCGCGATGTCCCCGAAGCGGACGACGGTGCGGACAACGACACGGACGGCTGGCCGTCCGTCCAGGTCGATCACCGCGGCGGCGCGCGCGCGGCGACCCGCTACCTGATCGGCCTCGGCCACCGGCGCATCGCGCTGCTGACGGCCGATGCGGTCATGCGGCCCTCCCGCGAGCGCATCGCCGGCTTCCGCGAGGTCTTCGCCGAGGCCGGCCTCGATCCGACCGGCGCGCAGCTCTGCCTGCAATCGTCGGCCATGGACTTCGCGCACGGCGACACGCTGGCGCTGCTCGGGGACGGCAAGGACGGCGGGCGGCCGACGGCGATCATCGCGCTGGGCACCCGCATCCTGGCGGGCGTCCTTCGCGCCGCGCGCGACCTCGGCCTCGCCGTGCCGCGCGATCTCTCGGTGATGTCGGTCGGCGACACCGATCTCGCCGCCGTGCACACGCCCGCCATCACGGCGCTGCGCTGGAGCCTGGAAGATGTCGGGCGCGCCGCCGCCGACCTGCTGCTGCACCGCCTCGGCGGCGACGCCGGCCAGGCGCAATCGCGTGCACTCCTGCCGGTCGATCTTGTGCTGCGCGATTCCTGCGCGCCACCGGCGGTGGTCTGATCTTACCTTCTCCGCCCCGTCATGCCGGGGAGGTGCCCCGTCATACGGGGCGGGGGTCAGCCCGGAATCTCCGGCTGCGCGAGCTGGGCCAGCAGCGTGAGCGACTCCTGCCAGCCGAGACAGCACGCCTCCGTCGGGATCACCGCGGGGATTCCCTCCTGCACGATCTCGATCTCGGTGCCGACCGAAACTTTCTTCAGCGTGATCGTGGTCGTCATCTCGCCCGGCAGGTTGGGATCGTCGAAGCTCGCCGTGTAGCGCAGGCGCTCGTTCGGCACGAGCTCGAGATATTTGCCGCCGAAGGCGTGGCTCTTGCCCGCAGAAAAATTGGTGAACGACATGCGGTAGCTGCCGCCCACTCTGGCGTCCATGTTGTAGACGTGGCCGGTGAAGCCGTGCGGCGGCAGCCACTTGGCCATGGCGTCGGCGTCGAGGAAGGCGCGGTAGATGCGCTCGGGCGGCGCGGTGAGGACGCGGTGGAAGCGGACGGTGCCGGTGGACATGAACTTTCTCCTTATCGAGGGTTTTGATCCGGTGAACCCAACAGGCTTTCGAGATAACGGCGCAGGTGCGCCAGGTTTCCGCGCGCGACCGCCGCGCTTTCCTTGGCCTTGGCGAAGATGAACGAGCCCTGCAGCACGGCCTGGATGAAGTAGCCGACGCTCTCGGCCGTCCACGCCGCGTCGGGCGCGTACTTGAGTCGCGCGGCTTCGATGTCGCGCGTCAGTATGGCGACGTGGGAGGACATGCCGCGGTCGCAGGCCGCGCGCACCGCGGGATGCGTGGCGTAGGTCTCCTGCACCAGCGTGCCCATCAGGCAGGTGAACTGCGGCACCGTGTGATCGAGCAGGTCGCGGCGGAAATCGAGATAGCCGAACACGCGGTCGCGCGGATCGGCGGCCGACGCATAAGGCGCCGCGGCGAAGATCCCGTCGGTCCAGGTGTTCCAGTGCGCCACCGCCTCCAGCACCATCTCCTCCTTGCTTTTGAAATGGTGGAAGAAGCTGCCCTTGGTCACGCCCGCCGCGGCACAGAGATCGTCGACCGTCGTGGCGGCATAGCCCTTGGCCCGGACAACGTCGGTCGCCGCGTCGAGGATCTTCAGGCGCGACTGGTGGAGGGCTTGAGGTGTCATGAAGGTTACATACCAACTGGTTGGTATGCTCGTCAAGAGGCAAGGGAATCAATGAAAATAGCATGCTTCTACATGGCCCGATTTACTGGAACATGAATCTACGGCGAAGCCATCATGGGCCGACGGAACGATCCCGCCAGAAGCGCCCCGGAAGACGTTGGAAATGCCCTGGGAGAACTTGCTCTGGCTGGCCGGCACGCCGCCTTCCGACTGGGCCTGCACGGGCGACGGGCCGAATCCCGCCAGCGCCCCGGCGATCGCGCCGGCGCGGCTGTTCAATCGAGACCAGGTGTTGCCCAAGGTGCCAGCACTGCCAGCACCGAGGATTCTTTTGAGATGGTTTGACAAGTTCAGCAGGTTTTGATAGATTTTTCCAATAGATTGTCCGAAGTGCATCGGCACTCAGGACAGTCTTCCCAACCCACATGAGGCGACGTGCCACCGGAACTCCCTCCGGCGTGCCCCCTGATCCTTTAGGGATCGAAGACGCCTCGGCATGGTCCTGACCATGCCCTCGACAACGAAGAACGAGACCCAAACAGCAAACAGCGCCGACGGCGAACGTCGGCCCCGGGCGACCGGTTTGCCAACGCGATTCTGGGCGGGATTCTGGACAGGTTTCTGGACAGAACGCGTTACATTCAGGCGTCCACAAATAATGCGGGAAAGCCGTGCAAACGCGGCATCGAACGGCCCCGTGGGACGTGAAACGGGTCGTGAAAAGGCATGTCGGACATGACCAGGGACGCGGGCAGGGAGTTCGCCCGCGGCTCTGCCGCTGCGCGAAGGACATTGCCGGCGATTACCGCGCGCAAGAGGAGGTGAATTTCCGGACAGACAGATTCTGGACAACTCGTGTTCGGAAAATGGAGGGCGAATGGTCCACTCACCCCCTCCGGCCCTTCGGGCCACCTCCCCCGTATGACGGGGGAGGAGGGGCTTCAATCTTCTCCTCCCTCGCGAAGCGGGGGAGGTGGCCCGAAGGGCCGGAGGGGGTCAGGGCGTTCCGGAGCAGCGGCACAGGTCCGCGATTCGGGGCTGCCGCCGGACGGCATCGGCGCTGTTCGCTGCGTTCCGGCAAGCCGTTGAGGACGCTCGGCGATTTCGCCCCGGCGGCACACACTCCGGCACAGCTGGCGCCGGGAAGCGGCACATTTCGTGTGCCGCTGATGCCCTGTCGCCGCCCGCCTACGCCGCCTTCGCGTAGTGATCGGCGAGGCCGTTCAACGCCGCCGCCCCGTCGCCCCTGAAGGTCGGCCCGTGCATCAGCGCGATGGTCGTGGGTTTTAGCACCGCCAGCCGCCGCAAGGTCGGCGCGGCCATCGGCGTCGGCGGCATGAAGGGGAGCCGGTCGCTGACGGCAATGGCGGGGGCCACGATGTCGCTCTCGGTCGTGGCGTCGGCGGGCCCCACCTGGGTGAAGAGGTCGCTCGAGAACAGCGTGCCGGTCGTCTCCTCGTAGAGGAGGCCGGCGTCCCAGTTGTGCGGCACGTGCGGCGTGTCGAGCCAGCGCACGCGCTTGCCGCCGAGGTCGAGCACCTCGTCGTTTTTGAGCGCGCGGGGCGGGCGGTCGGCCATGTCGGTGAGCCAGATGTTGCAGCCGAGCTGGCCGTGCGCCGGCGTGGCGTTGGGCGCGGCGGCCAGCCATTCGTTGAGCGCGCCGCTCTCGTCGCCCTCGACGTGGCTGCAGGTCGTCCAGCGCAGTTTCGCGAGCGGGATCACGCGCTTCACGGCGTCGGAGACCAGCGGAAAGAGGGATCGCTGCCCGTAGTGGAACAAGAGCGGCTCGTCGGCGTCGACCAGGAACTGGTTGAAGGTGAAGCCGGTCGGTCCGACGGCGGGCACGAAGGTGGAGAGCCGGTAGATGTTCGGTGCGATTTCGGAGACGTCGGTTTTCAAGGCGCTTTCCTCTTGCCGGCCTCATGCTTGCCAGATTGCGCCTGTCGCCGGGCGGCACCCGCTGCCGCCAGCGCCGCGCGGTTGTCGTCGCCCACCCACATGAAGCGTTCCCGCCAGCGTTCGTCGGCGGCGCCCTCGGCCCAGGTCTCGGGCCGCTGCACGGTCGTGCGCGGCTGCCAGGCGCGTTCAAGCAGCTCCAGCGCGCCGCCCACGATGTCGTATTGCATCTTCGTGTCCCACGGCTTGCCGCAGGGATTGCCGAGCGGGAAATCGACGAACAGGAAGCGCGGCACGCCGCACTCCTCGACGATGTCGCGGGCCGAGCCCACGATCACCGTCGGGATGCCGGCGGCTTCGAGATGTCTTGCGGCCAGACTCACGGTCTGGTGGCAGACGGGTCAAAGCGGGACGAGGAGGGCGATATCGACGCCGTCCTCGCGCATCCACTTTTCGATTTGGGGCGCGTCCTGCTCGACCGTCAGCCGCTGGCTGTAATCGGTCGGCACGCCGTAGAAGCGCGGGCTGAGCGACCCCAGGTGCCCGGCCGCGACATGCTCGGCCAGGCGCTGGAGCGGCAGGTAGGTTTCCGGGTCCCTGGTGTGGGTGGCTTCGCGGTCCCACGACTTCTCGGTGAAGAGGCCGCTGCCCGCGTTGATGGGCGCGGTGAACAGCTTGGTGGCGCGCGGCGCCGGACCGGGCGCCTGGTCTGCCGTGGTGACGACGCCGATCCGGCATTGCGACAGCGGCTTTTCCAGCCGCGCAAAGGGCACGTCGGCGTAGCGCGGCCAGCGGTAAGGCCGTTCGTAGCCGGAGGCCGCATAATACTCGCGGCTCTTGTCGATGTAGCTGACATAGCGCCGGTGGCTGATGGGTTCGGTCGTCATGGCGCTCTCTTCGCAGGGTGAGGATCCGGATCGGAAGACTGCGGCCTGTGCGTCGTCGCGTAAAGAGCCGGCGTCTTCCGCCCCGCGGCCCCGGTCACTGCATCCACTGCTCCTCGATCCGGGGATCGATCGCCTTGGCCGCCTTCCGGTCGGCCGCCGCGCCGGCCGTGTCGCCCAGCTCCTGCTTGCACAGGTGGCGCGACCAGTAGGCATCGGAGTCCTTGGGGTCGTACTTGATGGCGGCCGTGAAGTCGGGAATGGCGAGCCTGCACCGGCCGGTCTGGGCGTAGGTCAGGCCGCGATAGAAGTGGGCGGTGTTGAGGACGGTGGCATCGGATCGGACGGACTTGATGACCTGGGTGCAGGCGCTGATCTGGACGTCGTCCGGCACATTGCCGCGGCCGTCGCACAGTTTTATCTGCTGGGGATCGGCGGTCTGGGCCCGGGCCGGGCCGCCTGCCAGGACACCTGAAAGCGCGGCGACGACCGAGATGCCGAGGGCGACTGCCCGAACTCTTGTGAACATGTCATCTCCCGGGTGGCCCGATGTCGCTGGTTAGTCCCTTCGCACGTGGCGGCCCTTGATCCAGGTCAAGCCGTTGAGGCGAGCGGTTGCCAGATCGTGCTGCGCACCTCGCCGAATTCGCGCGGCAGCTTGATCCAGCTTTCGCCGCCGTCGATCGAGCGGAAGAGCTGGCCGAGGTTACTGCAGACGAAGATCAGCTTGGGATCGGCGGGATGCGTCGCCACCGTCCAGGGCGTCGAGTTGAGTGTGCCCGGCAGGCCTGCGTCCTCGAAGGTCGCGCCATAGTCGCGGCTCCGCAACAGGCGGCCGGTCGAGCCCGGCGGGCCGTTGCCGTTGGTCAGGAACACGGTCCTGTCGCCGTCGGCGCGCGGCTTGATCGTGCGCGTGTACTGCCAGGGCGAGTCGAGTTCCTGGAAAGCGAAAGTCTCGCCGTTGTCCCTGCTGACGTTGAGGCCGCGGTTGGTGGTGGCGTAGACGAGCTTGCCGCCGTTCTTGACCACGGAGACTCCGTGGATGTCTTCGGAGTTGATGCCCAGGCCCACCTTCTTCCAGGTGCGGCCACGGTCGGTCGAGCGGTGCACGCCGTCGATTTCGACGCCGGCCCACAAGGTGTCCTTGTCGATCGGGTCGAACAGGATCTGCGTCACCCTGGGTTTGCCCACGAAGATGCAGGCCTCGGCGAAGGAGCCCTTGGTGGGCGCAAAGCTCTTGCCGCCGTCGGTGGAGAGGAAAATGTTGGCGGGTTGGGTGCCCACCACGATGGTGTCGGGATCGTCCGGCGCCTGGGCCATCGACCAGATGTCGTAGTCGTCCAGCACGGACGGCAGATGCGTCCACTTCTGCGTCGTCTCGTTCCAGCGGTAGAGGCCGGAGTCCGTTCCCGCGAGCACTTCGCCGGGACGTTGCGGATGCGCCGAGAGCGCCCAGACGCGCGCCTCGAGATAGAGGCCGGATTCGATGTAGGGCCGGATCCAGCTCTCGCCATTGTCGCGGCTGAACCAGACCGACATGCCGGCGGTGCCGACGCAGAGCAGGTTGGACATCGTCTCCTCCCTCAAGGCGACAGGATCTTTATCAGCCGCTCATTGAATGCTTCGGCGGCCTCGTAGGCAACCCAGTGGCCGGCGCCGGGGATGATGTTCATTTCGAAATCGGGTTGGAGCGCGCGGAAAAGATCGATGCGCTCCTGAATGTGAGGATAGGTCGTGGAATCGAACTCGCCCCAGATGCCGGTGAACGGAGTCTTCACCCGCGGCAGGATTTCGCTGAGTTTGAAGGCCTGGCCCATCTGCCGGCTGCGGGTCTTGGCGCGCGTGGTGTTCAGGATCTGCATGTGGATCGCGACGCCGTCGACGTTCTTCGGATCGTGCAGCATCAGGATTTCGAGGTTCCTGCGCGCCTCGGCCGCCAGCGTCTCGGCCGGCATGTCGGCCAGCAGCTTGCGCAGCTTCGGCCCGGGCTTGCGCGTGGCTTTCAGGCCGCCGGCGCCGACGAACACGATTTTCCGCAGTTGCTCGGGGAAGAGCGTGGCGATGTGGCCGCCCACCATGCCGCCGAAGGAGAAGCCGGTGAGGACGAACTGTTTGTCGGAGGGCAACAGGGCCGCCATCGCGGTCCGGACGCAGTGCGTCACCGACCAGACGTCGTTCACGTCGTCAGGTGGGTCGCTGTCGCCCAGGCCCGGCAGGTCGGCGGCGTACACGGCGAAATGCCGGCTGAGCGGCAGGACGTTGCGGATCCAGTGGATCCACGAGCCCGAGCCGCCGTGAAACAGCAGCAGCACAGGCTTGTTCGTACCGTCGTCCCAGACGTGCCACGTCATGTGGCCGCCATTGCCCATCGGCACCCGGACAACTCCGGACGCAGTGCTCTCGATTGTCAGAATGTGTTCGGCCGCGGTGCGGCCGTCCGGCATTTTCGGCACGGCCGAATAGTCGAGGCTCATGTCTTGATCGCACCCAGCAGGCGTTCGACGAAGCCGGGCGCCTTCTTGCGGTCGATCCAGCGCAGCACGGTGACGAGATCGTTGTCGGGATCGATCCAGACGATGTGGCTGCCCCAGCCCAGCGCGAAGTAGCTGCGCTCGGACGCGGCCGCAAACTGGCGCTTGTCGGTGTTGAGCCACCACACGAGTCCATAGAACGGCGCCACCGGGCAGGGCTTTACCAGCTCCGCCGTCCAGCCCTTGGGCAGGATTTGCTTGCCCTCCCAGACGCCGGCGTTGGCGACCAGCCGTCCCATCAGCGAAAGATCGCGCGCCGAGATGACGATGCCGCCGCCCCAATGCCCACCGCCCGGCACGGAGAGCATTTCTATGCCATCGATGGTGACGCTGGAAGTTTTGTAGCCGTCCCACTTCCAGCCCTGCGACGCGCCGATCGGGTCCATGATCCGGCGCTTGAGCACCGACGGCAGCGGCTCCTTGAAGACCTGCAGCAGGGAGTAGCTGAGCCGGTTCACGCGCACGTCGTTGTATTCATAGAAGGTGCCGGGCTTCTTCATCGCGCGCCGCGTGCCCTTGGGCGCGTCGGCCACGGCGAGGCCGACCACGCGGTTGTGGTCGATGCGGTCTTCCTTGCCGAACACGCTGCCCGACCACTCGCTGGTCTGGGTCAGCAGGTGGCGCCAGGTGATGTCCTTGTTCTGCTCGCTCTTGAAGCCGTCATCGAGGGCGTAGTCGCCGGCCTTGTCGTCGAGGCTCTTGATCAGGCCGTCGCCCAGCGCCAGGCCGGCGAGGAGCGCGAGGTAGCTCTTGGCGACGCTGAAAGTCATGTCGGCGTTGTCGACGTTGCCCCATTCGGCGAGTTTCTTGCCGCCCTGGTAGACGATGCCGGCGTGGCCGCCCCGCGGCGTCACCGGGCCAAGGACCTCGTTGTCGGGGGCCTTCTCGCCGGAATCGTAGGTCATCACGAACTGCCCGTCGGGCATCCGCATGCTTTTGGGCCAATGGGATTCGGCGGATTTGGCGAAGTCTACGGCGTCGTTCAATTTGTTCATCGTGTTCATGCCCGCAATCAACATTGGAGCCCGCCCGGGAGCAAGCTAGAAACGCCCATGTCTCAGCCTTCCTCGATCACGATCCGCCGGCCCGACGATTGGCACGTCCATCTGCGCGACGGGCCCATGCTGGCCGCCTGCGCCGTCCACACCGCCCGCCAGTTCGCCCGCGCCATCATCATGCCCAACCTGGTGCCGCCCGTGACCAAGGTCGCCGAGGCCGCCGCCTACCGCGACCGAATCCGCAAGGCGATCCCGGCCGATCTGCAATTCGAGCCGCTGATGACCTGCTATCTCACCGACGGTGCCGATCCGGTTGAGTTGGCGCGCGGCAAGAAAGAGGGCGTCTGGGTCGCCGCAAAACTCTATCCCGCGCACGCCACGACCAATTCCGCCCACGGCGTCACTTCCATGGACCGCGTCGCGAAAGGCCTGGAGGCGATGGAAAAAGCCGGCATGCCCTTGCTGGTGCATGGTGAAGTGACCGACCCCGACGTCGACATCTTCGACCGTGAGGCGGTGTTTCTGGACAAGGTCCTGTTCCCGCTGCTGAAGCGCCATCCCGGCTTGAAAATCGTGCTGGAACACATCACCACCCGCGAGGGCGTGGCCTTCGTCGAGGCGCATCCCGATCGCATGGGCGGCACCATCACGCCGCATCATCTAAGCTACAACCGCAATGCGATCTTCAAGGGTGGCATCCGTCCGCACTTCTATTGCCTGCCGATCGCCAAGCGTGAGGAGCATCGTCTCGCTCTGCGACGCGCCGCGACCTCGGGCAATCCGGCCTTTTTCCTGGGCACCGATACCGCTCCGCACAGTACCGACACCAAGGAATGCGCCTGCGGCTGCGCCGGCATCTTCAATGCCCCGGTGGCGATGCAGGTCTATGCCCAGGTCTTTGCCGAGGAAGGCAAGCTCGACAGGCTCGAAGCCTTCGCCTCGCTGAACGGCCCGCGCTTCTACGGCCTGCCGGCCAACGAGGAGAAGGTGACCCTGCGCGCCGCCACTCTCGACGCGCCCGAGACCGTCGAGGTCCCGGGGCTCTCCCCGGGATTGGCCAAGACCATCACCGTGTTTCGCCCTGATACGCCAGTCGGCTGGTCGTTCTAGGGCGGCTGGTCTATCGTGGCGGCATGAGCAAAAAAGGCATACCCGCCGACGCTGTCGTGCGCGGCACCGACAAGGGCTACGTCCACGGCGACCTGAAACCCGGCAGCGAACGGCCGGTCGAGAAGGTCGAGCAGACGTACCCGTACATGCGGCCGCGCGATGCCGCGACGCTGATCCTGGTGCGCCAGCGCGGCAAGGTTCCGGAAGTGCTGCTGGGTTGCCGTGCCGCGGCGCACGCCTTCATGCCCAACCGCTACGTGTTCCCCGGCGGCCGCGTCGATCGTGCCGATGCGCACATTCCGGTCGCCACGCCGCTCGACCGCTTCGTGAACGCCCGCCTGCAGAAGGCTGCGACGGCCTTGCGCGCCCGTGCGCTCGCCGTCGCCGCCGTGCGCGAGACTTTCGAGGAGACCGGCCTGATGCTGGCCAAGCCGTTCAAGCGCGGCGCGCCCGACAAGGATTTCGGCGAGCACTGGCAGGGCTTCCTCGACACCGGCATGGGCCCCGCGCTCGACTGCCTCGACCTGATCGCGCGTGCGGTGACGCCGCCTGGCCGGCCACGCCGCTTCAATGCGCGCTTCTTCATGGCGCGGGCCGAGGATGCGACGGGCGAGATCCGCCACTCGAGCGAGATGGGCGACATCCGCTGGGTCCGCCTCGACGAGGCGCGCGAACTGCCGCTGCCCACCATCACCGGCCTGATCCTGGGCGAGATCGGTCGCCTGGTGAAGGAGCCGCCCGACCGCAAGAAGCAGCGCAAGATCCCGCTGTTCACCACGGTCAATCGCAAGCACCTGATGCTCGAGGAGTGATCCGATGACGGTGCGCGCCGAGATCACCTCGTCGCCTACCGGTCCTGGGCCCACCACTCCCGGCCTGCCGCCGCGCGGCGTCGTCCGCCTGCGCGCGCTGGTGCTGATCCGCTGGGCCGCCGTCGCCGGACAGCTGTTCACCGCTGCCGTCGTTCAATGGGGGCTGGGGTTCGGCCTGCCGGTGCTCGCGGTCGGCGGGACGATCGCGCTTTCGGCGCTGCTCAACCTCACCGTCAGCCTCGGCCGACCGGCGTCGGCGCGCATCGACGATCGCGAGGCCACGATCTTCCTCGCCTTCGATATCCTGCAGCTGGCCGTGCTGCTCTATCTCACCGGCGGTCTGCTCAACCCCTTCGCGCTGCTGCTGCTGGCGCCCGTCGCCATCGGTGCCACCATCCTGTCGCTCAGCAGCAACGTCGCGCTGTCGCTGCTGACGATCGTCAGCATTGCCGTCCTGGGGGTCTTTCATCAGCCGCTGCCATGGCGCGGGCCGCCGCTCGAATTGCCGGACATCTACCAGACGGGCGCCTGGGCGGGCCTCACCCTGACGACACTCCTGATCACGCTCTATGGCTGGCGGCTGGCCGAGGAGGCGCGGCAGATGGCGGATGCGCTGGCGGCCGCGCAGGCAGCCCTTGCCCGCGAGCAACGGCTCTCGGCGCTTGGCGCACTGGCCGCCGCCGCGGCGCACGAACTCGGCTCGCCGCTCTCGACCATCGCCGTCGTCGCCAAGGAAATGTCGCGCGAGATCGAGCTCGACGATCCGCTGCGCGAGGATGTCGAGTTGCTGTCGGCCGAATCCGAGCGCTGCCGTTCGATCCTCGCGCGCCTCTCCGTCGATCCGGCGGGCGACGTGTCCGATGCCTATATTCTCGTGCCCCTGCCGGCACTGATCGAGGCGGCGGCGCAGAACTACGATCGCGGCACTGTCGACATCACCTACGAGTCGGGTCCGGTTGGCGACGGTGTCCCGACGATGGCGCCGATCCAGGTGCGCAGCCCGGAGATCATGCAGGGTATCGGCAATATCGTGCAGAACGCCGTTTCCTTCGCGCGGCACGAAGTCCGGATCGCCACGCGCTGGACGACCGAATGGTCCGAGGTCGAGGTGATCGACGACGGCCCGGGATTTTCCGAGGCGATGCTCGATGAACTGGGCACGCCCTTCATTTCGACCCGGCAGGGCCAGGAGGGCCACATGGGTCTCGGCGTCTTCATCGCCAAGACGCTTCTGGAGCGTACTGGGGCCAATGTGACCTTCGGAAATCGCTCCGTTGCGGGGGGTGGCGCTGCCGTCTCCGTGCGCTGGCCAAACCCCGTCTTCAAGGCTACATAGCGGCCGATGTCGAAGGAGTCGCCATGAGCCAGGACGCAGGAGCCGGCCGCCCCATATCGCCCGTGATCGCCGGCACGACGTCGAACAAGGATCGGACGCTGCTGATCGCGGATGACGATGCGGCGTTCCGCAACCGCATTGCCCGCGCTCTCGAACTGCGCGGTTTCATCGTGACGGCCGTCGGCTCGGTCGCGGAAGCCCTCACGCAGACGGCGCGCCCGCCTGCCTTCGCCGTTCTCGATCTGCGTCTGGGCGACGGCAATGGCCTCGAACTCGTGGGTCCGCTGCGCCAGGCCCGGCCCGATATCCGCATCGTCGTGCTGACCGGCTACGGCAACATCGCGACCGCCGTCGCCGCCGTGAAGGAAGGTGCGGTCGACTATCTCGCCAAGCCGGCCGACGCCGACGCCATCGAGCAGGCGCTGACCGCGCACGGCCGCAAGCTGCCGCCGCCGCCCAGCAACCCGATGTCGGCCGACCGCGTGCGCTGGGAGCACATCCAGCGCGTTTTCGAGCAGTGCGATCGCAATGTCTCGGAGACGGCGCGTCGCCTCAACATGCACCGGCGCACCTTGCAGCGGATCCTGGGCAAGCACGCCCCCCGCGAACACTGATCACCTTTCAGCTCCTGCTCAACGCCACGGCGCTGGGCATGGCCTATGCGCTGGTGGCGCTGGGCTTCGTTCTCGCCCTGAACGCCGCCGGCGCCGTCAACTTCGCCCATGGAGATCTGGTTGTGCTGGGCGGCGCCGTCGCCGTGGCCGCCGGACAATCGACCGGCCTTGCCGCTCCATTGCTTCTGCCGCTGGTCGCCTTGACGCTCGGCGCCGCCGGCATCGTCGCGGCGCGGGTGGCGATCCTGCCGCTTGTTGCCCGACCGCCGGAGGCCACTTTCGTCGCGACCATCGCACTTGCCGCCATCATCGAACACGGCCTCACCGTCGGCCTGGGGGCAGCACCTCGCACCGCACCGGCGCTGACCGGCAGCGGCTCGTTCGATATCGCGGGCGTGGCACTCGGCCGCCAGCCGCTCGCCATCGTCGTGGTTGGCAGCGTCCTGGTGGCAGGGGTCTGGTTTCTGCTCGAGCGCACGCAGACAGGACGGCGCATGCGTGCGGTCTCGTCCGACCGACACATGGCGCGCGCCGTCGGCATTCCCGTCGGTCGCTACATCATGCTGTCGCTGGCCTTGGCCGGCGCGCTGGCGGGGATCGCGGGGTTTCTGCTCGGGCACCAGTTCCTGGTGGCGCCGACGCAGGGTGCCGGCCACATGCTGAAGGCCTATATCGCCGTGGCGCTGGGCGGCTGGGGCAGCGTGCCGGGCGCGCTTCTGGGCGCTCTGGGTATCGGCTTCTTCGAGACTTTCGTGTCGGCGGGATTTGGCGATGCCTGGGCATCGGCCGCACTCTACGTGGGTGTCCTCGTGGTTCTCGCGTTCCGGCCGCAGGGCCTGTTCGGCGAACCCGTGGGCCGGCGCGCCTGACATGCGGCCCCTCGGCGCCTTCTGGCTGGCCGCTCTTCTTGCCCTCCCCATTTTTGCGCTGGCGGTCCTGCCGCCATTTGGCCAGCGCATGGTCACGCTCGTCGGGATCTATGCGCTGATGGGCCTGGGCTATCAGCTCGTCTTTGGTCAACTCGGCGCGCTGAACCTGGCGCAAGGCGCCCTGTTCGGTGTCGGCGCCTATACCGCCGCGCTTGCGGCACCGATGCTGGGTGCGCTGGCGCTGCCGGTAGCGATCCTCGCGGCGGCCATCCCCGCGGCGGTCGTGGCCGGCCCGATCCTGCGCTTGCAGTCGCATTATTTCGCACTCGCCACGTTGGCGCTCGCCTCGATCGTCAATCTCGTCGCGGTTCACGCCGAGAGCCTGACCGGTGGTGCCAACGGGATCTCGGGGTTCGTGTCCTCGCTGCCGCGGGGCCCTGTTCTGCTGGCGATGGTGTGGATCTGCCTGATCGCCGGCGTGCTGATCTACGCGCAACTCTTTCGGGGCCGGTTGGGCGACGAGGCGCGCCTGTTGCGCGAGGCGCCCCTGATGGCGGCCACGCTGGGCATCGATGGGGGCCGATGGCGGCTTGCAGGGTTCGTCGTGGGCGCTGCCCTGGCCGGATTGGCGGGGGCCTTCTCGGCGGCGATCAGCGGCGTGGTGTCGCCCGACGTGACGGGCTTTTCGGTCATGGTGCTTTGCCTCACCTCCGTCGTCATCGGCGGTTCGCGGCATCCCATGGGCGCCGTGGTGGGCGCGCTGCTGGCCGTCTGCCTGCCTGAGATGCTGCGTGATTTTCAGGACGCCTGGCTGCTGGTCTATGCCGTGGCGACGCTTGCCATCGTCCGATGGGCGCCGGGCGGCCTCGCCGAGTGGATCGACCGCCTGAGCGGGGCGCGATCGCCAGTGCCGCACAAGCCCGTGGTGCCGGAACGCTTGTTACCCGCGACAGGAGCGCAACGGCTCGTGCTCGACAATGTCGTCAAACGATTCGGCGGGGTGGACGCCCTGGCCGGCGTGTCCTTTGCCGTCGGGCGCGGCGAGATCGTCGGACTGATCGGGCCCAATGGCTCGGGCAAGACGACGCTGCTCAATGTGATCGGTGGACTCGATCACGTCGACGGCGGTGCGATTACCCTGGACGATACGCATCTCGAGCACCTGCCGCCGCATGTCATCGCGCGGAAAGGTCTTGGCCGCACGTTTCAAACCCTGATGCTGGAGGGGGACACGCGTTCTGCCGATCTGGCGCGGGCCGTCTCGACCGGTGCCGCCTTCCTGCTGCTCGACGAGCCGGCGGCAGGGGCGACCGATCGAGAGCGTGGGCAACTCACCTCGTTGTTGCGCCGGTTGCGCGATGCCGGGCGGGGCGTCGTGATCGTCGACCATGACATCGAACTGCTGACGCGCGTTTGCGACCGGCTGGTCTGCCTCGATCGCGGCAAGGTGATCGCGATCGGCGGACCCGCCGAGGTGCGCGCCGATCCCCGGGTGCGTGCAAGCTTTCTCGGGCTCGTGGAGGCTGCCGCGTGAGCGCGGCCGTGCTGGAAATCGGGGGCCTCGCCGTCAACGCGGGCGAGATCGTGGCTCTGCTGGGCGGCAATGGCGCCGGCAAGACGTCGCTGCTCGAGGCGATCCTGGGCTTCCGGTCGACGCCGGAACCGGTCTCGCTTTTCGGCCAGGACGCCTCCGCTCTGACGGTCGAGCAGCGCGTGGCGCTGGGCGTGGGCTACGTGCCCGAGGGCCGGCGTGTGTTTGCCGGCCTCACCGTGCGCGAGAATCTCGAGGCGTCGTCGACGGCGCCTGCCTCCGAGCGTCGCCGTCGGGTCGAAGAGATGCTGGTCCTGTTTCCGATGCTGGGCGAACGCCCCGAGGCGCGCGCCTGGCTGCTGTCGGGTGGCCAGCAGCAGATGCTGGCTCTCGCGCGAGCGCTGATGAACAGGCCGCGTCTGTTGCTGATGGACGAGCCGACCCTGGGACTTGCACCGCTCGTCGTCGCCGATCTCCTGCGGCGGTTGCCGCAGATGGCGGCCGGCGGCATGGCGATCCTGCTGGCCGAGCAACGCGCAGCGCTGGCGCTCGGTACGGCGAGCCGGGGCGTGGTGCTGAGCCGTGGGCGGATCGTTCTTGCAGGATCCGCCGCCGAACTCGCGGCTGATCCGGCACTCGCCGATCTGATGGCGGGCGGCTGACCCGCCGCGTGGTCTCAGGCCCGTCTATTGGCGGCGTTCCAATAGTGCTCGAGATTGGCGATCAAGGCTGGGCTGAAATGGCAGTAAGCCTGTTCGCGGGCATAGAGCGCGGCATAGCGACGGAACTTGTCGATTGGCTCAACGGCGAGGCGCAGCGCCCGGCGATTGCCGATCGCGCCCACGACGCCCGAGCCGGTCAGTCGCTCGACGGCGTGGTCGATGGTGCGGTCGACGGCATCGGGCTCCACAACCTCGTCGCAGATCAGCCGGCCCTCCGCTGAATCGCACTCGAAGCGGCGCTCGTACATGATCGCCTGACGGGCCATGCGGTCGCCGATGAAGCGCGCCAGCCTGAGGTTCGCCATCGCCGGGATGATGCCTTCCTTGCGCGCCGGCAGGGTCATGTAGGCATCGCGGGCGGCGATGTTGAAGTCGGTGGCGAGCAGAATCTGGCAGCCGCCGCCGATGGCGAAGGTATCGACCGCCGAGATCCAGAGCTTTTCGATCGAATCGCCCGAGACCTCGTCGGGCGCCACGTCGGGCCGCGCCAGGCCGCGGGTCATCTTGTTCACGAATCCCATGTCGCGGATCAGGAACCACAGGAAGGGGATCTTGCCGTAGTAGAGATGCGTGAGATTGATGCCGGCATTGAAGACACGACGGCCGGCGTACTTGCCCTCGGGCACGTAGTCGCCGCGCAGCACCGCGACCTGGCTGTGCGGATCGAGGGTGCAAACATCGGCGCCGATCTCGGTCGACGACTGGGTCGAAAGGTCCTCCGAGTTGAGGAAACGCGGGTTGGACAGCAGCAGCACAGCCGCCTTGCCCTGGCGTTCGACCTTGGCCGTGCCGAGATCGAGCCGGCCATCGCGCAGGAACTTGGCGAGCGCATCGGCGGATTCTTCGCGCGGTAGCAGCATGGTGTGGCAGAGATGCAGCCCGCAGGCGGAATCGGCGAGGAACTGGTTGAAAAGGATGCCCTGGTCGACTTCCACGCCTTCCTTCTCCGACTGACGCAGCTCCGATTCGGCGGCGACCTCGGCCCGCGTCGGCACCAGGCCGGGCACGATCTCGGCAGCATCATAGACCAGGCGCTCGATGCGCACGAACTTCCGCCGTCCGTCGGTCAGCCGGTCGTAGAGCGTGCGGGCATGCGTGCGCAGGAACAGGAACCGGGCTTCGCGGGCGGCCAGCTTGAGCGTTTCGTTCGGCTGCTTGTCCAGTTGTGCCCTGGCATGGCGCCAATAGGCGGAGAAGGCGGCCACGTCGGCCGCAAAGTCGCCGTTGGTCGCGACCGGCGCCGAAATCACCGCATCCATGTAGAGGTTCCTGCCTAGAACAAATTTTGGAGCGGGCGACGGGATTTGAACCCGCGACCTACGGCTTGGGAAGCCGACGCTCTACCCCTGAGCTACACCCGCGTCGCCGGCATTCTAGCTCGCGGTTGCGCCGCAGGTCCAATCGTGTATCTGAAACCGATGCTGGATGAAGTCCTGACCGCCGAGGAACGCGCTGTCGTGGCGCGCGCCAAGGCCTTCGCCGAGGCCCACGTTGCTCCCAATGCCGCACGCTGGGAATGGGAGCGGCGCTATCCGCTGGAGACGATCGAGGCGGCCTGTGCCGCAGGGCTGAACACGATCGAGCTCGCGAAGCAGCATGGCGGGCAGGGACTCTCCTTCTCCTGCAAGCTGCGGGCTTTCGAGGAAATCGCGCGGCATGATTTCGCCTTCGCCTTCGCGCTGATCAACCATCACAACGCCTGCACCCGCTTTGCCCGCGACGGCCAGCCGGGCCAGGTCGCGCGTCTCTTGCCGCGGATGATCGCGGGCGACCTGATCGGTTGCGCCGGCTTGAGCGAGCCCGGCGTCGGCAGCGATTTCGGCGGCCTCGAAATGTCGGCGGTGCGTGTCGAGGGCGGCTGGAAGCTGAACGGCGCCAAGGCCTGGATCACCAATGCCGCCGTGGCGGGCCTGTCGGTGGCCTACGCCCAGACCGACAAGAGCCAAGGCTATCGCGGCATCGCCTGCTTTGCCATCGAAGCGGACAGACCAGGCTTTGAGCGCGACAAGCCGTTCGAGTTGCATGGCGGCCACGCCATCGGCGTCGGCGGCTTCCGCCTGGTCGACTATTTTGCGCCCGACGAGGCGGTGCTGCACGAGCCGGGCAAGGCCTTCAAGGCAGCCCTCGCCGGCATCAACGGCGCCCGCGCCTATGTCGCGGCCATGTGCTGCGGCATGCTGCAGGCCTCGCTCGAAACGGCGGTGCGCTACACCCAGCAGCGCCAGACCTTCGGCCGGCCGGTGCTCGATCATCAGGGCGTGCGCTGGAAGCTGGTCGATGCTGCGACCGATCTCGAGGCCGCGCGGCTCCTTACCTACCGCGCCGCCCGCCTGATCGACGAGGGCGCCGATGCCGTGCTGCCGGCGGCCTATGCCAAGAAGTTCGCCACCGACATGGCGGTCAATCGCATCGCCGACTGCATCCAGGCGATGGGCGCCAACGGCTTGCGCGCCGAGTATCCGCTGGCGCGCCACCTCGCCGGCGCCAAGATCGCGGCCTACACCGACGGCTCGATCGAGATGATGAACGAGCGCATCGGCGCCGGCCTGCCCGCGGTGTTCGGCCTGCCTGCGTAATCAGGCGTTGTCGGCGCGCCTGAGCGCCTGGTCGAGATCGTCGAACAGATCGCCGCTGTCCTCGACGCCCACCGACAGGCGCAGGAGATCGGGCGGGCAGGGCGTGCCCGGGCCTTCGATGCTGGCGCGATGCTCGATCAGGCTTTCGACGCCGCCGAGCGACGTCGCACGTTTCCACAGCGCCACGCGCGCCGCGGTAGCGATGGCGGCCCGTTCGCCGCCCTTGATGCGCACCGACAGCATGCCGCCGAAGCCGCCTGTCATCTGCTTGCGCGAGACTGCGTGCCCCGCAAACGACGGCAGGCCGGGATAGAGCACTTCGCTCACCATCGGATGGGCCGCCAGCCGCTCGGCGAGCGACTGTGCCGAGCGGCAGGCCCAGTCGACGCGCGGGAACAGCGTGCGCATGCCGCGCATCAGCAGCCACGCCTCGGTCTGGCCCAGGATCGTGCCGAGCTGGGCGCGGATCGTGCGCAGCTTCGCCCAATGGGCGTCGTCGCGGGCGCCGACCAGCGCGCCGGCAATGATGTCGGAGTGTCCGTTCAGGTACTTGGTCGCCGAATGCATGACGATGTCGGCGCCGAACTCGATCGGCCGCGTCAGCACCGGTGTTGCCACCGTGGAGTCGACGCCGAGCAGGGCCCCGGCGCGATGGGCGATGTCGGCGGCGGCCGCGATGTCGGTCACGCTCCAGGTCGGGTTGGCCGGCGTCTCGATCCACACCAGCTTGGTGACGCCCGGCCGGACGGCGGCGGCGATGGCGTCGGTCCGGTCGGCGTCGACGAACTCGACTTTCAGGCCCCAGTGGGTGGCGAAGGTCGCCAGCCAGTTGCGCAGCGACCAGTACATGACCTTGGGAACGACGACATGGTCGCCGGGGGCGAGTGCGAGGAAGCACGCGGTCGCCGCACTCATGCCCGAGGAGAAGACCAGCGCCTTGGGCCCGCCTTCGAGCGCCGCCAGGGTCGCCTCGGCCTGGTCGAAGGTCGGATTGTCGGCGCGGGCATAGATCCTGCCCGAGCTGTAGCCGTTGTCCTCGTCGCGCAGATAGGTGCTCGCCATGTGGATGGGCGGCACCACGGCCTTGGTGACCGGGTCGATCCAGCCCATGGCCTGGGCGGCGAGGGAAGCGGCGGTGAATTTCCTGTCTGTCATCGGTACACCGGGACCTTACGAATGGCTTACATGGGTGGTTATTTAATTGCGAATCAGCGGGTTGTCTTCGCAAGCTCCTTGGTATCCGCTGCCTGCAACACCGTTGATACATCAAAGCGTGCTGCCGGTCCCTGCCCAAGGCGAACGGCGGCGCATCCGTGGCGACGGCGACAAGGCAGGGGGCTCGAATGGAAGTCGAAGTTCTGAATCGGCAAGTGCTGTCGCATCCGGTGGTGAACGGCAGCCGCGTGGCGCGGACCCGTGAGGCCATCATCGCGTCGGCCTTGGCGCTGGCCGAGACGGGAGACGTCGCGCCGATCGTGCGTGATATCGCCAGGATGGCGGGTGTTTCGGCGCGCACCGTGTTTCAGCATTTTGCCGATACGGCCGAGCTCTATGTCGCCGTTCTCGACCGCGTGTTCGCCACCGGTTTCGGCGACATGGCGGAGCCGGGTGCGGCGTCGTCGCTGGAGGGCCGCGTCCAGCTCGTCGTCGATCGGGCTGCCGACCGCTATGAGCGGTTGCTGCCGATGTGGACATTCGTCGAGACCCTGCAGCGTCGGTCGCCGGCCGCCGCCGACATGATCGCGCAGGTCTACGCGACCAACCAGGCCAACCTTGCGCGCTGGTTCGACCGGGAGCTGGCGGGACTTCCCGTCGAGCAGCGCGGGCGGGCGCTGAATGCGCTTGCCCTGGCACTCGCGCCCGAGAGCTGGGTCGTCCTGCGCCAGCGGCTCGGCCTCACGGTCGAACGGGCGCGCGACGAGCTGCGCTTCGTCATGGCCGCAGCCTTTGTTGGCGCTGCGGCCCGCCGCTAGCGCCCGCCCCTAGCGGACGCCGCTGGCTCCGGTCCGCCGCGCCAGTTCCTCGAGGGCGGGGTCGCGCAGCCCGAGTTCGCGCAGATGGGCAACCGTGTTGCGCAGATAGGCAACATTGGTGCCGGTCGCGCCGCGGCCGCCCCGCACCAGGGCCACCGCCTTCGCGGTCGGCAGCTTGCCGGCGAATTGCCGGTGCTGGCGATCGGCGAGATAGACCAGCGCCTCGACCAAGCGTCCGTCGTGCAGATGGATCGGCCGGACCTCTTCGGTGTAGACGCCGTCGTTGTCGATCTCGCGCGTCCGCAGATAGCGGCGCACGGCGTCGTAGCCGGCGCGCGGCAGGCGATGGGCGAGGCCGCGGCAGGCGCCGCCCGGCAGCAGGCCCAGGATCAGGCCGGGCTTCCTGGGCGTGCCGCGATAGTGCTCGGAGTAGATGCAGAAGGCGCGGTGCCAGCCGTGCAGGCGGGCGGCCTGCGTCTCGGGCGCCGCGAAGCCCGGGTTCCACATCAGCGAGCCATAGGCAAAGACCCAGAAGGGCTTCTGCGTGCTCACGCCTGGTTGAGGTGGATCAGCGCGCGGCGGATCTCGCGCGTGCGCGTGAACAGCTCGAACAGCTTGTCGCCCTCGCCCCAGCGGATGGCGCGCTGCAGGTAGAAGAGGTCCTCCTGGAAGCGCTGGAGGACTTCGAGCACGGCCTCGCGATTGTTCATGAACACGTCGCGCCACATCGTCGGGTCGGAAGCGGCGATGCGCGTGAAGTCGCGGAAGCCGCCGGCGGCGAAACGCAACACCTCGCTGTTGAGATGGCCGGCCAGATCGTCGGCGGTGCCGACGATGGTGTAGGCGATGAGATGCGGCAGGTGCGACGTGATGGCGAGGATGCGGTCGTGATCGGCGGGGTCGATCTTTTCAACCAGGCTGCCCAGCGCCTTCCAGAACGCCTCGAGCCTGGCCACGGCCTGGGCATCGCTGCCGGGCAGCGGCGTCAGGATGGTCCAGCGGCCTTCGAACAAATCCAGCAAGGCGGCTTCGGGGCCGGAATTCTCGGTGCCGGCCACCGGATGGGCCGGCACGAAATGCACGCCCTCGGGAATGTGCGGCGCCATGTCGGCGATCACGGTCTGCTTCACCGAGCCGACATCGGACACGATGCAGCCCGGCTTGAGCGACGAGGCGATCGCCTGGGTGGCGGGGCCGCAGGCGCCCACCGGCGTGCAGACGATCACCAGGTCGGCATCCTTCACCGCCGCCGCGAGGTCGGTGCCGCAATGGTCGGCGAGCTTCAGCCTGTTGGCCAGCGCCGCCGTCTCGGCGCTGCGCGTTGCCGCCACGATCGATCTGGCGAGCCCGCGCTTGCGCGCCTCCAGGGCGATCGAGCCACCGATCAGGCCGATGCCGATCAGCGCGATCTTGTCGAACATCGGCTTGGCGGTCGGGGACTTGGCAGGAGCGGGTCCGGTCATTTGGCGGCCACGAACCTGGCGAGCGATTCGCGCACCGCCTTCACCTCGGTCTCGGTGCCGATGGTGATGCGCAGATGCTCGGGCAGGCCATAGCCCGCGATCATGCGCGGGATCAGGCCGTCGTTCATCATCCAGGCGTTGGCGGCGGCCGCGCGCTCCTTCGAGCCGAAGCCCACGGTGAGGAAGTTGCCGACGCTGGGCAACGGCGCCAGGCCAAGCTTGGCGAGTTCGGCGCTGAGCCAGGGCAGCCAGATGTCGTTGTTGGTGCGGCTGGCGTCGGTGTGGGCGATGTCCTGCATCGCGGCGATCCCGGCGATCTGCGCCGGCAGGTTGACGTTGAACGGCTGGCGCAGCCGGCTCATCACGTCGACGATGCCGGCCGGGCCATACATCCAGCCCAGCCGGAGGCCGCCCAGCCCGTAGATCTTGGAGAAGGTCCGGGTCATCACGACATTCTCGGCCTGGTCGACCAGCTCGACGCCCGATTCATAGTCGTTGCGGCTCACGTATTCGGCATAGGCCGCGTCGATCACCAGCAGGACGTTCTTCGGCAGGCCGGCGTGCAGCCGGCGGACGTCGTCCTTGGTGACGTAGCTGCCGGTCGGATTGTTGGGATTGGCGAGGCACACGACCCTGGTCTTGTTCGTGACCTTGGACAGCAGCGCGTCGACGTCGGCGCGGTAATCCTTTTCCGGCGCCGCCACCGGCGTGGCGCCGACGCCGAGCGCATTGATCGGATACATCAGGAAGCCGAACTGGCTGTAGAGCAATTCGTCGCCCGGCCCGCAGTAGGCGCGGATCAGGAGGTTGAGCAGTTCGTCGGAGCCGGCGCCGCAGACGATGCGCGCCGGATCGAGGCCGTAGTGGCGGCCGATCGCGCTGCGCAGCTTCTCGGCATTGCCGTCGGGGTAGCGGTGCAGCTCGGCTGCCGCCTTGGCGTAGGCCGCCATCGCCTTGGGGCTCGGCCCCAGCGCGCCCTCGTTGGACGAGAGCTTGGCGATGGTCTCCTTGCCCTCGACCGAGTCCTTGCCCGGCACATAGGGCGCGATCTTCATGATGCCTGGACGCGGGGTGAGCGCGGTCATGGCAGTCTCCCGTAACGAGTGATCAGGGCCGCATGCCCCTTAGAGCCGAAGGTCGGATGGAACGGCATAGGCGCCGATCGCGGCGACACGACCGCTCTTCAAACCCAAGGCCGCTCCGAGCTCGCGCAGTCGCGGGTCGCCATCGACGATCACGCCCGGCAGTTCGATGAGATAGTGATGCACGCCGTCGACAACCTGGTCCAGCACCGATGTGAAGGTCGGCAACCCGACCTTGGCGAGGCCGCCGGCGATGCGGTCGCGGCTGAGGCCGGCCGGCGTTTCCAGGGCGATGAGGGCGCGGTCGTCGCCGCTTTCCTCGGGCTCCATGCGGGCGAGAACCAGGGCCGAGATGCCGCGGGCCCGGGCGTTGGGCATGGCGAGGAAGGGCAGGCGGGCCACGATGTTGGGCAGGGTCGCATCGCCGCCGGCGAGCAGCGGCCACCACGGGGCGACATCGGATTCGATCGGCGCCGGCACGATGCCAAGCGTCGTCGGGCCGCCGCGGACCGCCGCCAGCACCTGGGCCGGCGTGTCGTGGGCGACGAAGGGGATCTGGCAGCCGAAATGATCGCGCGCGAGGTCCCAGTAGCCGGGCTGCTCGGCCGGCCGGCAGATGGCGATCTTCAGTCCCGGCGTCTGCATCAGGGTGAGCGCGCACATCATCTCGCGCCACATGCGGAAGACGGCGGTTACCGGAAAGGGGCCTTTGTGGGCGGCCAGCCGATGGCGCATGACTTGGGCTTCGCGGCCCGGGCGCAGCGCCAGCCCGCCGGCCGGTTTTACGGTCGCGATTCGTCCGACCACGTCGGCGCGCCGGCCGATCAGGCCGTGCAGTTCGCCGTCGATGGCATCGATTTCTTGCCGCAGGCTGTTGAGACTGGGTGCGTTCATTAGACCGGTAATTCCTGTGCGCAGCGGCGATACTACGTTGAGCCACATCGCGTAAAGCCAAACAAGCCTCAAGGCACTTGCACCTGCGCGGCGAGGTTCGTATAGAAGTCATCCGTGGAATTTGAGCCGACCGGCTTGCGGCCACGTTAATCCCCGCTAAAAGGTCGGAGTGCTTGAAAAAAGCCCCCGCCCTTCCGGTCGGGGGCTTTTTTCGTTGGAGAGGACGTTGCTCCAGGACCTGACCGACGCCGAGCGCATGGCGCTCGCCCAATGCCGCTACGCGGTCCTGGGTGACGGGCGGCCGTTGCGTCTCGATTGCGGCGTCGATCTCGGACCCTATCGGGTGGCCTATCAGACCTACGGCACGCTGAACGCCGACAAGACCAATGCGATCCTGATCTGCCACCCGCTCTCCTGCGACCAGTTCGTCGCCGAGCGGCATCCGGTGACGGGCA
Source organism: Reyranella sp. (assembly GCF_004296935.1). Classification (GTDB taxonomy): domain Bacteria; phylum Pseudomonadota; class Alphaproteobacteria; order Reyranellales; family Reyranellaceae; genus Reyranella. Next base: position 34,802 of record NZ_SCVH01000126.1, read on the forward strand.
AGGAAGGCTGGTGGGAAAGCCTGGTCGGGCCGGGCAAGGTCCTGGATCCGGCGCGGTACTTCATTATTTGCGTCAATGTGCTGGGCCACTGCATGGGCTCGACCGGCCCGCTGGCGCGCGAGGCTGCGACCGGCCAGCCTTGGAACCTGCGTTTCCCGGTGGTCACCATCGGCGACATGGTGCGCGCCCAGGCGGCGCTGCTCGATCATCTCGGCATCCCCGACCTGTTCTGCGTCATCGGCGGGTCGATGGGCGGGATGCAGGTGCTGGAATGGGCGGCGACCTATCCCAAGCGTGTCTTCTCGGCCGTGCCGATCGCCTGTGCGGCGCACCACTCGGCCCAGAACATCGCGTTCCACGAGGTCGGCCGCCAGGCGATCATGGCCGATCCCGAATGGAAGGGCGGCGACTACCGCCTGCACCAGACGGTGCCGGCACGCGGTCTCGCGGTCGCGCGCATGACCGCCCACATCACCTATCTGTCGGAGCAGGCGCTGCAGCGGAAGTTCGGCCGCGCCCTGCAGGACCGCAATGCGCTCGGCTTCGGCTTCGATGCCGACTTCCAGGTCGAGAGCTACCTGCGCCATCAGGGCTCGACCTTCGTCGATCGCTTCGACGCCAACAGCTATCTCTACATCACGCGGGCAATGGATTATTTCGACCTTGCCGGGGCGCATGGCGGGGTGCTGGCAAATGCCTTCCGCGGCTCGCCGACGCGCTTCTGCCTGATGTCCTTCACCAGCGACTGGCTGTTCCCGACCCACGAGAGTCGCGAGATCGTCCATGCGCTGAATGCGGCGGCAGCCAACGTGTCGTTCGTCGAGGTCGCGAGCGACAAGGGCCACGACGCCTTCCTGCTCGACGAACCGGAGATGTTCCGTACGCTCAGCGGCTTCCTCAAGGGTGCGGCCGCCGTGCGTGGCCTCAAGGAGACGACATGAGAGGGGACGTGTCGTGAAGTCCATTCGTGTCGATCTCCAGCTCATCGCCGACATGGTGGCGCCCGACACCCGCGCGCTCGACATCGGCTGCGGCGACGGCGCGCTGCTGGCCTACCTGACGAACTTCAAGCGTGTCGATGCGCGCGGCATGGAACTCAGCCAGGCCGGCGTGAACGCCTGCGTGGCCAACGGCCTGTCGGTGATCCAGGGCGATGCCGATGCCGATCTGAGGGCCTATCCCGACGATGCCTTCGACTATGTGATCCTCGGCCAGACACTGCAGGCCACACGCGAGCCACGCGAGGTGCTGCGCCAGATGCTGCGGGTCGGCAAGCGGGCGATCGTGTCGTTTCCCAACTTCGCGCACTGGCAGGTGCGCCTGCGGATGGTGTTCGGTGGCCGCATGCCGCAAACCACGTCGTTGCCCTACAAGTGGTACGACACGCCCAACATCCATCTCTGCAGCATCGACGACTTCCGCGCGCTCTGCCACGACATGGGCGTACGCATCGAGCGCGCCATCGTGCTCAACAGCAAGAGCCGGCCGATCCACATGCCGCCGCTGCTCGCCAATCTGTTCGGCGAGCAGGCGGTGTTCATGCTGCGACGGGATTGATGACCCCCTCCGCCCCGTAAGACGGGGCACCTCCCCCGCAGACGGGGGAGGAGAATGACCTCTCCTACTCCTCCCCCGTAATCGGGGGAGGTGCCCCCGCAGGGGGCGGAGGGGGCCTTTCATAGTGGCCCTCGATCTCGTCTTCGCTGAGCTTCACGAAGCCGTGGCGCAGGTAGAAGCGGTCGGCCTTGCTGCCGGTCAGCACGTCGAGCCGCACCGGCAGGCCCGCCGCGTCGGCCTCGGCCAGCAGCACCTTGAGGATGATCGTTCCGAGGCCGCTATTGTGATGGCGGCGGTGGAGATAGAACGAATCGAGCTTGATCGCGTCGGCGCCCTTGCGGAAGGCGACGCAGCCCCCGAGCTCGCCCTCGATCATGATCGCGCGCATGCCCGGCTCGGCGAAATGCTCGCGGAAAATGCGGCGCGCGCGCGAGGGCTTGTAGCGGAACACGCGCTCCAGATGTTCGCGCATCACGTCGATGCGGATCGCCAGCAACGGCTCGAAGTCATCCTCCGTCGCATCGCGAAAGCGCCACTCGATCACGATGTCAGGCCTTGGCGGCGATCTTCGCCACGCGCGGCCGGGCGACGGCGATCCAGTCCTGGGTGTCGAGCTCCATCGAGCGATCGAGCCGGCCGGCGTTGAAGAACAGCGTCTCGTTCGCCAGCAGGTCCTCGTCGACCACGATGGCAAGGTCGGGGTTGAACGCAAAGGGCGGCACCGATCCCATCACGCAGCCGGTCAGTTCCTGCGCCGTCTCCGGCGAGGCGAAACCGCACTTGCGGGCCTCGAACAGCGAGGCGACCGCTGCGAAGTCGAGCTTGCGGCTGCCCGGCAGGATCGCCAGCACGTGACGCCGGCCGCCGCCACCGCCGCGCACGTCCAGCACCATGGCCTTGGCCGCCTGGTCGGGCCGGTTGCCGCGAATGACGCTGATCGCTTCTGACTTGCCTTCGGCCTCGTGCTCGATGACGCGGAACTTCGCCTTGGCCTCGCTCAGCAGCGCCACGAGCCGGTCGAAAACATCAGACGCCACGGATGACCTTCTCCGACAGGATCTCCAGCGCCTCGTCGAGGCTCGGCACCTGGCCGTCGGCCGGCGCAATATGGGCGTCGACTGTGCGGCGGTGGCTGCGCTCGATCGCCTCGGTCATTAGCGGATCGACGCCGGTCTCGCGCAGGGTCTGCGCCACCAGCCCCATCTCTTCCCAGCGGCGATGGGCATGCACGACATGCGTCCGCACCAGCATGGTGATGAAGCCGCGCAAGGTCTGGGCGTCGGCGTCGCCCAGGCAGCCCAGCACCTCTTCGAGGATGCCCTGGCGCTTGGCCGTCACCAGTGCCTCGACACCCAGCGCCTCGATGCCTTTGACCAGGGTGCTGCGCAGCATCTTCACCGACGAGGCGCTGCCGGGCTTCGGCCCCAGCAGCGTGGCGACGAACCCGTTGGCGTTCATCCACGCCACCATCTCTGCCGCGTCTTCGCCCGCCACCAGCATCGGCGCCTTGATGCCCTGGCTGAAGAAGCCGCCCATGACGGCGATATCGATGTAGCGGCCGGCGCCTTTCTCGATCTCGGCGCGATCTTCGTCCGACATCTTGCCGGTGATGGTGCAGAGGTCGAGGTAATGCGCGCCCTTCTTCAGGAGCGGCGCGGCCGCTGCGGCGGCATCGTGGGCGAACTCGCCCTGGACGGCACAGATCACCAGGTCGGCTTCGCGCAGTGCCTCGGCGTAGTGGCCCTCGATCGCGACATCGAGCCCGCGCGCGGTCTTGCCCAACGCCGTCCCGCGCGCATCCTTGTCGAGGGCAGTGTCGATGGCGATCACGCGGCGTGGTGCGTTGTCGCCGGGCTTCGGCCCACTTCCATCGTGTGACCCGCGCCAACCGCCTTCGATACAGAGGCCGCGGGCGATGGCCGAGCCCGCTTCGCCAAAACCAAGCAGCGCGATGACGCGCGGAGAAAAGGACATGTCTTTGTTCCGGATGTCAGGAGGCGGGGGCTTCGCCATCCTTGGTGCTGCGCGCGGCGTGCCCATCGCGCGAACTGGCGATGCGCAGCTTCGGCCGCACGGCCGCGACCGCCTGGTTCTGCGCGCGCTCGGCGACCCCGGCATAGAGCTGCTTGCCCGACTCGATCACGCTCACGCCGGCGAAGCGGCCGAGCCAGCGCTGGCCGAAGCGCTCCATGGCCGGCGCCATGCGTATGGCCAGCCGCGAGCGGGTCGGCGGCATGTAGAGGGCGCGCGTCTGGCGCAGCGGCGCGAACATGTTGGCGCGCATCAGCGCCGCGAGCTGGCCGGTGGAATAGGGGTGGCCATGATAGAACGGCGATCGTTCGACCTGCGACCAGAAGCCGGCACGCGTCGGTGCCACCACGATCAGGCGGCCGCCGTCGGCCATTACCCGCCAGATCTCGCGCAGCATCGGACGCACCTGCTCGGTGCATTCGACGGCATGGACCAGCAGCACGCGATCGATCGAGCGGTCGGGGAGCGGCAGATCCACCTCGTCGACCAGGGTCGTGAGATTGCGGCCCTCGCGCGGCCAGCGTGTAACGCCTTGCTGGGCCGGCATGAAGGCGAGCGTGCGCTGGGCTTCCTCGACGAACGGCCGCAGGAACGGCGTGGCATAACCCAGGCCCAGAACGTTCTCGCCGCGCACGCTCGGCCACACTTCGCGCAGCCGTGCGCGCAGCAGCCGCGCCGTGGTCTGGCCCAGCGTGCTGCCGTAGAATTCCTCAAGGTCGAGGACGTCGCTCCACATGCGGTAATCCTAGCAGAATTCGGACCGCGAGGGCCATTGGAGGGGACCATGGCCCGCGCAGGCCAGCTCTGCTAGCGTCGCGCATCATGAGCACAACGCTAGACATCGTCCGAATCCCCGTCCTGAGCGACAATTACGTGTGGTTGATGCGCGAGCCCCAGAGCGGGGCGGTCGGCGTCGTCGACCCGGCCGTGGCCGGGCCGATCCTCGCCGAGGCGGAAAAACGCCGCTGGAAAATCACGCACATCCTCAATACCCACCACCACGGTGATCACGTCGGCGGCAATCTCGAGATCAAGAAGGCGACCGGCTGCACCATCGTCGGCCCGCGGCGCGACCGGGCGCGCATCCCCGGCATCGACGTCGAGGTCGACGACGGCGACCGCTACCGCTTCGGCGAGGCCGAGGCCGAGGTCTTCTTCATCCCGGGTCACACGTCTGGCCACATCGCCTACGCCTTCCGCGACCAGAAGGCGCTGTTCTGTGGCGACACGATCTTTGCGCTGGGTTGCGGCCGGATGTTCGAGGGCACGCCGCAGCAGTTCTGGACGTCGCTCAGCCGGCTGCGTGCGCTGTCCGACGACATGCGCGTCTATTGCGCCCACGAATACACCCAGTCCAACGCCCGCTTTGCCATCACGGTCG
>NZ_SCVH01000127.1 GCF_004296935.1 Reyranella sp.
GCCCCGCCGAAGCGGGGCTCTCGCAATCGATCCGTTCGACTTCATTTCACCGTCTGGCCGGCGGTAAAGGCGAAGTTCTCGTAGGTCAACTCGGCGACGCGGAACCACAGGTACTGCTCGTCGCGGAAGGCCTTCCAGTTATCGTAGACCTTCTTGAACTTGGCATTCTTGCTCGAGAATTCGTCGTAGAGCTCGTGCGTCGCCTTCCACGCCGCGGCCAGGACCTCGCGTGGATAGGGCCGCAACTGCGCGCCGGCCGCCACAAGACGGCGCAACGCCTGCGGGTTCAGAGTGTCGTAACGTGCCAACATCTCGCCATTGACGTCGGCCGCAACCGTTTCGACAGCGGCCTTGTAGCCTGCCGGTAGTGCATCCCAATGCTGCTTGCCGATGAGCAGGGAGATCTGCGTGCCCGCCTCCCAGAATCCCGGGTAGTAGTAGTAGGGCGCAACCTTGTAGAAGCCGAGCTTCTCGTCGTCGTATGGCCCCACCCATTCCGCACCGTCGATCGTGCCGCGCTCCAGCGCCGGATAGATGTCGCCGCCAGCGATCTGCTGCGGCACGGCGCCGAGTTTTGCCCAAACCTGACCGCCGATGCCGGGAATGCGCATCTTGAGGCCCTTCACGTCGTCGAGCGTCTTGATCTCCTTGCGGAACCAGCCGCCCATCTGAACACCGGTGTTGCCGGCCGGGAACGGCACCGCGTTGTAGTCCGCCATGAACTCGCGCATCAGCGCCAGCCCGCCGCCCTGCAACATCCAGGCATTCTGCTGGCGCGCGGTGAGGCCGAACGGCACGCCGGCATCGAAGCCGAACGTCAGGTCCTTGCCCACGAAGTAGTAGCTCGCGGTTTGGCACATCTCGACAGTGTTGTTCTGCACCGCATCGAGTGCCTGCAACGCCGGCACGATCTCGCCTGGCGCGAACACGCGGACCTGGAACTTGTTGTCGGTGAGTGCCGCCAACTTCTTGGCAAAAGACTCCGCACCGCCGAACAGGGTATCGAGCGACTTGGGGAAGCTCGAGGTCAGGCGCCATTTGAGTTCCGGCATGGATTGCGCGATCGCCGGAGCTGCAATCGTCGTCGCGGCCGTTGCAACACCGGCCGTCTTGAGAAATTTGCGCCGCTGCATGATGTCCCTCCCTAAGGGCTTTTGTACGCCGAGCATTTTATTCCACTCAGCGGAATCAGCCTGCCACGGGCGACTTCCGCTGGCAAAGGGGCATAGAAAAGCCCCGCCAAAGCGGGGCTTCTCCACCGGCAGCAGCCGGAAACGCCTAGAGCTTGTTGGCTGCGGACATGCGGGCCATGAAGGTGTCGAATGAACCTTCGGCCACGCGGAACCACAGGACCTCCTCGTTTCGGAACGGCCGCCAGTTGTCATAGACCTTCTTGAATTTCGGGCTCTTCGCCGACAGGTCGGCATAGATCTCGTTCGATGCCGCGAACGCGGCCTCCATGATCGGCGTCGGCCATGGCAGCAGCTTCGTGCCGCCCGTCACCAGCTCGCGCAGCGCCTTGGGATTCTCGGCGTCGTACTTGGACACCATCCAGGTGTTCGCGTTAGCCGCAGCTGCCTCGATGATCCGCTTGTAGCTGTTGGGCAGCTCGTTCCACTTGGCGAGGTTGACATAGGCCGAGGTCTGCGGCCCGCCTTCCCACCAGCCTGGATACATGTAGTACGGCGCGATCTTGTTGAAGCCGAGCTTCTGGTCGTCATACGGACCGACCCATTCGGCGGCGTCGATCGTGCCCTTCTCCAGCGCCGGATAGATTTCGCCGCCGGCGATCTGCTGAGGGACCGCGCCGAGCTTGGCGCAGATCAAGCCGGCGATGCCGGCGATGCGGAACTTGAGCCCCTTCATGTCGTCGAGGGTCTTGATCTCCTTGCGGAACCAGCCGCCCATCTGCGCGCCGGTGTTGCCGCACGGCATCGAATGGATGTTGTAGTCCTTGTAGACCTCGTTTATCAGCTCGCGGCCGCCGCCCCATCGCATCCACGCTTCCTGCTGGCGCGCGTTGGTGCCGAACGGCAGCGCCGTGTCGATGGCGAGCGCCGGTTCCTTGCCGAAGTAGTAAGTGCCGGCGGAGTGACCCATTTCGATGGTGCCGTTCTGCACGGCGTCGAGCACCTGAAGGCCGGGCACGATTTCACCCGAGGCGAAGACGCGGATTTGGAACCGGTTGTCCGTCATCTCCTGGATGTACTTGGCAAACACCTCGCCCGCGCCGTAGAGCGTGTCGAGCGACTTGGGAAAGCTCGAAGCCAGACGCCACTTGAGCTCCGGCATCGATTGGGCAATTGCCGGCGCGGCGAGCGCCGTTGAAGCGGCAACAGCGGCGCCACCGGCACCGGCGTTGCGCAGAAATTTGCGACGTTGCATATGATGTCCCTCCCAGGACTTGTTTTGTCTACCGAGCATTGTTTCCACTCAGCAGAATCAAGCTGCCATGGGAGGCCCCCTTTTGGGAAGGCCGGGACAAAGAAAAAGCCCCGCTGAGGCGGAGCTTTTCCATCGAATGCAGTGGCTGTGACGCGCTAGAGTTTGTTGCCCGCCGACTGGCGCGCCATGAAGTTATCGAAGGTGTTCTCGACGACCCGGAACCACAGCACCTGCTCGGCGCGGAACTGCTTCCAGGGTTCGAAGACCTTCTTGAACTTGGCGTTCTTGGCGATCGTTTCGGCGTAGAGCTCGTTCGAGGCGTTGAAGCACGCTTCCATCACCGACTGCGGGAACGGCAGGAACTTGGTGCCGCCCGCAACCAACTCACGTAGTGCCTTCGGGTTCTGGGCGTCGTACTTGGCGACCGACCAACTCACGGTGTCGGCGGTCGCCGCGGTGATCGCCTCCTGGTAGGCCGGCGGCAGGGACGCCCAGGCCTTGAGGCCGACATACAGCGTCAGGGCGGCGCTGCCCTCCCACCAGCCGGGATAGTAGTAGAACGGCGCGACCTTGTTGAAGCCGAGCTTCTGGTCGTCATAGGGACCAACCCACTCGGCGGCATCGATCGTGCCCTTTTCCAGCGCCGGATAGATTTCGCCGCCGGCCAGCTGCTGCGGGACGACGCCGAGCTTGGCCATCACCTGCCCGGCGAAGCCGCCGATACGCATCTTCACGCCCTTCATGTCTTCGGGCGACTTGATCTCCTTGCGCCACCAGCCGCCCATCTGGGCACCGGTGTGGCTGACCAGGAACGAGGTGACGTTGTAGTCCTTGTAGAACTCGCGCATCGCCTCGAGTCCGCCGCCCTGGTAGACCCAGGCATTGTGCTGGCGGGTGTTGAGGCCGAACGGCACGGCGGTGTCGAAGGCAAACGTCGGGTCCTTGCCGACGTAGTAGTACGAAGCCGTGTGGCCGCACTCGACCGTTTCGTTCTGCACCGAATCGAGAACCTGGAGGCCGGGCACGATCTCGCCGGCGGCGAAAACCCGAATCTGGAACTTGTTGTCGGTGAGGTTGGCGACGCGCTTGGCGAAGTACTCGCCGGCGCCATAGATCGTGTCGAGTGACTTCGGAAAGCTCGACGCCAGGCGCCACTTGATCTCCGGCATCGACTGGGCGATGGCCGGCGCGGCCAGTGTGCTGGCCGTGGCGACGGCGGCACCGCCGACGCCGGCGGTGCGCAGGAATTTGCGACGTTGCATTGAAAATCCTCCACAAAGCTTTGCTTGGGACATTTATTTCGCTAGGCGAACCAGCGACGATGGGCGTTTATGGCACGCTCCACTGAGGATGAAAAGCGGCGTGCAGCGCGCCTTTCCGCGCACTTTTCAGCCTCAGCGCATCAGCAGGAAGACGAGCGCAATCCCGCCCACGGCGATGCGGTACCAGGCGAAGACCGCGAAGCCGTGCCGACTGATGAAGCGGACGAAAGCGCCGACCACGATGGCCGCCGAAATGAAGGCCGCCACGAAGCCCAGTGCGATCATCGCACCGCCGTCCCAGTTGAGCGTCGACCAGTTCTTGTACAGGTCGTAGACGGTCGCCCCGATCATGGTGGGAATCGCGAGAAAGAACGAAAACTCCGCCGCTGCCGCCCGGTCGACGCGAAAGACTCGCGCGCCCATGATCGTCGCACCAGCACGTGACACGCCGGGCACCATGGCGAGGCACTGGCAGAGGCCGATCAGGAAAGCCGTCTTGAGGTCGACATCGTCGACGGTCTTGATACGCGGACGCTGGGCGAAGCGTTCGATGAGAAGAATGGCCACGCCACCCACGATCAGCGCGATCGCCACGATCATCGGATTGAAGAGCACCGACTTGATGTACTTGTGGGCGACAACGCCGACGACGGCCGCCGGCAGGAAGGCCACGACGATCGCCGCCGCAAATCGCATCGCCGGCTGCTCGCGTTTCAGGACGCCCGCCACTGTGTCCCAGATCTTCCGGCGGTAGAGGAAGCACACCGCGAGAATCGAGCCGAGCTGTATGACGATCTCGAAGACCTTGCCAGGCGGTCCCTGGAAATGCAGCAGTTCCTCGGCAAGGATGATGTGCCCGGTCGAGGACACCGGCAGGAATTCGGTGAGGCCCTCGACGACGCCGATCAGCACCGTCTTCCAGATCAGCGTCAGGTCCATGCCCGTCAATCCTTGAAGCGTTTGGCGCGCGGCCAGCCCTTTTCCGGCATGCGTCCGGCCTGCGCGCGTTCACCGCGCCAGAACTTCAGCTCGCCGGCCGGGATCAGACGGTTGCCCCACGGCAGACCGTCGGTGAGCTTGAAGACCTGCGCATCGGAAAGCCTGTCGGCTTTCGACTTCTGCAGCAGGACGCCGCGGCCGCGACCCATCTCCGGCACCTGGTCCAACGGGAAGATCAAGAGCTTCCGGCCCTCGCTCAGGACGGCGATCGAATCACCGCCCTCGGGCATGATCGAGAAGGCCACGGCCTTTTCCTTGTCGGCGAGATTGAGCACTTGCTTGCCGTTCTTGGTCTGCGCCGCGACATCGTCCTCGGGCACCACGAAGCCGCGACCGGCATCCGAGGCGACCAGGAATTTGCGCCCACCCCTGAACACTTCGAGCTGCACGATGTCCTGCTCGTTGCCGAGCTCGACCATCAGCCGGATCGGCTCGCCATGGCCCCGCGCGCTTGGCAGCTTGTCGCAGGGCAGCGTGTAGAACCGGCCGTTGGTGCCGAACACCAGGACCTTGTCGGTCGACTGGGCGTGAATGGCGAAGCGGGGACCGTCGCCTTCCTTGAACTTGAGATCGGCCGCCTGCTTGTCGTCGAGATGTCCCTTGGCGGCGCGGATCCAGCCCTTGTCCGAGCAGACGACCGTGATGGGCTCGCGCTCGACGAAATCCTCGACCGCATGCTCGATCTCGGCCGGCGCATCGGCGAGCTCGGTGCGGCGCTTGCCGAGCGGAGTCTTGCCGCCGAACTTGCGCTTGGTCTCCTGGACCTCCGCGGCGATCGCCTGCCACTGCAGATCCTCGCCCTTGAGCAGCGCCTTCAATTCCTTGCGCTCGGCGGAGAGTTTCTTGTGCTCTCCCTTGATCTCGAACTCTTCCAGGCGGCGCAACGCGCGCAGGCGCATGTTGAGGATCGCCTCGGCCTGCGTGTCGGTGAGCCCAAAAGCCTTGATCATCTTGGGCTTGGGTTCGTCCTCCTCGCGGATGATCTTGATCAGCTTGTCGAGGTTGAGGTAGGCGATCAGGTAGCCTTCGAGGATTTCCAGCCGCCGCTCGATGGCCTCCAGCCGGAAAGTCGAGCGCCGGATCAGCACTTCGCGCCGGTGATCGAGGAAGGCCTGAAGGGCCTCGCGCAGGTCCATGACCCGCGGCGTGTTGTCCTTGTCGAGGACGTTTAGGTTCAGCGGGAAACGAATTTCCAGGTCGGTGAGCTTGAAGAGCTGCTCCATCAGCAGTTCGGCCGGCACATTTCCGGTGCGCGGCTCGAGCACGATCCGGACATCGTCCGCCGATTCGTCGCGGACGTCGTCGAGGATCGGCAGCTTCTTGGCGTTGATGATCTCGGCGATGCGCTCGATCAACCGGCCCTTCTGAACCTGGTAGGGAATTTCGGTGACGATGATCCGGTACTGGCCGCGCGGCAGCTGCTCCGCCGTCCAGCGCGCGCGCAGGCGAAAGGCACCACGACCGGTCTTGTAGGATTCGACGATCGACTCCCGCGGCTCGACCAGCACGCCACCGGTCGGAAAATCCGGCCCCTTCACCAGATCGACCAGCGTGTCGATGCGAGCGTTGGGTGTCTTGATGAGGTGAAGTAGCGCGTCGCAAAGCTCGCCCGCATTGTGCGGCGGGATCGAGCACGCCATGCCGACGGCGATGCCGGCGGCGCCATTGGCCAGAAGATTGGGGAACCCGCCCGGCAACACGACAGGCTCTTCGGTAGAGCCGTCGTAGTTGGGGCGGAAATCGACGGCATTCTCGTCGATGCCGGAGAGCAACGCCTCCGCCACCTCCGTGAGCCGGGCCTCGGTGTAGCGCATCGCGGCCGGGTTATCGCCGTCGATATTGCCGAAGTTGCCCTGGCCCTCGATCAGCGGGTAACGGGCGGCGAACTCCTGGGCCAGGCGCACGAGCGCATCGTAGATCGACTGGTCTCCGTGCGGGTGATACTGGCCGATGACGTCGCCGACGACGCGGGCGCTTTTCTTGAAGGCGCTATTGGGATCGAGCCTGAGCTGCCGCATGGCGTACATCAGGCGGCGATGCACCGGCTTCAGACCGTCGCGCACATCGGGCAGCGAGCGCGCCATGATGGTCGACAGCGCATAGGACAGGTAACGCTCCTGGAGCGCCTGTCCGAATTGCACCGGCTTGACCGCGGCGAGCGGAACGACGTTGTTGCGTTTTGCCATCGAGGAGACTGAGAGGGGATCCGGCCGCGATTCGGGCCACGGCCATTGTTATTTCAGCGCTGAAGCGTTTCCATAAATCTCGACCGCGCGGGAGGCAAGGGCTTGTTGTGCGGCCAGAAGACGTGCCGCTCGAGAAAATAGCCCGTCAAATCGAGCCCCAGGCGCAATTGCTCGTCATCGCCGGGCAATCCGCCGGTGGACAAAAATCCCGGCAGCGCCAGCAGCTTCTCCTTGTAGGGACCCGCCGCCATCCGCGACACCGCCCGCCCGGTCTTGGGCGAGACATAGGCCAGGTCCTCCGTCGCGCCGGTCGCGGCGCATTTCTCCAGGTCGAGCCCGAAACCCAGTTCCTGCAGCAGACCCAGTTCCAGCCTGACGTAGATCGCCGGCCAGCCAGGGTGGCCGAGGGCGCCCAGGAAGGCCCGGAAGCCGTCGAACATCGCCGGATGAGGCTCGCGCTCGGGCAGCGCCGCATCGGCCACGGCGCAGGCAGCGGAAAGGCCAGCCAATTCGGCGGCATCGTCGAGCGCACGGGCGGCGTGCGGCTCGCGCAATTCGCCGGTGTAGTTGCCGAGCTGGTCCGACAGGCGTGCGCGCCATCCGACCTCGACGACATTGCCTAGCTGCCAGACCGGGCTGGCGCGCCGCGAACCACCGCCCGGCACGAAACCCGCGTGGCGGCCATGCGTCCTAGTCAGAAGCGACACGATGAGACCGCTTTCACCGTGGGGCCGTGCCGACAGGACGATGCCTTCATCGCTCCAGTCCATGTTCCGGGTATGCCCGCGCTAGGGCTCGTAGTCGAGCCCGATGGCGCGATAGTGGGCCGGATCGTCAGCCCAGCGTTCGCTCACCTTGACGTGCAGGAAGAGATGCACGGGTCGCTCGAGCATCTCGGCCAGTTCGTGCCGCGCCCGGGCGCCGATCTGCTTGATGCGGGCACCGCCCTTGCCGAGAAAGATCGCGCGCTGACCGTCGCGCTGAACATGGATCGTCTGCTCGATTCGCACGCTGCCGTCGGGCCGATCCTCCCACTTTTCCGTCTCGACCGCCGCTTCGTAGGGCAGCTCCTGGTGAAGCTGGAGAAAGACCTGTTCGCGCGTGACCTCGGCCGCGAGCAGGCGCAGCGGCAGATCGGCGGCCTGGTCCTCAGGATAGAGAAAGGGCCCGGGCGGCAGCGCCGCCGCCAGCGTCGCCAGGACGTCGGGAACGCCGTCGTGCTTGAGCGCGCTCACCATGAAGGTGCGCTCGAACGGCAGCAGGGCGTTCAGCTCGGAGGTGAGAGCAAGCAGGTTCTCGCGCGGCACGACATCGATCTTGTTGAGGATCAGGAAGCGCGGTGCCCGCGATTCCTTCAGCCGCTCGACGATGGCACGCGTTTCCTGCCCGACGCCGCGCTCGGCATCGACGACGAGCGCCACGACATCGGCATCCTCCGCGCCGCGCCAGGCGGCGGCCACCATGGCCCGCTCCAGGCGGCGCTTGGCGACGCGGAATATGCCCGGCGTATCCACCAGAACGACCTGTGCGCGCGCGCCATCGGCGAGATCCGCCATGGCGATGCCGATCACCCGCATGCGCGTGGTCTGGACCTTGGGCGACACGATGCTCACCTTCGACCCGACCATGGCGTTGACCAGGGTGGACTTGCCGGCGTTGGGCGCACCGACGATGGCCACGAAGCCGGCACGGGTGTTCGGCGCTGTCATTGCCGGCTCAACCTTTCCAACAGGGCGATGGCAGCCAGACGCTCGGCCTCGCGCTTGCTGCCGCCGCGGGCCTGCGCGGGCTCGTGCCCCTTGATCGCGACATCGACGACGAACAACGGCGCGTGCGGCGGGCCCTCGCGACCAACTTCACGATAGGACGGCAACGGCAAGCGTCGCGCCTGCGCCCATTCCTGCAACGCCGTCTTGGGATCGCGTGGCGCCGCGGCCTGGCTGGTGAGCCGGTCTCCCCACAGGTACTCGACGCAGGCGGCCGACGCGGCAAACCCGGCATCGAGGAAGACTGCGCCCAGCAAGGCCTCGAGCGCATCGGCAAGAATGGTCGGCCTTACCGCCCCGCCCTGCCCGCGCTCGGAGTCGCCCAGCCGGATATCGATACCAAGTCCGATCGTCGTCGCGATTTCCACCAGCGTCTCGGCGCGCACCAGCGCCGCGTGCCGGCGTGCCAGCTCGCCTTCATGTTCGTGCGGGAACCGGCGCAGCAGCAGATCGGCCACGGCCAGTGACAGGACGCGGTCGCCCAGGAACTCCAGCCGTTCGTTGCCGTGTGGAAAGGCAGCCTTGAGCTCCGACCGGCGATCGAGCGCACCGCGGTGGGTGAGCGCTTCAGCGGCCAGTTCGGCGCGCCCGAAAGTGTGGCCGATCCTGCCGGCCAGGGCTGCGAGATCGACGTCGGTCGCGTTCAGTGGATCGCCATGAAGAAGCGGTTGAAGCGGATGGCCTGCGGCCATTTCCAGGGCTCCAACCAGCCGGCGACGGCAGGGTCGTGCGAAAAGAAGATGAATTCGGCGCGGCCGACGAGATTTTCGGACGGCACGTACCAACCCAGCTGGTCGCGATCGCGGGTCGAGCCGGCGAAATCGCGCAGCATCAGCCGCGTGCGGCTGTCGAGCGAGTCATCGCGGTTGTCGCCCATGACGAAATAGCTGCCGGCGGGAACGAGAAACTCCGGCGTGTTGTCGGCCATGCCGCTGTCGGTGTATTCGAGCACCGTGTAGCGGCGGCCGTTCGGCAACTGCTCGCTGTAGAGCGTGCCCTTCTGATAGTGGCCGTTGGTACCTCTCACATAATCGCCGATGCGCAGGCGCGGCACCGCCGTGCCATTGATATGGAGCACGCCGCTCGTGATCTGGATGCGGTCGCCCGGCATGCCGACGATGCGCTTGATGTAATCGGTGCGGTTCACGCCCTGGCCCTGGTCGCCGGGATACTTGAATACCGCAACGTCGCCGCGCTCGGGTGGACTGCCAAAGATGCGGCCCGGAAAGAGGCCCATCGAAAACGGGAAGGAGTGCTTGCTGTAGCCGTAGGAATACTTCGAGACGAACAGATAGTCGCCGACCAGCAGGGTCGGGATCATCGAGCCGCTCGGGATGTTGAACGGCTCGATGGCAAAGGTGCGCACGACCAGTGCGATCAGGACGGCATAGACCACCGTGCGGATGGTCTCGCCCCAACCGCCCGCCTTGTCCTGTCCGCGCTTCCGCCGCTCAGCCACGTCCGTCATCGCCGTTCCAGTTCAAACGAGCCGGGCCTATAGCAGGGCCCGGAGCGCCTGTCTCCCGCCCCGGCCGCGGCATGGGAGCGTCGCGATTCGGTGCCCCTGCAAGCCGACTCATGTCTTGGACACTGCAGAAATGATCACGATCGCCTGCGCCAACGGATACTCATCGGTCAAGGTGAGGTCGATCTGTGGCGACATTCCGGCCGGCGTGATCTCCTGCAGCCGTGCCAGCGCACCGCCGCTCAACGCCATCGTCGGCTTGCCGCCGCGTTGATTGATGACGCCCATGTCGCGCCAGAAGACCCCGCGGCGGAGTCCCGTGCCCAGTGCCTTGGAGCAGGCTTCCTTGGCCGCGAACCGCTTGGCATAGCTCGCCGCCCGAGTGGCCCGCCCCTCGGAGCGCGATTGTTCAACCGGTGTGAAAATGCGCTGCACGAAGCGGTCGCCGAAACGTTCCAGCGATTTCTCGATCCGCCTTATGTCCACGAGATCGTTGCCGATGCCCAGGATCACGCGGCGGTCCCCGGCGCCCGTGCCGCATCCATGACGCGCCGCATTTCCCGGATCGCGGGCTCGAGGCCGACGAAGATCGCCTCGCCAATCAGGAAGTGGCCGATGTTGAGTTCGCGTACTTCGGCGATGGCCGCCACCGGTCCGACGTCGCCGTAGCTCAGTCCGTGGCCAGCATGGCACTCGAGCCCGAACCGCGCACAAAGCGCCGCCGCCTTCTGCAGGCGCGCCAGCTCCGCCCGCTTGGCCTCGCCCTCCAGTTCGCAGTAGCGACCGGTGTGCAGCTCGACGACCGGGGCGCCCAACACCACCGCGGCCTCGAGCTGGCGCGGATCGGCCTCGATGAACAGCGACACACGGATGCCGGCGTCGCGCAGTCGCGCGACCATCGGCTTCAGATGGTTGTGCTGACCGGCCGCATCGAGACCACCCTCTGTCGTCCGCTCCTCGCGCTTCTCAGGCACGATGCAGGCGGCATGCGGGCGATGGCGCAACGCGATGTCGACCATCTCCTGCGTCGCCGCCATCTCGAAGTTGAGCGGTACCTTGAGTTCGCGCATCAGGCCTTCGATGTCGCCATCGACGATGTGCCGCCGATCCTCGCGCAGATGCGCGGTGATGCCATCGGCACCCGCCGCCTCGGCAAGACGCGCCGCCCGCAGCGGATCCGGCAAATGGCCGCCGCGCGCGTTGCGCACCGTCGCCACGTGATCGATGTTCACTCCAAGACGCAAACGGGATGGCGCGGACATACGCTACTCTCGCGGGATGATGGTGGAGGAATGGGTCAATTGCGCGCGCGCTCGACGGCATTGATGGCGGGCGTCGCGCGAAGCGCTGCGGTGATGTCGGCAAGGTGCTTCACGTCTGCGACCTCGACGTCGATCACCATGTCGAAGAAGTCCATCGAGCGGTTGACGATGCGCAGGTTCGAAATGTTGCCTTCGTGGCGGGCGATCACCGTCGACAGGCTCGACAGGCTGCCCGGCTGATTGGCGACCGTGATCTTGAGGCGGCCGGTATAGACCGTGGCGGCACCGTCGCCGACCGCATCCCAGCCGACGTCGATCCAGCGCTCGGGCGCCTCGGAGAAGCTCTCGAGTGTGGCGCAGTCGATCGTGTGTATCGTGACGCCCTTGCCGGTCGTGATGATGCCGACGATGCGATCCCCCGGCAGCGGGTGGCAGCAGCGGGCGAAATGGACGGCCATGCCCGGGATCAAGCCGCGGATCGCGATCTGCCCGGCCTCCTTCTTGGCCCGCCCGCCCTCGCCCGCCTTCGCGGACTTGTTGCGTGCCCGCGAGATCGGCACGACGTCGGCGCCGCCTCTTGAGCCGGGCCGCGGCTGCTTGAGGCCCGGATAGACCGCGGTCAGCACTTCGCGTGCCCCGACCAGTCCCGCGCCGACGGCGGCGACCAGATCGTCGGTCGTCGTCTGCTTGAAATTTGCGCGCACACCGTCGAGGCCCTTTTCGGTGGTCTCGTAGCCCTCCTCGTGGAAGGTCTTGTCGAGCAAAGACTTGCCGAGTTGGATGTACTGCTCGCGCTGGCGCGTGCGGATGAATCGCCGGATGGCGGCCTTGGCCTTGCCGGTGACCACGAAGCGTTCCCACGTCGGCGAAGGCGTCTGCGCCCGGGATGTCACGATGTCGACCTGATCGCCGTTGGAAAGCTGCGTGCGCAGCGGCAGCATGCGGCCGTTGATCTTGGCGCCGACGCAGGTATCGCCGACCTGGCTGTGCACGGCATAGGCGAAGTCGATCGGCGTCGCGCCGCGCGGCAGGGCGATCAGCTTGCCCTTGGGCGTGAAGCAGAACACCTGGTCCTGGAACATCTCGAGCTTGGTATGCTCGAGGAATTCCTCGGCGTTGGGCGCCTTGTCGAGGATGTCGATGAGGCTGCGCAGCCAGGCGTACTGCGGCGCATCGGTCGACGGCCCGCCCTCCTTGTAAATCCAGTGGGCGGCGACGCCGCGCTCGGCCTGATCCTGCATCTCCGCCGTACGGATCTGGATCTCGATGCGCTGCCCGAGCGGTCCGATGACACCTGTGTGCACCGAGCGGTAGCCGTTGGGCTTGGGAACCGAGATGTAATCCTTGAAGCGCTGCGGCAACACCTGATAGCGACCATGCAACAGACCGAGCGCCTGGTAGCACTGCGGGATGTCGTCGACGATGATGCGGAACGCCATGATGTCGGCGAGCTGCTCGAACGACACGTTCTTGGTCTGCATCTTGCGCCAGATCGAATAGGGCGTCTTCTCGCGACCCTGGATCTCCGCGGCAAGCCCGCCGTCCTTCAGGGTCTTCAGCAGTTCGGCCTCGATCTGCGGGACGAGCCGTTCGCCGCGCTCGCGCAGGTATCCCAGGCGCGCCTCGACCGAGGACCGGCCATCCGGATTGAGTTCCGCGAAGGCCAGTTCCTCGAGCTCGCGCTTCACCTTCTCCATGCCGATGCGCGAGGCGAGAGGCGCATAGAGGTCCATGGTCTCGCGGGCGATGCGCTTGCGCCGCGCCGGCTCCTTGATGTGGTGGAGCGTCCGCATGTTGTGCAGGCGATCGGCCAGCTTCACCAGCAGGACCCGGATGTCCGACGACATCGCCAGCACCAGCTTGCGCAGGTTCTCGGCTTCCTTGGTGCTCTCGGACTGGATCTCGAGCCGCGACAGCTTGGTCACGCCATCGACCAGGCGGGCGATGTTCTCGCCAAACAGGCCCGCGATCTCGTCGCGCGTGGCGTCGGTATCCTCGAGCGTGTCGTGCAGCAGGCCGGTGACGATCGAGGCGGTGTCGAGCCGCATCTCGGCCAGGATGCCGGCCACCTCGACGGGATGGGAGAAATACGGGTCACCCGAGGCGCGGAGCTGGTTGCCGTGCCGCTTCAGGCCATAGACGTAGGCGCGATTCAACGCATCCTCGTCCGCTTCCGGATCGTAGGACTGCACGCGTTCAACGAGTTCGAACTGACGAATCATCGCAATCACACACTATATGGTGCGGATTGCGTCTACTCCACGAAGATTGCACGAATAGCAGGACTGAGCCCTGTTAGGCCTCGGAGCCCTGCTAGGGCTCGGGCAGGACGCTATTCGGTGACGTCGTCTTCCTCGGCCATCGGCAGGGCCTTGGGCTGGGCCGCTTCGGCACCGCCCTGGGCCAAGGCCGCCGCCAGCTCCTGCTCGAGTTCGGCCATCTCGTTGACCTCTTCGGGCTTGTCGATGTCGGCGTGCTTCTGCATGCCGGAGATCAGCGAATCCTTGAGCACGGCCTGGTCGAGCTTGGTCTCGGCGATTTCACGCAGCGCCACGACCGGGTTCTTGTCGCGGTCGCGATCCAGGGTGATCTGGGCGCCCGCCGAGATGTCGCGCGCCCGCTGGGCGGCGAACATGACGAGTTCGAAACGGTTGGGGACCTGCACGATGCAGTCTTCGACGGTAACGCGCGCCATGGCGACCTCTGATTTCCCGGGAGCGGCGGGTTATACGCGCCCCTCATCAAAAGGCAAGGCCGCCAGCAGGGCCTGGCTCGACTCACCTGTCACGGGGTGACGCCAGTCCGGGGCGAGATCGGCCAGGGGCCTCAGGACGAACGCCCGGGCAGCCAGCCGCGGGTGCGGCAGAGTTGCCCGACCCGGGCTCTCAGGGGCAATTTCCCCACGAAAATCGAGTAAATCCAGGTCGATCATGCGGGCAGCGTTGGCCACCGTCCGGACCCGACCGAAGGCCTGCTCGACCTCATGAAGCGTGGCCAGGAGCTTGTCGGGCCCGAAATCAGTGCCCACCTCGATGACGGCGTTCTCGTACCAGGGCTGATCGGACGCCGGCACCGGCGCGGTCCGGTACCAGGGCGATACCCGCAGAATTTGCACGCCGCGCCGGGCGAGTTCCCGGAAGGCGGCCTCCAGCGTCTGGCGGGGAGACCCATATGTTGGGTGAGCCAGATTCGCGCCGGCACCTATGAAAATTGAGCGTCTCCCGGTGTTCTCCACCAGCAATAACCTCCAACCCCTTGTGATCTATAAGATAATGGCCTAGACTTAACACGCGGTAGGAGAGGTGTGGGTTACGGTACTCCCGCCGCTACATAAATTTTTCGCTCCCTCTGCGCATATTCTTCTAAAAAGGATAACCGCCATGAAAGGCAATTTTTACGAAAACGAGCGCGTCGCTCTCTTCATCGATGGCGCCAACCTCTACTCCGCCGCACGAGCCCTCGGTTTCGATATCGACTACCGCCGCCTGCTGAAGGTGTTTCGCGAGAAGGGCCGGCTGGTCCGCGCCTACTACTATACGGCACTGGTCGAGGATCAGGAGTATTCGCCGATCCGTCCGCTGATCGATTGGCTGGACTACAACGGCTACACCATGGTCACCAAGCCGACCAAGGAATTCACCGATGCCATGGGCCGCCGCAAGATCAAGGGCAACATGGACATCGAGCTCGCCATCGACGTCCTCGAAATGGCCGAGCATCTCGACCACGTGATCCTGTTCTCCGGCGACGGCGACTTCCGCCGGCTGGTCGAGGCCGTGCAGCGCCGCGGCCTGCGCGTCTCCGTGGTCAGCACCATCAAGTCGGCGCCGCCGATGGTGGCGGACGAACTGCGCCGGCAGGCCGACGATTTCGTCGAGCTGGCGGAACTCGCGCCGTTGATCGCCCGCAGCCCCTCGGAGCGCACCCAGCGCCCCGCCGTCGCCGCCACGCTCAATGGCCGCGACGCGGAGGGCGACCTCGACGATGCTCCGTCCGAAGCGCTGATGCGTTCGGCCTAGCCCCCGCGCTCCGGTGGCTCCGCCAGGCTTCGAGGAGCCGCCGCTCGACTGCCCGCGCTGCCCCAGGCTCGTCGCGTTCCTCGACGAGCTTCGTGCCCTCCATCCCGACTGGATGAACGCCCCGGTCCGCTCGTTCGGCGGGCTGGACGCGCGCCTCCTGATTGTCGGACTGGCGCCCGGGATGCGCGGCGCCAACCGCACCGGCCGGCCCTTCACCGGCGACTATGCCGGCGACCTTCTCTATTCGACCCTGCTGAAGTTCGGCTTCGCCACGGGAACCTACGGAGCCGATCCCGCCGACGGACTCAACCTGGTCGACTGCCGCATCGCCAATGCCGTGCGCTGCCTGCCGCCGGAGAACAAGCCCCTGCCGGTCGAATTCACCGCCTGCCGGCCGTTCATCCAGTCGGAAATCGCGGCAATGACCAAGACGCGCGTCGTCCTGGCCCTCGGCAAAGGCGCGCACGACCAGATCCTGCGCGCCCTCGCCGTGCGCCCGGCCGGCGCCTATCCCTTCGTCCACGGCCGGCTGCACACGCTGCCGAACGGGCTGCTACTCGCCGACAGCTATCATTGCTCGCGCTACAACACGAACACCGGCCGGCTCACCACCACGATGTTCCACGACGTCTTCGCCGCCGTCCGGCAGGTTCTGCCACCGATCTAGACGCTCTCCGCGGCTGGCCCAACTTTTCAAAATTGGCCCAACTCGACTGTCAGAAACTGGCTCTCCAAGCCGCCGGAAAGCCAACGAATTCGGGATTTTGCCCGGCTCAACGGGCCCACCTGAAACGTGGGAGTGTTGGGCCAGAATGTGGGCCCGGAGTCCGCCCCCCTCCGCCCCGAAAGACGGGGCACCTCCCCCGCAGACGGGGGAGGAGGAAGAGGTCGATTTAACTCCTCCCCCGTCTGCGGGGGAGGTGCCCGCGTAGCGGGCGGAGGGGGTCAGAG
>NZ_SCVH01000128.1 GCF_004296935.1 Reyranella sp.
CTTAAATCTCTGATCAACGGGGCGCCCGGCGGGAACTAAGGGGTAGTTGGGGAAACGTGGGGGTTTGTCATGGCCGTATCGGCTCAGACCGTCGAAAGGCGGGTTGAAAAGTCGGCGCAGGCGTTTCGCACGATCAGCGAAGTTGCGACCGAACTGGATGTGCCGCAGCACGTACTGCGGTTCTGGGAAAGCAAATTCAGCCAGGTTCGTCCGCTCAAGCGAGGCGGCGGCCGGCGTTACTATCGGCCGGAGGATATCGACCTCCTTCGCCGCATTCGCACGCTGCTCTATGACGACGGCTACACCATCAAGGGCGTACAGCGCCTTCTGAAGGAGAGCCGTGGCCGTCTGCCGCAGCCGCAGCGCCTCGATCTGGCGGCGGAAAGCGCGCTCGAAAGCCTGCGCATCGTGTCGGCACGCGCCGAAGCGATGACCAACGGGGCGGCGCGCCAGCCGTTGCCGCGGACCGGGCCGCAGCCATCGACCACGACGCCGCGGGCCGCCATGCTGGATCTGCACAAGCGCCGGGAAATCGAAACGGTGCTGGAAGACCTCGAGCAGGCGCTGACGCAGCTGCGCAGCACGCTGAAGGCTCAGAACTAGGTCGGGACCACGGATCGCTGCCGGGGGGCAGCGGTTCGAGGACTTGAACCGCCAGGTCGGGTAGGCATCTCCGGAAACGGTGACATCCACCTGATTTGTTTCGCTTTTTCGGCATCGTCAGAGGGGGACGCCGCCGTGATTTACAGCCGTGCCTTTGCGCATGATTCGGCGCGAATATCCGATATTTTATCATTCAATGACAATGAGTTGGAGGGTGATCTTCCGACTCTCGTTGAGCTGCTTTACTTGCGCCGAGGCCTCACTCAGCCGGGCGGCAAGCTGCCGCTGTTCGACCTCGATGGTCAGGACGTCGATGCCGCCATCGTCCGGCGCTGCGTCGAGCGCGGCTGGTCCGAGCCGTGGTTCAACAATCCGCTGAAGCCGGACTGGCTCGTGTGCAAGCTCACCGACGCCGGCCGTCGGGCGGCGACGGCGCCGTAACGACCCAGCTCACGACGGCAGCGGCGGCCAGCAGCGCCGCAGCCAGCAGGAACGGCGCGCCGGGCAGCCAGCCGAGCAGCCAGGCGAATGTTCCAGCAAACAGACCCGGGGCGAGCAGGCCGGCCAGGCTGCGGACCGAGCTGTTGGCGCCCTGCAGCTGGCCCTGCTCGGACGCGCTCACCTGCCTGCTCATCATGTCCATGGCGGCCGGGCCCGCGATGCCCCACAGCGCCATGATCGGGACGCCGACCAGGAACCACGCCCCCGAGGGCGCCAATCCATAAATCACCATGCCCAGCCCGCCCATCACGAGACCGGCGAACAGGGCGCGTCGCGGCCCCAGCCGTCCGACGATCGGTCCGACCAGAAGACCTTGGACGAGGGCGCTGCAGATTCCGACCAAGGCCAAGGTGAGGCCGATGGTCGTCTCGCCCCAACCATAGCGATAGGCAGCATAGAGAACGAACACCGAGGGCAGGACCTGGTGGGCGACGTTGGCGAGGAAGTCCACGGACGCCAGCCCGATGAGATGCCGGTGCGAGCGCAGCAGGACCAACGAGCCCAGCGGGTTGGCGCGCTTCCAGGCGAACGGCATGCGCCTCTCCGGGGGCAGCGATTCGGGCAGCACGAACCAGCCGAAGGCGGCGTTGATCAGGCAGGCCGCCGCCGACACCCAGAACGGCAGTCGGGGATCGAGGCCGCCCAGCAGGCCGCCGATCGCCGGCCCCAGGACGAAGCCGGCGCCAAATGCCATGCCGACGATGCCGAAGGCCTTGGCACGGTTGTCGGCCGTCGTGACGTCGGCGATGTAGGCGAACGAAGTGCTGATCGTGGCCGCCGTGATGCCCGAGATGACGCGGCCGACAAACAGCAGCAGCAGCGAGGGCGCGAGTGCCATGAAGATGTAGTCGAGGCCGAGGCCCAGGCAGGAAATCAGGATGACCGGCCGGCGGCCGAAGCGATCCGAGAGTGCGCCGAGCAGGGGTGAGAAAAGGACCTGCATCAGCCCCCAGACCGTGGCGAACACGCCGAAGATCTCGGCGGCGCCTGCGGTGTCGCCGCCCATGAAGCCCAGCACGATGCCGGGCAGCACCGGGATCATCACGCCCAGCGCCAGAACATCGAGCGTCACGGTGCAAAAGATGAAGGCGAGCGCGCGCCGGGTGTTCATCGGCATTGGGAAAGATGGCAGGGGAAGGAAATTGGTCGGGGCGACAGGATTTGAACCTGCGACCCCCAGTCCCCCAGACTGATGCGCTACCAGGCTGCGCTACGCCCCGACCGGTGCCGCGGCAATCGCCGCGGCAGGGGGCTTTAGCGCGAATGGCAGCGATGCCGCAAGCCGGCTTGCGCTGCCCCGGAGCCGGGCCGATACAGAACGGCATGAAATCCCCGGATCCAGGCCGGCGCGTCCTGCTGTTTTCCTCGATCGGCCATGCGCTGATGCACCTGATGACGGCCTTTTATGCCGTGATCGTGCTGACGCTTGCCATCGCCTGGAAGCTGCCGGCCGAGGATCTGCTGCGTCTCTATGCCCCCGCCAGCATCCTGCTGGGCGTCATGTCGCTGCCCGCCGGCTGGGCCTCGGACCGCTTCGGCGCCCCGGCCATGATGGTGGTGATGTTCGCGGGCCTCGGCCTGTCGTCGATCGCCTGCGGCCTGGTGCCGACCGGCGACACCTTCGCGCTGTCGCTGGCGCTCTGCGGCATCGGCGCGTTCGGCGCCATCTATCACTCCGTCGGCATCGGCTGGGTGATCCGGACCGCCAGGGAACAGGGCTACGCCATGGGCGTGAACGGCCTGTGGGGCAGTGCCGGCCTCGCCCTCTACGGCATCGTGCCCGGCGTGCTGATCACGCTTGCCTCGTGGCGCGCCGCCTTTATCGTGCCGGGCATCGTCTGCATCGCCGTCGGTGCGGTGCTGTTCGTCGAGATCAGGCGTGGCCGCATCGGCGATCGGCCGATGCCCACGACACATGGTGTCACGAACGGCGGCCGCAACTTCTGGCGGGTCTTCTCCGTTCTCTCGGTCACCATGGCGCTCGAGGGCATCACCTGGGCCGCCGTGATGTTTGGCGCGGCACTCGTGTTCCAGCAGCGCCTCGGCGATCAGATCGCCTGGCTGCGTGACAGTCTTACCTCCTGGGGGTTCGTCACCCAGGCCGTGCTGTGGGTCGGGCTCGCGACCTCGATGATCTACATCGTCTCCGGCGTGGCGCAGTACGCCATGGGCCGACGTGTCATCGACCGCTATCCACTGAAGACGACCTATGTCGTGGCCTCGGCGCTGCAGGTAGGCGCCATGCTGGCGCTCGCCATGGGCAACGGCTACGTCGCCCTGGCCGGCGCGATTGCCTCGGCGATCCTGAGTTCGGCGGCCGGCCCGGTCGAGAACATCCTGATCGCGCGCTACACGCCCAGCCGCTATCACGGGCTCGGCTTCGGCGCGAAGTTCGTCGTGGCGCTGGGCGCGAGCCCGATCGCCATCCTGGCGATCGCCTGGGTGCAGGAGAGCACCGGCAGCCTCGAGCTGTTGTTCCTGGGCCTCGCCGCCACGTCCGTCGTGATCACGCTGGTGGCGCTGCTGCTGCCGGGCGGCCGAGGCCAGGAAGTTCGTAGTCCGGCACCGCAGGCGGCGCCGGCGGAGTAGCGGCCGCTACTTGGTCGAACGCGCCGCCTTGTAGGCCGGCCGCGCGAGGCAGCGGTCGAGCCAAGCGCCGACATTGGGGAAAGGTGCGAAGTCGAACTTGATCGGCTTGGCCCAGCTCATGATCGAGGCGAGGTTGAGATCGGCCACGGTGAAGGTCGAACCGAGGAGATAGTCGCGGCCCTGCAGCGCGCCGTTCAGCACGGCGAACGGCTTGGGCAGCGCCTTCAGCGCCTCGGCCACGGCCTCGGGCTTGCGCTTGTCGGGCGCCGTCATGAACATGTCGATCAGGACGGTGAGCAGGGGCTTCTCGACCTCGGTCATGCCCCAAAAGCTCCACTGGTTGCAGAGCGCCTGGTCCTCGAGGCTGGCCGGCATGAAGCCGTTCTTGTTGTGCTTGGCCGCGAGATAGAGGTTGATCGCCATCGACTCGAACAGCTTGAAGTCGCCATCGACCAGCATCGGCACTTTGCCGTTGGGATTGATCTTGAGATAGTCGGCGGTCTTGAGGTCCTTCATCTCGAGCGCGACATGCTCGAACGGAATGTCGAGTTCGTGCACGATCCACAGCGCGCGTGCGGCGCGCGAAGCTGCGGGCCCGTAAATCTTGATCGTCACCAGGCTTCTCCCCAAGAAAGCGTCCGGCGGACGATAATGCAGCCCGCCGGTCCGGTCTAACTATTCCCCGCCTCTATTCCGCCAGCCCATACTCCGCGCCGACATAGCCGTGGCGATGGCCGAAGCGCTCGGTCATCACCGTCGCCAGATCCTTCTCGGGGCCTGCAATCCAGCCGCCCGCCCGTACCGCGTAGCCTTGCGCCCGTGTCGCCGCCCGCGGCGCGTCGCCCTTCTGCAGGGCGCGGGCGGCGGCCATCACCAGCTTGCGGAACTCGACGATGCCGACATCGGTCGGGCCGAGGTGCTCGCGGGTCCGGTCCTGGATCGCGCCCTGGCTGTCCTGGATCGCGGCGTCCTGATCGGAGACGCCGCTGATGCCGGTGTAGCTCAGCGCCTTCTGCAGTTCGCGGTCGATCATGTAGTCGTTGCGGATGTTGCGCTTGGGCACATAGTCCTCGCCGATCTCGGCATGGAGGCTGAGCCCTGTCGCGTACTTGGCGCGTTCGGCATTGGTCAGCGGACGGTCGGGCACCCAGCTGTAGGTGTAGACCCAGCATTTCGTGTCATCGACCGGCACCCACGTCTGGCCATGATAGACCTCGCCGGGGAAGGCGACCGGCACCAGCGCGTGGTTGGGCGC
This sequence comes from Reyranella sp., assembly GCF_004296935.1. Lineage (GTDB taxonomy): Bacteria > Pseudomonadota > Alphaproteobacteria > Reyranellales > Reyranellaceae > Reyranella. Next base: position 4,949 of record NZ_SCVH01000128.1, read on the forward strand.
GAGATACTGCGCGATGCGCCAGTAAAGATCGGTCGAGTCGGTCTTGCGGCCGGCGGCGATCACCAGGCCGGCATCGTGGCTCTGGATCCTGAATTTCGGCCGGGGATCGTCGGTCACCCAGCGCATGCGATCGGCCAAACCGCCTTCCTGGCCGATCGCCGACGTCTTGCGCAGGATGTCGAGCTTGACCGCCTCGTCCTTGGTCGGGATGGCATGGAGGAACGAGAAGTGGGCTGTGTCGATGGCGCCCTCGAGGCTCTGCACCCAGTTGCAGTCCTGCCACTTCTTGGAAACGTAGCGATGCCCGGCCGGAACCAGGCCGAGCTCGAGCTGCGGCAGCTCCGGCATGTGCTCGCGCGGACCCATGTAGACCCAGATCATGTCGGCCCATTCGCGCACCGGATAGGCCAGCAGTTTGATCGTGTCTTTGTACGAGGATTCCGGCGGGGAGGTCGGCAGGTCGACGCAGTTGCCGTCGAGGTCGAACTTCCAGCCGTGGAAGGCACAGCGGATACCGCACTCCTCATTGCGCCCGAAATAGAGGTTGGCGCCGCGATGCGGGCAGTGCTGCTCGACGATGCCGACGCGGCCGTCGGTCTGGCGGAAGGCCAGCAGCTCTTCCCCCAGGATCTTGATCTTCTTCGGTGGGCCGTCGCGCTCGGCCAGTTCCTCGGAGAGGAGCGCGGGCATCCAGAAACGGCGCAGCAGGTCGCCCATCGGCGTCCCGGGGCCGCTTTGCGTGAGCAACGCGTTGTCGGCTTGGCTCAGCATCAGTCCCCCAATCCGTATTGGTTGCCGATGTATCCGCGATCGTGGCCAAAGCGCTCGGCCATCACCGTGGCGAGATCCTTCTCCGGCGCGGCAACCCAGCCGCCGGAGCGCACGGCATAGCGTGATGCGAGCCTGGGCTGGTTCGGCGCTTCGCCAGCCGCCAGGCGGCGCGCCGTGCCCATCATCAGTTTGCGGAACTCCACGATGCCGATGTCGGTCGGCCCGAGATGCTCCTTGGTGCGGTCCTGGATCGGGCCCTGGCTGTCCTGGATGGCGGCATCCTGCTCGCTCACACCGGTGATGCCGGTGAAATTCTCGTTCTTCTGAACGCTGCGATCGCGCAGGTAGTCGTTGGCCCGATTGCGCAGCGGCTTGTAGTCCGCATCGACTTCCGAATGCACGTTGAAACCGCCGCGGTACTTGGCGCGTTCGGAGTTGGTGAACGGCCGCTCCGGTTGCCAGCAATAGCTGTAGATCCAGCAGTTCACGTCGTCGACCGGCACCCACGACTGGCCATAGTAGACCTCGCCGGGGAAGGCGGCGGGTGTGTAGGCGTGGTTGGGCATCAGGAACTGGGCGATGCGCCAGTAGAGGTCGGGGCTGTCGGTCTTGCGGCCGCCGCCGATCACCAGCCCGGTCTCGTGGCCCAGCACCTGGAAGCGGGGACGCGGATCGTTCTGAACCCAGCGCACGCGGTCGTCCGGCTTGGCCTGGTCGCCCAGCGCCGCGTTGCTCATCGCACGCCGCGCGGATTCCTCGTCGGTCGCCAGCACCTTGTGCAGAAAGGAGAAGTGCGAGGTGTCGATCGCACCTTCGAGGCTCTGCACCCAGTTGCAGTCCTGCCACTTCTTGGTGACGAAGCGCGACGAGGCGGGCACCAGCGCCATCTCGAGCTGCGGCAGCTCGGGCATCAGCTCGCGCGGGCCCATGTAGACCCAGATCATGTCGCCCCATTCGCGCGTCGGGTAGGCCAGCAGCTTGATCGTGTCCTTGTAGGACGATTCCGGCGGCGAGGTCGGGAGGTCGATGCAGTTGCCGTCGATGTCGAACTTCCAGCCGTGGAAGGAGCAGCGCAGGCCGCACTCCTCGTTGCGTCCGAAGTAGAGATTGGCACCGCGGTGCGGGCAGTGCGGCCCGACGATGCCGACCCGGCCGTCGGTCTGGCGAAAGGCCAGCAGATCCTCGCCCATGATTCGGATCTTCTTCTGCGGCCCGTCGCGTTCCGGCAGTTCCTCCGACAGAAGCGCCGGAATCCAGAAGCGGCGCAGCAACTCGCCCATCGGCGTGCCCTTGCCGCTTCGCGTCAGGAATTCGTTGTCGGCCTGGCTCAACATTATGCAGTTGCCTTGGCGAGAGCCTGATCGAGATCGGCAATGATGTCTTCCACCGTTTCGATGCCTATCGACAGGCGAAGCACGTCGGGTCCGGCGCCGGCGGCGACACGCTGCTCGTCGGAAAGCTGGCGGTGCGTCGTCGACGCGGGATGGATGATCAGGCTCTTGGCGTCGCCGATGTTGGCGAGATGGGAGAACAGTTCGACGCCGTCCACCACCCTCACGCCAACGTCGTAGCCGCCCTTGACGCCGAAGGTGAAGATCGAGCCCGCGCCCCTGGGCAGGTATTTCTTCGCAAGCTTGTTGTACTTGTTCGAGGGCAGGCCGGCGTAGTTCACCCAGGCCACGGCCGGATGCTTTTCGAGATATTGCGCCACCTTGGCCGCATTGGCGCAATGCCGCTCCATGCGCAGCCCCAGCGTTTCTATGCCGAGCATGGTGAGCCAGGCATTGAATGGCGCCTGGCTGGGGCCGAGGTCGCGCAGGCCAACGGCATGGCTGTGGAAGGTGTAGGCCATGTCGCCGAAGGTCTCGTGGAAATTGAGGCCGTGATAGGCGGGCTCGGGGCCGGCGAGGCTGGGGAATTTCCCGCCACGCGACCAGTCGAACTTGCCGGAGTCCACGACCGCGCCGCCCATCGAGGTGCCGGTGCCGCTCAGGAATTTCGTGGTCGAGTGCACGATCAGCGTCGCGCCGTAGTCGATCGGCTTGCAGAGGTAGGGCGTGGCCAATGTGTTGTCGACCAGCAGCGGCACGCCTGACGCTTCGGCGATGCGGGCGATGGCCTCGATGTCGCTCACCACGCCGCCGGGATTTGCCAGGCTCTCGATGAAGAAGGCCTTGGTGTTTTCCGTGACCGCGCGCTTGAAATTCTCCGGCTGGTCGGCGTCGACGATCACAGCCTTCCAGCCGAACTTGGGATAGGTGTTCTTCATCTGCTGCAGCGAGCCGCCGTAGAGCCGCGAGGAGGCGACGATCTCGGCGCCCGGGCTCATCAGCGGGAAGAGGGCGAGCACCTGGGCGGCGTGGCCCGACGAGGCCACCGTGCAGCCGCGACCGCCTTCAAGAGTGGCGAGTCGCGCCTCGAGTGCGGCATTGGTCGGGTTGGTGAGCCGCGAATAGATGAAGCCCACGGTCTGGAGGTTGAACAGCGCCGCGGCGTGGTCGGCATCCTCGAAGACATAGGCCGTGGTCTGGTAGATCGGCAGCGCCCGGGCGCCGGTGGCGGGATCGGGTGCGGCGCCGGCATGGACCGACAGGGTCTCGAAGCCGAATGTCTTGTCGCTCATGGACCTCTCCACAATGTCCGGCCCCAAATTGTCCGCCGCCGTGCGGAAAACATGGAAACCGACTTTGCCTCCGTCAGGATGGCATCAAATTGTTGCCAAGTCGTTGAACTTGCCAGCGATTTCGCAGACAGGAAGGAATGGCCAATGTCCGTCGAAAGCGGACATTGCGGAAATCGACTTCGAACTTTTTCGCGCCGCGCCCGGGCGGGCCTGGAAAGGGCGCAAGGAAGGGTGGCAGGAAATCATAGGCAAATTCCTACCATGCATCGTGACGAACGTCAAACCAGCCCGGCGATGAACTGGATCGCCTGCCGGTCGGAACGGGCGCGCCAGGCGCCGGCGCGATAGAGCCCGATCAACCCGTGTGCGAGGCCCCAGAGGCGGAAGACGCGCGCCTGGGCGTCCGCACTCCCGATGGCGGCGACGGCGGCGGCCGTCACGCGCCGCATCGCGAGGCCCGGCCCGTCCGCCGTGGTGTACCAGTCGCGTAGCGGCAGCGAGAACATCAGGTCGTAGAGATGCGGCTCGGCGAAGGCGAAGGTCGCATAGGCGCGGACGAGCGCCCGGGGCTGGCCGGGCGACACCTCTTCCAGCGCATCGGCTAGTCTTCCGAAGCCGAGCGCCGCGACCTCGGCCTTGAAGGCCTCGAGCGAGGCGAAATGCCGGTAGAGCGCGCGGTGGTTGACGCCGATGCGCTCGGCCACGGTGCGCAAGGCGAGGGCCTCGCGGCCGTCCTGCGTCAGGAGGGCGAGGGCGGCCTCGATCGCGGCGCGCTTCGTGTCGCCGTGGTGGAAAGTGGCGCGCCGGACCTTACGCGGCACGGCGTCAGGTGCGCTTCTTCGAAACGTGCCAGTCGACCATCATCTCGCCGATCTCCACACCGTCCTCGCTGCGCAGCGATACGACGATCGGGAAGCGGACCTTGCCCTCGGCTTTCACGGCCTCGATCAGGGCTTGGGGCTCGGCTTCGACCCGGGCCTCGGCCGTTACTGCGCCTTTGGCGAGGCCGAAGTAGCGGATAGAGGCCTCGGCCGCGACCGGCCGGATCTCGGGCAGGATGGCTGCGAAGGCGCCGGCCATTGCCGCACCCGACGCCGTTTCGCCTAGCGCGAAGAGGGCGGCCGCGTGCTGCGTGCCGATGTGGTTCAGGCCCTCGGGGCGGAACGGCAGGTGGGCCGAGGCGCGGCCGCCGGCGATGCTGTCGATTTCGACGCCGGCCAGGCGGGCGAACGGCACGCTCTGGCCGAGGTGGCTGCGGATCATGTCGTAGATCATGGCGGTTTCCCTATATGTCTCCATTGGCGACATATAGGCTGCGACATAAACGTTGTCGAGTCCCGGCCGAGGCCCGTCAGCTTGATGTAAGCCTTGGACGCTAAGGGAGGGCCGTGCGCTTCGCGGTCACTGGCCAAGCAGCACGGTGGTGTGGGAAGCGAGGCGCGTTGAATCGATTTCTGACCAAGGACTTCCTGTCCGGGGCGATGTTCATCGCCTTCGGGCTCTTGGCGCTCTACTACGGCCAGAACCTGGCGATCGGGACGACCGTCCGCATGGGGCCGGGCTACGTGCCGCGCATGCTGGCGCTGATCATGATGGGGCTGGGCGCCGTCATCTGCCTTGTTGCGCTGGTGAGCGGCGCCGAGCCTGTCGAAAAACCGAAATGGAAGCCGATCACCCTGGTGACCATCGGAATTATTTGCTTCGCCCTGCTGTTCGAGCGCGCCGGCCTGCTGCCGGCGCTGGTCGTGCTGATCGCGATCTCCTCGCTGGGCGGGGAGGAATTCAAGCTGACGGAGGTGATCGCCAACATGGTCGTGCTGGCGATCGTTTGCACCGTCGTCTTCAAGATCGGTCTCGGGATGAATATCTCCATCGTGCGCGGAGTGTGGTGAGATGGAGATCTTCGACAACCTCGCCCTCGGCTTCGGCGTCGCCTTCACCTTCCAGAACCTGCTCTATGCCCTGATGGGCTGCATGGTCGGCACGCTGATCGGCGTCCTGCCCGGCATCGGTCCCGTGGCGACCATCGCCATGCTGCTGCCGATCACCTTCCACCTGCCGCCGACGGCGTCGCTGATCATGCTGGCCGGCATCTACTACGGCGCTCAGTACGGCGGCTCGACGACGTCGATCCTGGTCAACCTGCCGGGTGAGGCGTCGTCGGTCGTGACCTGCCTCGACGGCTACCAGATGGCGCGCAAGGGCCGCGCCGGTGCGGCGCTGTCGATCTCGGCGGTCGGCTCGTTCTTCGCCGGCACCATCGGCACCATCATCATCGTGATCTTCGCCGAACCGCTGACGCGCATGGCGCAGAAATTCGGGCCCGCCGACTATTGCGCCCTGATGGCGCTTGGCCTCGTTGCCGCGGTGGTCCTGGCCAGCGGCTCGGTGACCAAGGCGATCGCCATGGTCTTCCTCGGCC